>CAYPCX010000005.1:63321-115352 GCA_964409365.1 uncultured Planctomycetia bacterium | reverse complement strand
ATTTTAATTGCATTCTGGTGGTTTAAAGACCAGTTCAAGGTAACGGAAAAAGTCAAAACAAGACTGATTGATGCCATACCGTCACTTGCGATAGTGGACAGAAAAAAGATGATCAAGGCTCTTTGGGTCCTTGGTTTGATGTTCGCTGGTTTTTTAATGCACGATATGCTTGGGGTTAAGCCCGGGATCATAGCTCTTGGCGGAGGTATGCTGATGCTGCTTGTCTGCAGGTGTGAAAGTGAAGAGACGCTTATGGAAGTGGAATGGAGCGTGATCTTCTTTTTTATCGGCATGTTCATGATGATAGCGGCACTGGATGTGAATGGTGTGATATCCTGGATAGGGGAAGGGGTGCTTCATATTGCCGGAAAGAACCTTTTTCTGGTGTGTATTATAATACTTTGGAGCTCCGCGATATTTTCTTCGGTTTTGGATAATATACCGTTTGTTATCGTGATGATACCCATAGTGGGACACTTCATTGACTATTTTTCAGGCAGTATCGGAATTGCTAATCCATCACTGATCAATTCAAATGTGGCACAGCCATTATGGTGGGCTCTTGCTCTCGGGGCGTGTCTTGGAGGTAATGGAACCATAATAGGCGCTTCAGCTAATATAGTAATGACTCGTATCAGCGAGAAGAATGGATATCCGATCTCATTCATGAGGTACTTCAAATACGGGGCAGTATTTATGCTGCAATCGATGATACTTTGTACTATATATTTATGGCTTAGATATTTTTATCGTTGATAATCCCAAGGATCTTTGGGCCAGCTATTAAGACCCAACTATAATCCTTGTCACAGCATTTCATTGGGTTTACAATAAAAAAATATGCAAATAATGTAATAATGAACATAAGGAGTGTTTTATGAGAAACAAAGTGATAATAGCCGGCTTTGTGACAGCAGTGCTTATCTTGACGTTCATGTCAGTCCATTCCACGTATGCCCAGAATGACAAGTCTCCCGCGGCTTCGGACGTGGCAGCCACGTCCCAGGAGAGCACGACAGACCCGAATGTCGCCGCTAAAAGAGAGGCCATCAAGAAGGTTGAAGAGCAGAAAAAAGAGACCAAAGCGAAGATCGAAGAGGAATCCAAAGACGTGGTCGAGGCCCAGAAGGCGATAGAGGAAGTAAAGGCCGAAAAAGAGGCGCTCGCTAAGGAAGTACAGCTTAAAGAAGAAGAAGCGAAGATCGCCCAGGAAGAGCTGAAAGTGATCAAGGAAGAGGCCGCGGTGACAAACGGCGCGAAAAGCCTGAAAACGGTAAAAGAGCTTGAGGAAAGGGTAAAGGTCCTCCAGGCGGAAGCCCTCGCCCAGAAGAAAAAACTGGATCTTGCCGCGGAAAAGGAAGATATAGCGCAGAAAAGGCTCACCAAAGAACAGGCCGAGATAGAGCAGGTGCAAAAGGAGCTGGAGGCCCTGAGGATAGAGAGGTCCGGCCTGAGCAGTGCCACGGACAAGCTGGCGCGTTCAGGTGTGGTCATTCTAGCCGGTCTGATACTTTTCATACTGTTGAAGGTAGGCGTTAAAGGCCTTGAAAAAGCGGTCACGAAAGAGCACTCGATAAGGGAAAGCGAGATAGAACTAAGGATCAAGACGCTGGGGAAGCTCTTCAGCTGGCTCGGCGGTATAATAATAGTATTGTCGGTAGTGTATCAGATACTTTCCATATACGGGTTCAATGTGGGGCCCCTGATCGCCGGCGCCGGGGTCATCGGCCTGGCCTTCGGTTTCGGGGGGCAGTATCTGATAAGAGACCTTATTAACGGGCTTTTTATACTGATAGAGGGCCAGTACCGGATCAATGACGTGGTCAAGATAGGCGATCTCGGAGGGCTGGTGGAGGACATAAATTTGAGGATCACGACCTTAAGAGACCTGGCCGGGAGGGTCATAATCATACCGAACGGCGAGATAAAGACGGTCATAAATTTCACCAGGGGTTACGCCCAGGCGCTTATGGATATAGGCGTGGCCTATAAAGAGAACGTGGACCGGGTCATAGAGGTCATAAAACAGATCGGCAAGGAAATGAGAGAGGACCCGCATTTCAGCAGGTTGATACTCGCCGACCTTGAGATGCTGGGGGTGGATGACTTCGCCGATTCGGCGGTCATGATAAAGTTCAGGATAAAGACCAGGCCCATCAAACAGTGGGAAGTATCCAGGGAATTCAAAAGGCGCCTTAAGAACAAGTTCGACGAACTGGGCATAGAGATACCGTTCCCGCACAGGACCGTTTACTGGGGGTCGGATAAAGAGAACCAGTGGCTTAAAGAGTCCATGGAGAAAGTAGCGGAAGGCATCGGCAAATAAGGGCGTTTCCGGCCTTATCATGCCATAAATCCATGATTTTCCCTCGCTTATGGGAACTTTTCCCGCACATCTAATGTCTAATAAATAGACACCATTTTGTAGCGAATTAAATGAATTAGTGATCAAAGTGATTGTGATATAATATTGCCACTATGCGCGAGAGATTGATCCGATTTTTTTTAAAGCGTCATCTATTGGCCAACCTCATATTTGTCGGGATATTGGTTGGAGGGATCTTTGCATGGATGGGCCTGCCTAAAGAAGAACTGCCCGATATAACTTTTGATAGCGTGAGGATCACTACTAATTATCCCGGGGCTTCCACCGAGGATGTTGAATATTATGTCACGGAGCCGATCGAAGAGGCTATCCGTGATATCGACGGGGTTTACCGCGTTTACAGCGCGACAAGCATAGGCAACTGCACGGTAACGGCCGAGATAGAAAAAGACCATCCAGACAAAGAAGCGGTCATATCCGAGATACGCAGCGAGGTCCTTGATGTGGACCTCCCGACCGATATTATCGACGACCCGCATGTACGCGTATTCAAGACTTCCCGCAAAGCCATAATCGATATAGGCCTTATATGCAAGGGGCAGAATATACTGGATGTTCCTTCACGGGAAAAACTGCAGACTTACGCGCTTGTCCTCGAAGATGAGCTGATGAACCTGCCCGAGGTGAATTCAGTTGCAAGGTCAGGTTATTTGAAAGATGAGATACATGTGGAGATCACTCCTGATAAGCTGAAAGAATATAACATCACGTTCAATACCGTTATGCAGGAAATAAAGGACGGTAACGTGCGCCAGCCGGCGGGGAGCATAGAGAACATAAAAGAGCCCAAAGTCACGCTTTCCGGCGAACTGGATACCGTTGAAAAGCTTAAGGACATGAGCGTCCAGGGCGGCTTTGAAGGACAGATAATAAGGGTAAAGGACCTGGCTAACGTAGAGAAAGGTTACGAAAAAACAAAGACCGTCTTAAAGATAAACGGGCACGAGGGAGTATTCCTGAACGTGAGAAAAAATTCAGGATATGGTATTGTCGACGCCGTTAAAGCGGTCGAGAAGGTCGTGAAAGTTTTCAGGGAGAACACGCTGAAAGGTACGGATATCGAGTTAGTTCTTCTGGATGACGAATCTTTTGATGTAAGGAACAGGTTGAGCCTTATAACATTTAACGGGGCGATAGGGTTTATACTGGTCCTCATCATTCTTTTCGTGTTCCTCGATCTTCGCTCCGGGCTATGGGTAGCTTTGGGTATACCTTTCACCTTTTGTTTTACGCTCATAGGAGGGCTGCTTATAGGATATTCGATAAATAATATCACGCTCGCGGCCATTATCATAGTGATGGGCATGGTCGTGGATGACGCTATAGTCGTCGCGGAGAACGTGGGGCGCATGCGGGCAGGCGGTATGCCCAGGGAAGAGGCGACAGCCAAAGGCACGTCTTTTGTTTTCCTGCCGATCATTGCCAGCATACTTACGACCTGTGTCGCGTTCGTGCCGCTTTTCTTTTTCTCGGGGCGCTTCGGTGTGATGGTCAAATTCATTCCGCCCATAGTCTTTTTAATGCTCGGGGGGAGTTTGTTCGAGGCCCTTTTCATATTGCCGGGGCATATGATGCTTCCTTTCGGGGAGAACAATGGCTTGGGTAGGTCTGGGAGTGAACACTGGATAACTTTAGCAGAGAAGAAATACGAGACAATAGTAAATAAACTTCTCAAACATAAGACCATGGTATTTTGTATTTTTGTAGTGTTGTTTTTATTAGCTGGTTATGTAGCTTCCAGTAGCATGAAGTTCGTGATGTTCCCGGATGAAGAAACCAGACAGATAAGGCTTTCCGCGGAAACACCTCCCGGGACAATGCGATACGAGACGGCAAGCATGACCCAGCCGATAGAAGATGTTATACGGGGGTACACCGGCAGGGAAGTAATAGGGTTCAGGAACGAGATAGCAAGGTCGAGAAGGGGCTCGGCCGCTCAGGAAAATAAGTTCCGTATGAGGATAGAGATACTCCCGAAGGAAAAAAGGAAAAAATCAGCGGACCAGCTTATCAAAGAGTGGAAAGAAAAACTTAAAGGAGTGGCGGGCATAGAGAATATACGCATGAGCAAGACATGGCATGGCCAGGAATCGGCAAGCCCGATAGAGATACTTATAAAGGAAAATAATAACGAGCGCAGGTATGAACTTGCCGATGAACTTGCGGAACGTATGCGTGAAGATCCCGCTGTTGTTAACGTCGAGATAGACAGGCCCGTGTATAATCCTGAATACCGTCTTACTCTTAACAGGGACAAGGTAAGACGCCTGGCGATAAACCCTTCGGACATTGCCAAGACCTTAAGGGCGTCTCTTGAGGGGACTATACTGTATGAGTTCAACGGTGACGAAGAACCTGTGTATGTCAGGCTTACTGTTATCCCGGATGCCAAGGACGATATCACTAAAATATTCGAGATCCCGGTGGAAAACCAGGGGCAGTATTTAGTGCCGCTGAAAGACCTTGTTACTATCGAAAAGGTCGAAGGTCCGGATTCAATAATCAGGGAAGATATGAAAAGATGCACCACGGTTTATGCCGATCTTGCGCCCCGTTCGGGGAAAACGCCTCTTGATATAGCGGAAGATTTTGAAAAGAACGTGTTCCCGGAATTCAAAGCGAAATATCCTACGTCTATAGTCGAATTCAGAGGGGAAGTTAAGGATACAAGAGAGTCGGGTAGGGATTTTACTTTTGCCATCATCATGGCGGTATTTTTCATATACATAATACTGGCGCTTCTATTCAACTCCCTTTTAAAGCCGCTTATGATCATGCTTGCTATCCCCTTCGGGATAGTGGGGATCGTACTGGCTTTCTGGATGCACGGTATCAGGATGTACGGGTTTTTCGCGGTTATAGGGGCGTTGGGTCTCGCGGGGGTTGTAGTGAACGATTCCATAATTATGATGACGAAACTTGACCGGGTTTTTGATGCGGGAAGGGACATAAAAGAAAAGGACTCTCAAATATCAAGCATAGCCAAAACCCGTTTAAGGGCGGTAGTTCTTACTACCATTACCACTGTTGTCGCTATTGTGCCCACGGCTTATGGGTGGGCGGGATACGACGCGATGCTCGCTCAGATGATGCTGGCAGTCGCTTGGGGACTACTGTTCGGGACTTTCATAACGCTGGTTTTAGTGCCATGCATGTACAGTTTTTATAAGGGCTTGCAGTACAGGCTGGCCGGAAGATAATACGATGAAGAAGATCCTGATAATGATATTGTTAAGTGTTTTTACATCAAGTTTTTTTGTTTTTGCGCAAGAATCCGAGAAAATAGACACTTTATCTTTGGATGAGTTTGTTGAACTGGCGTGTGCCAGGGACAAGGTCTTCGAGCAGATCCTGATAGAGAACCTTATATTGAACTATAAGAAAAAACTGGAACTTCCCGCAGATGATATAGTAGCCTCCGCGAAAAGTGAGTATGTAGCGTTTATAAAACAGACCGGTAAAGGATATCCCGTATATGATGTTTCACTCAGCAAACTTTTTCCTTTTACCGGCACAGAGCTGGAAGCAGGATACAATTCGACGATGAAAGACACGATAATAGGGGACATAGATGCTGAATTTTACGCCAGAGTGTCCCAGCCCGTGGCGAGGAACGCTTTTGGAAGAGCCAACAGGCTTCTGGACAAGATAGTGGGCATGGAGATAGATATTGCAAAGTATCAGATAATTGAGGCTTATGAACAATATCTTTCATCCATCATTAGAATATATTATGACTGGTATGAAGCGTACGAGAACGTAAAAACTGCCGAAAATTCGTATAAAGAGAATATGAAGCTTTTGAAAAATGTACAGGAAAGAGAAAAGAACAATATCGCCTTGCCGGTTGATGTCAATAAGGTCAGGCTTCAGGTTTTACTGAAAGAAGAGACCCTGGTCTCGGTAAGGAACCAGTTCGAGAAATATACAAATCTTTTAAAGAAAAGCATTGGGTATGATGTAGAGGAAGAACTTTTACCTTTTCCGGAAGATGAATATGATAATGTGGTAATAAATTTTGAAGAGGACTACAAAAAATTCAGGGAAGAGGGCAGGACATCTATGATCCTTGATATGCTGGAAGAGAAAAGCGACCTCGAGGTCGATAAAGACGCGGACGACCTGCTTCCCTCAATAGATCTTTTTACGGAGTATGCGATCAAGGCCGATGACCGGGAGCTTGAAAAGGACGATAAAAGGGTAATGGCCGGTTTGACTCTGGAATATCCGTTTCCCGGGCAAGTTGAGCATGCTGAATTTGAAACGTCCAAAATCGAATATGAAAAGCGTGTACTGGAAAAGATCAATACACATATTAGGATATATACGGAACTAAGGAATATTTATGAAGAGATAGAGAAGACCAGAGAACTGATAAAAATATCAGAGAAGAAAATCGAAACCGCTCAATCCATTGTCGACGACGATACAATTAATTATTCATACGGCAAGGTAATACTTAACAATTTCATTGACGAAGTCAACCAGCTTGATTTCAACAGGTTCAGCAGGATACAGTACAGCATAAGACTCAAGAAGCTTATTATTGACTGGCTGACCTTAACTGACCAGCTCGTGAGGAAGAAAGATCTTGAAATATGATCTTTCTAAACTTATCAAGAACTGTACGGAAAAGTAGGAGAGGGGGCTTAAGAGTTTATAAATAAAGGAGTTATACGGGAGGCCATGGCAGGCGCCTTCCTCTGCCCCATATAATGGATCACCCCCCTGTTATTCAAGGTTCCATCAAAGGGTCTTCCCCTTGAAAATATTTAATCGGTATTGACAAAAAAGGGTTTTCATTGTATACTTTGTCTATAGATATAGTAGAGAAAGGCAAAGGAAATTCATGAAACTTACTACGAAAAGTGAATATGCTCTAGTTGCGCTTATTTATATCGCTCGCGAAAGCGGCGATAATTTTGTAAAAATAGAGGATATCTGCGCTAAATATGGAATTTCAAAAAAATATCTGGAACAGATACTTTTTACTTTGAAACAGAACCGTTTTATATTAACGAAAAGAGGGGCGAGCGGGGGATATAAGCTGGCGATGCCTGCCGACAGGATAAGCGCGGCTGAAATAATAAGACTAATGGATGGAGCTTTGGCGCCCACGCTGGCAGTAAGTAAATACTTTTTCTCCCATACGCCTTTAGAACAAGAGAAGAAGATAATGAAATTTTTCAAAGATGTACGCGATTATATTTCGAACAAAGTAGAACGATTAAAAATATCAGATCTTGTATAGATCGATTTTTCATTGTTCCGGGAGATATGAAATGGACGAATACCGGTTTGACAAGACTCTTAAAAGCAACGGCAAGCGTGTGAATAAAAAACGCAAGCCGGGCAATACGCTTTTATCGGATATTTGTAAAGCTATCCAGGAAATAAAATATGGTTCCGTCCAGATCCATATTCAGGACGGGAAGGTGGTCCAGTTCGATAAAATAAATAAGATCAGAACGAGATAAAACAAATAACGTTCATAAAGCTGACCGGACAACTGGAGGCTAAAGGGTTCGCAGAACACCGGACCCTTTAGCCTTTTTTGATCTAAGACAGGGAGGATGTCCATGGATATAAAAATATTTTTGTTAATGCCGCTTGCTTTTGTTTGTGAGCTTATTGATTCAAGTCTCGGGATGGGATACGGCACAAGTCTTACCCCTCTTTTGCTTTTGATGGGATTTGAGCCTTTGCAGGTGGTCCCGGCTGTCCTTTTTTCGGAGTTTGTTTCCGGGCTTACCGCCGCGGCTTTTCATCATAGCGTGAGGAATGTTAATTTTAAGCCGCATTCAAAAGACGCCCACGTGGCGGCGGTCTTAGCAGCTTTTTCGATTATTGGTACCGTCGCGGCTGTTTTGTTGGCTATAACACTTCCCGGTAAAGTACTTAAAACCTGGATAGGCGCAATAGTCGTGTTCATGGGGGTATTCATAATAGCTACGTTCAATCGTAAACCACGTTTCACATGGAGGAAGATAACAGTTCTTGGTACGGTGGCTTCTTTTAATAAGGGCCTGAGCGGCGGAGGGTATGGCCCCATGGTCATGGGAGGGCAGATCCTTTCCGGGATCGGCGTTAAGAACGCGGTAGCTATCACTTCCCTGGCCGAGGGATTGACGTGTCTTGTCGGGGTGACGATGTATTTTTTCGCAAGAGCGCACGTGGATTGGACATTATCCCCCTGGCTCATGGCCGGAGCGGTGCTTTCAGTTCCTTTTGCCGCCAAAATCGTTAAACACGTATCTGAAAGAAAAATAAAGATCATGGTAGCGATCGTAATGGTCATGCTCGGAGGCCTGACGTTGTTCAAGATTTTTTTTGCTAATTAAGAGAGGTCGGTCGTGAGGGTCTTTTCCCAAGTTGTCCTGATAGCCGTTCTTGTGTGTTTCATTTTTTCGCCTTTTCGGAGGTGTCATGCTTTTGAAGATGGAGACCTGCAGTTCTGGAACACTGAAGGGGTAGAGGTCAAGCTTTCCGATAGATGCAAATGCAGCGTAAATGAAGAGTTGCGTTTCGGTAACAATATTTCGGAGCTTTATCACACTCATACCGACGGAGGATTGACGCTTAAAGTTACGGATGAACTGGATCTGGGTATGAGGTACAGGCTTATATATGAAAAGGATAGAGGCGCGTGGAAGGAAGAGAACAGGCCCTATGCCAACGCTACTGTTAAGTGGGTCCTTTTTGGGTGCAAATTCAGGGACAGGGGCCAATTGGAATTCAGGATCCCGGAAGGGAAGGATGAAAAGTGGCGGTACCGGAACAAGTTGACCGTGATTTTGCCCTGGGAATGGACCCGGTTTTCAGTTCAGCCATATGTTGCGGACGAGGTATTCGTGGACTTTCATGGTGAAAAGATGAACAGGAACCGTCTATATGGCGGGTTTACCGCGAAACCTTTTAAACACTTGAAAACAGAGCTTTATTATCTCTGGCAGATCAGTAAGAGCAAAAGATCTTGGACGGGCATTAATGTAATAGGATTAAAATTAACGATGGTTTTTTAGTATTTTTCGGTTAAAAGGACAGATAAGTCCATATTCGGCAGGAAAATGATCAAAAATATATTTTTTATGATATTAGTTCTCGCTTTAACGGTAGCAGCTTCTATTTTTGAAGTATGGATAAAAAACAACGATAAAGATAAAATCAAACCGTATTTCTAATATGCAAGCAGGCCGAAAGACCGTGCAAAGAAACAGCATTTTTCCTGCCGCGCTTTTCCCCATTGTATAAAACCATATTACAGGATAAAATTAAGATAAATAGCGTGAACAGGGAGGGCATTGTGGGAAAACTTACTAAGCCGAAAATATTTTCCAGCAGGTGTCTGGGATTTGCCGCGTGCAGGTGGAATGGCGAAACCATTCCTGACAGGTTCATTGAAAGCCTGAAGCCGCATGTTAGTTTTATCACCGAATGTCCCGAAGCTACTATAGGGTTGGGAGTTCCCAGAGATCCCATAAGAATAGTCCTGGAAAAGGACAAATACAGCCTGCAGCAGCTCAATACCGGTAAAGACGTGACGGAGGAAATGGAAAAGTTCTCAAAAAATTTTGTGTCGTCTATTGAAGAAGTCGATGGATTTATATTGAAAGACCGTTCGCCTTCATGCGGGCTCAAAGACGTGAAAGTCTACCGAAGCCTGGAACCCGGAAGTTCTGTCGGGAAAACGAGCGGGTTTTTCGCGAAGGAAGTTCTGGATAAATTCGGCCATCTTGCCGTTGAGACGGAGATGCGTCTTACGAATTTTAATTTAAGAGAGAACTTTCTTACAAAGATCTTTCTTTTTGCCAAATTCAGGGCGCTCAAAGCCGAACCGGATATGAAAGGCCTGGTGCGGTTCCATGCCGAAAATAAGCTACTGCTCATGGCATACAACCAGGAAGAATTAAAAGTTATGGGACAGATAGTCGCCAACCACCAGAAGAAAGAAGTCGATGTTGTGTTCATGGATTACCGGGAACATTTGTATAAAGCATTGGCGATCCCTCCCAAATATACTTCGAACATCAATGTAATGATGCACGCATTGGGTTACTTTTCTAAAAAACTTTCATCTGAAGAGAAAAAATTCTTTTTAAATACACTTGAAGAGTATAGAAGGGAACAGGCTCCCTTGAGCGTGCCTTTGAGCCTTTTGCGTTCCTATATCGTGAGGTTCAAAGAGGATTATCTTATGCAGCAGACTTTCTTTGAACCCTATCCTGCGGAATTTTTAGCCGTGCGGGATTCCGGAAAAGGCCGGGTAAGATGAGGAAAAAGACCGTGATAGTTAATGATAAAATGCAGAGAAATTACAGATATATGTTAACGGAGCCCATCGGCAAAAACTTTGACCCCGAATTTAAACCGGAGCTTACCCCCAAACAGATGCTGAAGATGGGTGTTTTTGGCGGTAAATATATGACAGATTGCGGGGGAGAATTTCCCGTCGACTGGTATAAGGGCGCGAAGTTATGCCCCGAAAAACACGACCCAAAGTTAAATTATTTCGGGATCAACGCGAGTAAACCCTTGAGTTACTGGAGAAAGAAAGGGTGGATATATCATCAAGACCCTCGCGGGTGGTTCCAGTGGTATTGCCGCTACTATATGGGGAGACGATTACCGGTAGAAGATGAGAGACAGATCGATAGATGGAAAGCCATGAAGCGGCATATAGCACAGGTAAAGAGAAATTGCAAGAAAGGGGATATTACCTGCCGGCCTAGGCAGCGGCAAGCGATCCTTCACTGGGCATACGATAGTAGAAAGATGTAGCGTACAGCACCGGACTTCCTTCCTCTCCTCCATAAATCGCATGGATATTTCTTGACAAAAACGGAAAAGTCGTCTATAATTGATAATGGAAACCATTTTCAATAAGGAGAAGTTCGATATGCCGGGCAGAAGGGGAACGATGGCCCCGGGATGGGGCAGGAAATTCAGGGGGCGCGGGTACAGAATGACCGTACCCAGACAGGCCATAATGGATGTTTTGGCGAGCACTGATAAACATCTCAGCGCCGAGGATATATACATGAAAGTCCATAAGATATACTCCAATGTAGGGCTTACAACGGTTTATCGCACCTTGGAGCTTCTCACGCAGATGGGCATGGTCTTGAAATTTGATTTCGGTGACGGCAGGGCCAGATATGAGCTTGTCGAGGGCCCCGGAAGTGAACATCATCACCATTTGATCTGTACATATTGTAAAAGGATCATTGAATACACCGAATTCATTGATGAAGAGATGGAGTTTTTAAAACGCGCGGAAAAAGGGCTTTCTAAAAAATACAACTTTGACATTAAGAACCATATAATCCAGTTTTATGGTCTGTGCGATAAGTGTAGAAATAAAAAGTAAAATGTCCGCCTTCGCCGAATTGCTTTATGGTATTCGGCTACGGCGGATCAATTCGACCATATAACTTACGTTCGCTATCGCTCCGTAAGTTATGGTCTCATTGAAAGGAGGTGTATCATGCCAGGTGGTGACAGAACAGGCCCTTTGGGCTATGGTCCAAGAACCGGTAGAGGAGCCGGATATTGCGCCGGTTATACTGTTCCCGGGTATATGAACCCTGTCCCCGGAAGAGGCTTCTGGGGGAGAGGCCGAGGCTGGTCCGCTTACGGAAGAGGCCGCGGCGGCGGCCGGGGATGGCGGAACTGGTATTATGCCACGGGGATGCCGGGGTGGCAGAGAGCCGCGTACGGGTATCCTGCTTATGGTGAACCGTATCCTTATTCTCCCGAGCCGACGGCTGCGGAGGAAAAGGAGATGTTAAAAGGAGAAGCCGAAGCGCTAAAGCAGGAACTGGAAGATGTCCAGGACCGCATTGAGGCTCTGGAAAAAGCCCAGAAAGAAGAATAACAAGGAGGAAAAAAACATGCGAATAGCAATTTCTACGGATGGCGGAACTGTGTCCGCTCATTTCGGACGTTGCCCGTCATTCACTATAATCGACGTGGAAGGAGACAAAGTGGCACGTCGAGAAGAGATCGCTAACCCTGGCCATCATCCCGGATTTTTGCCGCAGTTCCTGCATGAAAAAGAAGTCAGTTGCATTATCGCCGGCGGTATGGGACAAAGGGCCGTTCAGCTCTTCGCCCAGCAGGGGATCAAAGTAGTGGTAGGTGTCAGCGGAACTATAGATGATGTCGTAAATAAGATAGCGGACGGCTCCCTTGAAGGCGGTGAAAGCTTGTGTAAGCCCGGCGCCGGAAAAGGATACGGTCTTGATAAGACCGAGTGTGATCATCCCGAACACGAATAAAGGAAGATAAGGAGGTCGTTAGGCATGAAGATCTGTATTACAGCACAGGGTAATGATCTTGAAGCGCAAGTGGATCCCCGGTTCGGAAGGTGTCAGTATTTTTTTATGGTGGATACCGATACGATGGAGGCCGATGTCCTGGAAAATCCGAACAAAGAAGGCATGGGCGGAGTAGGGGTTCAGGCCGGGCAGTTAATGGCCGATAAACAGGTCAAGGCGGTTTTAACGGGAAACGTCGGCCCCAATGCTTTCCAGACGTTACAGGCAGCGGGAATAGATGTTTTCTCCGGCATTTCCGGTAAAGTCGGAGATGTTATTGAAAAGTACAAGAAGGGAGACTTCAAATCGACACAAGGACCCAACGTGGATCCTCATTTCGGGACCAGTTGAAATGATCTTTTATCAAGATCAGGAGGTGTAATATGCCAGGTGGAAACGGTACGGGTCCCTTAGGGCAGGGCCCTGTTGCGGGTAGAGGACGCGGCCGCGGCGGCAGGCCCGGTATTGGACCCGGCGGTAATTGTGTCTGTCCGAATTGCGGTATAAAAGTGCCTCATCGAGCGGGGGTGTCTTGTGTTTCTGTAAAATGCCCAAAATGCGGGAACAGAATGGTGAGAGAATAGGTGGATATGATCATTTCAGTCGCAAGCGGAAAAGGCGGGACAGGAAAGACCACGGTCGCTACGAACCTCGCGCTTTCAATAACTGATGATGTTCACCCCGCCGGCCATGACACTTCTATGGGGGTGCAGTTCTTAGACTGTGATGTCGAGGAGCCGAACGCCCATTTTTTCATAAAGTGTGATATAGAAAGAACCGAGAAAGTGAGTATTCCCGTTCCAAAGGTCGATATATCCAAGTGCACTTTTTGCGGGAAATGCCAGGAAGTATGCGCATATAACGCGATAGCCGTCATCCCCCAGAATAAAGAGAGAGCAGCCGGCGGGAATGTGCTTGTTTTCCCGGAACTTTGCCATGGATGCGGTTCATGCACGTATTTTTGCCCGAAAGAGGCAATAAAAGAAGTAGACAGGGAGATCGGTATCATGGAAAAGGGAAACAAGGATAACCTTGAATTCATCCATGGAAAACTGAATATCGGCGAAGCTATGGCCCCTCCGTTGATCAGGGCCGTGAAAAAACAGATCAAATCCGGTAGAACGGTGATAATAGACGCTCCGCCCGGGACATCTTGCCCCGTTATAGCTTCGATAAGGGATTCGGACTTTTGCATTCTTGTTACGGAACCCACTCCTTTTGGATTGTATGATCTGACCTTAGCCGTGGATGTCCTGAGAAAGATTAAGATCCCTTTTGGGGTTGTCGTCAATCGCTCAGGGCTGGGGGATGAAAGTGTGGATGGATTTTGTAAAAAAGAAAATATTCCTATACTGATGAAGATACCTTTTAGCAGGGAAATAGCGGCAGCTTACTCTAAGGGTAACACTATTATCGATGCTCTGCCGCGATATAAGGACATGTTTCGCGATCTATTTAATACCATAAAAACGCGTGTAAAATGAAACAGCTCGTAATAATAAGCGGAAAAGGCGGAACAGGCAAAACGGTGCTAACGGCATCTTTTGCCGCTTTGGCCCAGAACAAGGTCATGGCGGATTGTGACGTGGATGCGGCAGACCTGCATTTACTTTTGAAACCGGACATCAAAGAGAGACATTTATTCAAGAGCGGTAAAACAGCGGTTATAAATAATAAGCTGTGTGTTGAATGCGGCAGGTGTGTCGCGGTTTGCCGTTTTGGAGCGATAAGCGACCGGTATATAGTAGACCCCGTATCGTGTGAGGGGTGTGCCTTCTGCGGGTACGCCTGTCCTGTAAATGCTGTTAAGATGGAGGAAAACATTTCCGGAGAATGGTTCATCTCCGATACAAGGTTCGGGGTTATGGTCCACGCGAAACTGGGTATTGCCGAAGAAAATTCAGGTAAACTGGTGAGTCTGGTAAGGCAAAAAGCTAAAGAGGTAGCGGAAAAACAGGGTTCGGACTGGGTCATCATAGACGGTTCCCCGGGGATAGGCTGCCCGGTAATAGCTTCTCTTTCGGGCGTGGATTTCGCCGTTGTAGTGACAGAACCGACCCTATCCGGGCTGCATGATGCTGACAGGGTAATAAAAGTCGCGGATCATTTTAAGGTGCCGGTCAAGCTTGTCGTTAATAAGTATGATCTGAATGTCGAAATGACGGAAAAAATAGATGATTATTGTGCTGAAAATAATATCCCGATCGCGGGGAAGATACCTTTTGATAGGTCCGTGGTCGAGGCAATGATAAAAGGGAGAACCATAATAGAACACACGGACAGTAAAGCCAGGAAAGAGGTCGTCAAAATATGGAATACATTCCAAAACTGACCGATAAAGAGGTCGAAGAGATCCACAAGCATTTCGAAGAAAGGCTTGCTCTTTACAGCGGCAAGGGCTTGAACTTTGATGAATACAGGAAGTTTATCCTCGAGAAGGTATCCCCTCTTGAAAATGACATTTTGGAGCTCGGTACCGGAACCGGTTATACCACCGTCATACTGGCCAAAGAGGGTTATAAATTCACTTCAATTGATACTGACGAAGAGGCTTTAAAAACAACAGCCGCAAGACTTGCTTATGACAAATCGCTCCCGAACGTCAAATTTTACGTTATGGACGCAACATGCCTGAAATTCGGCGACGGCAACTTTAAAAGCGTGATCGCCGTGAATCTTTTACATCATGTGGAGAAGATCGAGAGACTTCTTTCAGAAGCGGACAGGGTGCTTTGCGCGAAAGGAAAAATGGTTATATCGGATTTTAATGAAGAGGGCCGGAAGATCATAGACGCGGTCCATGCACAGGAAGGACGGACACACGACCACCCGATCGCGGATCAGGGGAGGATACGTTCTTTCTTTGAAGAGAAGGGCTATAAGACCGAGGAATTCGAGAGCACAGGGCACTGGATCTTGATAGCCGAAAAAGGATAAATATCATGCGTAAAAAAAGATACAAGTACATATATGGGCCTGTGCCTTCCTGGAGGCTGGGCAGTTCCCTGGGCGTAGACCCCATATCAGGAAAAAAGAAAATATGCAGTTTTGACTGTATTTACTGTCAGCTGGGAAAGACCGGGGTTCATACTAAAAAGAGAAAGCTATTCATACCCACTGAAAAGGTCATTGAAGAGATAAGGTCTTTGCCGCCGGTAGATATAGACTATATTACGTTTTCAGGGCGCGGGGAACCCACTTTAGCCAAGAACCTTGGGGACATGATAACCGGGGTAAAGCGGATAAGAAAAGAACCGGTAGCGGTCTTGACCAACGCGTCCCTTTTATATGATAAAGAAGTAAGAAAGGACCTGTCCCGGGCAGATCTGGTGGTCGGCAAAGTCGACGCTTCTTCCGAAGAGATGTTCAAGAAGATAAGCAGGCCCGTAAAAGGCATTGATCTGACAAAGGTGATAGAAGGTATCAGGAAATTCAAGAGGGGTTACCGCGGGAAACTCGCGCTCCAGATCATGTTCATAAAGGATAATGAAAAATACGCAAAAGAGATAGCGCGATTAGCCGAAAGGATCGGGGCGGATGAGGTTCAGCTTAATACGCCGCTCCGGCCATGCGCGGTAAGACCTTTATCGAGAAAGAGGATGCAAAAGATCGAAAGACATTTCAAAGGTTTGAACGCGATCTCGATCTATAAGAGCGTGAGGAAGAAGGTCAAACCCGTGAGCAGGAAAGATACCCTCAAAAGAAGGGGAAAGATCTGAGGGGGGGGGGCAGGGTAAAAATGACGGACAGCAAAAAAATAGATAAAGCCAGAAAAACATTGAAGCTCAGAGAAAACGCTACTATCCCGGAAATAAAGGAAGCTTATCGGAGACTGTCTTTAAAATATCACCCCGATAAATGCAAGGACAAAGACAAGAAGAAGTGCGAAGAAAAGTTCAAGGAGATCAATAATGCTAATGGAGTGTTGATAGAGTATTGTTTGAACTATAAATTCCCGTTTAAAGAAATGGAGGATGCGGAAAGCCGGGAAGACAAAGAAATGAGGGAGCACAAGAGAAGGTTCTACGACATGTGGTGGGGAGACTTGAATAATGAATGATTTTTTCGACAAATATTATGAACGGTACGACGCGTGGTATAATGAGAACAGGCTCGCTTATTTATCCGAATTGGAAGCGGTCAAGAAACTTATTCCCGAGAAAGGGCATGGGCTCGAGATCGGTGTCGGCTCCGGAAGATTTGCCGTGCCGTTGAGCATTCCGGTAGGTATCGACCCATCAAAGAAAATGGTCGAGCTCGCCAGGGAAAGAGGTGTAGATGCCAGGTTAGGAGTGGGAGAGGATCTTTCGTTCGAGGATTCCACTTTTGATTATGTGGCGATAATCGTTACGTTATGCTTTGTTCGCGATCCCGAAAAGGTCATAGCCGAAACAGCGAGGGTATTAAAACCGGGTGGGAAGGTCATCATAGGTATAATAGATAAAGAAAGTTTTTTGGGCAGGTTTTATCAGAAAAAGGGAAGCATATTTTACGGACACGCCCGTTTTTTTAGTATTAGCGAGATTACGCGAATACTTGAGGGAGCAGGTCTCGGTGAATTTTCATATTATCAAACCATATTTGATTATCCCGATAAATTACATGCCGTTGAGCGGCCGTTAGAAGGTTTCGGTAAGGGCGGCTTTGTCGTGATAAGCGCGGCAAAAAAAAAGCGATAGTAAGATGGGCACGAGAATAACTATAAGGCCGATAGGCATTATTCACACTCCATACAACACAACGGAAGGCATGCCGATCCAGGGGGCTTTTGAAGAAAAAGTTACAGGAAAGGTTGAAGTGTTCCAGGAATATAAAAAGGGGTTAAAGGACGTTGATGGTTTTTCACATCTTATTTTAGTTTATCATTTTGACAGGTCGAAGGAAGAGAGGCTTGTCGGCAGGCCTTTTCTTGAAGATGAAGAGCACGGAATATTCGCTATCAGAGGCCCGATGAGACCCAATCATATCGGTATTTCGATCGTAAAGGTAAAGAAGATAGAAGACAATATCATCACGTTTTCCGAGGTGGATATCTTGGACGGTACACCGTTATTGGACATTAAGCCGTATGTCGCGTATTTTGACTCCAGGGAGAACACGAAGAACGGCTGGCTCGAGAAACACTTTAGAAACGGGAAAATACCAAAACGGACCAGGATTAAATAGATTAAATAAATAATATAAGTGATTCGGTTAAGAGGGTTCCCCTTCAGCCTTTTTGTCCCATCCATAATTTAACGCAAGTAAACATTTGTAGATTGTTAAATTTAAAAAAGTAAGATATTTTGTCTGGTTATAGTGGTTTTAAGAGGTAAACTTTTAGTAGATGGATTGTGTCTGAATCGGGAAAAGGAGGCGATCATGATTAGAAAGCTTGTTGTGTTCCCATTATTAGTGTTTTTCCTTGTGTTTAGTCTTGTGCCATATGTTGCGCAGGCTGACGGGTATGGAAGGGAGAAAAGGTACCATAAAGGCCTTGATGAAAAGGTCTTTTATAAAGCGAAATTCATTCTTGAAAACCAGGATGAATTGGGGCTTTCCGATAAACAAGTGGAGCAGATAAAGGACCTGAAGTTTGCGACCAAAAGAGAACTGGTGAGTAAGGATGCCGAGATAGACCTGGTGAAGATCGATATAAAGGAAAAACTTTATGAGGATAAAGTTGACGTACCGGGCATGAACGCGTTGATAGACAAGAAGTATGAACTAAAGAAAGCGAAAGCAAAATATCTGGTAAAGCAATACGCGGACCTGAAGGGCATCCTGACGGACGAGCAGCTAAAAGCAATGAAAACGCTTTGGCGGAAGTCTTGCAAGAAATAGGATGCAGAACGGCAGCGAATTTTGATTTTAAACTGCCGTTGAAAAAAAGCTGGTCAGACGCGGCGGAAGGATAAGGGAAATCCTTATCCTTCCGTTTTTTTGTCCAGATCACACTTATTTAAAGCGTAAATTTCTGCCATACCTTTGGCGCATTAACTTCCCGGGATCATATTATTTTGCGAATTAAGCCCCTCTTTGTTATACTAAAGGTCAATAGGGAGGGATGCAGGATAATGATTACTATCGATTATGATAAGTGTTGCTGGAAGGACGGCAGGTGTATCAGCAGCTGCTGCGGCGAAAGCGGCGAAAAATGCGACGGTTGCGTGGAGGCCTGCCCGACAGGCGCATTGCAGAGGGAAGATATTATCGTTTTTGCCCCGGATAAATGCGTTGATTGCAATGTTTGCGTGACAGCGTGTAAACACGATGCAATTAAAGTTTCCACAAATTGACTGTTGTTGCTATTCGAAAAAGATCTATCATATCTTATATGAGCGCAGGCCGGGTTCTTGATAAATACAACAGGCTTAAAGACATATTTGCAGGCACGGGGCCCGTGTTGGTCGCTTTTTCGGGGGGCGTGGACAGCACGCTGCTTCTTAAAGCCGCTTCCGATATTTTGGGCCATAAAGTCCTTGCGGTGACTGCTGTATCGAGTATAAGACCGGTGCAGGAGATAGAGATCGCGGAAGAAACGGCAAAGGCCCTTAATGTAAAACACCTCGTTATACGATCGACCGAACTTCAGGATGAAAAAGTTTCCGGAAATTCGGAACAAAGGTGCTATTACTGCAAAAAAAGGCGGTTTTCCGAATTGAAAAAGATAGCGGAGAGAGAAGGTATAGCGGTTGTGATAGAAGGATCGCATATCAACGACGCGGATATGTACAGGCCGGGCGAAAAGGCGATAGATGAGTCAGGGATAAGAAGCCCCCTGAAGGAAGCAGGACTTTCAAAGGAAGAAATACGTGATATTTCAAAGCAGCTGGGTCTTAGTAACTGGGGCCGGCCTTCAGAGTCCTGCCTTTTGACCAGATTCCCTTATGGCGTCAGAATAGATGCTGAAGCTCTTAATAGGGTGCAAAAAGCGGAGAATATACTTTCGGAAAGGGGTTACAGAGAAATAAGGGTCCGCGTATATCGTGATCATGTGCGTGTTGAAGTGTGCCCTGATCAGGTTGATAGACTTTTAACGCCGGAAGAAAAAGATCTTATAACTGAAAAATTCAAGGATCTTGGATATACGAAAACGGAGATCGACCCGGCCGGGTACAGGACGGGAAGCATGGATGAGGGTATATCGTGGACAGGAAAAAAATAAAAAAAATATTACAAGACGTAAGATCGGGCAAAAGCAGCGTGGCCCGCGGCATGGAAGCTTTAAAGAATTTTCCGTATGAGGATCTCGGGTTCGCAAAAATAGATTCTCACAGGGACCTGAGAAAGGGTTTCCCCGAAGTTATATTCTGCCGCGGGAAAAAACCGGACCAGATAGCCAGGATATTCCGACATCACAAAAGCTCCGGTACGATCATGGCCACGAAAGCCGGCAGGGAAGTCTTCGATGCGGTAAGGGAAACAAAGAAGGACGTGATCTATTACGAGGACGCCGGGATCATACTCGCCGGAAAAAAGAAAAAAGCCGCGGGGAAGAAGATAGTGGTGGTCTCCGCCGGTACTTCCGATATTCCCGTGGCGGAGGAAGCCGCTGTTACCGCCGAGATAATGGGCAGCAGAGTAGAACGCATATACGATATAGGGGCGGCGGGCATACACCGCATGCTGTCCAACCGCAGGAAACTCCAAAAAGCCAACGTCGTTATAGTGACCGCGGGTATGGACGGGGTGTTGCCGAGTATTATAGGAGGGGTGGTAAGCCGCCCGGTCATAGCTGTGCCGACGAGCGTGGGTTACGGGGCGAATTTCAAGGGCCTGGCGGCGCTTCTCACGGCCCTCAACAGCTGCGCTCCCGGGGTGGCGGCTGTTAACATCGATAACGGGTTCGGCGCCGGGTATATGGCGGCTCTCATAAATAGAAAATGACAAAAAGGGGTATAAATGGATCCCGTACTCGTGAAGATGGAAGATAGAGAGGGATACCAGAGATTGATCGGCGGTCCGCCTCAGACAATAGAGATGAAGTCCGGAAGGGTCATGCTGAAGCCCGGTGAGTCTGTAGGAAGGCATAGTACGGAGACAAAAGAAGAGGCGATAATAGTGTTAGAGGGCAAAGGGGAAGTATCTTGCGCCGGCAAGGGCCCTATTATCGTCGGGAAAAATAGTTTTGTATATATTCCGCCACAAACAGAACATGATGTCAAAAATACGGGCGAGGGACCGTTAAAATACGTCTTTGTGGTTTCGCAGCCCTTCCTTCGGGCTTAAACGCGAATTTTGAACAGGTCAAGAAATCTAAATTTAACCCCCTGCGACTATAATGGTTGCAAGGGGTTTTTATTTTATGTAGAATGAGATAATTAATGAAACATGATATGCTTTCCAAGAAAGGCGCAGTGAACGTTAAAAGGAGGGTAAAATGAAGAAACTTATGGCTATTCTGTTCGTTATGGTTATCGCTCTGGCGGCCGTCTCGCCGGTAGTGCTGGCCGTGGAAAAGGAAGACGCGGCGCACAGGGCCGTCAAGGGAACCTTCCAAACGATAGGTGAAGCCGCCAAAGGGACCGTAGAAGCGGCGACGAGCCCGATAAGGGTCGTAAGCGAAGGCCAGCCCGAGAAGGTCATATCGGAGCCCGTCGTGGAAAGCGGCAAGACCGTATATGACGCATCGAAGAATACCGCTGAAACGGTCACCGGCCAGAACGAATAGGTGTAGGGCCTTTCGAGTAGCGGACTGGATGTAAAAAGAACGATAAAAGATCATATAACAGGAGGGAGAGGCTATGCCATACGAAGCTGATCTGGACAGGGAAGTCTTCAGTAAATCCGTTGACACCGAATCAGGGAAACTTTCGGTTAAGATCATGTCTTACAATGAAGGAGCCCGGAAACTGCAGATAAGCAGGGAGAGACAGGACAAAGACGGCGTGTTGAAGTTCGCTAAACTGGGAAGGTTGACAAAAGAGGAAGTGGAAAGCATCCTTCCTTTGATCCAGGAAGCGCAAGCGCAGATGTAATCTGTGTTCGTTGCGGCCGAGGTTTAAGGAAAGCAACCGCATTGAACGTTAGGGGCTGATCAAGGAAAGGAGGCGACATGGGTGGTTTAATAGGACTTGTGGTCCTCATCCTGGACATTATCGCCATAGTGGACGCCGTTAAGAGCTCCCTGGATACCGGCAAGAAAGTGCTGTGGATAGTTCTGGTGCTCATCCTGCCGGTGATAGGCATGGTGCTGTATTTCCTGGTAGGCAGGCCTAAACAGGCCTGACCGATAGCGTGGTATCGGCATGTATTTACTGTTTTTCCTTATACTGTTCCCGTTAATAACGGCTATAGTTCTTCTTGTCCTTAAGAACGATGCCTTAAGGGGTATGCTTGTCAGGGTATCGGCCCTGATCATCGGGGCAGGATCGATAGCCCTTCTGGTCACTACTTTCCGGACGGAGGTCCAGTATTTCGCGGCGTCGTCCGTTTTCGTAGATAAGGCCATGTTCTGTATAGAGCTTCTCCTGGCGGGGTATATCTTTTATATCGGCTTCAAATATAAAAGGCCACTGACGTCCATCCTTATCGCTATCCAGACGGTCATCATGCTCTATTTCGAGTTCTTTACCAGAAGCGGCCTCGTCATAGGGCATAACATGTTCATCGACAAGTTATCGATGGTGATGACGATGGTGATCGGGATAATCGGGAGCCTGGTCGCCGTGTATGCGATAGGGTACATGCGCGATTATCACGGAAGTTACCATAGGGAACTGAAGGATAACAGGTGTTTTTTCTTTTTTGTCATATTCGTGTTCCTGTCAGCGATGTTCGGTATCGTCTTCTCGAACAATCTCATCTGGCTGTACTTTTTCTGGGAGCTTACGACATTGGCTTCGTTCCTCCTGATCGGGTATAAGCAGAACGAAGAGTCCCGGCACAACGCCTTTCACGCCCTGGAGCTTAACCTTATAGCCGGGGTCGCGTTCGCTCTGGCGATAGTCTATCTTTCCGTCACCTCGAAGGTCGTGGAGCTTGACAGGATAATAGCTCTGGGGAAGACCGCCGTTCTCATTCCCGTGGCTTTTCTTTGCGTCTCAGGGCTGATCAAAGCCGCCCAGTTCCCGTTCGCGTCGTGGCTTATCGGCGCAATGGTCGCTCCTACGCCCGTATCGGCGCTGCTTCATTCCAGCACCATGGTAAAGGCGGGGGTGTATATAATGCTGAGGTTCGCGACGGTCCTCGAGGGCACCTTTACGGGTTTCTCGCTGGCCCTGATAGGAGGGGTGACCTTTCTTTTGGGCTCGTTAATCGCTATTTCACAGCGTAATTCCAAGGGGGTCCTGGCTTATTCCACGGTGGCGAATCTAGGGCTTATAGTGCTTTGCGCCGGGGTGGGCACTTACGAGGCGATGTGGGCGGGGATACTTCTTATCATATTCCATGCCGTGGCAAAGAGCCTCTTGTTCCTGTGCGTAGGCACTGTCGATAACCAGATACACTCGACGGACATAGAGGACATGTCCAACCTGATCGTCAGGATGCCCAGGACCGCGATAATGATGCAGATAGGCATGGCCGGGATGTTCCTGGCGCCGTTCGGTATGCTGATAAGCAAGTGGACGGCGCTACGGGCGATGGCGGACGCGAACCCGATGCTGGTGGCGTTCATCGTGTTCGGTAGTTCCGCCATGCTTTTCTTCTGGGTAAAATGGATAGGGAAGCTTATCACGGTCACCGGTACTTATGAGAACATCGAGAAGGGAATATCCCCGAACGAGTGGGTGACATTGTACAGCTTGTCGTCCCTGACAGTGGGAGTTTGCCTTTTCTTCCCACTGATATGCGGCGATTTCGTTGAGCCGTTCCTGGTGGAGATGTATGGAAGGACGGTCCATCTGGGGCAGGATAATATAGTGATAATGACCGTGATGCTCGCCATGGTCATGCTGTTCCCTTTGAGTTTCCTGAACTACGGCAAAAGGATGAAGGTGGTGGACGCGTACCTGTGCTGCGCGAACGCCGATTCCTGTACCGAGTTCCGCACGGCGCAGAACGCCGTGAAGAACATAGATATGAAGAATTATTATTTGGAAAGATATTTCGGCGAAAAACGGTTCTTTAATCTCGGGATCGTCGTTACCATTGTTTTGATCATTATGATGCTGGGGGCTTCCGTGCCATGGAAATGATATCTTTGCTGATGTTCATAGTGTTCGCGCCTTTTGTAGGGGGGCTCCTTTCCTGGGCGGACAGGAAGATCACGGCCAGGATGCAGGGCAGGGTCGGTCCTCCGGTGTGGCAGCCGTTCTATGACGTGTTCAAGCTTTTCCAGAAGGAGAACCTGGTGGTGAGAAGGTCGCAGGACTTTTACATCTGGTTCTATCTGGGCATGGTCGTCTTCACGGGTGCTCTTTTTTTCATAGGAGAGAACATATTGCTGGTCATTTTCGCCCTGACGCTGGCCGAGACGTTCTTTGTCCTCGGGGCGTACAAGTCGAGTTCGCCTTACAGTTTCGTGGGGACGCAGAGGGAACTGGTGCAGATCATATCCTATGAGCCGGTCTTGATCTTCAGCGCCGTCGGCATGTATATGGTGACCGGGAGTTTCTATGTGAACGCGATCGCCATGTTCGATCAGCAGATCGTTCGTTATCTGCCCGGGCTTTTGTTCTCATTTCTCTACGTTCTTGCTATCAAGTTCAGGAAGTCGCCCTTTGACCTCTCGACTTCGCATCATGCTCACCAGGAGCTGGTGAAGGGTGTTACCACGGAATTCACGGGCAAGACCCTGGCCATGATAGAAGTGGCGCACTGGTACGAGAACGTTATTATCCTCGGGTTTTTGTATCTTTTTTTCGGTCACAACCCAGTTCTGGGTGTGGCGGCGGCCGGGGGAGCGTATTTTCTGGTGGTCCTTATCGACAACACGTTCGCCAGGGTGAGGTGGCAGGTCACGCTGATGAGCTCCTGGGCGGTAGCGGCGCTCCTGGGGCTGGGGAATATTTTTGTACTGTTCTATCTGTTGAAGCTGAAATAGGGGTTATATGGCGTCTTTAAGAAGATCTCCCTGGATAATACATTACGACGGTTCGAGCTGTAACGGCTGTGATATAGAGACGATCGCATGCCTTACGCCCGTTTACGACGTTGAGCGGCTGGGTATCCTGAACATGGGTAACCCGAAGCATGCGGATGTGCTTCTCATAACCGGCGGCATAAACGAGCAGAACAGGGACGCGGTGCTCAACCTTTATGAACAGATGCCGGACCCGAAGGTCGTCGTGGCTATAGGCATATGCGCCACTTCCGGATGTATCTTCGCGGAATGCTATAATATCCTGGGCGGCGTGGACAAGGTGATACCGGTCGACGTTTACGTGCCGGGCTGCGCGGCCAGGCCCGAGGCCATTATCGACGGCATAAAAGAATCCCTCGACATCCTGGAAAAGAAACGCGAAGAGATGGACCAGATGGCGCGCGGGACGAAGAAGATCACCATAGAGGCCGCCGGAATAGGGGACGCTGCGGAGATACTGGCTCTCCAGAAGCTCGCGTACCGGAGCGAGGCGGAGATGTACAGCGACATCACCATCCCTCCGATGGCACAGACGCTGGACGAGATGGAAAAAGATTTTGGAAAAAAGACGTTTTTTAAAGCCGTCATGAACGATAAGATAATAGGCTCGATGAGGGCGGCCGCCGACGGTGGGACCTGCCGGATCGAAAGGCTTCTTGTCAACCCCGTGTATCAGCACCATGGTATAGGCAGGAAATTGATGGAGCATGCCGAGAGGCATTTTAAGGACGCCGAAAGGTTCGAGCTTCACACCTTCCAGGGGAGCAAGCAGAATATCATCTTTTTTCAGGGTCTGGGTTTTAAAGTTTTCAAGAAGGAAGATGTATCGGGCAAGATGACGCTGGTATATATGGAAAAGCGGGTGTAAAAATGGGCGAAGAGCAGAGAACGGAGATCATAACAAAGGATGATCTGGTAAAAAAGGTTTCGGAGTTAAAGGCCGATGGTTTCCGGCTGGTGCAGATAGGCTGCACGCGGATGGAAGATATTGAAGTGAATTATTCGTTCGACAGGGCCCATTCGTTCCTGAACCTGAGATTGGCCGTTCCGCGTGAAGGCGCGGAGCTGCCCAGTATAAGCGGTATCTACTGGAACGCTTTTTTGTACGAGAACGAGATGCATGATCTTTTCGGTATCAGCGTGAAGGATATAGCCGTGGATTATGAAGGCAATTTTTACCGCATGGCGGTCAAGACGCCGTTCAACCCCCCGCCTGGAGGGGGAGAAGGAGAGGGAAAGACGTGAGCGGCCGCACGACGATACCTTTCGGTCCTCAGCACCCGGTTCTGCCCGAACCGCTTCATCTTGACCTGGTGACCGAGAACGAAACGGTCGTTGAAGCTATCCCTTCGATAGGTTTCATACACAGGGGCCTGGAAGGCCTGGTCGAAAAAAAGGATTTTCTGGATTTTGTCTATATAGCGGAAAGGGTCTGCGGTATCTGCAGTTTTATCCACGGCCTGACATACTGTATGGCCGTTGAAGAGATAATGAAGGTGGAGGTCCCGCCGAGGGCGAATTACCTGCGTCTCATATGGTCCGAACTTTCAAGGATACACAGCCATCTCATGTGGATGGGTTTTACCGCCGACGCTTTCGGGTTCGAGAACCTTTTCATGAACGCGTGGAGACTGAGGGAGAAAGTGCTTGATATCATCGAGGAAACAACGGGAGGCCGGGTCATCTTCGGCTCGTGTAAGGTCGGCGGAGTAAGAAGAGATATCCCGGACGAGGATCTTAAGGTGATCGTCAAAAAACTCGAAACTTATAAACGGGACATAAGGGAGATCACCAACGTTTTTATCTCCGACAGTTCCGTCAAACACAGGTTTGTGGGGGTGGGCGTTCTTGAAAAGGAAGAGGCATACGCTTTGGGCACTGTGGGGCCGACATTAAGAGCAAGCGGCGTCGCCCAGGACACGCGCGAGTTGGGTTACGCGGCATACGGGGACATAGATCTTGAGCCGGTCGTCGAAAAAGCCGGTGACTGTTACGCGCGCTGCTTGGTAAGGATCAGGGAGATATTCGCTTCTATCGACATGATAAGGCAGGCGGCCGGGAAGATCCCGGCAGGCCCCGTGGAAGTGAAGGTGTCGGGCACTCCAGACGGCGAGTTTTTCGCGAGGGCGGAACAGCCAAGGGGGGAAGTGATCTACTACGCCAAGGCCGACGGCGACAAATTTCTAAAGAGATTAAGGATAAGGACGCCGACCTTCGCGAATATCCCCGCTATGGTAAAGATACTGAAAGGCTGCGAACTGGCGGACGTGCCTGTTCTGGTCCTGACGATCGATCCCTGTATAAGCTGCGCGGAGAGGTAGAGATGAGACTTTTTGTGATGGCCAGGACAGCGATAATGAGTATGGTCAAAAGACCGGCTACGAGGAAGTATCCCTTCGGGCCGAGACGAAAATTCTATAAAAACAGCAGGGGCAGGATAGATCAGAACATCGAAAAATGCGTATTCTGCGGCCTGTGCGAGAAAAAATGCCCCACGCATGCCATCACGGTAGTGCGGGATGAAAAGACCTGGAAAATAGACAGGATGAAGTGTATGACCTGCGGTTATTGCGTGGAGGTCTGTCCCGTGAAATGCCTTAGCATGGAAAATGAATATACGGGGCCGTCCGTAAGCAGGAAAGAGGATATATACCGGCATGCATGAGTATCACATAGTGGAGAGCGTAATAAAACAAGCGGCAGCGGCGGCCGAGGAAAGAGAAGCTTCCCGCATAACCAGGATACGGCTCGCTGTGGGTGAGATGTCGGGTTTGGAGGAAAGTTCGATCAGGCTTTATTTTGAGGAGATATCAAAAGGGACCCTGGCCGAAGGGGCTGAGCTGGTCGTCAATTCCGCGAAGGACGGTACCGAAGGCGCTAGAGGGCTGTATATAGAGGATATCGAGATAGAAAAGTAGAGGGCTGCCATGAAAAGATCATTAGTGATAGTTCTGATATTCATAGCCGGTGTGGTGACCGTGCCGGCTTTCGCGGCCCGGAATTTCGACGGCGCGAGCGCTAATGCCATAGCGCGAGCGAATAACGAAAACATTTTCCATAAGATAGGGGACTGGTTCGCGACTGCAGGGAGATCGCCGCGGGAACAACAAGCCATTCTTGCCGAAAGAAAGATGAACAGGTCTGTTGTAAGGACCCGGGAAGACGTACGAAGGGCCCAGAGAAAGTGGAAATGATCAAACAAAGGGGGATGTGATGAAAAAATCGTTAGTGATCATGCTGGTCTTGGCGTTAGCTGTGACAACTGTCCCGGCTTTTGCCGCCCAGGGGACCAAGGGTGCGAGCGCGAGGGCTATGGAGCGCGCGAGTGATGAGTCGGTATTTCACAGGGTAGGCGACTGGTTCGCGACCGTCGGCAAGCCTGACAATGAGAAACAGGCTATCATTGCCGAAAGAAAAGCGAAAAGGGCCGCCGCGAAAGCCGAGAAAGAAGCCAAGAAAGCCCAGAAACAGCTGAAGGAACAGACCGAAAAGATGAAAAAAAAGGGCTGGAAGTAGCAGATCAGACGTGTAGTTTTTTTAGGATCTCGCCCTTTAAAGTTTCAGGAATGACCGGGTTGCGTTCAAGCTCAATTTTTACCCTCCCGGTCATTTCTTTTTCATCGGCCCGCGGCAAGCTCTTGTGTTCCAGGGCTTCTTCGGGCCTTGTCCGGTACCATTCAACGGCCGATCTCAGGATCTCTTCTATCGCGCTGTTTTTCAGTTCCCAGCCGGCGGCTTTCATGAATGCTTCCGGGGAAGCCACGAGCTTGTCCGGGTCGCCGGGTCTTCTCTCGAGGAATTCGGGTTCCGCGTTAACGCCGAGGGTTTTACCGACCTGGCGGACTATAGCCGCGACGGTAAAGCCGCTCCCCGTGCCCAGGTTGTACGCCCGGTTTATTGTTTCATCGCCGGGAAGCTCGAGGGCAAGCCTGTGCGCGCGTGCCAGGTCCGCCACGCTTATAAAATCCCTCAGGCAGGTCCCGTCCTCCGTGTCGTAGTCGCTGCCGAAGATCTTTACTTTTTCCCCGTGGGCGGCCATGTCAATGGCATTGGGTATTAGATGCGATTCCGGGGAGTGCGCTTCGCCGAGCTCCCCGTCAAAGGAGGCCCCGGCGGCATTAAAATATCTCAAAGCGACCCACTCGATACCGAATTTCTCTTTATAAGCCCCGATCATCCTTTCCATGGTCAGCTTGGTGTAACCGTAAGGGTTGATCGGCCTGGTAGGGGCCGATTCTTTGATCGGGACCGAATCCGGGTTGCCGTACACCGCGGCGGAAGAAGAAAAGATGATCCGCTTCACGCCGGCTTC
The DNA here is from genome assembly GCA_964409365.1 of uncultured Planctomycetia bacterium. Lineage (GTDB taxonomy): Bacteria > Omnitrophota > Gorgyraeia > Tantalellales > Tantalellaceae > CAYPCX01. Next base: position 86,331 of record CAYPCX010000005.1, on the reverse strand, counting down.
GGCCATCGCGTCAAGAAGATGCACGGTGTTGATTATATTGTTGTAAAAATAAAGCGCGGGATGTTGAACGGATTCGGCGACCTCTATGAAAGCGGCGAAGTGGATGACCGCGTTGATATGGTTCTTTTTAAAAATCCTTTTCAGGAATTTCGCTTCGCCCAGGTCTCCTTCCTCGAGAAGGAGATCCCTTCCGTTTTTTTGAGCGAAAGCGCGGTTGCGCTCGACAGCGAACTTTCTTCCTTTGACGAAGTTATCTGCGACAACGACGTTATAACCGCTTGCGAGGAGTTCGCGGGCCGTCACGCTGCCGATGTATCCGGCTCCGCCTGTTACAACGATATTGTTTTTAACGGGTTCGTTCATATCACTGGGTCATTTCGTGCGCACCCTGCGAGGGAGCGGAGATATAGATGTCGGACCGGATGCCGGTCGCTTCTTCATAGAAACGACGGATATCCGAACAAAAGATATCGGCCTTTTCCTTTGTGACCAGGTTTACCGTACAGCCGCCGAAACCGCCACCCGTCATGCGCGCTCCCAGGCAGCCTTCAATTTCCCGGGCGATCTCCACCATCTTGTCGAGTTCGGGGCAGCTTACCTCGTAATCGTCCTTCAGGCTGTCATGGGAAGAGTTCATCAGGCGGCCGAAACCCGCGAGGTCGTCCCGTTTAAGGGCCTCTATGGAGTCGAGCACCCGCTGGTCTTCGGTAATAACGTGTCTGGAACGCTTCCTTACGGTTTCCGGGAGGTCCCGTTCGACCTTTTCGAACTCGCCGGCGCTGACATCGCGCAATGCCTTGATCCCCGGGTAGTATTTTTTCAAAAGCCGCACGCCTTCTTCGCATTCGACACGTCTTTTATTATACTCGGAAGCGCCGAGTTCATGTTTGACCATTGTGTTGCAGATGACTATCTTCACTTTATCAGAGGGCAGGGGGATAAGCTTGTAATCCAGTGACCGGCAGTCCAGGAAAAGAGCGCGGTCCTTTTCTCCGCATACGGAGATGAACTGGTCCATTATCCCGCAGTTCATGCCCACGAACCTGTTCTCGGCGCGCTGGCCGAGCAGGGCGAGGTCCGCCGCTCCCATCTTTTTATTCACGGTGCTCAGGAAAGCCAAAGCCGAGGAGATCTCGATGGCGGCAGAAGAACTGAGGCCCGCTCCTACCGGAACGGAACTGTCGATGAAAAGGTTCGCCCCGGGAAGCCGGATGCCTTTCTCCTCGAGCATGCGGGCCACTCCGGCGGTATAGTCGCTCCAATGGCCGCGTTTCTTTTCGTTGTCGTCCAGGGAAAAGGTGATGGGATCATCCATATTGACTGACCGGACAGTGACCTTGCGGTCGTCGCGCGGGGAGACAGCCACGACCGCACAGTATTCGAGAGCCATGGGAAATACGAATCCGTCGTTGTAGTCGGTATGTTCTCCGATAAGATTGACCCGACCGGGAGCTGAGAAGACCCTTGGCCGGCCCGATCCGGAAAAGTATCGTTTGAACCTGGTTGTTATATCATCTTGTTTTGACATCATTTATTCCGGTGTCGCCAGATACACGCCGCATCCCACCACGTAGATCTTACCATCAGGCCCTTTGACCACCTTGTGGTAAGAGACCTTGTGGCACAGCGGTTTTTTCCCCGGCTTAGCGGTCAAGTATGCTGACCACGCCTGACCATCGTCGAAGACGGCCTTTTTATATGCCTTCATGAACTCTTTGGCGGAGCGGGGATGCTCACCCGTGGTGGCAAGTTCCAGCGCGTCGTTGAAATTATTGCTTATCGCCGGTAATATATATCCCGGTACGACATCCGGCAGTTCGGTTATTTTATGGCCTTCGTATTCAGGCTGCCCCGGGTCGAAAATCACCTTACTGTCAGTATCCATGACGAAGACGTAGGTGTTCTTGAAACGGAAGATGGACTTCTCATCGAGAAATACCGGAAAGGCTTTTTCGCCGTTTATTGCTATTATATCGCACGCGGCGTTGACAAGCTCCATGAGGAAATGTTTCTCCTGTGCAAGATTACGGCTCGAGGCGGCGATAACATATGTTTTCCCGCTGGGGGAGGTAGCCGAAGCGTGGGCAGCCGGGACCTTGCCGGATTGGCCGGCAATGAAGCCGTACCAGATCTGCGCTTTCTTCTTTATTTTGCTGAGTACCCTGCGCGCGAATTCCTTACCATTGACCTTGGACATTTCGAACGCCCCCTTACCGACGGTCTTTTTTGGGGGATACACTATAAATTGGCCTTCTTCATCGCCCTTTGTGGCATGTATGATGTAGATCGCCCCTTCCGGGCCAAGCCACTTTTCATCTTCCCTGTAAAACACTTCGAAGGCCGCTTCACCTTTTTCCTCGATGAGCTTTTGCGCGTTCCTGACCTTCCTGGTTATCTCGACCTGTTCTATGCTGCGAACCTTTTCCTCGTCAGGGATAGAACTGGCGGCGTATTGCGCAAAGGCCAGTCCGGCTATCATGCTTAAGGCCGCCAGTATCGCGGTTAAAGTGAATATCTTTTTCATGACCACTCCTTTCCGATGTTACCGGCCGATATTGATCAGCCGTTTACCAGACATAAGGTTCTCTTCTATTCTCTCGAGGGAGATCCCTTTGGTCTCCGGCACAAAAGTGAACAGGAATATTATGAAAAGGACGTTCAGCCCCCCATACAGCCAGAACGTATTGGCCGGGCCCAGGACGTTCAAGAGGGTTAGGAACGTCGCGCCCACGATCGCGTTACACAGCCAGTTGGTTGCTGTACTTATGGTTATGCCGAGGTCGCGTCCGCTCAAGGGGTAGATCTCAGAACATATGACCCAGATTATAGGCCCGGCGCTCATCGCGAAACCGACGATAAATATAAGCAGGGCCCCTATAGCGGCGTACTGTATCACCTCGGAGACGTGCATCCCGATATGGAACATAAGCCCCAGTGTTCCCATTGCGAGGCCCATTACGACGAACCCGGCAAAAAGGATGGGTTTTCGTCCGAGCCGGTCGACAAAAGCTATGGCGATGAAAGTGGCGAGGACGTTTATAAGGCCCACGAGTACCGTGCCCCACATCGCCTGCGTCGTGGAAACGAATCCGGCTATCTTGAATATCTTGGGGGCGTAGTACATGACCACGTTCATACCCGTGAACTGTTGTACGGCCTGCAGGCCTATCCCCAGGAAGATGACCTTCCGGAACTGCTTGTTGGTCCTGATGAGCTCCAGGCCGTCCTGTTTGGTCTCCAGTGTTTTTTCGATCTCGACGAGCTCTTTTTCCACTTCGTCCTCGTGCCTGAGCCTGTTCAGTACTTCCCTGGCGTGTTTTCTCCTGCCGGCCAGGACCAGCCAGCGGGGGCTTTTGGGTAGTAGAAAAACACCGATGAACATCAATGTCGCGGGGATGACCAGGATACCGAGCATGAGGCGCCAGTGTCCTCCGTAACTGAGGCAGGTATCGCTTATGTATGCCGATAGTATTCCGATGGTGATCAGGAGCTGATACATGGAAATAAGGGCCCCCCTTATCCGTTGCGGGGCCATCTCCGACAGGTACAAGGGGGCAGTGAACGAGGCTATCCCGACGGCCATCCCCAGGAAAAGCCTCACGGCCATGAGCATAGCCGTGCCGGTGGATATCGCGGAAAAGAACGACCCGATAGCGAAAACCACAGCGCTTACCAGGAGAGCGTTCTTCCTCCCGTACTTGCGCGAAAGGAAGCCGCTGATAAGCGTTCCTAATACGGCCCCGACCAGCAAGGAACTCACCACGAATTCCTGCGCGGCGGTGCTCGCCTTGAACTGTTTGGCGATAAAGGGCAAAGCCCCGGAGATGACGCCTATGTCAAGGCCGAAAAGAAGACCCGCCAGCGCGGCCGTCAGGGCAACCACATAGACGAGTGTTTTGAACTTCCTGACCTTCTTGAATTCCCCGGCGATTTGTTTGTCGGTATCAGCGATATTATTGTTCATGTATTTTTCTCCTTTCGAATTGCACGCAAAAGAATTATATCATAAAAGCCGGACACCATACGCGGCTTCGTACGTTTCTGCCGGTTTCAGTATGATAAGCCCTTCAAGATTATTGAACGCGTTTATATTGCAGGTCGCCGGTTCCAGCGCTATTGAAGACCTGTCGGGAGGTATGAATACCTGGATGTAATTATATTTGTTCTCGCCGGTCTCCTGCCACAACTGGATCGTCAAGCCCGACCCTTTGTCATGTAGTTCGGTCGTCTGGATCCCGTTCTTGCCGGGTTTGATCTTAAAGCAGGTGTCAAAAGCGGTGTTCCCGACCATGACAGGTATCCCGTATGCCCCGTATGAGGAAGCGCTTCCCGTGGGGATAAGGCGGTCATCCACATCGATCTTCCGTTCCGCGTGAAGGCGGAGCAGGGCGGTATCTATTTTTCCCCGGAACGTGAAGAAAGGGTGCCATCCGTCCCCGACCGGCATGGATTTCCCGCCCAGGTTCTTGATGCGGGTCCGGCAGCTGAAACCACGGTCCCGGTTTAACGTATAGTCCAGCTCTATTTTGAACTCAAAAGGGTAACCGGCAAGAGAGCCGTCATAAAAGTGGACAAGCGTGACGTAAGCGCTATCGGGTTCCTGTTCATATTTTTCGGCCATGAATTCCCTGTCATAAATAAAACCGTGGCAGGCGTTATGTTCTTCCGGGTAATTTTGCTCCAGCTGGTAGCGCTTTCCCTCGAAGGTATAAGCCCCGTCTTTGATCCTGTTGGGGAAGGGGACGAGCTTCGCGCCGTTGAAGACGCCTTTTTCGCTGAAATCGTCCCGGACGCGGTTACCCGCCAGGAGGGGGTGAGCTTTGCCGTTCTTTTCAAGAATGAGGTCATTGATGTTAGCGCCGAACTCCGGGACGATGGAAACGGAAGAGCCGGCCGGACCTGTTATCAGTATCCTTTTGAGATCGCCGGAATAGTCTTCTTTTATATTAAACATTTCTCCTCTTATAATGTTCTTCTTCCAGTTGTCTCAGGCGTTCTGCCGCCTGTTCGGGGGTGATATCCCTCTGGGGCTCGGATAACATCTCATAGCCGACCATGAACTTTTTCACCGTGGCGGACCTGAGAAGCGGGGGATAATAATGCGCGTGAAGCTGCCAGTGGGGGTAATTATCGCCGACCGTCGGCGCGCCGTGCCATCCCATGGTGTAAGGGAACGACACGTGGAAAAGGTTATCATATTTAGTCAGGAGTTTCTTGAGGATCCCGGCCAGGGCGCCGCGTTCGTCATCCGATAGTTCCGGCAGCCTCATGATATGTCTTTTCGGGAGAAGTATGGTCTCGAACGGCCAGACGGCCCAGAAGGGGACAAGCGCGGCCCAATGAGTGTTCTCTGCTACCACCCGCTCCCTGAGCGTGAGTTCCTTCTCCAGGTAATCCACCAGAAGCACCGTTTTGTTCTCTTTGAAATATTTCGCCTGGCAGCTGTCTTCTTTGCACGGCTCATCGGGAAGGGCGCTGCCCGCCCAGACCTGGCAGTGGGGATGCGGGTTCGAACATCCCATGATCGCGCCCCTGTTCTCGAAGATCTGTACCCAGCGGTAGTCCTTGCCCAGTTCGAGCGTCTGTTCAGCCCAGACGTTTATAACTTCTTTGATATCTTCGGGTTCCATTTCGGCCAGTGTCATGTCGTGTCGGGGCGAGAAACATATCACCCTGCAGGTCCCCTTTACCTGTTCCGCCCTGAACAGGGGATCGGTCGGTCCGTCGGAAGGTTCAGCTTCGGGCAGCAAAGCGGCAAAGTCGTTCGTAAAAACGAAAGTGTTTTTATAATCGGGATTTTGCCTGCCGCCGGCCCGTGTATTACCGGGGCACAGGTAGCATTTTTCGTCGTAATAGGGCTGGTCCCCCGAAGGGGGTGTCTCTTTTTCGCCAAGCCAGGGCCTTTCGGCGCGGTGGGGAGACACCAGTACCCATTCTCCGGTGAGCGCGTTATAACGCCTGTGGGGATGATCGAACCTTATCGGCATATGGAGCTCCTGCTGTTAATCGTTAGAATAAAGTATATTCTATAATCCTCCGGCATTCAAATTTTCCGACAAAAAACGTTTTTACGCCTTATGTTGCAAACGTTATAATTGTCTGATATTATACTTATAATAATACCTTTTTATCGTTTACCGAAATTCCGAAGAAGCACTGGAAAGGAAAGCTAAGCAACAGGAGGTGGGAGCATGGCAGAGAGTCCTGGCAATCGCCAACAGTTGAGCGTTTTTATGCTCGCGATGATGAATGTGGCTATTATCATGAATCTAAGGGGACTTCCTATGATGGCCAAGGAAGGCTGGTCGATGATCTTCTTCCTTTTATTCACGACGATCATTTTCCTGCTTCCAACGTCGCTCGTCTCGGCGGAACTGGCCACGGGCTGGTCGACCGGCGGCGGTATTTACAGGTGGATCAAAGAGGCTTTCGGAGGGCGGCTGGGTTTCGTGGCGATATGGCTCCAGTGGATACAGAACGTTATCTGGTATCCGACTATCCTGGCGTTTGCCGCGGGCGCGCTATCCTATCTTTTTCTGGATCCGACGCTTGCGGGAAATAAATTCTTCAACCTGATAGTGATACTCGCCGTGTACTGGGGAGCTACGCTCATGAACTTTCGCGGCATGAAGACTTCCGGGTGGCTTACCACGGCGGGTGTTATAGGGGGTACCATATTCCCGGCCCTGCTTATAATAGGCCTTGGTATAGTGTGGTGGCTCAGGGGTAATACGCTGGAATTTACCCTCACCTCGCACAGTATTTTCCCTAGCTTCCGGGATTTCGGCAATATTTCGTTCCTCGCGGGAGTGATCCTGCTTTTCGCGGGCATGGAAGTGTCAGCCGTTCACGCGCTGGAAGTAAAGAATCCGAAGACCGAATACCCGACTGCCATATTTATTGCCGCGGCGATAATCGTAACGCTGTTCACTCTCAGTTCACTGGCCATCGCGGCCGTAATACCGGTAAGCAAGATCAGCCTTACCGCCGGCATAATGCAGGGATTCAAGGACCTTCTGCATCTTTTTAAAATGGACTGGCTGCTTCCTTTTATAGGATTTCTTGTGGCGTTCGGGGCGATAGGCGCCGTGACGGCATGGATAGTGGGCCCCAGTAAAGGTCTTCTCGCGACGGCAAAAGACGGTGACTTGCCGCCGTTCCTTGCTCATACGAACAAGAACGGCATGCCGACGCATATACTTTTTATCCAGGGTTTGATAGTTACGGTCATAGCTCTGGTGTATCTACTTATGCCCAATGTCAGCAGTGCGTTCTTTCTGTTGACCGCGCTGACGGCCATACTTTATCTTATAATGTATATCATGCTTTTTGTGGCGGCTATCAGGTTGCGTTACACGCAGCCCGATGTCCATCGGGCGTATAAAGTGCCGGGAGGCAACCTCGGGATGTGGATAGTTTCCGGCATTGGTATACTCGGTGCCATATTCGCGATAATCGTCGGGTTCTTTCCTCCCGCGCAGCTTACCGTGGGAAGTCCGGCTTTTTACGTGATCTTTATCGCCTCGGGGATAGTCATCTTTGTGACGGCGCCGATCATTATCAATTTTTTCAAAAGGCCGGAATGGGTCACTAAACAATAAAGGGGGCTGAAATGTTATCGAGACAGGTAAAACTCACCGAGGTTAGAGATTCTGAAAAAGTTCTTATGCCCACGTATGCGTCCAGGGAACTCGACACTGCAGTGCCGAAATATGAAATGCCCGAAAAAGAGATGCTGCCGAAGATAGCGTACAACCTCGTTCATGACGAACTGATGCTGGACGGTAACTCCAGGCTGAATCTCGCGACGTTCGTTACGACGTGGATGGAACCGGAGGCGAGACAGCTGATGTCCGAGACGTTCGATAAGAACATGATCGATAAGGACGAATATCCACAGACGGCGGAGCTCGAGATGCGCTGCGTGAATATGCTCTCACGCCTCTATCATGCCCCCGAAGCAGGAAAGGCATGCGGCTGTTCCACGATAGGTTCCAGCGAGGCGGTCATGCTGGGCAACATGGCGCTTAAATGGAGGTGGCGCGAACGCATGAAAGCCCAGGGTAAACCCACCGACAAGCCGAACCTCGTTCTGGGAATAGATGTCCAGGTATGCTGGGAGAAGTTCTGCCGTTACTGGGACGTCGAACCGCGTTTTATCCCCATGGACAAGGGCCGTTACATAATAAATGCCGAAGAGGTCATCAAGCGCGTCGATGAGAACACCATAGGTGTCGCGGCCATACTGGGGACGACCTTCACGGGACAGTATGAGCCGATAGAGGAGGTCAATAGCGCATTGGATAAGCTGAACAAAAAAACTGGATGGGATGTTCCGATCCACGTGGACGCGGCCAGCGGCGGTTTTATCGCGCCTTTCATCCAGCCGGACCTGAAATGGGATTTCCGCCTTAAATGGGTGAAGTCGATCAACGTCTCCGGGCATAAGTACGGACTGGTCTATCCCGGAGTAGGCTGGGTCATCTGGCGGGACTGGGAGGAACTTCCCAAAGACCTTATTTTCTGGGTCAACTATCTGGGCGGGGAAATGCCGACTTTTGCCATTAATTTTTCCCGGCCGGGAAATCAGATCGTGGCACAGTATTACAACTTCCTTAGGCTGGGCAAAGAAGGGTACAGGCGTATCATGCAGACCCTGCAGGATAACGCCTTGTATCTTTCGGGGGAGATAGCTAAACTCGGTCCTTTCGAGATCGTGACCGATGGGAGCGATATCCCGGTCCTTACTTTCAAGATAAAGGGAAAGACCAATTTTACCGTGTTCGATATATCCGAGATGGTCCGTGACAGGGGATGGCTTATACCCGCTTACACGATGCCGGAGAACATACAGGACCTCGCCGTTCTGAGGATCGTCGTCAAGGAGGGGTTCAGCAGGGATATGGCGGATCTTCTGATCGGTGACCTGAAACGCATACTGAAACATTATGAAACACAACCGAGTCGGAAACCGCTGGAACCCGAGAAAAAGGATAAATACAGAAAACACTGTTAAGCGGAGGGGATTTGGAAGAGAACACAGCCGCGCCTAAAAAAGGCGTACTTGGTTTTTTTGTCCTGGCGATGCTCAACGTGGCCATAATCTGTACGTTGCGGGGCCTTCCCGTAATGGCCAAAGAGGGCCTGGCTTTGGTCTTTTACTATGCCGTGGCGGCGGTGTTTTTTCTCATTCCCATTTCCCTCGTTACGGCAGAGCTGGCCACCGGCTGGCCTCCCAGGGGCCCCGGGGGTGTATACATCTGGGTCAATGAGGCTTTTGGGGAGAGATGGGGGTTCCTTGCTATCTGGCTACAGTGGATACAGAACGTTATATGGTATCCCACCGCGCTGTCCTTTCTTGCGGCTACGGCGGCATACATGTACGATCCTACTCTTGCGTACAATAAAGTGTATATGCTGGTAGTGATCCTCGCGGCCTATTGGGGCGGGACATTCGCCAGCTTTCGCGGGATGAAAACTTCCGGGGCTATAAGCACGGCCGGTGTCATTTTCGGTGTTTTTATTCCCGGCCTGTTCATAATCGGACTCGGCCTCGTCTGGCTTCTGACCGGAAAAGCGTCCGAGATCGTTTTTTCAGCGAGAGGGCTTATCCCGGACGTGACTAACGTGGACAATGTCGTTCTCTTTGCAGGGGCGCTCTTGATATTTTCGGGCATAGAGGTCTCGGCCGTCCACTCTCAGGAGGTGAAAGACCCGAGTCGTAATTATCCGCGTGCCACTTTTCTCGCGGCGATAATAGCGATCGTCGTGCTTACTCTGGGATCCCTCTCGATAGCTATAGTAGTGCCTGAGAGGGACATAAGCCTTGTTGCCGGCCTTATGGAAGCGTTCAGGCTCCTGCTCGATAAGTTCGGACTTAAGTGGCTTATCCCGCTGATAGCTCTTTTGATATCGGTGGGATCTATCGGGGAATTGTGCTCATGGATAATCGGGCCGAGCAAGGGCCTTTTGACCACCGCGAAGCAGGGCAACATACCGCCTTTTCTTCAGCGCGTGAACGATAAAAACGTTCCCGTCAACATTCTTCTTGTGCAGGCCGTTATCGTTACGGTGGTGGCATTCGTATTTCTGCTAATGCCCACGGTAAGCAGCTCTTACTGGATACTTTCGGCGCTTACCATAATCCTTTACCTTATCATGTACCTTTTCCTGTATGCGACGGTGATAAGGTTGCGTTACACAAGGCCCAATGTTACTCGCGCATATACCATCCCCGGGGGCCTTCCCGGGATATGGATCGTCGGGGGGGTGGGGTTTATCGGCGCGCTTGTTACGCTTGTAATAGGGTTTTTCCCGCCTTCACAGCTGAAAACGGGGAATGTGGCATTTTATGAAAGTTTCCTGATCATCGGCACGATCATCATGTGTTCCGTTCCTTTTATTCTTCAGTTGTTCCGTAAACCATCATGGAAGAAGGAGTAGAGACGGTCGATGGGATTGATAGCGAAAGAGCTCAGGCACCATATACCGTTCACGATACTCGGGGCGTTGTCGGGGATACTCATCATGGTATTTTTCCACAACATGCCCCATGATGCCGCTTATAAGGCGTTCTACACGTTCCATCCGATCCACGTGCTCCTGAGCGCGCTGGTGACGTCCTCTATCTATCGTCTCCACGTCTGCCCGCCGGGACATCATCTCGGAAAGAAGTGTAATCTATGGGCGCTTTTCATCATCGGGTATGTCGGTTCGGTCGGGATCGCCACTCTCAGCGATTCGGTAATACCTTACCTCGGGGAGGCGCTCCTTAACATGCCGAACAGGGGAATACACCTGGGATTCATTGAAGAGTGGTGGCTGGTGAACCCCCTGGCGATTATAGGGATAATCATCGCGTACAAAAATCCCACCACGAAATTCCCCCACGCGGGACATGTGTTCATAAGCACATGGGCGTCGCTTTTCCATATCATCATGGCACTCGGCGCGAAGCTGGATCTGTTCACTTATACCGCTGTCTTCGTGTTCCTGTTCCTGGCCGTGTGGGTGCCCTGCTGCGTGAGCGATATAGTTTTCCCGCTCCTTTTCGTGAAAGAGCGGTAAAGTCCCCATTTACCTTTAAGACTTTTCGTTGTACAATATAGGCCATGATTATATATAGGGCATTTGTTATATTAATAATGCTCGGGCTGATGTTTTCCTGCGCCGGGTGTTGTCCCCTTAAAGCCCCTTCAAAACCCGACGAGGTCTGGACCCCTCCCAAATGGGAAAAGACCACGAAAGCCAGAGATGCGGTCTGGGAGTCGATACGAGAGAACGATATGGGTTCTTCGGAAGCCCTTTCCATGGTGGATCTCATTGAAATAGCGCTTGAGAACAATCCTTCGACCCGCCAGGCGTGGCAGAAAGCGCGCGCCGCTCAGGCCGATATAAAAGCGGCGGAGAGCAAGTGGTATCCTCAGGGCTCCGTCGAATGGAAAGCCCAGTACGCGAAAACTATTACCAATAACAGTCTCAGCGGAGTGAACCAGGCGGATTATACTCCTTCCGCCGAGGCGCAGTTCCTCCTGCTCGATCTCGGAGGCAGGGCGGCGCGTGTAACGGAAGCGAAACAAACGCTTATCGAGGCAAATTTCCTGTACAACCAGGCGATCCAGGACCTTTTAAGAGACGTGGAGACGGCGTACTATATATATTTCAGCGCACAGGCCAACCTGGAAGCTGCAAAAGCCGACGTAGAGAACGCGAAAACCTCACTGGAGTCGGCAGAGCAGAGGTTCAACGCCGGGCTCGGAGTGAAACTCGATGTGCTCCAGGCCAGGTCGGATTATGACAATTCTTTGTATTCTCTTGAAGAAGCGAAGGGATCGGTAAAGACCTCTAAAGCGGATCTGGCCGAGGTGATAGGGTTTCCCGCCGACACCGAATTCGAGATAGAATTCCCCACGGAAGAGATATCCACGGATATGACCGAAGAAGACGTAAGCAGGCTTATCGAAGACGCCCTCAAGGACAGGCCGGATATAGCCGCCCTCCGCGCTAAGCTCAGGGCGAAAGCGGCAGCTCTGGCGGCAGCGAATTCCGATCTGTGGCCTACGCTTAATATTGGCGGAAGCGCCGACCAGAACGAGCATAAATATTTCGGGTCGGAAAAAGACGATGAGTTGAACGTTAAGAGGGATTACGGGTATACCGCTTACCTGAGCGTTAACTGGGATATATTTGACGGTTTCTATCTCTTCTCGAAAAGGAACGAAGCGAAAGCACTGTTGGAAGCCGAACGCGAAAACCTGAGACAGGCCGAGCTTGAGGCGAGCGCGGACGTGTGGACCAAATATTATAACGTTAAGACCGAAACGAAAAAGCTCAAGTTCAGCAGGGCCGCCCGGGACAGCGCCCAGGAGGCTTATGAGCTCGCCCTGACCGGGTATAACGCCGGCATCAAGAACATACTCGATCTGCTTTCGGCGCAGTCCCAGCTTTCGAGCGCCAGGAGCAAAGTAATAGAAGCGCGGAAGGACCAGTTCGTGGCGGTCGTAGAACTGGCCCACGCAGTGGGAACTATCCACTTAAGGGAAGGGAAGGAATAAATGATCAAGAAAGAGGATCTGGAACGTTTAAAAAAGAAAGCCGTCGAATATATCGATGAGAACAGGAAGGTCCTTAAGCTTTTTTCAATACTTCTGGTGCTTCTTCTGGTCTCGACCCACATCCGCGGGTGCATGTTGAGGAACCGCAAGGCGCCGGTCTATCCCAGGCCCGTCCAGACGGCAAAGGCTTTTAAAGAGGACGTACCTCTTCACGTGGATTCGTTCGGCACGCTTTCATCCCCCGCCAGCGTTGACATAAAAGCGCAGGTAACGGGAAAGATACTGGAAGTCAATTTCGAACAGGGGAAAGAAATGAAAAAAGGCGACCTTCTTTTTACCATAGACCCCAGCGAATATAAGGCCTCGCTGGACAAGGCGAAGGCCGCGCTGGAACAGGACCAGGTGACCCTCCAGCTCAAGACGGATACGTTCAACAGGAACTCCAAGCTTTTCGAGAAGAACCTGATATCCGAGCAGGACTTCGAAAGCTATAAGACGGACATGGCCGCCGCCCAGGCCCAGGTCGAGCTCGACAAGGCAAATCTGGAGCTCGCCGAGATAAACCTGGGATATTGTTATATAACTTCGCCCGTCGACGGTCTGGCCGGGAAACGCCAGGTGGATGTCGGCAATATCATCTCGGAGAATACGGGACCGACGCTGGTGAACGTGAAGATAATAGACACGTTGTATTTCGATTTCACTCTGCCGGAAAAGGACCTGCCCAAGGTACGTAAGGCCATGTCGGAAGGGACGCTTGAGATAGACATACAGGTGGTAGGGGAGTACAGCACCGTTCATAAGGGACAGCTTGATTTTATTGACAATAAGGTCGACGACGAGACCGGTACGTTCGCTTTGCGCGCGACGGTCAAAAATGAGGACAGGGACCTCTGGCCGGGCCAGTTCGCGACGGTGAAGCTTATTGTCGGCATGGCTAAGGACGCCGTGGTTATGCCTTTCGACGCCGCCCAGATCGGGAAAAAGGGCTATTATGCCTTTGTCGTTACGAAAAAGAACAAAGCGGACTTGAGAGAGATCACGATCGGCCAGAAAGACGACGGTAACGTGATAGTGGAAAAAGGTATCGAGGCAGGTGAGACCGTCATCACCGTAGGGCAGCTGGGTCTCAGCCCCGGTATGCCCGTTGTCGATATGGCCAGGTACGAGAAGAAGAAAAAGAAAAAGAAGAAATAATGCCGGTTTTTTCGGAAAGGTTCATACGCAAGCCCATAATGACCACACTTGTGATGGTCACGGCGCTCTTCCTGGGAATAGGCGCTTACTTCAAACTGCCCGTCAGCGACCTGCCCGTTGTCGATTATCCCGTTATTACCGTCACGGTCCAGTATCCGGGAACGGATCCCGAGACCATGGCCTCGACCGTGGCTTCGCCGCTCGAGAACGAGTGCATGCAGATACAGGGCCTGCAGTCGATCATATCCGACAACGTCGACGGACAGACCACGATCACGCTTACTTTCGACCTTGACCGTAACGTGGATCTCGCGGCTCCGGACGTGCAGGCGGCCATATCAAGGGCCCAGGCGAACCTGCCCGGCGACCTGCCCCAGCCGCCTAGTTACCAGAAGACGAACCCCTCGGAGGCGCCGATCATCTACATAATGCTCACCTCCGACACTCTCACGGCCGGAGAACTGTACGATTTCGGGAACAGGACGGTGGGAAAGCGCATGAGCATGCTGGAGGGCGTGTCCCAGGTGACCCTATACGGCACTAAATCGGCGGTTCGCGTACAGGTTGACCCGGATAAACTCGCGTCCTTCAAGATAGGTCTCAACGAGGTCTCGGACGTGCTCAAGTCGGGTACGGTCACTATTCCGGGCGGCTGTCTTATGGGCTCCGAGAGGTCATATTCTATACAGCCGCAGGGGCAGCTCTTCAAGGGAAAGGAATATGAAGAGCTCATCATCAAGTATGTCGACGGAGCCCCGGTCCGCATCAAGGATGTCGGCCGGGCCATTGATTCCGTGCAGAATGATTACACGAACGTAATGTATTCCGGCAGGCCCGGAGAGCCCTTTGAGTCGGGCGTGGTCTGTGTGGCCGTATCCAGGGCTTCCGGCGCGAATACGGTAGCCCTTTCGGCGGAGGTGCGAAAGACCCTCGAGGCGATCGCTCCCGAGATACCGGGGTCGGTCAAGGTGGACGTCTTCTATGATAAGTCCGTCCAGATCATCGAATCGATAAACGACGTCAAGACCACGATCGTGATCGCCCTGATCCTGGTCGTCATGGTCATCTTTCTTTTTCTCGGGCGCGTCAATGATACGATCATCCCGGGGATGGTTCTTCCCTTAACGATATTTTCGACGTTCGCCGTCATGCTTGTCTTTAAGTTCAGTTTAGATAACCTTTCGCTTATGGCGCTTACGCTCTCGGTGGGGTTTCTCGTTGATGACGCTATAGTCGTCCTGGAGAACACAACGCGCCATATCGAAATGGGTAAAAAGCCGCTGAGGGCGGCGATAGACAGCATGGGAGAGATAACGGGGGCCGTTATCTCCACCAGCTTTGCCCTTGTCATCGTTTTCATGCCGCTCGTTTTCATGGGCGGCGTGGTCGGCAGGAACTTCAAGGAGTTCGCCCTTACGGTCATCATCGCCATAACATGCTCCACGTTCATGGCCCTTACGCTTACGCCTATGATGTGTTCGCGCATGCTGAAAGAGATCAAAGGCGTCAAGACCAGGATGCAGGATTTCATCGACAAGTATATAGGCGGGATAATCCGCAAATATGTGGTCGCGCTTAACTGGATACTCCTGCGCAGGTATATAGCCCTCATCGCGTGGGTGCTTTGTCTTGCCGGGACTTTCTGGCTTTTCACCCTCCTTCCCAAGACGTTCATGCCCGAAGGGGATTCAGGGGCCATCATGGGCGGCATGCTGATGAAGCAGGGCACTTCCGCCAAACAGATGCAGTATTACCAGGACCAGGTGAACCAGGTGCTCAGGGCCAACAAGTATGTCGAGAAGATCCTTACCGTGACCGGTACGAACACAGGCGCCGACCAGAGCTCCGGTATTATTGTGGCCGTATTAAAGGATGGGCACAGGCCCTCTATACAGAAAGTGACCATGGCCCTTACGAGACGGCTCATGTATATCCCCACGGGTTTCAGTTTCCTGCAGCCCATCCCGGCGCTTAAACTGAGTACCGGCGGGGAAAGTACCGCTACTGGAAGCAGGTATTCTTATATAGTCAAGGGCCAGGATTCCGGCAAGGTCTATGACGCCGCGTTCAAGCTGGAAGACAGGATGAGGACGCTTGAAGGGTTCATGGGCCTGCAGAACAACGTCAAGCTCAACATGCCCCAGCTCAGTATCGAGATATTGAGGGATCGCGCTTCTACGTTCGGCCTTACGGCCGCGGACGTGGAAGAGGCGCTCCTTCTTGCGTATGCAGGAGGTAAGATAACGACGTACAAGACGGACCTGGACCAGTATTACGTGATACTCGAGCTGGAGAAAAAGTTCCAGCGGGACCCGGTGAACCTCTCCCAGGTATACGTGCGTTCCAGGGTAACGGACGAACTGGTCCCACTGGGCGCGGTGGCCAAATGGACCGAAATAGTAGGGCCGCAGGACGTGCCGCATTCCAACCAGCTTAATTCGGTCACACTATCGTTCAATCTTGCCGCGAACATGCCGGTAGGCACCGCCACAGCGGCGTTGGCAGAAGCAGCCAAGGATATATTGCCCGTCGGCGTCTCGGGGACGTTCCAGGGGGAAGCGCAGGAGTTCGAAGAAGCCGTTGCCAGTCTGGGGATATTACTTTTCATCTCGGTGTTTCTCATGTACGCGATCCTGGGAATCCTTTATGAAAGTTACATTCACCCGTTCACGGTCCTCACGACTCTTCCTGTGGCGACGTTCGGCGGCCTGGCCACTTTGCTTCTTTTCAGGGCCGAACTTTCGCTCTACGCCTATATAGGCATGTTCATGCTTCTGGGTATCGTATCGAAGAACGGTATCCTTATGGTCGACTTCGCCGAACAGAAGATGGAGGAGGGCGCTAATGGTTTTGACGCTATCAGCCAGGCCTGCCGCGACAGGTTCCGGCCGATCCTCATGACCGGCGCCTCCACGATAATGGGGGCCATGCCGATCGCTCTCGGTTTCGGCGCGGACGGCTCTTCAAGAAGGCCGCTCGGCCTTATCATCGTCGGGGGGCTCGCCTTTGCTCAGGTAATAACGCTTTTCGTCACTCCCGGCATATTCCTTTACATGCAGGACTTCCAGGAAAAGGTTCTCGACAAATATGATCTCTCAAAATCCGGTTCCAGGAGAAAGAAGGAAGAAGACGGTATTTGACGCGGCCTTGAAATCGAAAGAAGATAATATGGTAATGATCTCAAAAAAAATAAAGACGTTCCATTTTACCGGGTGCATCGAGATAAAGGAGCTTCTCGGAAAGAAGGCGGACAATGAGCTGCAGCTCATGGAAATACTCGAGGATGTCCCGGAGGATTGCATTTATTATCATACACATAGTTACTTCTTGAGGCATTTCTACTTGGCAGGGCAGTATCCCAACGATTTCGCTAATTGGGCGGCTATCCAGGTAAGGGACCGCGTGCTGGGCGAGAAGCTCGGGATGGTGACGCCATCCGCGGATAAGACCTTCGACAACATCAGGACGGAACTCATTGATATAATCGATAAGCATCTCTCAAGCATAAGTATAATACCTGCCGTAGCTTACGGTGAGCCTTTTTATTTCATGAGATCCAGGATAATAGAAGTGCCGCTGGGAGTATCGGCCGGCAACCTGAAGGAATTTACTGAAGCGATGAAAAATGTCCACGCCAGCGCTATTTATAACCATATATTCGAGTCGCGTCTGCGCGTGCGAAAAGGGAAAAGCGATTTTTCTATATGGCTTGACGAGGTCCTGGGCGTGGGCGGCCTTGCCGAAAAGATCGAAAGAATAGATTGTTACATGTACAGCCTTGAAGACCTGCGGGCCAAGATCATCCAATTGTGCGAAGAGGAGTTTCGCGGATGAAGCAGAAAAAATTGACACTTGATTCTTACAGGGAAGTGGCTCCGCCGGGGGCGCTGGAACTGATATACAATATCGCCGGAAGATTGAAAGGCCGGTCCTTTCTTCATGTCAATTCGACCCGGTACGGTGGCGGCGTGGCGGAGATGCTCCAGCGTCTCGTGCCCATGTTCGAGGAGCTTGGAATAAAGACCAGGTGGGAGGTCATGACGGGGAGCGAGCTCTTTTACAAGACCACCAAAAGCTTCCACAACGCCCTGCAGGGGGAAAAGCAGACAATAACCCAGGAGATGTACGAGGAATGGAAGCGCGTGAACAGGGAGAACGCGGATCGGCTTGACCTGGACGCGGACTTCGGTGTTATCCACGACCCCCAGCCCGCGGGGTTTATAGACGTAAAGCCTAAAAAAGCGAAATGGCTCTGGCGATGTCATATCGATATATCACGTCCCGAGAGGAACGTTTGGAGTTTTCTCAAAGGGTACATCCCGAGATACGACGGGACGATATTCTCATTACCGGGGTTTGCCCAGAAACTTTCGATACCGCAGTTTCTGCTTTATCCGTCGATAGATCCTTTGAGCGACAAAAACCGCGACCTTGCGCGGGAAGAAATAGACGCCGAGCTTAAAAAGCACTCCATCCCGCGGTCGAGACCCATGATACTCCAAGTTTCGCGGTTCGACAGGTTCAAGGACCCCATGGGGGTGTTAGAGGCCTACCGCATGGTGAAAAAATACAACGATTGTATCCTTGTCCTGGCCGGCGGGGGAGCCACGGATGACCCTGAGGGGTTTCAGGTCCTGGAAGAGACAAGAAACGCCGCTTCCAGTGACGGGGATATATTTATCCTCGACCTTCCGCCCGACGCGAATATCACCATAAACGCGCTACAACGTGCCGCGGCTATTGTTATACAGAAATCCACGAAGGAAGGGTTCGGCCTCACGGTGGCGGAAGCGATGTGGAAGGGAAAACCCGTGATAGGCGGCGCCGTAGGCGGCATAACCGTCCAGATCGTCTACGGGAGGACCGGATATACGGTGAATTCGATAGAGGGGTGCGCGTACAGGATCAGATATCTTCTCAGCAATCCTTCTGTAGCCGCGAAAATAGGCGAGAACGGCAGGGATTATACCAGGAGGAATTTTCTTATAACGAGGCACCTTTCGGATTATCTGGCGATGATGTCGATAATGATAAAAAGCTGACCACGGAGGTAGTTATGCCCAGGTACATAAAGAAGATATCGAAGCAGGCCGGCCTGGCGCCGGGTACGCTCGTGCATATCGGCGAACGAAAGACCGAGAAAGCTAAGATCACGGTCATCGATTATGATAACGAGAATTTACAGGAAAAAGTGGTCGGGAGTGTCGAGGAATGTTTTCCTTTCAAGGATAGTTCCACCGTCACGTGGATAAACATCGACGGCATCCATGATGTGTCCCTTGTGGAAAAGATCGGCAAAGAATTCGGACTTCATCCCCTGGTGCTCGCGGACATAATGAATACCGGGCAGAGGCCCAGGATGGAAGAGTTCGATGATTATATCTACGTTTCCCTGAAAATGCTGTATTTCGACAAAAAGAACGAGGATATGATCATCGAACAGGTGAGTTTAGTGCTGGGCAAGAACTACGTGATCTCTTTCCAGGAACAGGAAGGCGACGTTTTCGAGCCGGTAAGGGAAAGGATACGGCAGTCGAAGGGAAGGGTACGGAAGATGGGTCCGGATTACCTGGCCTATTCTCTGATAGACGCGGTCGTCGACAATTATTTCGTGATCCTGGAGTCGTTCGGCGAAGACCTGGAGCACGTCGAGGAGATGCTGGCGAAGAATCCCGAACCGAAGGTCATGAACACGATACACAAGCTTAAGCGGGACACGATACTTCTCAGAAAGTCCATATGGCCTCTGAGGGAGATAGTGGGCGGCATACAGCGCGGCGGGTCCTCCCTGGTCACGCCGGATACCGGACCGTATTACAGGGATATTTACGATCATACCGTACAAGTGATGGAGACGATAGAGGCCATGCGGGATATGGTCTCGGGCCTTCTGGACATCTATCTTTCGAGCATCAGTAACAGGATGAACGAAGTGATGAAAGTACTTACCATATTTGCGGCCATATTCATACCCCTTACCTTTATAGCCGGCATATACGGCATGAATTTTAATCCCGAAATGTCGCCGTGGAATATGCCGGAGCTGAACTGGAAGTTCGGGTATTTTTTCGCCCTGGGCATAATGATCCTGGTCGCAGGAGTGATGCTGATCTATTTCAAGAAAAAGAGGTGGCTGTAACCGCCTCAGGCAATAGTGACCCCTTTTGAGAGATACACGTCCTGTATAGCGTTCAAGAGAGCTATCCCGTCCTTCATGGGTCTCTGAAAAGCCTTTCTTCCCGAGATAAGCCCAGTTCCTCCGGCCCTTTTGTTGATGACAGCTGTCTTAACGGCCCGTTCGAGGTCGTCCTTGCCGGAAGAAGCGCCGCCGGAATTTATCAGGCCCACTCTTCCCATGTAACAGTTCGCGACCTGGTACCTTGTAAGGTCTATCGGGTGGTCGGACGTTAGCTTTTCATAGACCAGTGGGCTGGTCTTGCCGAAACCGATCGCCGTGTACCCGCCGTTATTGGTAGGGAGCTTCTGTTTTATAAGGTCCGCTTCGATCGTGACGCCTATATGGTTCGCCTGGCCGGTGAGGTCGGCCGAAGTCGAGTAGTCGACACCGTCCTTTTTGAAGGCGTCGTTCCTCAGGTAACACCACAGCACGGTAAAGAGGCCCAGCTCGTGCGCCCGTTCGAACTCCGCGGAGATCTCTTCGATCTGCCTTCTCGATTCAGGCGAGCCGAAATAGATCGTCGCGCCTACGCCCATGGCCCCCATGTTGAACGCCTGTTCCGCCGAGCCGAAAAGGTGCTGGTCGTATGTGTTGGGGTAGGAAAGGAGCTCGTTGTGGTTGAGTTTTACGATAAAAGGTATCTTTTTCGCATATTTTTTCGATACCAGGCCCAGAACGCCCAGTGTAGATGCCACCGCGTTACAACCCCCTTCAATGGCGAGTTTCACGATGTTCTCGGGATCGAAGTATGCGGGGTTGGGGGCGAACGACGCGCCCGCCGAATGTTCAATTCCCTGGTCGACGGGCAGTATGGACAGGTACCCGGTGCCTTTCAGCCTGCCGTGGTTGAACATGGCGTTGAAATTCTTTATGACCTTTTCCGACCTGTCGGAAAGAGAGAATATTTTGTCGACATGGTTCGGGCCTGGCAGGTGAATGTTTTCTTTCGGTATTGTCGTACACTTGTGGCCGAGCAGATAGTCGTACTGGTCACCGAGTAATCCCTGTAAATCGATCGCCATGATCTCCTCCTGTGTCTCTGGTAACTGGTTACTGGTTACTTGATCAATCCTGATGCAGATCCACTTTACCCTGCGCGGCCACTTTATCCATTGCCGCCTTTACCGATCCCTGGTCGCCCAGGTAGTAGTGTGTCAGGGGTTTCAGGTTATCGTCGAGTTCGTAAACGAGCGGTATGCCCGTGGGTATGTTCAAGGATATTATATCCTCGTCGGAAATGTTATCAAGATATTTCACAGCGGCCCTCAGGCTGTTCCCGTGCGCGGCGATAAGGACGTGTTTCCCGGAAAGGATCTCTTTACTGATAGTGTCGTGCCAGTATGGCATGAACCTTTCGACGGTGTCTTTCAGGCATTCCGTTGACGGGACATCCTTTTCGTCCAGGCCGGCGTATTTCGGTTCGTGCGAGGGATGCCTTTCATCGTCTTTTTCAAGGGCGGGTGGGCGCATGTCGTATTTCCTTCTCCACATGTGCACCTGTTCCTCGCCGAACGTTCCGGCGGTCTCTTTTTTATTAAGTCCCTGGAGCGCGCCGTAATGTTTTTCGTTCAGGCGCCATGACCTTCGTACCGGTATCCACATGAGGTCCATCTGGTCGAGGGTTATCCAGAGGGTCCTTATGGCCCTTTTCAGGTAAGAGGTGAAAGCCATGTCGAAGACATAACCCTCGGCCCGCAGTATCTCACCGGCCTTTTTCGCCTCATCCATGCCTTTTTCCGAGAGGTCCACGTCGGTCCAGCCGGTGAACCGGTTCTCTTTGTTCCATTCACTTTCTCCGTGTCGTAGTAGCACTAATTTCTGCATAAAATATCTCCTTATTTCCTAACATTTTATAGCTAAAATCCGTCCATAGCAACAAAAACCTTTGGGGGCATTTTTGCGATTGAATCTAACTTGAGGCGGGGAGTTTTGAATTTGTAGCTGAGCTCAAATTGAGTGGAAATAGGCAAGTATGGTTAAGATATAAAATAGCAAGATATAGCAATATTGACATTTGCTGTTCTACGAGCTATAATATGTTAGTCTAATAAAAAGCAGCAAGTGAAGCAAAGTTAATGTAAAATCAATACTTTTCAAAAGTATTATGCAAAAAGGGGAGAGTAAATAATGTTCAGGGTTCGGAAATACATAGCTTTTAAATTTGTCGTTTTGTTTGTGGCGATGACATTCATCATCACGAATATCGGCATGGAAAAAGCCTTTTCACTGCAGGTCCCGCTCAATACGCCGCGGCCCGGTTTTGATGACGTAGTTCATATCCAATACTCTCTCTCGAAGGCGCAGAAGATCGTTTCTTTGCTTGAAAGCGACTATCCTATGGAAAGGGCGACCCTTGACGATGTCGCAAAAAGAGAAGTTTTCCTTAAAAAAGATATTACTGACCTTGACTTCAAGAAAAGCGGCGAGGATATAATCATCGACGTGGCTAATGGTATGGTGCTTCGTTATTACCTGAAAAGTAAGAAAACTCTGCCTCCGCATGGTACTGTTTCGGCGGCTTACTGGGGAATGGATCAGGAATGGGGTGTTATAGGGAGAGAACTGTTATACAAAGAAGATCTTTTGCGGGAGGTCATCAAAAATGTGAAAGCCCTGCCCTCGCCGCCAGAACAGGTGGATGCGTTGCACAAAGAACCAGCCGAGAAACCCACCGATGATCCCTCAAAGCCGGTAGATACAGGGAAAGCGCCCTCTGGCGGAACTATCGTTCGGGAGAGAGGCACACTGATCCTGGCGGGAATAGTTGGGGGACTAATAGTTTATGGGTTGTTGCAAGCCTACTGTCCGATGATAGCCGGAGTTGTTGGCCTGGTGGCTCTGATTTTGGTGCCTGTAGTGATAGGGAAAGCGGTGCTGGAATATATCGATATGTACGGTGGATCGAATGCGGGTAACATAGCAGAGGTTTTTGGCGTAAAGGCCAAGGGCAGGAAACCTGCCCGTCTTGCATTAGAAGAGATGGAAAGCCGTGTAACTCCTTCCGCCCTTTTGGGCGTCGATTATGATATGCCGACGGCGGGCGAGGTTGTAAACCACCTTGAAGATCTTATGAAGGACAAG
>CAYPCX010000005.1:0-63221 GCA_964409365.1 uncultured Planctomycetia bacterium | reverse complement strand
AACTGCATCCTTCAAGCGGTCACACTTATGAATATATACATTATCTCAGCGGCCGTGTGCGTGTTGAGACCAGGTTCCCGAACGCTCCAGTGCGACCGGAAGTAACGAGATATACCGACGAGGCTATCTATGATATAGGCACATTGAGGGAACATGGCTATGAAGTGACAGCGGGAGGGACGGTAGTGATACCCGGCCCGGTTGATACGGTCCCGGAAACGGAAGTCGTTATGCCGACGGCGGGCGAGGTTGTAAACCACCTTGAAGATCTTATGAAGGACAAGTGGGTGGAAATAGTCCTGCAGGCGCCTAAAGAGATGATGAATTTCGAGGTCATCGCGTCCGAGACCTATGACAGCGGCCGTATAAGTTCTATCACGCTAGGGTCCCATCCCACCGAATACAACGGCCAGACATATTATTTTTACAGGGTCAAATATGATTTTGAGGACAAGCCTTTTTACGACGTGAACGATACGCCCGATATAACGGCGGACGATATCGGCAGGATCATCGCGGCGGGGGGAGACTGCAGCAGCCATCATTCGGTGATACAGGTGAGCGTCCAGCAATACTGGCAGGGCACCGATGTGTTAAAGAAGGAGACGGAACTGCATCCTTCAAGCGGTCACACTTATGAATATATACATTATCTCAGCGGCCGCGTGCAGACCTGGACGACATTCCCAAATGCGCCGGTTGAACCCGCAATAAGAAATTATACAGATGAAGCGGTATATAATATCGGCACGTTACGTGAACGCGGAGAAGAGATATCAATAACAGCGGTTACGTCCGCCCTGGATGGTACGGAAGAGTCAAAAACATTTGAAGAAACGGTCAAGGAAGCTGTCCTTGCGCGCATAAATGATGAGGAGAAAGTAAGCATCGTGGAGATAATAATTTTGGGCATTCAGACAAGCGACGCTATTGCAGAGAGGACGCCTGATAAGTTCCGGAAAGAAACGGACGCGTATCTTAAGAGGAACGAGGGGATCTTTAGTGATGTCCCGGGTGATACGCCGGTCCTTATTCGTGTGCCTATCGAGGTGCTTGCCGATGCCACAGGGGATGACGGCAAGCTGGTGGACGGGTCACCATTGAAGGAGTGGTTGGAAGAATTAGCCGCGTGCCCGCGCATATATATAGAACTTTACACCATGCAGGACCCGGAAGGGATGATAGATAAAGCGGTTTACGAAAGGTATGGACTTTCCGGGGAAGCGTTCCCGGACGATCTAAGGGGCAAAACCAATTGTATATCCCTCTTTGGTACGAATAATTATAACGACGAACAGAAACTCGCGCAGGATATACGTAAAAGCGACGATCTGAAGAGATCTATCATCGTCCCGCTCGGGCTTAAGGGCGACCACAGGGGCGTTGAACGGGCCACGGTATTCGGCCTGCGCCTTGTTCATATAGCCAGGAACCCTGACGATGAGGAATTTAAACAAGAGACGGTAAAGGAATATAACGCGTTAATGAAGTCTTATAAACAGAGTGGAGCTGGACTGACCGTTGCCGATATATCCGCGCTTTTAAGCGGGAATGTAAAAGCAACGGCCAAAGCCCTTTTGAAGATAATAGAACTGCTTCCCATGGAAAGGATATCCGTGGAAGCCATTAAGGAAATAAATAACCGGACAATAAAGATACGTCATTCGGCATAATCGGATCGTCCCGGGACTTAAAGGTTAGTCAAGTTTCCACACGTACGACCACCCGGCGGTCTCCGGCGTTTTCTTCAGGCGCCGGGATATCTCCTGTGCTTCTTTCTTCTGACCTTTATCCTGATCGGGAGAATCCGTTACGACAAGCCAGTCGAAGTCGTATTCGCCGAGTTTTTTCAGGACGCCGGCGGGTTTCAGCTTACCCTTCATTATCATGACCTCGTGGGGTTTCCAGTAATAGTAGAACACAGGGCAGACGGGCATCTGCCAGTACGCGAATCCCGAAATGAGGAGCTTATCATCATCCTTCATGCGCCCGTTAAGGTATGAGGCAAGTTCCCTGGACGCGATCGCGCCCGGCCAGCCGTTGGGGTAAGTGTGTTCATGATAATCCCGGTAAGAGAAGGTGATCCCCGTAAGCGCCGAAAGAACTATTAAAAGCGCGAATACGGGAAAGAGTGTCCTTATCTTCCGTGACGCTTTCCAAAGGCACAGTGCTCCGCCCCCGGCGATCATGGCAAGCGCGGGCGCCGCTGAGAATGACAGCCACGGCGTTTTTGTCACGAATATACAGGATATAGGTATATATACGCAGAGGGCGGTCACCATGGGAACGGCCCACCGCGGCTGTTTCCTGGTAATGGCCGCTCCGGCGAGATAGAACACGCCGATAACGGCTAAGAGCAGCATGGCCGGCCCGAGGTCAGGCAAAAGTTTCATGAGATAATAAAACACGGGTTTTGTCCAGGTCGTGCCGTATACTTCCCGTGAGAAGAAAAAGCCGATCACGTCTCCTGAGAGATTGCTCAGGATTACGTACCACCATCCGGTCAAAACAGCTATCGTAAGAAAAAGCGTCATTAGCGCCCTGAATATTCTCTTTTTATCAAGGATGAAGACGAGCACGACGCAGGAAAGGACGAAGAAAAAGCCGCTCTCTTTACTGAGGAGCGAAAAGGAAAGCGCGGCCGCGCACCAGAAAAACCTTTTATCGAGTATTAAGAGAAGAGCGAGGTAACCGAAAAGCATCGCGAGGGAGTCCCTTTTTATCCAGGTGTCATATCCCATCGAAAGCGGCATCATGCACAGGACGAGCCCCGCCAGCCACGCGTATTTCCATCCGCCTATCCTGGCGCTGAGGAAATAGGTCACAAGAAAAGTCCCGAATGAAAAACCCAGGGAAAGGTATTCCAGCCTCAGGTCTATACCGTCTTTGAAAGGGGATAACAGCTCCGCGAAGAACATGTAAAGCGGCGGGTGGAACTTGTAGTACCAGTAGAACGGGTCCCTGGCGGCATGGGCCAGAAAAGCCCTCAGTGAAAGTATGTTCCAGGCCTCGTCCCACATCAAAAGGTGCCCGAGTGTTCTCGACCTTAGCAGGATAAAGACCAGGGAAAGGGCCAGAGCCCCTGAAAAAAGACGTATCTTGTTCCCGGAAAGCCGCATAGGGACATTTTATACTCACGGTCCTTTTAGTCAAGTAAAAGGATGGGTGGTCCGGTGGGGTGCGCTTTACACCGGGGGTCTCTTTTGATAAAATATATCCCCCAAAGTCATATAATAAGGGGGAGATTGCATAAGGGTCAAAGTCATTTAAAGGAGAGCATAGAGATGGGCAAAGTGCTGATAATAGGAGCTGGTGGAGTAGGGGGCGTTGTCGCGCACAAGTGCGCGCAGGTGCCCGAGGTCTTCGAAGAGATATGCCTCGCGAGCAGGACGGTGGAAAAATGCGAAAAAATAGCCGCGCAATTATCGAGGCCCATCAAGACCGCCCGGGTGGACGCGGACAAGCCGGAGGAAGTCGTCCGGCTGATGAAGAAGTTCAAGCCGGACCTGGTGATCAACGTCGCTCTTCCGTACCAGGACCTTTCCATCATGGACGCGTGCCTCGAGGCAGGGGTGCATTATCTCGATACCGCCAACTACGAACCTCCCGACGAGGCCAAGTTCTGTTACAAGTGGCAGTGGGATTACAAAGACCGTTTCAGGGACAAAGGCATCATGGCGCTCCTGGGGTGCGGTTTTGACCCGGGAGTGACGAATATTTTCTGCGCTTATGCCCAGAAGCATTATTTCGACGAGATACATTATATCGATATAATGGACTGTAACGCCGGCGAGCACGGCCATCCGTTCGCGACCAACTTTAACCCCGAGATAAACATACGCGAGATCACGCAGAAAGGAAAATACTGGGAGAACGGCGACTGGATAGAGACGGATCCCCTGTCGGTCCACGAGACCTTTGATTTTCCCGAGATCGGGCCGAGGGAGATGTACCTGTTATATCACGAGGAAGAGGAGTCTCTCGTGAAAAATGTCAGGGGCCTTAAGCGCATACGCTTCTGGATGACCTTCGGCGAACAGTACATCAACCACTTGAAAGTGCTCCAGAACGTGGGGATGACGCGCATAGATCCGGTCGATTTCGAAGGGAAAAAAATCGTCCCTCTCAAATTCCTGAAAGCCGTCCTGCCGGAACCGTCGACGCTCGGGACGAACTATACCGGCAAGACGAACATAGGATGCATGATGGAAGGCATCGCCCGCGGCGGGAAGAAAAAGATCTATATCTACAACGTCTGCGACCACGCGAAGTGTTACGAAGAGGTCAAGTCCCAGGCGATCTCATATACCACCGGGGTCCCGGCCATGATAGGAGCGATGCTGATGATCAAAGGCACGTGGAAGGGTGACGGCGTATTCAACGTTGAAGAGCTGGATCCCGATCCTTTTATGGAAGAGCTTAACGTTTACGGGCTGCCCTGGGTAGCGAAAGAGGTTTAGATGGATCTTGCGTCGAAAGTCCCTGCCACGCCCTGTTACGTAGTGGACGAAGGGCTTTTAAAAAAGAACCTTGAAGTGCTCGGGAAGGTACAGAAGGAGACGGGATGCAGCATAGTCCTCGCGCTCAAGGGTTTCGCGATGTTCAGCACTTTCCCGCTGGTCAGGGAATACCTCACGGGAACGGCGGCGAGCTCGCTTGACGAAGCGCGCCTGGGTTTCGAGGAATTCGGCAAAGACGTCCACGTGTGCGCCCCCGCGTACAGGGATAACGAGTTCGATGAACTCCTGAAGTACGCCAGCCATATCACGTTCAATTCTTTTTCACAGTGGAAGCGGTTCAAACAGGCGGCATGCTCTTGCGGTAAACCCGTGAAGTGCGGCCTGCGCATAAATCCCGAACACTCCGAGGTCAAGGTGGCGCTCTATGACCCGTGCGCGCCCGGCTCGCGTCTCGGTATACGCGCGGAGCAGTTCCGTGGCGAAGACTTAGGCGGCATTAAGGGACTGCATTTTCATACGCTGTGCGAGCTTAATTCGGACTCCCTGGAGCGGACGCTGAAAGCGGTAGAGGAGAAGTTCGGTCCTGTTATCCATAAGATGGAATGGGTGAATTTCGGCGGCGGCCACCACATATCGCGGCCGGACTATGACGTGGACAGGCTGTGCCGCTTGATAAAGGATTTCAGGGACAGGTATAACGTGAAGATCTATCTCGAACCGGGCGAGGCCATAGCGCTCAACGCGGGATTTCTTGTGGCGTCCGTGCTCGACATAACGCATAACGAAAAGGATATAGCCATACTTGACACCTCGGCCGCTGCGCACATGCCGGACGTCCTGGAGATGCCGTACCGCCCTAAAATAGAGGGGTCGGGCCGGCCGGGCGAACATGAGTATACGTACCGCCTGGGAGGCATGACCTGTCTTGCCGGCGACGTCATCGGGGATTATTCTTTTCCCGAGCCGCTCGAAGTGGGAAGACGGCTTGTCTTTTTTGACATGGCTCATTATACTATGGTCAAGAACAACACGTTCAACGGGGTGCGTCTCCCGTCGATCGCTATTTATGATCCCGGGACCGGCAATGTGCGGGTAGTGCGCGAGTTCGGTTACCAGGATTACCGGGGACGTCTTTCATGAAAAGACCGGAAAGGAATTCTTTATGAAGAAATACATTATGGGTGTGGATATCGGCGGGACGAAGATCGCCACGGGGCTTATTACCGCCGACGGCAAGCTTAAGGAAAAAATAGTACTGCCCACGCTGGCCGAGGAAGGCATAAAGGCCTCTCTGGGCCAGGTCTATAAGTCTATCGAAGACCTTCTCAAGATCAGCAAGGTAAGCAGAAAATCCGTCGAAGGTATAGGCGTCTGCGCCCCCGGGCCCCTCGACCCTTTGAAAGGCATCGTCCATAATCCCCCTAATCTTCCCGGGTGGAAGGAAGTGCCGCTCGCCTCGCTCATCAGGAAGAAATTCAGGATAAAGACGAAGGTCGAGAACGACGCCAACGCCGCCGCTGTGGCCGAGATGATATGGGGCGCCGCTAAGGGATACAAGCACGTCTTTTACGTTACGGTAAGCACCGGGATAGGGACGGGCGTGATCATCGACGGCAGGATATATCACGGCAAGAACGGCCTGGCCGGTGAGGGGGGGCATGTGACCATCAACTATGACGCGAAAGACGCGAAATGCGGCTGCGGCAACATCGGGTGCATCGAAGCCATCGCTTCCGGGCCCTACACGGTGAAACGCCTGGTCAAAAAACTGGCAAAGCATCCGGACCTGAAGACCGATATAGTTGATATGGTCGACGGCGAGCTCGATAACATAACCATGGTGACCATCGGCGAGGCCGCCGCCGAAGGGGACAGGCTTGCCATCGAGACCGTGAAGGAAGAGGCTAAACTTCTGGGCATCTGGTTCGGGAGCATGATAAACCTGCTGGATCCCGAGATCATCGTTATCGGGGGAGGGGTCTCGCTTATCGGAAAACCCCTTTTCAGGGAGATCCGCAAGTCCATTCTTGAGCACACCATAAATATCTTCGCGAGCAAAACGCCGGTAGTCCAGGCCAAGCTGAAGAGAAACGTCGGGATATTCGGTTCCGCCTCTTTGTTCGCGAAACGAAAAAGAAGATAATGCGATATGACCAGGCATGACCGGTGCGTCGTTACCGCCTCCGACGCTGATTATTTCCCCGCGCTTATCGCGCTTTTAAGAAGCCTGCGCCGTACGAATCCTCATCTTGACGTCGTCGTGTTCGACGGCGGTCTTACCAAGCGCCAGTCCGCGAGAGTCCGCGCATTCGCGGACGTCATACCCAAAAAGCCTTCCGTAGAACTTGAAGGAAGAGGGAAATTCAGTTACATAGGCAACACTACGCTCCTCAAACTTGAGGTCACGGACCTGGACTATGATAAGGTGCTGTATCTCGATGCCGACACGGTGGTGCTGGATGCGATAGATGAGCTTTTTTCGTTCCCCAAAGGGACGGTAGGAGTCGTGAATGAAAGGACCGCACTCAAGAACATCTTTCGCGTACAGCACAGGGAGATGCTGAAGGAAGTGATCGATGCCGACTGGGAGAGGCCCGCTTTCAATGCCGGTCTTTTTGCCCTGCGACCAGCGGAGTGGCGCTATCTTCCGGACATGGCCCGGGAGCTGATAGAAAAGTTCGGCGCGGACGTTTTTTCAAAAACAAAGGACCAGCAGCTCCTTAACCTCATATTCCGGGCGAAGACCTGCAGTTTCCCAGGAAGGTATAATTTTTCTCCCTTTTATGATGATGCCGGAGAGTGCGCCCCCGCGGTGATCCATTACCTTACGCAATGCAAGCCGTGGCATAGCGGCTATCCCCGCGGGTATTTTTATGACCGGTTCCGGTCCAATATAACGGCAGCCGATTTTCCGGAAATAGTGCTGGTAGATATCCGCCGCGCGTTCGAAAAGATCAAGCTATCCGGGCGGAGATAACTTCCTTTGACACACCCGCTCGGGCGGGAATATAATGAATGGTATGAAGCATCCCTGGACGCTCACTTTTCTGCTTCTATTTGCCGTATTTTTTTACTGCGGCCCGTCCGCTGCTGAAACCTCTGAAGGACTTTTTCCTACACTTGAAAGCAGGGAAGAGTTCGCGAAAGATATGTCCTCTCTTGTCAGTAAGGCCTGGAGGAGGTGGCAGGATTCCATCCTGGTCAATGACGTTGACGTCGAAGGGTCATACGGCATCCTCAGGCCGGGCGGCCTGAAGGGGCCGGTACTTACGGCATCGAGCATACTTTCATACTTTGACAGGAGCGGCAGGCCCCAGGATTATATAGGCTGCGTTAAGGCCGTAGCGGAAGCCGTCGAAAGCGGTATGCGGAAATGGCAGAAAGGTTACGCGCACAGGAACATACCGTTCCCTCAGGGAGCGTCCTGCACGTATACGCTGCCGCCCTGTAATAACATGCCCGTCGTGGTAAGTTCCGGTAGTTCCCCGGGAGCGAAGGACATGTCGGAAACGGAACTTTACAATTACATGCTTTACAGGGCGCCGCGGCAGGAAGAAAGCACGCTGGTCGTCCTGCGCGCTTCGGCCGGCGCGATATCCGAGTGTTTTGCCAGATGGGAAGATTCATGTTCGATAGTGGGTATACTGGCCAGCGGCGGGATCGCGCCCCAGCCGGCCCCGATGGGTTCCGGCCCCGGACCCGTGAAAGGGGCAAAAGGGAACGACGGCAAACTGGTCGGCGCTTATTTCAACGGAAAGCTCATGTATGCCCGCATGGTGGCGTATTTCAGAAAACAGAAGACAGAGGTCAGATGACAGAGAAGATCTGACCTCTGTCTTCTGACTTCTGATCTCTGGAACGCGGGCCTTGCATTTATTTTACCCCTGTGTTATAAAGTTGTTTAACCATGTCATACCAGGTATTAGCCCAGAAATACAGGCCCCAGACGTTTGACGACGTGATAGGGCAGGAAGCCGTTACAAGGACGCTCAAGAACTCCATCTCGCAGGGTAGGGTAGCGAACGCCTATATCTTCTGCGGGCCGAGAGGCGTGGGCAAGACGTCCGTGGCCCGCCTCTTGTCCAAGACGCTCAACTGCGAAAGGGCGGCGTCGAAAAGACCGTGCAACGATTGCACTTCCTGCCGGGAGATATCCCAGGCTAACAGCATAGACGTTCTCGAGATAGACGGCGCGTCCAACAGGGGCATCGACGAGATCCGGACCCTGCGGGAGAACGTCAAATTCTCGCCCTCAAAAGGAAAGTTCAAGATATACATCATAGATGAGGTCCACATGCTGACCCAGGAAGCGTTCAACGCGCTCCTGAAGACGCTGGAAGAACCGCCGGAGCACGTCAAGTTCATATTCGCCACTACCGAACCGCACAAGGTCCTCGCGACCATCATGTCGCGGTGCCAGAGGTTCGACTTCAAGAGGATACCCCCGAAGATGATCTTTGACCGGCTGGTGGATATAGCCGAAAAGGAGAAGATAAACGTCGACGAAAAGGCGGCCCTTTTGATCTCCCGTTCGGCGGACGGCAGCCTCAGGGACGCGCTGGTAGTACTGGACCAGATGGTCTCTTTCTCGGGGAAGAAAATACTGCCCGAAGAGGTCGTCGAGCTTCTCGGCATGATACACCAGGACAAGATGTTCGAGCTCTCGGGCGCTATCATAGGCAACGATCCGAAAGCGGTAGCCGTCATACTGGACGAGATGATAAATAACGGCAAGGATCCGGTTTTTCTGGTGAACAGCCTTATCGCCCATTACAGGGACCTCATGGTGCTGAAAACCGTCGGCTCGACGACGACGGATATGGCTTTTACGGATGAAGAGCTCGCGAAGCTCGAGCAGGAGACGGCAAAGCTTTCGCTGGAAGAGATACTGTACGTACTGCAGAACCTTTCCCACTGTCTGACCCTAATGAAGGGCGCTGTGTTCGCCCGCGCGCCGCTGGAGATAACCCTTATTCGTCTTACCAGGCGCAGGTACGTGCTCGCGCTCCCGGACATCCTTTCAAGACTTGAGGGTATGGGAGAGGGCGGCTTTTTCCCGGCTGCCGATGCCCCGTCCGGTAAGACCGCGTCAGCCGGGGCCATGGCGTCAGCGGACCAGAACGGATACCATGTGCAGAGCGTCAGGTCTTCCAGGGACAGCCGCGGAAAACAGGATTTTCTGGAAGAACCGGACAATGCGGACCAGCCGCCCGGGGGATTTGACTCGGCTAAAGCCCACTGGAAAGCCGTGCTGAATTACGTCAAGGGCAAGAAGATGTCGGTCTTCACTTTCCTTAGCGCGGGTAAACCCGTGGAGTTCAGCGATAAAAAGGTGGTAATAGGTTTCGCGAAAGAGCATTCTTTCAATAAAGACGCGCTTGAGGCGGAAAGCAACAAGAGCGTTATAGAGGAAGCGGTGAGCAAGGTCACGGGCAATACCCCCAAGCTTGAGTTCACTCTTCTGGAATTCCTGGGGAAGGCCCCGGATGAAGAGCCCCCCGCGGTACCCGGGAAGAAAACCAAGGTCAGCGAGAATATGAAACCCGTGATCGAGAAGACGATAGACGTCTTCGGCGGCCAGGTCATCCGTGATTACACGGAGGACAACAAGTGATAAAAGGTTTCCCCGGGGCCATGACCAGGCTCATAGAGGCGTTCAGCAGGATGCCCGGCATCGGTCCGCGTTCGGCGCAGAGGCTCACTTTCCATATTCTCCAGTCTTCCGGCGAGGAAATAGATTCGTTGCTCCGTTTTATCAGGGAGGTCAAAGAGAACGTAAGGTTCTGCGCCAGGTGCAACAACCTGAGCGAGGACCGGATCTGCGGGATATGTTCCGATCCGTCGCGTGACGCGTCGATGATATGCGTGGTCGAGGGGCCCAGCGGCGTCATAGCCATGGAGAAAGGCGGTATATACCGGGGTCTCTATCACGTCCTTCTCGGTGAACTTTCCCCTATAGACGGGGTAGGGCCGGACGATCTGAAGATAAAGGAACTTATCCGCAGGATAAGAAAAGAGGCGGTAAAAGAAGTCATCATCGCCACTGATTTCACGACGGAAGGCGAAACGACGGCATTATATCTTATGGAGGTGCTCAAACCCCTGAAAGTGAAGGTCACGCGCCTGGCGCACGGCGTACCGGTAGGGGCGAGCGTGGAATACGCGGATGTGGCTACCCTGCAGAGGGCCCTGGAGGAACGCAGGGGCATATAATGTAATGACAAATGGTGAAATCCGATGACAAAAACTTTGGTATTTGTGCTTTGACATTTGCCATTATTTCATTATACTTTTAGTAGCTAAATTATTGGAGCATAACAGGTCAGAGTTCCTTTTTTAAGGTTTTTAAAGGAGGTAATCTATGGGCGTTATGGAAGCTGTCAAAAAAGGTTTCGCGCTGTCCGCGAAGCTCATGAACGTGATCCTTGTTTTTTTCGTGTTCAACGTGGTCATAGGGCTTATCAGCCTGCCTCTGGCCAACCCGGCGAGGGCCGGTAACCCCGGGATCATAGCGGTATCCATCATCTCAAGCATACTGTTCTTCCTGGTCTTCATCTTCCTGCAGGGCGGGGCTCTCGGGCTTGTTAAGGACCAGATAAAGACCGCTTCTTCCAGCATGGCCCAGTTCACGGACTACGGGAAAAAGTTCTACGTACGCATACTTGTGCTGCTTCTGCTATATATACTCATAGCGATAGGTATCGTCCTGGTGCTCAGCCTTATCAGTGCCGGGATACTGCTTCTGGGCGATAATATAGGAACAAGGAGCATTGTCGCTACCCTGGTCACGGTGGCGGCCATTGTGGCGATAACACTTCTGATATACCCCATATATTCGATAGTCGTGGATGATATAGGCGCGCTGGCCGCCCTGAAGAAGGGTGTGGCCACGGCAAAGTCCAATTTCTGGAAGACCCTGGGTCTTTTCGTCGTGCTCCTTGTCATCAGCCTGCTCATCTCTCTTATTATAGGTTTTATAGTGGGGCTCATCACGGTGCCTCTGGCGGTGAACATAAGCCAGATCATCATAGCGATCGTGAACGCGGCGGTGCAGTCCTATATACCGATAGTCATGATGATCGCGTTCATGAGCTTTTACATGTCTCTTGTCGGGGGCGGCGCGCAGCAGCCGCAGCAGCCGGAGGGAATAGCCTAAGTTCATTCTTTGCGTGATGTTCAAAAAAGGGCGGAACTTCAAGTTCCGCCCTTTTTTTTGATTGTTACTTATGATACAATAAGCACCTAAAACACGTCAATTCACCCCTTATCAAACATTTAAAACAGGAGGTTCTGCAATGGGACGTAATATGGTTCCTTATGACGGCAACAGTGCTGTCGCGCATGTGGCGCACGCGACGAACGAAGTCATAGCTATATATCCTATTACACCGTCTTCCCCTATGGGAGAGATAGCCGACGAGAAATCCGCCAAAGGCGAAACGAACATATGGGGCTCTGTCCCCACGGTAGTCGAGCTGCAGTCGGAAGGCGGCGCCTCGGGCGCGGTGCACGGATCGCTGACCACGGGAGCTCTGACCACGACTTTTACTGCTTCACAGGGGCTTCTCTTGATGATACCCAACATGTACAAGATAGCCGGTGAGCTTACGCCGACGGTCTTCCACATTGCTTCGCGTTCGATCGCGTGCCAGGCGCTTTCCATATTCGGCGATCATTCCGACGTAATGGCTACCAGGGCGACAGGCTGGGGGCTCCTTTCTTCGGGCAGTGTGCAGGAGACCATGGATTTCGCTCTTATCGCCCAAGCCGCGACGCTGGAAAGCAGGGTACCGTTCCTCCATTTTTTCGAAGGGTTCCGCATATCACATGAGATACAGAAGATCGAAGAACTGACTTTCGACGATATGAAGGCGATGCTTGACGAAAAGTATATCTGGGCGCACAGGAAGTGGGGTATGAACCCCGAGCATCCGGTGCTTCGGGGAACATCCCAGAACCCCGATGTATATTTTCAGGGGAGAGAATCGGTGAATAAGTACTATCTGGAATGTCCCGCCATAGTTCAAAAGGCCATGGACAAGTTCGCGAAGATAACGGGCCGTCAGTATAACCTTTTTGACTATATCGGCGCGAAGGATGCGAACAAGGTCATAGTGATAATGGGCTCCGGCGGTGAGGCAGTGCATGAAACGGTCGATTATCTCAACGCCAAAGGGGAGAAGGTCGGCGTCGTCAGGGTGCGCTTGTACAGGCCATGGGACACCAAGGCTTTTGTTTCGGCGCTTCCCAGGACGGCAAAGGCGATAGCCGTCCTTGACCGGACCAAGGAGCCGGGGAGCCTCGGTGAACCGCTGTATGAGGATGTACGTACGGCCATAGGAGAGGCCCTCGAAGGCGGGTTCGCACCGTTCAAGACGTACCCGAAGACGGTCGGCGGCAGGTACGGGCTCGGTTCGGCCGAGTTCACGCCGGCCATGATCAAGGGCGTCTTCGATAACCTGGCCTCAGAAAGACCCAGGAACCATTTCACCGTGGGGATCATAGATGACGTGACGAAGACGGACCTCGATTACGATCCCGCTTTCAGCACTGAAAGCGACCAGACCTACAGGGCGATGTTCTACGGCCTCGGGTCGGACGGTACGGTAGGGGCCAACAAGAACTCCATCAAGATAATAGGCGAGGAGACCGACAATTACGCCCAGGGTTATTTCGAGTATGACTCGAAGAAGGCGGGGGCGGTCACCATATCGCACCTGCGTTTCGGGCCCAAACCCATACGCAGCCCCTATTTTATATCGAAAGCGAACTTCCTGGCATGCCACAATTTCTCCTTCCTTGAGAAGTATGATATGCTGAAGAACCTGCAGGAAGGCGGGACGTTCCTCCTTACGTCCCTGTATGATGCCGGTAGCGTGTGGGAGCAGCTTCCCCCCAAAGTACAGAAGCAGATCATCGACAAGAAACTGAAGTTCTACGTGATAAACGCCGTCAGGATAGCCGAGGATATCGGTCTGGGGAGTAGGATCAACACCACTATGCAGACCGCTTTCTTCAAGATATCCGGGGTGATGGACGAGGCGAAGGCGGTAGAGGCCATCAAGCACGCCATCAAAAAGACATATGGTTCGAAAGGCGATAAGATCGTCGACATGAACGCCCGCGCTGTTGACGCGGCTCTGGAGGCATGCGAAGAGGTCAAGGTGCCTGAAAAGTTCACGGGTAAGGTCGAGGAAACGCCGACCGTTCCGGATGACGCGCCAGAGTTCGTCAAGGAGACGACGGCAAAGCTCCTGCGCAGGGAAGGCGAGACCGTGACGACATCGGAAATGCCGTCCGACGGTACCTGGCCGACGGGCACGACGCAGTATGAGAAGCGCAACATAGCCATCAACATGCCCGTCTGGAACCCGGAGACCTGTATCCAATGCGGCAAGTGCACCATGCTGTGCCCGCACTCGGTCATACGCGCGAAGATATACAAGGAAGAGCTCCTGAAGGACGCGCCCGGGACGTTCAAGCATGCCGCTCCCAAACCGAAAGGGCCCGAGGGTTATGTTTACACCCTCCAGGTGGCTCCGGAGGATTGCACGGGCTGCGGCGTCTGTGTACATAACTGTCCCATGAAAGCCAAAGAGGCCATAAAGATGATGCCGCAGGAGGAGCTCAGGGAACAGGAAGAAAAGAACTTTGAGTATTTCTTAAGCATACCCGATCCCGAGCCGCATCTTTATAACCGCAGCGTAATGAACGGTATACAATTCATCAAGCCGCTTTTCGAGTTTTCGGGAGCGTGCGCGGGCTGCGGCGAAACGGCTTACGTGAAGCTTTTGACGCAGCTTTTCGGCGACAGGGCGATAATCGCCAATGCTACCGGCTGTTCTTCCATCTACGGGGGGAATCTGCCGACCACGCCGTATTGCCAGCGCGCCGACGGGCGCGGCCCGACGTGGAACAACTCCCTGTTCGAGGACGCGGCGGAGATAGCTTACGGGATGCGCCTGGCGGCGGACCAGTACGCGGGATACGCCAGGACGCTTGCCGACAAAATAATATCGAAAGGTGAATGCCAGAAGGAGATAATCACGCTTCTTGAAGAGCTAAAAGCGTGTCCGCAGAAAACGCAGGAAGAGTTCGAGCTCCAGCGCCTGCGCATCTCCAAGGTCGAGCCGCTTCTCAGGCAGTGCAAATCGGTCGAGTGCAAGGAACTCCTTTCGGTCCTGGATTATTTTGTCCCCAGATCGGTGTGGGGCGTAGGCGGTGACGGGTGGGCCTATGACATCGGCTACGGCGGACTGGACCATGTCCTGGCCGCGGGCAAAAACGTGAACCTCCTGGTCCTGGATACGGAGGTCTATTCCAATACGGGCGGGCAGGCGTCAAAAGCCACGCCGATGGGCGCTATCGCCAAGTTCGCGGCAAGCGGTAAACCCATAGGGAAGAAGGACCTGGGTATGATGGCGATGAGCTACGGGTATGTTTACGTGGCGAAGATCGCCATGGGGGCCAACCCCATGCAGGCGGTCAAGGCCTTCATAGAGGCGGAGATGTACGACGGGCCGTCCATTATCATCGCTTATTCGCACTGTATCGCCCACGGTTTCGACCTGGTCAACGGGTGCGACGAACAGAAAAAGGCCGTCGCGGCGGGCCACTGGCCGCTTTTCAGGTACAACCCGGAACTCTGCGCGCAGAGTAAAAATCCGCTCGTCCTGGACAGCAAAGAACCCGACATACCGCTCGAGGATTATATTTATAACGAGAACCGGTACAGGATGCTGGAAAAGTCGGATCCAGAAAGGGCCAAGATGCTCCTGAACAAGGCGCAGAAGCTGGTGAGGGACCATTACGACCTTTATAAGTATCTCTCCGAAAGAAAATACTGCGGGGAGGAAAAAGAAGAAGTAAACCCCGTTAAAACGGAAGCCGCGTAGATCCTTTGTCAACAGCGTTCTGACGGGGGAAAGGTGTCAGGCGAGAGTCGATCTTGAAAAAAAAGCCTTCACTGCATGTAGGCTGTTCCGGCTGGAACTATAACCACTGGAAAGGGCTTTTCTATCCGGCCAAAAGTTCCTCGAAGACCTGGTTCGAGGGGTATTCTTCCATCTTTTCCACGGTCGAGATCAATAACACTTTTTACCGGCTGCCGGAGGAGACCGTTTTCAAAAGATGGCATGACCAGGCGCCGTCCGGTTTTCTTTACGCTGTCAAAGGTAACCGGTTCATCACTCACATGAAAAAGCTCAAAGATCCCGACGAACCGGTAAAGCGTTTTTTGGAACACGCCCGTATCCTGAAGGAGCACCTGGGGCCCGTACTTTTTCAATTGCCTCCGCACTGGGCGGTGAACGAGGGCCGGCTTGACGGATTCACCGACATCCTGCCGAAAGACCTGGCATACGTTTTTGAGTTCAGGGACCCTTCCTGGTATTGCGACGGCGTGTACGGCATACTTGCCGGGAAGAAGATGTCCGTGTGTCTCCATGACATGAAGGGATCGGCTTCGCCGGAGATATCGGTAGGGCCCCTGTGTTATATCCGTTTCCACGGGACCACCGGCCTTTACGGTGGAAAATACCAGGCTGAAAAAATACGCAAATGGGCTGACTTCATAAAAAAAGCCATGGAGGCGGGTAAAGACGTTTACGCATATTTTAACAACGACGCGGAGGCGAACGCGCCGCGCGACGCGTTGAGATTACTACGGGAAGTCAACAAGGACGGAGGTTCTGGGGACACGTCTGTGTAGGTGACATGTAGGCGAGCAGACATGTCCCCAGAATATAATTTTATTATGATACGGCCGGATTGGATACGGGGAAAAGTCGCATGGGGCGGCAACTTTAACGAGGTGAAAGAGCTTCTGCGCGATTTCGGGCTTCACAGTGTCTGCGTGGAAGCGTCGTGTCCCAACAGGGGCGAGTGCTGGCAGGAAAGGCACGTTACTTTCCTTATTATGGGGGATATCTGCACGAGGGGATGTCTTTTTTGCGACGTCAAAAAAGGCGAGCCGCGGGGGATAGATTTCCGCGAACCGGGAAGGATAGCCAGGGCCGTCGGGAAACTCGGCATCAGATATGTCGTTGTCACATCGGTGACGCGGGATGACCTCTACGACAAGGGGGCCGGGCATTTTGCCGGTACGGCCAGGGAGATAAAGGCGTACGCCCCCGAGGCGACCGTTGAACTTCTTGTGTCCGATCTCGGCGCGAAAAAAGAGTTCCTGGAAAAAGTGGCGTTTTCCGGCGCCGAAGTGATCGGCCACAACATTGAGATGCCGGAGAATCTTTACGGGGCCGTGCGCCCGGACTCGGATTATCGGACATCGCTTGACACGCTCAAGGGACTTTCCGGTTTTAAGAAAAAAGGCGCGCGTATCCTTGTAAAATCCGCGATCATCGCGGGTCTCGGGGAGGAAAAAGGGGATATTTTCCGGACCATGCGCGATCTGCGCAGCGCCGGGGTCGATATAGTGTACATCGGACAATATCTGGGGCCGTCGGGGAAGCACTGGCCGGTCAAAAAGTATTACAGTCCCGACGAGTTCGCTTATTTCGAGGAAAAAGCGCGTGAGATGGGGTTCGGTGCCTGCCTGGCCGGGCCGATGGTCAGGAGTTCCTACCGCGCTTATGAATCGTTCCTCGCGTGCGTAAAGCGGGAACAGGTCTTGACAAGATAGACGAATATTTTATAATGAAAGAGGTGCAACTGGCGTTTTCAAGTGGGTAACCACGAGGGAGCAAAACGCCAAAAGCCGCACGCCTGGGTTTTTGGCCTATCTGTGTCGATTTATCCTTATTTATTCAATGGATCTAAAAAAGACCCCTCTTTATGACAAGCATCTTGAGGCGGGAGCCAGAATGGTCCCTTTTTCGGGATGGTATATGCCGGTCCAGTACACGGGCATAATAGAGGAGCATATCCACACCAGGACGGCCGCGGGACTTTTTGACATCTGCCATATGGGCGAGTTCATCCTGCGGGGGGAGACCGCCGCTGGTGATCTGGAAAAACTCATGACCCGACGGATAGGTGATATGCCCGTGGGAAAATGCAGTTACGGTTTTATCCTGAACGAGGCGGGCGGCGTGATCGATGATCTCATAGTTTTCTGTCTCTCGAGGCACGAGTTCCTTCTGGTCGTGAACGCCGGGACCACGGACAAGGACCGGGCATGGATAGAAAAGAACATCTCCGCCGGCACCGAGCTCCGGGATGTATCCGCAAAGACGGCCAAGCTGGACGTTCAGGGACCGTTATCGGGTGACGTTGTTGCCTCGCTTGTCGGTAAGGGCGCGGTCTCGGGAATAAAGAGGTACCACTTCGCGTGGTGCAAAATAGGCGGGATGGACACGATAGTCAGCCGTACCGGCTATACGGGCGAACTTGGCTTTGAGCTTTTCTTCCAGGCGGAACGAGCGCCGGATATTTGGGATATGCTCTTGAAGACGGGTGGTGTGAAGCCCGTCGGGCTCGGCGCGCGCGACACCCTCAGGCTGGAGATGGGTTATGCTCTCTACGGTAACGATATAGATGAAGCGCATACCCCTTTTGAAGCGAATCTGGGAAGGTTCGTCGGCATGGAGAAGTCTTTTCTTGGAAAAGACGCGCTTCTGCAGCAGGAGGATGAGGGATTCAAGCTGCTTTTGGCGGGTTTCATTTGCGAGGGCAGAAGGAGCGCGAGGAAAGGTTTTGAAGTTCATGTGGGTGAAAAGAAAGTGGGAGAGGTCACCAGCGGCGCTTTTTCTCCGTGTTTGAAAAGAGGCATAGGTCTGTGCTATATTGATAAGAACCTTACCGGTGACGGGGGTGAGGTGCTTCTCACGGACGGGAAGACGGAAATAAAGGCGACCATAAAGGATATACCGGTATACAAGCGTTAAGTATCAAGTATCAAGTATCAAGTATCAAGTGTCAAGTATGGAGTAGGGAGTAGAGAGTAAGGAATAGAGAGCAAGGAGGCAGGATGATACCGCGGGAACTGAAATATACCAAAGAGCATGAATGGGTGCGAATAGAGGGTAATGAAGCCGTGGTGGGTATCACGGACCACGCCCAGTCCGAACTCGGGGACATAACTTTTGTGGAGCTTCCCCAGAAGGACGCTGAGGTCAAACAGTCCGACAGCGTGGCCACGGTCGAATCGGTAAAGGCGGCCAGTGATGTATATGCGCCCCTTTCGGGGAAGGTTCTGGAGGTCAACGAGGTCCTCAGGGAGAGTCCCGAGACGATAAACAGTTCGCCTTACGGCGACGGGTGGATATGCCGGGTAAGCGTATCCGACCTTGGGGAACAAAAGAGCCTTCTGGACGCGGCGGCGTACCAGGAATACCTCAACGAGCAGGGCTGATGAGCTATATTTCCCATACTCCCGAAGAAAAGATCCAGATGCTGGAAGCCATCGGGGCGGGCTCGGACGAAGTCGAAGAGCTTTTTTCCGTCATACCGTCCGAACTGAGAGCGCGTTCTTTTGACCTCCCGCCGGGGAGGTCGGAATTCGAGGTCGTCAAGTACCTGAAAGGCCTGGCCTCGAAGAATGCTACGGACCTCGTCAATTTTGTGGGGGGAGGCTTCTATGACCACTATATCCCCGCCGCGGTGGATGCCGTAGCGTCACGTTCGGAGTTCTATACCGCCTATACCCCTTACCAGCCGGAAGCGTCGCAGGGCACCTTGCAAGCCATATATGAGTACCAGAGCTGTATATGCCGGCTTACGGACATGGAGGTCTCCAACGCGTCGCTTTACGACGGGGGAACAGCGCTTTATGAGGCGGTCATGATGGCGTTGCGGCTGACCGGGAGGAACAAGGTCATAATGGACGGTGCCGTCAATCCTGTCTACAGGAAGATGATACGTTCATATACAAGCAATCTTTCTATCGAGTTCGTCGAGACGCCCCTCTTTCACAGCGGCAGGGACAAATACCGCGACGAGATAGATAAATATCTTGATAAAAAAACCGCGGCCGTGATACTCCAGAACCCTAATTTTTTCGGGACGGTGGATGATCACAGTGATATAGCCCGGCGGTGCCGTGAAAAAGGCATACTGGTGATCGAGAGCGTGTATCCCATAGCCCTGGGACTTCTTAAGACGCCGAGAGAAATGGGGGCGGATATAGTCACCGGGGAAGGGCAAAGCCTCGGGATACCGCTTTCCTTCGGCGGCCCCTATCTTGGGTTCATGGCGACCAGGAAAGAACTGGTACGCAAGATGCCCGGCAGGATCGTGGGAGCTACCAGGGATGAGGACGGAAGAAGGGCGTTCGTCCTTACCCTGCAGGCGAGGGAGCAGCACATACGCCGGGAAAAGGCTACGTCAAACATATGTTCCAATGAGGCTTTGTGCGCCTTGCGCGCGCTTATTTACATGTGTCTTTTGGGGAAGGCCGGGCTCCGGAAGACGGCGCAGCTTTGCATGGACAAGGCGGAATATACCAAGGAAAGGCTCGGAGAGATAAAAGGCGTGGAAGTGAAAAAGTGGCCCACTTTTAACGAGTTCATAATCAAACTGCCTAAAAGGACGAGTGAGGTCATAGGCAAGCTGATAACGAAAGGTATAGCCGCGGGTTTCCCGCTTGAAAGGTATTACAAGGGCATGGAGAACTACCTGCTCGTGGCGGTCACGGAGAAGAGGACCAAACAGGAGATCTCGCAGTTCGCGAACGCCCTGGAGGAAGCTCTATGGAGCTGATATTCGAGAAGTCCAGGCATGGAAGGAAGGGTTTGACCCTGCCGGCAAAAGACGTTCCGGCCGATGCCGAACTGGATAAGAAGTTCGTGAGGAAAAAGGACGCGGAACTGCCTTCGGTTTCGGAACTCGACGTCATCCGGCATTTTACCAACCTTTCCAAGAGGAACTTCGGCGTCGATTCGCATTTTTATCCTCTCGGTTCCTGCACTATGAAGTACAACCCTAAGTTCACCGAAAAAATAGCCGCTATGGAGGAGTTCGTTTCCCTGCATCCGTTGTATCCCCAGCTTATCATGGGAGCGATGCTCACGCAGGGCGCGCTTGAGATCATCTATAATCTGGAAAAGGCCCTGTGCGAGATAACCGGCATGGACGAATACACCTGCCACCCGATGGCCGGCGCCCACGGCGAGCTCACCGGGATAATGGTAATAGCCGCTTATCACCGGCATAAGGGGAACAGGAAAAAGTACGTACTTATACCGGATTCGGGGCACGGCACCAATCCAGCGTCGGCCGCGATAGCCGGTTACGAGGTCAAGACCATCCGTTCGGACGAGCACGGCGTGATGGACCTCGATGAGTACAGGGCCGAGCTGAACGAAGAAACGGCCGCGGTCATGCTGACCTGCCCGAACACGCTGGGCGTCTTCAATCCGCATATAAAAAAGATATCGGATCTCGCGCATAAGGTGGATTGCCTGGTGTATTACGACGGCGCGAACCTGAACGCGATAATGGGGAAGGCGCGTCCCGGTGATCTGGGGTTCGATGTGGTCCATCTTAACCTGCACAAGACGTTCGCTACCCCTCATGGCAGCGGTGGCCCCGGGTCAGGCCCGGTAGGCGTCAAGGGAGACTTGGCGCCGTATCTGCCTGTTTCACGGGTGATCAAGAGGGAGGACGGGACCTTCGCCCTTGATTATGACAGGCCTCTTTCGATAGGGTTCATGTCCCCCTTCTACGGCAATTTTGCCGTGATGC
This sequence comes from uncultured Planctomycetia bacterium, assembly GCA_964409365.1. Classification (GTDB taxonomy): domain Bacteria; phylum Omnitrophota; class Gorgyraeia; order Tantalellales; family Tantalellaceae; genus CAYPCX01. The sequence continues at coordinate 42,120 of CAYPCX010000005.1, read as the reverse complement.
TCAAAGCGTATGCGTATATACTCCTTCTGGGGAGAGAGGGACTGGTCGAGGTGAGCGAGAACGCGGTCCTGAACGCGAATTACGTCAAGGAACGGCTCAAAAAATGCTATGATATACCGTATGAACGCAACTGTCTTCATGAGTTCGTCCTGTCGGCTTCCCGCCAGGCCGAAAAGGGCGTCCGCGCGCTCGATATCGCGAAGGCCCTCATCGACAAGGGCATCCACCCGCCCACGGTGTATTTCCCGCTCATAGTGAAGGAAGCCATGATGATAGAACCTACCGAGACCGAGTCGAAAGAGACGCTCGACCGGTTCATCGAGGTCATGATCGAACTGGCGGAACTCGCCGAAAAAGATCCCGAGGTTTTCAAGGAGTTCCCGGAAAAAGCCCCGGTCCGCAGGCCTGACGAAGTTAAAGCAGCCAAAGACATGGACCTGGCATGCCTGCCGTAGTCAGGTTTCAGGCCTCAGGTAACAGGTCTCAGGGAAGAAACCTTTATGAAACTTGCAAGATATACCCCCAAAACTCCCGAAGAAGCAATTGCATTTGATGAACTGTTATTGATAAAGGCGGAATCAGGACAGATAGGGGAGACTATCTGGTTTTGGGATCCGCCTTCTTTTTTCGTGGTATTAGGCAGAGCAAGAGAAGTGGGCGCTGATTGCCATTTGGAAAGATGCAGGCAGGATGGACTAAAGATAATACGGCGCATATCCGGGGGCGGTACAGTATTGCAAGGTCCGGGGTGTTTTAATTATACACTGGTCCTTTCTTATGACAGGAGTGAGCGATACAGGAATATAAGGGATTCTTACCGGGATATTCTTGGCAAGATCTCGGATGGGTTGGGGAAAAAGAGTTTTGACGTAAGATTTTATCCACTATCCGACCTTGCTCTGGACGGGAAAAAAATATCAGGCAATGCGCAAGCCAGGAAGCGCAGATTTTTTCTTCATCATGGGACCTTTCTGTGTGGTCTGGATATCGGAAAGGTTTCTGGTTACCTGAGCCATCCTGATACGGAACCAGAATACCGCAGCGGCCGCTCGCACGAAAATTTTATGGTCAATATACCGATCACTCCCACTGAGGTCAGAAATGTCATAAAGGGGGCTTTTTTACCCCAGGACATTTCTGGATGGAGACCGGATAAAAATTTTCTTGATCAACTCGACGGGCTAGTGGCATCGAAGTATTCAAAGGACGAATGGAATTTCGCTTTTTAACTTACCTGAAACCTGCAACCTGAGACCTGAAACCTGTACCTTTCAGTACATGTATGACACTTTGACACTAGCGAGCGAAGCGAGCGATGACACTCTGACACTTCCCTCTGTCTTCTGTCGTCTGTCTTCTGACACCTGAGACCCGGTCACTCCTGGATGCGGTCGATGTACTTGCCGGTATTCGAGTCCACCTCCACTATGTCGCCTTCCTCGATGAACTGCGGCGCGTCGATCTTCATGCCGTTCTCGAGAGTGATCTCCTTGGCTGTCGTGGAGTCGTGCTGTTTTATGCCGGGAGGGGAGGTCACGACCTTGAGACGGACGCGTTCGGGGAAGATGACGTCTATGGGCCGGCCTTCGTAAACGCTTACCTGGTATCTCTGGTTCTCTTTAAGGAAGACTTCCCTTTCACCGATCATCTCTTTGCTCACGGTGTAATTCTCGTAAGTCTCTTCGTCGAGAAAGACGAACGTTTCGCCATCCTTGTACGAGTACGTCGAGTACCTGTTCGACACGTCCGCTTCGTCGAGTTTGTCTTCCTGGTGGTAGGTATGCTCCATGAACTTGCCGTCAAGGATGCTGCGCATCTTGATATTGACGGTCTTGTGGACTTTGGCGGAGCCTTTGACCTCGACCTCTTCGACCTTGAAGATCTTACCGTCGATCAGAAGGAGGTTTCCCGTACGGATGTCGATCGCGTACTTCATGTTGCTCCTTCTACAGGTTGCCCAAGATGATGGCGTCCGCTTTCGCGAGGGCCGTGCTGCTCAGCGAGCTAAGTGTTACTGTTGTGCTTGTTTCCGATGACTGTTCGAAGAAGATGCCTACGCGCGTCGTGTCGACCTGTTTGTGAAAGCCCATGGCCACGATGTAGCCTCTTCCTCTATCTTCCATGAAGATGGTGAGCTTTTTGTCCCTGAGGATCTGCAAGACCTTGTCGTAGGCCTCGTTATAGGGGAGGGGGACCTCTTTCGTGACGCCCTGGTCCCGGACCTGCTCGAGGTCTTTTATGCTTCTTCCCGGTATGGCCCATAGGTCGGTGGAATAATGGGCGCATCCCCCACAGAGAAGACAGGCCGCGAGTACCGGGATCAAATATTTGATCGAAACGGGATTTTTCATCAGGTTGATTATATAACCAAAGCGGCGCAGGGTCAAGGGTCTCAGGTGTCGGGTATCGGGTGTCGGGTGTCAGGTGGAGGAAGAAGACACGTTTTTTTCAAAAGCCTGAAACCTAATACCTGAGACCTGAAACCTAGGTCAGGGAGGCCGCGTTGTGGGCGGCGCGGATCGGCTCGGGGATCTTGTATATGGGGGAACACGCGAGGATGACGTTCACGGACGAGGTTATATCCGCGAGATGCCCCGGCGAGACAAAAACGGGATTGGTGGCGTCGCGCGTCCTGACGACAGCGCCGATAGAAGATCCGTCCTTATCCGTGATCAGTGAATACGATCTTTTTTTCCGGCCTGGCATTTTGAAATTCCCGTACAGGTGGCTTTTCGCGGAGCCTATGCTGGGCTTTGCGAGGATAAGCCCCATGTGCGTGGCAAGGCCTATTCTTCGGGGATGGGCAAGTCCCTGGCCGTCGAAAACGAAGAGGTCGGGTTCCGTTTTAAGTTTTTTCACGCATTTGAGTATGACCGGGCCTTCCCGAAAGGAAAGGAGCCCTGGAACATAAGGGAACGGTACTTTCGCGGTGGCGACGGCCGTTTCTATTATTTCGAGGCCGGGGTAGGAAAGCACTACGATGGCGGCTTTCGAACGGTCGTCCTTCACCGAGACGTCCACGCCCGCTATTCGCCGGACCTTACTGACGGGGATCTTCCTGAGGACGACCTTTTCCCGCAATTTTTCCTGAAGCCGTATGGCCTCCCGGGGCGAAATATCCCATTTATGGAGATCGTGATAACGCATTTTTTTCTGTTCTCTGTCTTCTGTTCTCTGAAACATTGACACCCGAACCATATTATTATAACATATATCATCTTATTTTCAGCAGCGCAGATAGGATCAGGTTTGTTTCACATGAAATGGAGGTAGTGGTGTCGAAGAGTCTTGAGATATTGAAGAAAAAGTGCGGCACGGAAAACTATGAAAAATTGGCCGCTATAGACAACACCAAACTCCACGATTTCGTGGCAAAATATGTGACCCTTTTCAACCCGGGCTCTGTTTTTGTCAGGACCGATTCGAGAAAGGACGCGGAATATATCCGTAACAGGTCCATTGGGATCGGGGAAGAAAAACCCCTGGCCACGCGAGGGCATACCATACATTTTGACGGTTACTATGACCAGGCCAGGGATAAGGCCAACACAAAATATCTTCTGAGGCCCGATGAAGTGCTCGGGTCGGATATAAAGTCCGAAGACCGCGATAAAGGGCTGGAAGAAGTGCATGGGCTCTTCGAGAACGCCATGCAGGGCAAAGAGATGTACGTGTGCTTTTTCTGCCTCGGGCCCACCGATTCGGTGTTCTCGACCCCGGCGGTCCAGATAACAGATTCCACTTACGTGGCTCATTCGGAGGACATACTGTACAGGAGCGGGTACGACCAGTTCCGCAAGATGGGGGGCTCCGGAAGGTTCTTCCGGTTCGTCCACACGGCAGGTGAACTTGACGGCACGGTAAGCAGCGATGTTTATCACCGCAGGGTGTACATAGACCTGGAGGAAGAGATGGTCTTCAGCGCCAACACGCAGTATGCCGGCAATACCGTGGGATTGAAAAAGCTCGCCATGCGGCTTGCTATAAAACGGGCGTCTGAAGAAGGCTGGCTGACCGAACACATGTTCGTAATGGGCGTACACGGACCCGACAAAAAAAGGGTCACTTACTTTACGGGTTCGTTCCCGTCAGCCTGCGGGAAAACAGCGACGGCCATGCTCGAAGGAGAGACGATAATAGGGGATGACATAGCGTATCTCCGCCAGATCGGCGGCAAGGTACGCGCGGTCAACGTAGAAAGAGGGATATTCGGCATCATACAGGACGTGAGCATGGAGAACGACCCGTCCATCTTCGAGGCGCTCACCACGCCCGGCGAGGTCATTTTCTCCAATGTCCTGGTGGACGACAAGAACGACCCCCGCTGGCTCGGCGACGGGAGACCCGCGCCCAAGAGGGGCGTCAATTTTTCAGGGGAATGGGCTCCCGGGAAAAAGGGGCCGGACGACAAAGAGGTGCCGTATGCCCACAAGAACGCGCGGTATACTATCAGGATAGATACCCTCAAGAATTGCGATAAAAATCTGGAAAACCCCGATGGCGTGGAGGTAGGCGGGATAATATACGGCGGCAGGGATTCTGATACAAGCATGCCCGTGGAACAGTCATTTGACTGGGAGCACGGGATCCTTACCCAGGCCTCTACCATAGAATCCGAAACGACGGCCGCCACGCTCGGCAAGGAGGGCGTGAGGGTGTTCAACCTCATGGCCAACCTGGATTTTCTCTCTATACCTATCGGGAGGTACATCCAGAACAACCTGGATATAGTCGAGGACGTTTCGAAACCTCCTCTTGTATTCCACGTGAACTACTTTCTCAGGGGCAAGGACGGCAAATATCTCAACGGCATAAAAGACAAGCATGTATGGGTAAAGTGGATGGAACTTCGCGTCAACGGGGAGGTGGACGCGATAAAAGCGCCGACAGGATATATACCGAAATACAATGACCTGAAAAGGCTTTTCAAAGAGGTCCACAATAAGGAATATACAAAAGAAGAGTACGAGGAGCAGTTCACCCTGCGCATTCCCGAGCGCCTGGCCAAAAAGGACAGGATGATGGAGATATACCACGCGAAGGTCTTCGACACGCCGCACGCTTTCATGAAAGCCATGCAGGACCAGAAAGAACGCCTCGAGGAATGCCGGAAGAAACACGGGGATTACGTGTCGCCGTTCGTTCTGGAAAGAGAGCACCAGGGGCGGTCAAAATTCAGCGATCGACGATGAAACAAGGAGCATTATCATGGAAACCACAAAACCCTTGATGTCACCTGATCTTTCAGATGTACCTCTCTTCAAGAAGGGAAAGGTCCGCAATGTTTATGATCTCGGGGATAAGCTGCTGTTCGTGGCGAGCGACAGGATATCGGCGTTCGACGTCGTGATGGCGAACGGCATACCGAACAAGGGCCGCGTCCTGAACATGATCTCGGCGTTCTGGTTCGATTTCCTGAAAGACGTGGTCGATAACCACGTGATAACGGTGGATGTGGACCGGATAATAGCGGCCGAGCCGAAACTCGGGTCTTACCGGGGCATGCTGGAGGGCAGGTCCATGCTCGTCAGGAAGGCGGAACCCATGCCCGTGGAGTGTGTAGTGAGAGGATATATATCGGGATCCGGATGGAAGGACTACCGGAAGACCGGCAGCGTTTGTAATATAAAACTGCCTGAAGGTCTTCGCCAGTCCGATAAGCTGCCGGGGCCCATATTCACTCCCGCTACAAAGGCCGAGACCGGCCATGACGAGAACATATCCCAGGACGAGATGAAAAAGATGGTCGGCGACGATGTTTTCACCTTTCTCAAGGACACAAGCATCGCTATCTACGCCAAGGCCAGGGATTACGCCGATTCGAAAGGCATCATCATAGCGGATACGAAATTCGAGTTCGGTAAAGTGGAGGGAAAGATCATCCTCATGGATGAGGTCCTTACCCCTGACTCTTCAAGGTTCTGGCCGAAGGACGAATATTCTCCGGGCGGTCCCCAGAAAAGTTTCGACAAACAGTTCGTCAGGGATTATCTCGAGACGCTGGACTGGGACAAAACTCCCCCGGGTCCGGAACTTCCCGAGGATATCGTATCAAAGACGTCTGAAAAGTATCTCCAGGCGTACAGCATCCTCACCGGCAAAGAACTTGCGATATGAGACCACGCGTCTTAAAGGTGGACCCGCTCAGGGTCGATCCCGAAATACTCAGACAGGCCTCCGAGGTCATACACAACAGGGGCCTTGTCGCTTTTCCTACCGAGACGGTCTACGGCTTGGGCGCGAACGCGCTTGACGTGAAAGCCGTATCCGGGATATTCGAAGCGAAAAAAAGGCCGCTTGACGATCCTCTTATAGTCCACATAGAGAGGCGGGAAGACCTTTATGCCCTGGCAAAGGAAGTGCCTCCTGAGGCGGAGAAGCTGGCCGATCGCTTCTGGCCGGGGCCTTTGACGCTGGTGCTGAAAAAGTCCGATAAAGTACCTGACCTTGTCACAACAGGCCTGGATACCGTGGCTTTACGCATGCCGTCGAACGCGGTAGCGAAAAAACTGATCGAAACTGCGGGAGTCCCGATAGCGGCCCCGTCGGCGAACCTCTTCGGCCGGCCTTCACCGACCACGGCCCGGCACGTTATCGATGACCTTGACGGCAGGATAGACATGGTGCTCGACGGGGGAAGCACCGATATCGGCATAGAGTCGACCGTTGTTGAGTTCATCGAAGGCCGCACTATAGTGCTCAGGCCCGGTGGTACGGATGTGGAAAAGCTGAGACTGGTCGTTGGCAGGGTAGAAGTGGCCGGGGAAGCCGAAAGGATCAAAAGTTCGCCCGGTACGTATCCGCAGCATTATTCTCCGGAAGCGGACATTGTGCTTGTCGCGGACGGCCCTTCCCAGGTAAATGAGACGATCGAGGTTGCCTCAGATCTTGCCTCGCGCGGGCGGAAGGTAGGCATAATGGCCAGGGAGGAACATGCCGGGAGCTTTGACGGTTTTGACGTGAAGGTCCTGGGCCCGGGGGCTGACGGCAAGGTATGCGCTTCCAGGCTTTTCCATATATTGAGGGAATTCGATGCCGATGAGGTCGGCGTGATAGTCGCCGAAGGCATACCCGAAAAGGGGTTGGGCCTGGCCGTCATGAACCGCTTGAGAAAGGCGTCCGGGCCGGATACCGTCTAACCTTTGAAATTTTTCTCCAGGAATACCTGCAGCTCTTCGTTGTCCGCGATGTCGTCATACGAGAATATCACTATACCGGCGGGGGAAAGTTCGATCAGATAGGAGAGTTGTTCCTTCAGGACCGCGGTTTTTTTCTTGAGCAGGTACGCGCCTACCCCTATGTATACCTTTTCTTCCACTTCCGGCAGGAGCATGGAGCCGGAGTTCAGTTCCAGAAGTTTCGTATCATCCGTGTAGTTCATGACCGTCACGTAATCGACGTACCCTTCGCGCAGCCATTCGGTCCAGTCCTGGAAAGTGACCAGATGCGTCCTTTCGATGGACGGTACTATCGTGCAGGAGATCTCGGCGGACGGGGATAAGGCCTTGACGCGGCCCGAGATGTCCTTTACAAGGGTGGTTACCTGGTCCCTGTGCCAGTCGTCCCACTTCCTGTAGTTGTCACGGGAACCTTCCATGGTCCTGGCGTTGAGCCCCGTGTTCTTTTTAAAATTATCCAGGTTGGTCTTTACGTAACCGTAGCCCAGCCCGTGGGAGATAAAACGCGACCCGGGACTGAAAGGCACCACGGCCGGATACCTCACATAGTCGAGGTGAAGTCCGTCCAGGTCCGGGTATTTTTTCATGATCTCCGCCGCTATTGAGGCAAGGTAGCTCCTTACACGTTCGTCCCCGGGTTCGAGGAAAAGCTGGTTCTCGCGGATATAGTACTTGTCCAGTTTGTCCTTGTCGCCTTTGCGGAGCGAGGTCCTGCCGTGCTGGTCCCGGGTCAGCACCTGGTTCCCGTATTTTTTTAAAATGTTGGCGCCGCTGTTCTGGGATATGCTCAAAAGGTTCAGCCATGCGTATACCTTTATGCCGCTTTTGTGCGCTTCCCGGATAAGATATTTTATATTATCCCCGCCGGCCTCTTTGAGCATTTTTTCATAAGCGGACCTGTCGGTGATGTCCGAATCGTAATAGGCTTTATCGGCTCTGTATACCTGGAGGTATATGTGGTCTATCCCCGAGGTCCGGCATCGGCCTATAAGACGGTCCGCGCTCGCTTTTGAAAACAGCACCTTCTCCGGGGTAAAGACGGTTATCCACACGCCAAGGCGCGGTTCTTTGCCCGAAGCGGCGTCAGAGGCGTTCTGCGGGCACAACGATACAGCGCACCACAGGAGCAGAAAAAAAAGAAAAAAGATATTTTTTTTGCCAGCCATGATATTATTGTTATATTATTAATAGGCGGATAAGTCAAGGGAGAGTGGTTAAATGGCACGATCTATGGACAGGAAGATGATAGAGCTGGGCATACGGGCCGGGGAGGTCGATATGTATCGTGAGGACCAGATCTGGTCGCGTTACAGTAACGACAAGGTGGACATAGGCGAACAGTTGGCCAGGGTGATCAGGACGTTGGGTAAGGCGATGCCTCTCGGCTGGGCTATGAGAGCGCTTTCCATCGGCTCCAGCGCGGAACCGCAGTTCCGCATCCTTGAGACCGCTTTCAACGGGGGGCTTTATCTTCTGGATTTGGAGGAGGCGGCGCTGGACATCGTGAAAGAACGCGTAAAGCGCCAGCACACGAGCCATGTCACCACTATTCGCGCCGATTACAACAAGATATTTCCTTTTCCTGAAAGGACGCGCGATTTCCTTAAAAATAAACTTAACGGGAGAAAAGTCAACCTGATAACGCTTCATCACTCCCTTTATTACTGTGAAGAGAAAGTGTGGCATGCCATGATACGCAACCTTTACGGGAACATTCTTGCGGGCAAGGGCGCCATGCATATGGTACTTATGGCTTCCGAGAGCGGTAACGACTATACCACGACCTGGTTGTACAATCATTTCGTGGGCAAGTATTTCGGACACCACAATGGCCAGAGCCTTTTGAAGCTGAAAAAAGACCTCATGAAAGACCCTCTTTTCGCAAAGGCGCAGATCCTGTCCAGGACAAATACCGTTCGTTTTTTCGTTAACGATTTCGGGAAGTTCATGGCCGTTGTGTGGATGATATTGCTTTACCCGTTCGTGCATAAGTATACGCCGTCCCAGAAAGAGGAGATCACGGAATTCGTCTACAGGAAGTTCTGGCGGAAAAAGAGGCCGCTTCTCCAGCAGCAGGACCATCTCGCGGTCTACCGGGGAATTGATTTCAAGGGACTGGTCTAGTATAATGGTTTTGGCATGATCGAACGTTTTTTCAAGCTCAAAGAGAACAATACCACCGTCAGGACGGAAGTGGTCGCCGGCGTGACCACTTTCATGACGATGGCCTACATCATATTCGTTCAGCCGGCGATACTATCGCAGGCCGGCATGGATTTCGGCGCCGTGATGACGGCGACCTGTATCGCCAGCGCCGTCGCCTGTTTTCTGATGGCGATACTGGCGAACTACCCGATAGCCCTCGCGCCCGCGATGGGGCACAACGTGTATTTCACTTTCGTGGCTTGCCCCATAATAGCCCATATACTGGGAGAAAGTTCCAAGGTACAACCGTGGCAGGTGGCTTTGGGGGCCATATTTATTTCCGGTATAGTGTTTATCATCTTTTCTTTTTTCGGTATAAGGGAGAATATCATAAAGGCGGTCCCGGTCTCGCTCAGGAACGCTATCGCGGTGGGGATAGGCCTTTTGATAGCGCTGGTCGGGTTCGAGTGGTCGGGCGTGACCACGGCGCATCCCGTCACTTATGTCACGCTGGGCCGGCTGAACACGCCCCCGGTCCTCGTCTCTCTCTTTGGCCTGGTGGTCATTTCGATACTGCTTGTCCGCAAAGTGCGCGGGGCCATACTTATCGGGATAGTGCTTACCGCTTTGTGCGGCATACTGACCGGGGTCACGCGTTATGAAGGGCTTACAAGCAGGATACCATCGCTGGCACCCACCTTTTTGAAGCTCAATTTTCACGGCGCCCTGAGCATAGGTTTCCTGGAACTCATATTCGTGTTCTTTTTCCTCGACCTTTTTGATACCGTGGGCACTCTTATAGGAGTAGGGGAGAAAGCGGGTTTCATGAAGGGCAATGAACTGCCGAGGGCTAAACAGGCCCTTTTCTCGGATGCCACGGCGACCGTGACCGGCGCTCTTTTAGGGACTTCGACCGTGACAAGTTATATAGAAAGCGCGGCCGGTGTGTCACAGGGCGGCCGAACGGGCCTTTCCAATGTGGTAACCGGCCTGCTCATGATCTCTGCGCTCTTTTTTAAACCGATCATATCCATGATCGGCTCAGGGTATAAGATGGCGAACGGCACCTATTTATACCCGATAATAGCCCCCGCGCTGATAATCGTGGGGTGCATGATGATGAGCTGCGTGAAAAAAATAGAATGGAACGACTATACGGAAGCCATACCGGCGTTTCTGGCCATCACCGTGATGCCGTTCTGCGGGTTCAGTATCACCGAAGGCATCTCCTTCGGGTTCATTTCTTATATGCTGCTGAAGTTCGTCTCGGGCAGGGGCAAGGAGGTGCACCCCCTGATCACGATCTTCTCCGTCCTTTTCATCCTCCGCTATATTTTCCTGTTCGCGAGGTAGCTGGGAAGGGTCATATCCCTCATCCGCCCGGGATTCTTTAACGCGTTTTTCTAACTGTTTTAAGAGGCGTAAAGTAAACTCGCCCCCGCCCAGTAATACGGGGGGCTCAAACAAGCTTTACGCTTTTTTCCCTTTAAAAGTTATAAAAACGCTAGAATCGCGAAAGCTCCTTCGGGACACGACCCTTCCCATCACTCCGATAAGAGTCATTATTTATTGGAAACTGTTATTTGAAGGCAGTGAGTGTGCCCTCTCGAGCTGATTTTAACAAGAAAAAGTTAGCTCTGGTTGAGGTAACTTTTTTCGTGCCTGAAGGGCTGTTAAAACCTGAGCGAGAGAGGGTATACTCACTGCCTGCGCATAAGAGGCGAGAATATGAATTATTCGCCGTGGTAGTCTATGAGGGTCTGGGGGGTGTACCGGGATATCTTTTCCATGTAGTTCAGGAAGGGAAGGCCTATGATCGAAAAGATACCGGCGACCTCGGCTCCCTGTTTTTCCACCATGTGAGCTACGGCTTCCAGTGTTCCGCCCGTGGCTATCAGGTCGTCAACGATCAGCCATTTCTTTCCGGGTGTCAGGTCCGCTTTGTGGATCTCGAGCGTCGCCTCGCCGTATTCGAGGGAATAACTTTTCGCGATGGTATCCCCGGGGAGTTTACCGCTCTTTCTGGCAAGGACCAGCGGGAGGGACCTTCTAAGGGCGAACGGGGCCCCTACGATGAATCCTCGGCTCTCGATGGCTATGACGCCGTCCACTTCCGACTCTTCGTAAAGCGCGTCCATCCTGTCCAGAACGTACTGGAACGCCTCGGGGTTTATGAAGATACTTGTTATGTCGTAGAAGAGCACTCCCGGTTTCGGGAAGTCCGGTATCTTCCGGATAACTTTATCAAGGTCCATTTTAAAACCTCCCTATTAAGCCCATGAACCATTCGTGGAGAGAGAGCAGAAGCCCCCCGAAGACGAGAGATACCATGCCCATGAGCTTTATGAGTATGTTCATCGCCGGGCCGGTCGTATCCTTGAACGGGTCGCCGACAGTATCACCAACAACGGCCGCCTGGTGCGTTTCGGTACCCTTGCCGCCGAGATTCCCTTCCTCTATCCACTTTTTCGCGTTATCCCACGCGCCGCCGCCGTTGGCCATCATGATGCCGAGCAGCACGCCGCATACGGTGGCGCCGGCAAGGAAGCCGCCAAGCGCTTCCACGCCCAGGATGGTACCGACGAGTATCGGGCTTACGATCGCCACGATGCCGGGGAGTATCATTTCCTTTAGTGCGCTCTTCGTGGCGATGTCGATACAGCTCTGCGTGTCGGGTTTGCCGGTGCCTTCCATGAGCCCGGGGATCTCCTTGAACTGCCTGCGGATCTCCTGGACAAGTTCGTTCGCGGCTTTTCCGACCGACTTCAGTGTCATCGAAGAGATGGAGAAGGGGACAAGCGCCCCCAGGAAAAGCCCCGCTACTGGAAGGGGCTTTATGAGGTCTATGGCATTCAAGCCCGTGACCTTTTGGAAAGCCGCGAAGAGGGCAAGTGCCGTAAGGGCCGCCGACCCTATCGCGAAACCTTTGCCTATCGCCGCGGTGGTATTCCCAAGCGAATCGAGTTTGTCGGTGATAGCGCGCACGCTTTTGTCCAGGCCGGCCATTTCGGCCAGGCCACCGGCGTTGTCGGCTATGGGACCGTAGGAATCGGTGGACATAACGATACCGATAGTGCAGAGCATGCCGACGGCCGCGAGCCCGATGCCGTAAAGCTGGCTGAAATGGTAAGCGATGAGCATGGCGGCGCTTATCGTGATTATCGGCAGTATGGTGCTCTCGAACCCGACGGCAAGCCCGGAAACGATGGTCGTCGCGGGCCCGGACTGTGAACTTTTCGCTATTTCTTTTATCGGTCTGCCCGAAGTGAAATATTCACTTTCGAAACCGATAAGTATTCCCGCGGCAAGACCGGAAAAAATGGACCAGAACGGGTTTATGCCCCCGAAGACCGCCCTCGAGGTGAAAAAAGCCCCCACAAGAAAGATCAAGGCTGAAAGAAGCGTAGAATTCCTTAAAGCGGTCTGCGGGTTCAGCTTTTTGAGGAAGTTTATCGAAATAACTCCCAGCATCGACGCGATGAGGCCGATCGATATCAGGAGTATGGGAAAGAGCATGGCGCTCAAAGGGTTCACCATAACGGCGCCGATGGCCATCGTCGCTATGACCGAACCGACATACGATTCAAAAAGGTCCGCTCCCATACCCGCCGTGTCGCCTACGTTGTCACCTACATTGTCCGCTATTACGCCTGGGTTGCGGGGGTCGTCTTCCGGAATGCCGGCTTCTATTTTACCCACGAGGTCTGAACCCATGTCGGCCGCTTTGGTATATATGCCCCCGCCTACGCGGGCAAAAAGCGCTATAGAGCTGGCGCCGAGCGCGAACCCCGTGATTATCGAAGTATCTTTTGTTATCATGAACCACACGCTTATTCCCAGCACGCCCAGTGCCGCCACGGTTATCCCCATTATGGAGCCGCCTTTAAAGGCGACGCTCAGGGCCTCTGACGTGCCCGAGCTTCTTGCCGCTTCACAGGTCCTGGCGCTGGAACGGGTGGCCGCGTTCATGCCTATGAAACCGGCCAGCATCGAGCATAAAGCTCCGGTGGCGTAAGCTATGCCGGTGTAAAGAGAGAGGAATTTTGAGATAATGGCGAACATCACTATCACGAAGACGAGTATTATTCGATATTCCAGTTTCAGGAAGACCATGGCTCCCTTGTGGACCTCAAGAGAGATCTCCCGCATCTTGTCGAGCCCTTCGGGTTTTTTCAGCAAGAGAAGATAGGTGGCCGCCGCGAACAGTAAGCCCGCCAGGGCCAGTAAAGGAATTAGGATCATACTATTACTCCTTATATTAATATTATAGGTGTGTAGAACAGATATGGCAAAATCAGATACACACAATAGCATATTCAAAGAGAAAATTCAAGCAGGAAAAGAAAAGGTTATCCGACGACTTCCTTGATGTATTTCAGGATCTCTTCAGGCCAGATGAACTTGGAGAGCACCTTATCGGCGCCTTCTTTTTTGGCCTGTTCGATGAGCTCATTGGATATGAAAGCCGTCAGGAGAAAGACGACGGTGCCCGGTTTGGACTGCTTTATCCGCTTCAGGAGTTCAACGCCGTTCATGTCCGGCATCTTGTAGTCGACGACGATCAGCGAGAAATCCTCGGATCGTACCATTTCAAGGGCCTTGAAAGGTTCCGTCGTGAAGCTCACGTTGTAATTGGAATCGAGAGTGAGCACATCCGCCAGGGATTCGCACATGTCCCGGTCGTCGTCCACAAGCAGTATTTTCGGCGCTTTTTTCTCGCTCATTTCTTGGTCGTCTTTGTGGAAGGAAGCTGGATCGTGAAACAGGTGCCTGTTTTGCCTGTCTCTCCCAGGAAAAGGTCGCCTTCGTTAGCTTCGATAATGGATTTGGAGATCGGAAGGCCCAGTCCCGTGCCGGTTATCTTTGTGCTGTAGAAGAGGTTGAAGACCTTGTTTCTCGCGCTTTCAGCGATACCAGGGCCGGTGTCACAGATGCGGATGTTGACCTTGGTGTCTTTGTCCGACGGGAAGGACGTGATAGTGAGTTTCCCGGTCTTGCCCATGGCCTGCAGGGCGTTCAGCACGACGTTGCGGATCACGCTGTAAAGCTGGTGGAAGTCCATGAAGACCGTGAGAAGTTCCTCTTTCTCGAAGTTCACTTCGGCCCCGATACTTTCCGGGATATCCATGTCCTTCAGGACCTCTTCCACGCATTCCTTGACGGATATGGTCGAGGCCACCTCGGCCTTGACGCGGGAATAACTGAGGATGCTTTCCAGTATGTTACTGGAAAGCTTTATCTTTTCCTCGAGTATGCGCAGGCGTTTTTCGAAAAGTTCCTTATTTCTGCTCCCTTCTTTTCGCAGCAGGAACACGGAGTTGTTGATGATGCTCAAGGGGGTTCTCAGCTCATGCGCGATCTGGCCGGCAAGTTTTCCCAGTACCGCCAATTTGTCCTTCTCGACCATTTTCTGGCTCATCAGCTGTATTTGCTCGGTCTTGGCCTTGACCGTCGCGTTCAAGGACACCATCCACAGTATGCCGGCCAGTATGATGAAGATGCCGGTTATGCCGGACGTTATCAGGGTGACCATCTTCCAGGGGAAGGGAGCGGCCAGGCGCAGGCCGAACCATTTCCTTTTGAGCTTTTCCAGCGTGCCGTTCTCCTTTAGTATCGTTATGCCGCGGTCGATCTCATCAAGGAGTTGCGCGTCGCCTTCCTTTATGGCCAGGGCGTATTCATAGTCGGGCCCGACAGGCGCGCCGACCATCTTGAGGCCCTCGATGTTCTTCTGCTGTATATAGTAAAGGGCGACGTTCTTTTCCGCTATAACGGCGGTCACTTCACGGTTCTTCAGTTTGTAGAGGGCTTCCAGTACGGAGGCCGTTTGCATTATGGTGATGCGTTTTTCCTTCTGCAGGGTGTTTATTATAAGGCTTTCCCTGGGGACGGCAACGACCATGCCTTCCAGGGATTCCACCGAGTGGACGTAGCTGTTGGTCGCTTCGACGAATATGGCGAAATCTATTTTTGCCACCGGCGCGGAGTAGTCGATAAAAGGCTCTCGTTCTTTATATATGGGGGCGCCGATTATCCCGTTGATCTTCCGGTTTTTCAGTTCGGAGATGCACCTGTCCCAGGGCATGAGTTTTATCACGATATCCTTGTTGATCGTGGCGGACAGTATTTTTATCAGATCGACCGAAAAACCTTCCGGATCACCGTTCTTCAGGGAGGAATAGGGGGCGAACTCGTCGTTCCCGGCGAACACCAGAGGTTTGTCTACGCGAGGAGGGTTTTCCTGGGCGCCGGTGCCCGCGCAGAGCGCCGTGAATGTAAGCAGTATTATAAAGGGATAAAAAAGCTTTCTATGCCTCAAATTAAGACACTCCTCCGACTCCGTTTTTAGAAAACGGGTTAATGCTTATCCCAATTATATATTGCCGTCTAATAATATGCAAGCTGCCTTACGTATTTTGGCTTATAGACAGGTTGCGCGGGAAGAGTGTAAATGTTAAAATAAAGCACTAATGAGAGGAGTTATGACATGAACGCTTTCTGGTGGGCCGTCCTGGCCGCTGTCATATGGGGGATAGTGCCGATCCTGGAAAAACTGGCACTGATAAAAGTGGAACCCATGGTAGGCCTCTTTTACAGGCTGATCGGAGGGGTGCTGGCGATAATGATAATGGGGACGCTGGTCCTGAAACCGTCCCAGATACGTTCCGTGGACCCGAAGTCGATCGTTTTCCTGGTAATAGCCGGTTTTCTGGGAAGTTTCGTGGCGGTGGTCGCGTTCTACTACGGCCTGAAGACCGGAGAAGTGTCGCTCGTTGTGCCCGTTTCCGGAAGTTTTTATCTCGTGGCGTTCATTCTCGGGATCATCTTTCTCGGGGAGACCCTGACCCTCATGAAGGTGCTCGCGGTCCTCTTGATCACGGCCGGGCTCTGGATACTTAAGGGGACCGTGTGATTTCAGTAACCAGTAACCAGTAACCAGTAACCAGTAATCAGTAACCAGTAACCAGTAACCAGTAACCAGAGAGGCAAAATGATAGATCAACATGCCATTAAGGCGGTGTTCGAGGGGTCGTTGAAACTTAAACCTACCGAATCCTGCCTGATCGTGACCGATACCATCAAAGAGCCGATCGGCAGGGCTTTTTATGAGCATGCCGCCAGCATAAGTCCTGAAGTGGAGATAGTGGTCATAGAACCCACCATAGAACACGGCACGGAACCTCCGGAGGATGTAGCCCGGAAGATGCTGGAATACGACGTCCAGATACTCGTGACCGAAAGATCCCTCACGCACACCAAAGCCAGGAGGGAGGCGACCGCTAACGGGGCCAGGGTAGCGACCATGCCTTCCATCACTGAAGATATAGCCAACAGATGCCTTGATATAGATTATGACGCGCTGAAACGGGAATCGAGGCGCTTATACGGGATATTTAAAAAGGCGGATATGGTACGTGTTACTACAGAGAGGGGCACTGATATTACCTTCACCGTGGGGACAAGTTCTTTTTTCGGACAAGACGGCGGTTCATTCGATTATCCCGGGGCTTTCGGTAACCTGCCGGAGGGGGAATTATCGTTCGCTCCCGAGTCCTGCGAAGGCATTTTCATAGTCGACGCTTCTTTTGCCGATTGCGGCCTGCTGTCTTCACCCCTTGTTTTTAAAGTCACCGGAGGTATGGTGACCGAAATAACCGGCACAGGCGCGGACCAGATAACAAAACGCCTCGACAGGGTAGGGCCTGAAGCATACAAAGTGGCGGAGCTGGGTATAGGGCTTAATCCCAAGGCAAAGGTAATCGGCAACATACTTGAGGATGAAAAGGTTATAGGCACCGTCCACATAGCCGTCGGCAACAATCTCTCCTTCGGCGGTGACAACGACGTGCCGCTTCACCTTGACGGGGTCATAACCGAACCCGACATATACGTTGATGGCGTAAGATTCATGAAGAAGGGGCGTATGGCATGAATTCTTTGATAGAGCGTATTTACGATACAGGCCGGGCAGAGGATGAAGAAGGACGTTCCGTAGAAGTATTTCCGACAGCCATCAGTTTTGATGAAGGGAAGGCGCTTTATGATCTGATCCGAAGGACAAAAGTGAAGAACACCCTGGAAATAGGGATGGCTTATGGGTTGTCGACATTGTTTATATGCCAGGCGCACCGTGATAACGGGGCAGGGTACCATACCGCGATCGATCCTTTCGAAAATACAATGTGGAGGTCTGTCGGATTAACGAATATCAAAAAAGCGGGCCTGGAAAATGTGTTCAGGTTTTACGAAGCGCCCTCTTATGATGTCCTTCCGCAGTTAACGCGCAGTAAAGAATCCTTTGGTTTTGTTTTCATTGATGGCAGTCACCTTTTTGATTATGCGCTGGTGGATTTTTTCTATACCGATAAACTTCTTGAGCCCGGCGGTTATGTCATGTTCGATGATCTGTGGATGCCGTCTATCCGGAAACTTATAAGTTTCATATTGAAGAATAATAACTATGAACTGGCGACCGAATTCATAAATAAACCAAATTCAGTGCTTCAACGGGGTTTGGGTTTTTTAAGGAACATGTTCCAAACACCCCTTGATATCCATTCAATGATATTTTCGGGGTACAGAGCCGTCAAAGGCCTACCTAACTATTGTGTTTTAAAGAAGATAAGTGAAGACATCAGGGAATACACTTATTACAGGTCTTTTTAGCTTTCTACGTTCCAAGCCCCATCCTGTGTTTTACCCGCCGTATCTTGACATCTTTTAATAATAAGGTATACTATATAGTGTATTTAGAACGTTTAAAACATTCTAAACATTACAAACGCTGGAGAGGGACTTATGACTGGAGAGATCGATAGGTTAAGGGATGAGCTGATATTCAAAGCCGGGAATATAGCCGCGAACCTGGGGCTCAGTAAATCCATGGGACAGCTTTATGTGGCGCTTTTTCTGAGCCCGAAGGAGATGTCGCTCAACGATCTGGCCAGGGTGTGCAGGATGAGCAAGGGGAACGTCAGCATAAATATCAGGCGCCTTGAAAGGTGGGAGGCGGTCGAAAAGGTCTGGGGCAGGGATAGCCGGAAAGATTATTACAAGGCGAACAGGGATATAATCGGTTTCGGCCTGAACCACATGATGAGAGTGTTTTCCGAGACTGTCGGTACGAGCGAGGAGACGGTCGGCAGTGTTAAGAAAAAGCTCAAATCCCTTGATGCTTCAGCTATTCCCGATGAGGATAAGGAGAAGCTGCAGTTCTACAGGAAAAGCCTGGATGAACTGGACAGCTTGACAGGAAAAATAAGGAAGATCATGAAAAACGCGAAAATGATGGAAAAAATGATCAAAAACATATAAAGGGGAGATCCATGTCATCGCACAGGAGAAGAAGAATTAAGATAGTCCACGTCGTGGGGGCGCGTCCGAACTTCATGAAGGTGGCGCCTATAATGAAAGAAATGGACAAGCGCCCGCGCCGATTTGAACAGGTGTTGGTCCATACCGGACAGCATTACGATAAGAACATGTCGCGTTATTTTTTTGAGGAGCTTCATCTTCCCAGGCCGGATGTCTACCTGGGAGTGGGTTCTGGAAGCCATTCGGAGCAGACCGCCAGGGTCATGGTAGGGTTTGAAAAGGTGCTTAAGGAACTCGGGCCTGACTATGTCCTGGTGGTCGGGGACGTGAACTCGACCCTGGCCTGCAGTGTAGTGGCTTCCAAGCTCTGGATCCCCGTTATCCATGTCGAAGCGGGCCTGAGGAGCTTTGACAGGACCATGCCGGAGGAAATAAACCGTATCGTTACCGATAGGCTTTCCGATGTGCTTTTTACGACCTGTGAGGACGCGAACAGAAACCTGAAAAAAGAAGGGGCGCCTAAAGGCAAGATACATTTTGTGGGGAACGTGATGATAGATACTTTGATAAGATACAGGGCCGAAAGCCGCAAGTCAAGTATCCTGTCCGATCTGGGTCTGACAAAAAGGCGATACGCGGTAATAACCATGCACAGGCCGAGCAACGTCGATCATAAGTATACGCTCAGAAGGCTCTTCGAAGCGTTCCATGAAATAGGCGGTCATTTGCCGGTGGTATTCCCCGCGCATCCGAGGACCGTTAAGCAGATGAAGAAATTCGGCATAAAGCATGACAAAAAAAAGGTGAGGTTACTGGAGCCCTTAGGGTATCTTGACTTTTTGAGGCTGTACATGGACTCCATGTTCGTAATAACGGATTCAGGCGGCATCCAGGAAGAAACCACTTATCTGGGAATACCCTGCCTGACGATCCGTGAGAATACCGAAAGGCCCGTAACTATAAAGAAAGGGACCAATATACTGGTAGGGACGGATAAAGACAAGATCATCAGGGAAAGTCTGAAGATCTTGAGAGGAAAAGGGAAGAAGGGGGCCATACCGCCGCTCTGGGACGGTAAAGCCGCCCGAAGGATAGTTGACGTCCTTAAAACGAGGTAAAAAGATGATCGTCAAAAACCCTGATATGTATGTTGTGACCGGCACGAGAAGGTCAGGGACCACTTTATTGCAGGCGATATTCAACGCGCATCCTGATGTATGTTCACCGCCGGAGTCGCATTTTTTCAGGGAATACATCGTATCAGGAAAGTGGGAGCGATTATTTAAGAGGGGAGGGATAAGAGCGGTCGTAGATAACTTAAGGCGCAATGAGGATTTTGGGAGACTGCATATTGATGCTGAGGAGATCGCCGGGATGTGCAGGGAGAACAACATCGATATCACGGCGGGGAATTTCTTCATGATGAGCTTATCCCTGTTCGCGAATACAATGGGAAAAAAGAAGATCGCAGAGAAGGATCCTTTTTATATTGAATGCCTGCCTTTCGTGGAGAAGGTTTTTCCGGATGCTTATATTATCCACATAATAAGGGATCCCCGGGATGTCGTATTGTCGCTGAAAAAAGTCAAATGGGCGAACGCCGACGTCGCCCAGCATTCTTATTACTACAGGGAAAGAGTCCCTCCCGCGAGACGTTTCGGGGAAGAGAACTTCGGGGCGAAATACGTGGAGATATTTTACGAGGACCTGCTCAGGCATCCGGAAAGAGAGATAAAACGGCTGTGCGGTCGGTTAGGGCTGGATTTCCGGGAGGAAATGCTGAAGTTCCATGAACATTCCGACCGGATCTATGTGCCGGGAGAGGTCGAATGGAAAAACAACATCAGAAGACCGATAATGTCGGATAATCTCGGGAAGTGGAGGACGGAACTGACAGAAGGGGAAGTGTATAAGGTCGAGACGGTGTGCAAAAGGTGTTTTGATGAACTGCCGTATGAATTGAGCGGTCATTCCCGCCGCCTCGGCGGAGCTTACAGATCCTGGCTAACGGCACAGATCTTTTTCATGTACCTTAAAAAAGCCGTTTGGAAGATCGTAGACAAGGCCCAGCATGGAAGAAAACATGAATGAAAAAATAAAGATCATCGTATCGGGAGATTACGAGGTGTTCGGCAACGGCACGGGAGACGTACTGGAACGCGTGGTTGAGCCCACGGACAGGATACTTGATATATGCGACAGGCACGGCGCCAGGTTCACCATATTCGCGGAGGTATGCGAGTACTGGGCTTTTAAAGAGCACAGTAAGGAGCTCGAGAGGGACCTGGGTTACATGCCGCATATAATGATAGAACGGCAGTTGAAAAAGGCTGTCAAAAGGGGGCATGATGTCCAGCTGCATCTTCACCCGCAGTGGATAGGCGCCGATTATACCGGCGGCGGGTGGAAGTTGAACTATGAATGGTGGCGGCTGCCGAACCTCCCTCACGGCCTGGGCAGCGAGGATGATATCCTTTCGCTGAAAGGTCTGATAAAAAAGGGTAAGGAGACGTTGGAGCAGCTTTTAAGGGAGGAAGACGTTCCGTACGAATGCATGGCTTTCAGGTCCGGAGCATGGTGCATCCAGCCGGCGAAGGAAGTGCTTCTTGCCCTTGAGGCCAATCATATACGGGTGGACAGCACCGTGGCGAAGGGCAGGTACCTGGTACACGAGCCTTTTTTTGTGGATTTCAGGAACGCCCACAGCAATTGCCGGCCGTGGTACGCATCCGCCGAAGACATCAACAGCCCGTCGTCCGGAGGGGAAAACGCAGTCCTTGAAGTGCCTGTTTTTTCCATGCCGTACCGCCGTTATGAAAGAATACCTTACATGATCGCGGAAAAGATATTGTGTAAAAGAAAAGCGGATACCCGTGAAGGCGGACCTTATAAACCCGATGGGAAGGTCATGGGCACCGGTACGCCGGTATTTGAAAAGATCTTCGGAGAAAAATATTATTTCTGGGATATTTCCAATAGTTTCCGCTGGAACAGAAAAATGTATATGGATTCTTTTAAAAAAAGGCCCCGCGGAAAGGGGCTTGTACTTGTGATGGAAGGGCATCCAAAAACTTTTTTCAACGGGACGGAACTGGAAAGAACACTGAGCTATTTGAGCGAAGAAAGCAGTGTCGAGTTCGTTAAATATAAGGATGTTGTATCCGATCTTGCGGATAAGAAGCGCTGAAAAGCACAGGTGGGTCGATGAAGAATTTTGTGAGCAATATCCCATACGCGGTAAAATTCCCGTTATTGCGTCTGTATTCTTTCTTGCCGGGAAGATTAAGGTACTCCAGGGTGTTCTGGAAAACTTACGGATTTTTACGGGAATCCCAGTGGTGGAAGAAGCAACAGCTTGAAGATTATCAGATGCAGCAGCTGGGGAAGCTCCTGGACCATGCCTACAATAATGTGCCTTACTATAGAAGGATTTTTGACGAGAGAGGGTTGAAACCCTCTGACATCAAGGACTTGAATGATCTCGGGAAATTGCCGTATTTGACAAAAGATTCGTTCAGGATGAATTTTGACGGTATGGTCGCTGAAAACCTCAACAGAAAAAGTCTGTTGGAAATATCCACCAGCGGTACATCGGGGAAACCCCTGCAGTTCTACGCCAGTAAAGAGACCCGGGAAAAAGAACTGGCTTTCGTCTTTCACCAATGGGAAAGAGTGGGGTTTACCCCGGACGATTTCTCCGTACAGGTCCGCGGAGATGTAGTCCCGGGCAAAGTATTTCATTATGACCCTAAAAGGCGCGCCTTAAGGTTGTCGCCCGGCATAGGAGGCAGGGAAGAAGTGGCTTATTATCTGCGTATGATGGGCCGTTTTAAAGCGAAATATCTCCACGGTTATACCGGCTCGATCGCGGCCCTGGCTTCCAGGATCAGAAAATACGGGTTTAAAGTGCCGTTCAAGTTAAGGGCAGTG
This sequence comes from uncultured Planctomycetia bacterium, assembly GCA_964409365.1. Taxonomy (GTDB): domain Bacteria; phylum Omnitrophota; class Gorgyraeia; order Tantalellales; family Tantalellaceae; genus CAYPCX01. Next base: position 19,552 of record CAYPCX010000005.1, on the reverse strand, counting down.
CTCTTCGCCTCAGAAGCCGTATATCAGTGGGAAAGGGACATAACGCAGGAGGTGTTCAATTGCCGCACATATAGTTTTTACGGTATGTCCGAACAGGCTGTTATCGCGGGAGAATGCGAAAAAGATAGTTCCTACCATTGTGTGCCGCAGTACGGCATCACGGAGATCGACGGCGACACAAAAGAGATCATCGGCACGAGTTTTTTGAATTACGCGAATCCTTTCATAAGGTACAGGACCACCGACAGGTGTTCCGATGTCCTTGAGACACCCTGCGGCGGCTGCGGCAGGGCTTATTATCCCATACTGGGACGGATAGAGGGCAGGCTGGGGGATCTGCTTGTTTCCGCTGAAGGAAAGGCCATCTCTTCGCCGGCCATAACGCATCTTTTTAAGCATTTCAAGGAGATCCGCGATAATCAGATCATCCAGGAGACCCCCGGTCTGGTGAACGTGAAGATCGTTCCGTGGCCGGACCACGATGAGAAAAAACTGAAAGCGGAAATAGAAGCGCTGTGCAGGGCCCTGGAGGACATAATGAGCGGTACGGAGGTAAAGGGGCAGATAGTGGACAATATACAGCGGGCGCCTTCGGGCAAATTTAAATGGATAATATCAAAAGTTTCCGATAAATAGATCAGGGACCCGTCATGGATAAAGATAGGACAGTAAGATTATTGGCCGTGGGGGACATTTCCCTCCAGACCAGAGGGGACAGGGATCCCTTCGCGTGCATTAAACAGAAGCTGGAAGAGGCGGATATCCTGTTCGGCAACCTGGAGACCGTCCTGTCTCACGGAGGGGAAGAGTCCGAAAAAACGGTCCTCCTTCGTAATCCTCCCGAAAGAATAAAGTATTTGAGCGGCGTCGGGTTCAATGTCGTCAATATCGCGAATAACCACATACTGGATTTCGGCCCGGGCGGGTTCAACGATACGCTGGATGTGTTGAGCCGGGCGGATATACGTTTTACGGGAGGGGGGAACAGAAGTTTCCCCGAAGGTTATGCCGCCTTGGAAATAAAAGGCCAGAAATTCGTTTTTCTGGGTTATTGCATGTCCGGCAGGAAGCTTGCGGGAGAAGGTATTTTCACGAACAGGCTGGATGAAGAAAAGGTGGTCGCGGATATTGGACGTTTAAGGGGAGAGTGCGACCATCTGATAGTCTCTCTTCATTGGGGTATAGAGAACGTTTTTCATCCTTCGCCTTCTCAGGCCCGCAAAGCCCGCAGGTTTATCGACGAGGGGGCTGATGTGATAATAGGGCATCATCCCCACGTGCCTCAGGCCGTTGAACGATATAACAAGGGTGTAATAGTATATTCTCTCGGGAATTTCCAGTTCGACAGGACAGTATCCAGAACGGATACCGATAAGTCGTTCATATTTGAGGCTTTTTTCGGTAAAAAAGGGGAGGCAGTCGAGCACGAGATACACCCCGTGCAGGTGGACGACAGTTGTTCTGTCCATCCGTGCGACGCGCGGGGTTCAAAAGAAGTGAGAGACCTTATTGACGAGCTCTCCCGTTCTGTTGTGTCCGGAGAGATGACTAAAGGCGAGTGGTACGAGGATATTGCCGAAACGTATCTTTTGAGCGGTTTTCGCGGGTTCCCCTACAGGATAAGAAAATACGGGTTCAGGCATCTTTTACAGTTTTTCGGATGGCTGGCGCAGCCATTGTGCATCAAGTGTTATCTGGGGCTAATAAGGAAAAAATTGAGAAAGATCGGTCAAAGATCGTCATGAACATGATAAAAGCGCTTCTTAAGGATATCATCAGATATCTGCCCGCGCGGATGATCCCGGGCATCGTGGGGCTCATTTTCATCCCGATCGTTACCCGTTTATTCGCTCCCGCCGATTATGCCTACTACGTCCTGGTCGTTTCCACCGTGGCCGTGTTAGTGGCAGTTGCCAACTGGGTGTCACTGTCGATCGTCAGGTTCTACCCCGAGTATGAGCGGGAAGATAAGGTGGGCGAATTTTGCGGGAAAATGGTGGTTCTTAACGTCTTTACCATAATCCTTCTTGTCGGTGTTTTTCTTGCCGGGCTTTTCCTGGTCAGGGACCACATTTCCGGGGGATTGTTCTGCCTGATGGCCCTGGGCACGCTGGTGTTCATACTGACTTCGGTCTTTGAGACGTTCCAGCATTTTCTCAGGGTCAGGCGGCAGGTGAATTCTTACAGCGCTTTCGCGGTCTGGAAGAGTATTTCAGCGGTGGTCTTGGGGATATTCCTGGTGGTATTTTTCCGTCTCGGGGTTAAGGGGTTGCTTTTCGGTGTTATTTTGGGACTGATCGCGGCTCTGCCGTTTTTATGGAAAAAAGTAAAAAGGAATGACGCATGGGATATCGGCGGGACTTCTTTCTTATTCACGTTAAAGATGGCGAGATACAGCCTTCCTCTTGTCCTGGCTAATCTATCGGCGTGGATACTGAGCTTGTCGGACCGGTATATACTTCAATTCTTCAGGGGAAGCACGGAGGTGGGGATATATTCGGCCAGCTACGGTATCTCGGAGAAAAGCATCCTTCTTCTCACGTCGGTGTTCATGCTGGCATCCGGCCCGCTTGGCATAAGCGTCTGGGAAAAATCCGGCATGGAAAAGAGCCAAAGGTTCGTCACGAAACTCAGCCGGTATTATCTGATACTATGCCTGCCCGCCGTTATTGGCCTGAGCGTGCTGGCCAAACCTCTTCTCAGGGTCCTTGTTGCACGGGATTATTATGAAGGATACCGTATCGTGTTATTGATCTCGCTGGGAGGTTTTTTCATGGGCCTTCAGCACAGGTTTCAATTGGGACTTATATTCCGGAAAAAGACCGGGTATATCATGACGGCGATCATAGCCGCAGGGCTTTTGAACATATTGCTTAATGTTTTATTGATCCCGTCCCACGGGTACATGGCGGCGGCTCTCACCACTCTGGTTTCGTATGTTTTTCTACTGGCCTTGATGGTATTTTTCTCTCGCGCTTATTTCGTATGGAAATTTCCTTTCAAGTCATTGCTAAAAGTACTGTTCGCCTCGGCTGTAATGGGCGTGGTCATTTATCCGATTGGGAAAGGGGCGACCCCTTTCCCGGCCGTGAACCTTATGTTGGGGGTGATCGTGGGAAGCGCGGTTTACCTTGTTGCGCTTTTTGTTGCGAAAGAACCCAGCACGCAGGAGCTGGACACATTACGGGGGATGAGGGAGGGCCTGCGAAAAAAGGTCCTTACGCCTGTGGGTGTTATTGCCCGGTTTTCCGGCAAAAGTTTTTCTGAGATGAAGGAGAAGATAATATCAGCGGCGGACAAAGCTTGCGACCACGTTTTTGATCTTCTAGGGTCCGGGGACACTGAGCTGGGGAAAAGAATAGACTGGCATACCGATTTCAAGACAGGGTACAGGTGGGACCCCGATGAGCACTACAAAAAGATAAAGATACCATACGGAAAAGCCGATATCAAGGTCCCCTGGGAGCTTTCCAGGTTTCAGCACTTGTCAGAGATGGGCATGGCGTATGCGATAACAGGTAACGGGAAATATGCGGAGGAATTCGGCGGCCAGGTCGAGGACTGGATCGGGGCCAACAGACCCGGGCATGGAGTTAACTGGAGCTGTGCCATGGATGTGGCCATCCGTGCGTGCAACTGGATGCTTGGTTATTCATATTTCAGGGGCTCAGAAGCGCTCACGCCCAGGTTTCGCACTGTATTCCTTGAAAGCATGGAAGAACATGGCAGGCATATCATGGGCAATCTCGAGCGAAGGGGGAGGGTGATCTCGAACCACTACCTTTCCGACATCGCGGGACTTTTGTTCATCGGCACCATGTTCCCGGAATTCAGGTCGGCCGGAAAATGGAAAAAATTCGCGATTAAAGAGTTTGTAAAGGAGATCGAGAGACAGGTCTATGATGACGGATGTGATTTTGAAGCGTCGACGTGTTACCACCGTCTTGTCCTGGAGATATTTTTCTTTTCCGCGCTGCTCATGGTGAAAAATGATACGGATTTTGACGGGAAGAATCACCGGGAGGTGTCGGAAAAGATCTTCGGGAAGAGATACGTTGATAAATTGTACCGAATGTTCGACGCGGTTTGTCACCTACTGAAGCCGGACGGCAGGATGCCCCAGATAGGGGATAACGATTCGGGACAGTTTTTCAAGCTGTACCCCAGAGAGGTCCTGGATATGAGGTATCTCCTGGCGCTTGGCGGGGTTTTTTTCGGGGAAAAGAAATGGAAAGTAAGGGAGTTTTTCGGGACGGAAGAAGATATAGCCGAAATATTGATCTGCTACGGAGAAGAGGGCAGGAGGGTCTGGGATTCGCTGGAGTGGAACTCGCTCGCCGGAATAGGGTCCAAAGCGTTCCCTGACACGGGCTGGTACGTGATGCGTCGTGATAAAAACTACTGCCTGGTCTCGTGCGGGCCGAACGGCCTGAACGGGAGAGGTGGACATGCCCACAACGATAAACTAAGTTTTGAGCTTTGTTTGAACGGTAAAGACGTAATAGTAGACCCGGGCACGTATCTTTACACGGTCGATCCGGGCAAGAGGAACATGTTCAGGAGCACCGCATATCATAATACCGTAATGGTCAAAGGCGAGGAACAGAACAGGATAGACGTGAAGGATCCGTTCTTTATGAAAGATGAGACCGTTGCCGAGTGCACGGCATGGGAGAACGGTGAGGATACGGATGTCTTCGCCGGAAGGCATTACGGTTATAAAAGGTTGTCACATCCCGTTGTCCACGAGAGACGGATGGTTTTTCACAAGAAAAAAGGGCGGTTAGAGGTCGAGGATACCTTCCACGGCGAAGGGGAATGGGACCTGGACTTCAACCTTATCCTGTCCCCGGACCACCAGAGGGACCTTTATGTAAGGTCAGAACGTCTTGCATGGAAAACACGGGAATGCGAGTACTCGCCGGGATATGGTATTATCAGAAGGACGGGCAAATACACCGCGGTGGGCAAAGCCAAAGACCGGTCGAGATTTGAATTTGTCATAGGAGGCGGTCCCCATGAAATGTAAGATCCTGATCGCGACATACTTCTTTTATCCGGAGATCACCCCCAGGGCTTTCAGGGCATACGAACTGGCGAAAGAGTTCTCCCGCCAGGGGCATGAAGTGACCGTGTACGCGCCGGAATACGATTTTGATTATTCACGGTTGGAGAAAGAGTGCGGGTTCACGGTGAAAAAGGTCAGGACCGGCCTTTTTTTGAACAAAGGCAGAAAAAAAGGCGTGCCATCGCGGGAGGAAAAAAGTTCATTTTTTAGTTCACTTTTTTTCTTTCTCCGTAAAAAGGTCTCCCTGTTCCTTTTGCACCCCCTGATCTGCGGTACGGAAACAGAGTATGCCTTTACCCTGTCCGATGCGCTCGTTTCGGATGATGAGAGGTATGATCTTATGATCTCAGTCGCGCTTCCCGCGAGCGTGCATTTCGGCGCGGCCATGGCCGTTTCCAGGAACAAAGACCTGGCAAAGATAAAAATAGCCGATTACGGGGACCCATACTATTATAACCGGATGTTCAACCTGCTGCCTTTCCACAGGAGCCTGGAAAAACGCGCGATGGACATGTTCGATTATATTGTGGTGCCCGCGGAAATAGCGGTCGGTTCATACATGCACCTCAAGGGAAGGGACCGCATAAAAGTGATCCCGCAGGGTTATGACCTGGATTCCGTCAATATCAGCACTTATATAAAAAATACCGTTCCCACATTCGGATATGCCGGCGTATTTTATGAAAAGCTCAGGAATCCCGGACCTTTTTTAGAATATTTATGCGGGATAAAGGAAGAGTTCACCTTTATCGTATATACGGATACGGATGACGTGAACAACATGGCGCTACTTGTCCCCTATGCCGAGAAAATGGGCGCCAAAGTCGTCTTCAGGCCTTTGGTGCCCAGGGAAGAGTGCATCCGCGAGCTCAGCAAGTGCGATTTCCTGATAGACATGCGCAATATTTCCGACAACCAGGTTCCCAGCAAGATAATAGATTATGCTTTGACAAAAAGACCCGTATACAGTTTTTCCCCGGACTATTTCAGCCCTGAGATATTCAGGAAGTTCTTTGACGGGGATTATAAAGACGCTTTACGGATCGATATCTGCGATTTCGATATCAGGAAAGTAGTGGGAGAGTTCCTGTCTTTATGCCAGCCGGGCGGGTCGGCAAGGGGTTGAAGCGGAGGAGGATATGTACAGGGCCAGTATCGTTATTTGCGTGTATAACAGGGCTTTTTTTATAAGGAAATGCCTGGATTCGGTCTTTTCGCAGGACCTCGAAGGGTTTGAGGTCATCGTTGTCGACGACGGGTCTACCGACGGAACGGCCGGTATACTGGATGAATACGCGGGCGAGGAGCGTCTCAAGGTCTTGAAGAATGAGAAAAATATAGGGTTGATGAAGTCCAGGAATATCGGGGCCCGCGCCGCGGACTCCGATATCGTAGCGTATGTCGATTCGGATTGTGTAGCCAACGCCGGATGGCTCAGGAAGCTGGTCGAACCCTTTGGCGCCGACCCGGAGATAGCGGTTGTCGGAGGAAGGATCCTGGACCCTCCCATAAAGAGTTACTGGGAGCTTTTGGACAAGGGCAGGTACAAGATAGCCGCGGAAAGCGGATATGTGCGGAGGATCATCGGGACGAACATGGCCATAAGGAAAGAGATACTTCTTGATAACCCTTTCAGCGAGGTCCTGAAATACGGAGCCGACGAAACGGACCTGTGCCTGCGCCTTGTCAAGGCCGGGTACAGGGTTTATTATTGCGATGAAGCCGAGGTCGTGCATTTTCACCGGGTGACCGCCGCGGGCGCCGTAAAACAAAGTTTCCTGTTAGGGGTGGGAAATTGCTGGGTCCGCTTCAAGCACGGGATATTTCCTTATTTGTCGCTGCGCAGTATCATCCTTCTTCTTATTTTACTGGTCTTGTTCTTTTGTCCGGACAGGGCAAAAACGGCCTGTTCGGTTTTTCTTATCCTGGTTTTTGTCTTGGCGGTATTCCTGCAGGACGCCGGGAAAGGGGAGAAAAGCCCGAAAGAGCTTATTACCGCTCTGCCCGGCAGGATCTTGCTGGCCGTAACGAATTCAGCCGGGTATTTTTACGGGGTATTCAAATACCTGGGTATATTACTGTCGGAAAAGACCGGCAAGGGGTCTTAGAAAGGTTTCATTATCAGGGCCCCGTTATAGAAAAGGGTCTCATACGCCATGGGGAGGCTCCAGAGCATCGAGGCTATGAGCGCGATCACGAGCAACGCGGTACCCGTTTTAAATCCAAGGTGCCTGTCTATAAGATCCTTCAGCTTAACGGCAATATACCCTCCCAGGATAGCGAACGCCGGGTATGCCGGAAGCATGTAGCGATGTTCTTTTCCCCCTCCACCGAGGTATACCTGGAATATATAAAGGAAGACGGCGATCCATATTACGCACAGCAGGGTATTCCTGGAATTCTTCCTGTCCAACCACAGCCACAACGGTGAAATATAGGCCAGCGCGAAAAGCGGGTTCTGATAAGGGATGCCGATCAGGTAGAGATATTTCGGCCGGCTCCCCACCGTTTTGAACCAGTCGGTCTTGGCGACTTCACCTATTTTCGCTTGATGGGGCATATATACGGGATTCCCGTAAACAGAGGTCACTTTGAGGAACCAGTATCCGGCGCTCAAAAGCGCTCCCAGGCCGAAAAGTATGAGGTGTTTGTCGAATATCGTTTTAAGAAAGGTCTCTTTTTTAAAGAGTTTGCCGGAGTTGACGGTAAAATGCCACAATATCAGCACAAAGACGATGAACGCGCCGTTCTGTTTCGTAATAGCGCTTATGCCGCATGATATGCCCCCCAGAAAGGCCAGCAGGGGCTTCTTTTTCTCAAGCGACAGGCCATACAGGAACACGGCCAGGAGTCCCAGGGCGGCTGTCATATCGTCGGACCATAATTTTTGGGACGTAAGTATGTCTATGGGGGAGATAGCCATGAGGAACATGGCTACGAGCGCCACAAGGTCGTTCTCGTAAAGCGTTCTTGCGGTAAAGAACACAAGGGCGATCATCAGGAGGCTGAACGAAAGCGGCACTATTATCGAGTAGAACTGTTTCTTCGCGACGTCCGGGTCGAACCGGAAATATCTCAGCCCCACGCCGGGTGGGGAGCGCCGGATCACTTCCATATCGTTGGGTATATGAAGCATGTAATACGGCTCGCCGGGCGCCAAAAGCGCGTGGGATATCATGATCGCTGCGGGAAAGCCGAACGGGACATGATGGAATGGCTGATCATAATAAGTTATGTTGCCCTGTTCCAGGCTTTTGAGGATGTGCCCTTTGTCTTTGGCGGGCGCGGCCACGGCGATATTGGGAGACTGGCGGTTACCGTAGAGGTCTACTCCTCTAAGGTTATAACCGTTCACGCCCTGGGTGTCGAGCTTGAAGGCCAGCGCGACATAATGATGCTGGTCGCCCCTGAAGTGGGGGAGGTTGAAAGTGTACCTTCGCAGGCTTAGAGACAGGAGCAGTATCACGAAAAATGCTATCCAGATGAGGTTTTTCGCTTTCCCTTTGGCAAATATCTTCTCCAGCCGGCAGGGGCCCTTTTCTTTGACGGCGGGTACTGCGCCCGACAGCAATTGTTTGTGGTATCTTTGTACCGCGCTACGCGGGAGACCCAGTTTTTTAGCCATGCGTTTGGCGGACATCTTTTCATAATTCTCTTCTATGAACCTTTTTTGTTCGTCCGTCAGCCGGGGATGACCGCTCATTTTGTTTCTCTCTGTGTTATGATGCCGTGGAAAAGTTCGGCGTACCGGTTTGCGATAGAAGAGATATTGTATTGTTTGGCAGCCTCTTTATTGGTTCCGCCCATGGCGTGCCTCCGGTCGGCATCCGCAGCCAGGCCGGAAATAGCATCGGCCAGGGCTTTCGCATCGGCCGGGGACACCAGAAGGCCGTTACTGCCGTCTTTGATGAAATCCGTCTGCCCGCCCTCGTTAGTGGCTATTATAGGTAACCCGCAGAACATTGCTTCCAACAGCACTATCCCGAAGCCCTCATGAAGGGAAGACAGCACGTATATGTCCGAGGCGGCTAGATACTGTAATTTTTCCTCGTCGGAAACGGCGCCCGGAAATATGATCCGGCCGGATATCTCGAGTTCGTCCGAAAGCTTTTCCAGGGACCCGCGTTCAGGGCCGTCACCTATCAATATAAGATCGATTTCAGGCGTCTCTTTCCGCAAAAGGCTCAGGGCTTTGATCAAAAAATCATAACCCTTCCGTTTTACCAGTCTGCCTACCGAAACGAGATAAAGTCCGTCTTTTTTCAGATCAAGTTCTTCCCGCCCAACGGCCTTGAGGCCGGGTTCGGGTATACCCAGGGGTATCACGGTGATGTCCTTTGACGGCTTGTAGAACTTTTTCGCGTAATTGGCGATATTCGTGGATTCCGTTATGACCTTTGAGGCCCTGTTTATGATGTTTCGGACTGTCCAGCGCAGTAAAGCATGGCGGTGCGGGGAGGTCTTTTTGCTCGGGTCATAGATGTCCCCGCCCGGCAGGTTAAGGATGTTGGGTATTCCGGAAAGGGCGGAAAGGGCCAAGCCCGCCGGTCCTGTCGGCACGGCGAAATGGGTGTTGATTATGTCATATTTTTTTTTCCGCAGCAGCCGGAGGCCTTTAATGGCGCCGGACAATGGAAAGAAGAGCAGAGAGACCATCGTGGCGGAGTATAATGATCTCCTGCCGGGCACCCATACGCGATGGATGTTGACCCCGTTGACCGTTTCTTCTTTTTTAAGGCCTTTGAAGTGAGTGGTCAGAACGTCGACATCGTTGTTTTTTGCCAGTTCTTCGGCAAGGTCGCGGCTAAACACGCCCCCGCCGCCCCCCAGAGGAGGGTACTCGTAATTTATTATCAGGATGTTCATTCCAGGATCTCTCTGATGTAGTACGTCTTTTTATTCTGTGATTCATAATAAGTCCGGATATTTATCTCTCCGAGGAACCCCATCAGGATCAGTTGCACGCTGACGAGAAAAAAGAGGACGCTCAGGATGAGAAGGGGATTGCCGGTCATATCTACATGGCCGAAGAGTTTCATCAAGATCATGACAAGAAAAGCCAAAGATCCCACGCCCGCGCTTATAAGCCCGAGCCCTCCGAAAAAACGTACCGGGTTTGTGCTGTATTCAGAAAGGAAGGAGAGAAGCAACAGATCAAGCAAGACCTTTACGGTCCGGTTCAGGCCGTACTTCGTTTTCCCGTATTTTCTGGGCCGGTGGTTCACTTCCAGCTCGGCGATCTTCGCTCCCTGCCAGCTGGCGATCGCAGGGATAAACCGGTGCATTTCCCCGTAGAGGCGTATGTCTTTTATGGCGCCGCGCCTGTAAGCTTTCAGGGTGCAGCCGTAGTCGTGCAGGGGTACTTTCAGCACGGCCGATATCATGCGGTTGGCTATCTTTGAGGGCAGGACCCTTAAGAGAAGCGAGTCCTTCCTTTTTTTCCGCCAGCCGCTGATGAGGTCATAGCCGGAGTTGAGCTTTTCGATGAGACGCGGAATGTCATGCGGATCGTTCTGCATATCGCCGTCCATCGTTATGACGATATCGCCTTTTGACGCGTCGAACCCCGCCATGATGGCCGCCGTCTGGCCGAAATTACGGTTAAGGTCTATTATTCTTGTCCCGGGACCCGATTGCCTGGTCTTTTTCAGTTCCTCCAGGGTGTTGTCGGAGCTGCCGTCGTTCACGAAGATGATCTCATACGGTTGTCCCATACCATCGAGGACCTTTCGGGTTTCCGAATGCAGCGGGGCGATGTTCTTCTCTTCGTTGTATACGGGTATGATCACGCTGATATTCATGCTATCTCCTTTTCAGTTTCCGGAACTGGTAAGATACATATATTATATACACAGAAAGGACATCGAACAACGGTTTGACGACAAAACTCAGCAGGAAGTCTTTGCTTTTCATGAAAGAAAGCGTACTGCTGTAAAGAAGATAGACCAGGGCAGGGGACGCGGCCATGAGGAAGGCCTTGATGCCCTGGACAAAAAGAGCGAAGAGAAGGATCAGGGTGTATACCAGAGGTATGTGGAGATTAAAGAGCAGGATGTCCGGGGCCATGGGATATTTTTTCGCGAAGTCAGCCCTGCCGGCCGAACTTTTGACGAACAGCCCGAACAGTTCAGCCATGGTCCCGGGATGCCGGTGACAGATCTTCGCCTCGGGCTGGAACAGGACCTTAAATCCTTTTTCCAGGATCCTGTAGCAGATGTCCTTGTCTTCGCCGTATGTGCTGAAGGCGGAGGTGTCGAATCCCCCGTCTATCAGTTCCCTGCGGACCGCCAGGTTGCAGCTCGGATAGCCTCGGACCTCTCTTTTTTGCCCGTAGAGGGGATACCTCATAAAGAGCGACACTCCAAGATACAGGGAGAATATGTTATTTTTATCAATGGGCGATATCGCCCCGCCCACGGCCCCGATACCGGGATCCTCGAACGGGGCTGTCAGCTGCCGGAGCCAGTTCCTGTCAACCGTGGTGTCCGCGTCGAGAAATACCAGTATTTTTCCCCCGGCTTTAGTGATACCCCGGTTCCTGGCAAAGGCAGCTCCTTGTCTATATTCTTTTAGATAAATGACTTCCGGGAATTGACCTACTATTTCAGAGGTATTGTCAGAGGAATTGTTATCAACTACTATAATTTCAAGAACTTCTTTCGGGTAGTCCAGATCCCTTATCGAATTAAGACATTTTTTCAGGTTTCCGGCTTCGTTATAGGAAGCGATTATAATAGAACATTTTTCCATAATCACACAAGGGTATCATATTATAATCTAAAAGGCAAGGCGGCAATATTGACAAAAGTTTGCATAAATCCTTATAATAATATAAAATAAGGGTTGTTAAAATCACTTTGATATACAGGGTGTTGGTTTTTTTGCCCGGAGAGAACAATGATGAAAAAAACGATAATACTCGCACTGTGGGCCTTTTTGGCCTTTTCCGGCGCTTCTTTCTGCGCCGAAGACAATAACGACGAGATCCGTTTTGACTTTGAGTATGGCACTGAAGGGTGGGAGATCCCCGATTGGGCGTTCGATCTGAGCAAGATAGAGGTCTATAAAGGCGTATCGGCCGAGACGAGCACGGAAGAGGCATCCGTGGGGAATGCTTCGCTGAAGATGATCTGTGATTATCCCGGGGATGAATGGACGGCGGCCATTGTCGAAAAAGCACAGGATATGGATCTAAGGGAGTATAATACGATATCAGCGGATATCTTTATCCCTAGGAGCGCTCCAAGGCTGCTGGAAGGCCGCCTGATCCTTACTGTCGGGGACGGATGGCTTTTTACGCAGATGCGGGAATCCGTTCCCCTTAAACCGGGAAAATGGACCACGGTAGAAGCGAAGTTGGAGAACAAGCTGGAGATAGATCCCGATACCGGCGAACCTAAGCAATCGGCCTGGAGAGGCAGGAAACAAAAACGTCTTTGTTACCATATAGATAAGGTGAAAAAGGTGGCCGTCAGGGTGGAGTATAACGCGGCGCCTCCTTCCAGGACAGGGTCCAGATACAAAGGCCCCGTCTATATAGATAACGTGGTCATCAAAAAATAAAATGAACGGAGAAAATGTATGAAAGAGCACAGGATTCTTATCGTCGACGACAATAAGGATTTTGCCGATGTATTCTGCGACATATTGAAAGCCAACGATCTCAAGGCAGAGAGCTGTTACGGCGGCGCGCAGGCCATAGAGCTGGTCAGGAACAATCCTTTCGATATACTTTTCCTCGACCTGAGGATGCCCGAGATGGACGGCATCGCGACACTTAAGGAGGTCAAGAAGATACGCCCGGACACGGTCGTTATAATGATGACGGGATATTCCGTGGATGAGATGGTCCACAAGGCCATAGAAGAAAAGGCGTCCGAAATAATATACAAACCCTTTGAGATAGAGAAGGTCCTTGGTCTTATAAAAGGTACCGCGTGATCCGCACGCACGAGGCATGTCTTTACGCAGACCCGTATTCATTTTTCTGTTTTTTGCTTTTTTGACGGTCTCTTTCCCCCGGGAGGCGTTTCCCGACGGGGAAAGGGACTTTTTCTCGTTTGAACGGTTCTTCCTCAATCAGGGCCTGGTGGACAGGATACCCGCGGACGGAAGGACACAGACCGATATTAACATTTTTGCCGCCAACCTTACGGACGGTCTGTACGCTTTCTCGTCCGGTCGCTGGGAAGAGGCCAAAGCTTTTTTCCTGAAGGCACGCGGTGTATGGCCCGAATATTTCGGCACGGATTTTCTCTTAGCGCTTGTTTATGAAAAAGAAGGCGATCATGGGACCGCCGCCAGATATTACAAAAGCTATCTTAACAAGTTGAAGGATTTTCATTCGGGCCGGTACCGTATCTCGGGGCCTATTATACGCAGTCTTAGCGCTTCGGGAGTGGAAGCGTATCCCGCGGCCCGGCAACTTATCGAACAACGCCTGGCAGGTTACGGGATGGACCTGGACAGGGTGCGTCCCGTGATCACGCCCCCCGGTTTTTTGATGCCGCTCACGGTGGTCCTTATTCTGGGAGCGGGTTACGCGTTCGCGCATTTCAGGCTCTTACCTTATCTGAGGATGCAGCACCGCATCAAAAACCCTCCTGAGGGGTTCTGGGTATGCAGGAACTGCGGGAGGGCCAATCCCGATCTCGACAAGGAATGTGAAAGATGCCGGAGACCCCGGCATTAAGTATAAGGTGTAATGGATAAAGACAGACAGAAGATCTTCGGATACTATTTTGGCTGTGCCCCTCAGGTATTCTCCGGGGCGGTGATATTGACGCCTTTTATTCCGGCAGAGCGGTTCAAAAAATATTGCGATGTGCTGGAGACTTTCAGGGGCGCGCTTTATGCCGGTATCATTGCCGAGAGAGACGGGGTCAGGTTCGCTGTCGTACGTTGCGGGATAGGGGACCGTCTTTTGGGCGAGGCGGCGCTTCTTCTCGGAAGGACCCGCGTGGACGGTTTACTTTTCGCCGGTTCCTGCGGAGGCTTGAAGGGATGTTCGATAGGGGATCTCATAGTTTGCGAAGGCGCTTTTAACGGCGAGGGTTTTACCAGGTATCATAGCGAGAGTTTTGACATAGGCCGGGTCATGGATTCAGGGGAAGTGATATCCGCCGATATCGGGTATACGGAGAGACTGAAGAAGGTCCTTTCGGATCGGCCGGGGAAGGCAGGGTTCGGGACAGGCAGGGTCTTTACCATAGGTTCCATCATGGCGGAAGAAAGAAAAGAGGATATTCTCGCCGTCTCTAAGAAAGGGTTCAGGGCCGTAGAAATGGAACTTTCCGCTTTTTTCCGGGCGGCTCGGGTAACGGGGACGAAGGCGGCGGGACTGGTATTCGTAAGCGACCTTCCTCTCGAAAAACCGTTCTGGGAGGGGCTTTCGTCCGCCGACAGAGAAAAATATGATAAAGGGATAGAGGATCTGGTACGGATATCTGTGAAGTTCGCCGGGGAGGTAATATGAAAAGGGCGATGATCATTCTGGCAGAAGGGTTCGAAGAGATGGAAGCCGTGGCTCCGATCGATGTCCTTCGCAGGGCCGAAGTGGAAGTGACCGTGGCGGGGTTGGACCGCGACCACGTGAAAGCGGCGCGCGGGACGGTCATAAAGACCGACAAGGTCTTTGACGGGGGAGAACCTCTTCCGGACGCGCTTGTTTTCCCGGGAGGCCTGCCCGGTGCCGAGAACCTGGCCGGGTCGGCCATGGTGAAAGATTATATCAGGAAGATGGACTCGGAGAACAGGGTCATAGCCGCGGTGTGCGCGGCACCGGCGCTTGTGCTCGGTCCCGCGGGTGTTCTGAAGGGAAAAAAAGCGACATGCTATCCCGGCCTTGAGAAAAATTTCGATATCAGCGTTAAACATGTCAAGGATGAGGTGGTCCAGGACGGGAATATCATCACGAGCCGCGGCCCGGGAACGGCGCTCCCGTTCGCTCTTAAGATAGCCGAGAACCTTGTGGGTAAGGCGAAAGCCGGTATGCTTGCCGAGCAGATGCTGTATAGAAGTTAAAAGTGAAAAGTTAAGAGTCAAAAATTATGCGGTCCTGCGGTGGATCGCGCGTTCCCCGAATCTATCAACGATCTTGTCCAGCGCTTTGTGGAGGCTTTCCTTCTTCCGGGATCTATCGGAAACTTCGTCAAAAAGGTCTCGTCGTTGTGACCCTTCCACGAGATTGGACACACGCACACCCAGCAGCCTGACCTTTTTTCTTTCCAGAGCGAACTTATCCGCCATGAGCATGGAATTATTGTAAATATCGTCGACGAAATTCGTGTAAGTATCGATGGTGATCGAGCGGGTGTAAGTGCTGAAGTCCGCGAGACGTATCTTGAGAGTGACCGTCTTGCCTTTAAGGCCCGATCTTCTCAGACGCCTTGAGACCTTTTCGCTTAGACACATGATGGTGTCTTCGATCTTTCGCGTGTTTTTCGTGTCCGCGTCGAACGTATGTTCATTGCTTATCGACTTCATGGTCTCGTCCGTCTCTACCCGCCGCGGGTCTATACCATTGGCGAGTTCCCACATATGCTCGCCGTGTTTGCCAAAGATGCGTATAAGTTCTTCCTGTCCTTTAGCGGCAAGTGCCCCTATGGTCTTTATGCCTATTTCAAGGAGAGCCTTTTGTGTTTTTTCGCCAACCCCCCAAAGCCTGTCCACCGGCAAGGGATGAAGGAATTTGAGAAGGCCTTTTTCTTCTACTACGACCAGCCCGTCCGGTTTTCCCGTTTCAGAAGCTATCTTTGCCGTCATCATATTGGGCGCCATGCCTATCGAGGCCGTCAGGCCCGTTTCTTTCTTGATAATTGCCTTGATCTTCCGGCATGTCCCGATGGGCGAGCCGAAGAGCCGCCAGCTTCCGGTTATGTCAAGAAAGGCCTCGTCTATGCTTATCGGTTCTATATCCGGTGTGAACTTTTCAAATACGTCGAATACTTTGTGAGAAGCCCGGGCGTATTTCTTCATATCGACGGGAAGGAATATCCCCTTTGGACATTTCCTGTAAGCCGTGGAGATCGGCATGGCCGAATGGATGCCGAACTTCCGCGCTTCGTAGGAACAGGCGGCTACTACACCCCGGCCTTTTCCGCCCTTGGGGTCCGCTCCGACTATTACGGGTTTTCCCCTGTAAGCGGGGTCGTCGCGTTGTTCCACGGACGCGAAGAACGCGTCCATGTCCACGTGGACGATATATCTCGGTTTGGAAAGCATTATCTTTTCATCTCTTTGTTGACGAAATCAAGGTTCTGGCGGGCTCTTACATGGTCCGGGTCGACCTCGAGCGCCTTTTTGAAATATTCGGCGGCCCGGTCGAGGTCGCCCGCTTTATAGTATGCGTATCCCAGATTATTATATGTCTCGCCGGAATCCGGGTCGAGTTCGGCGGCTTCCTTGAATAACCTGATGGCTTCGTCGAGGTTCCCCAGTTTTCCCTGTCTGATCCCTTCCTCGTTCAGGGCCCGGGCAGGGGAGACCTGTTCGTCTTTTTCGGGTTTCGCGGTCTCACCCATTTGACGCTGCAGTTTTCTCAGGTTCTCTTTGGCGATCTCGTAGTACGGGTCCACTTCAATGGCTTTTTCAAAAAGCTCCTTCGCCTTGAGAGTGTCGCCCCGTTCGATGTATTCGACGGCAAGATTGTTGTACGCGTGCGCGCTGTAAGGTGCATATTTTATGATGTGGGTGGAAAGGGTGAAGTCGTTTTTCCATACGGTGTTCTGCCTGATCGTCAGGTATGAACAAGCGGAAATAGCTATTATGCACAGCAAGGTCATGCCTTTTTTCGCCGCGCTTGTCCTTGCGGAGTAGAACAGGGCGTAGATAATAAGCAGGATCAGGCCCATCTGGGGTATATAAAGCCAGTGTTCCGCGAACGGCGCGTTCAGCTGAAAAGCTATGTTCAAATAAGGAAAGAGCGATATCAGAAAGAAGCCCGCCCCGAAGAACATGATGCGGTAGTTAATGCTTTTCCTGCCTTTTATCCAGAGGAAGCATACCAGGAGCAGGAGAAGGGCCGTAAAGAGGAACGGCTCAAAATAACCGTGCTCGAATAGCGACTTGAAAGCGGGGAACCTGTATTCCATGTGCAGGTTCACGGGAAATAAGGTAAGGCGGACATAATCAAATATCGCCCGGGGCGCCATTATCAATCTGGACCTTAACGCCACCGGGTGTTTTATCATCACCTCGGTCACGGCGATCCTGTTCTTGACTAAAGCCCAGACAGCGGCCGCCGCGAAAAGCGGGATATAAAAAAGAAGTTTTTTACCGATCACTCCTGAATACTTTTCCCTGTCACGCATGCAATATTCAAAGAATATCAGGAGGAAAGGGAACAGTACCGCGTGTTCTTTGCCGAGGAGAGCCAGAATGAAAGACGCCAGTATCAGGGAATAGTAGGCCGCTTTTTTGCGCCCTCCGCTCAGCCAGTACCTGTACTGAAATATGATCATGAGCAGTAAAAAGATCGCCGATAATGAGTCGGCTCTTCCGGATATGTAGGTAACCGCTTCCGTATTGGCCGGGTGGACCGTGTACAGCAGGCTTGCCAGGGCGGCCACGAGCGTACTTTTGGTTATGGAACACAGGATGAAAAAAAGCAGTACGGCGACCAGGATGTGTAAAAGAGTGTTGGTTATGTGGTAGCCCAGGGGGTTGAGTCCCCAGCGGGAATAGTCACACATCAATGTAAGCGATTGCAGGGGCCTGTAGAACTTACCTTCTTCGCCGGAGCCGGAAAAATACGTCAGGCTGTGCCTGAAAATGCCGGATATATTCCCGAAATTCCTTATTCCCGTGTTGCGCGCGATCTGAGTGTCATCGTCGAAAACGAAATCATTACTGAAAGAATTACCGTAGACAATAAAACCCAGTATGAAGATGGCGGAAATAACGAAGAGTTTCCGGTACCGTTCGTCCGTAATGATGTTAAGACCCGGGGAGCGCATAACACCAAAATTATACCGCTTTGAAGGGAGAATACCAAGTGTAAACGGGGAAAATGCGCAAATATCCCGGCAGGGCTTTACAATTGACAATGTCTGGTATATTCTCTATAATTAGAGTTCGCTGAAAGACATACATGCTTCGCTCCCCGGTAGCTCAATGGTAGTAGCGACTTCAGCCGAAGGCTGACCAGCCTCTGGCTGGGGCTGTTGACAATGTAAGTGTATTGGTTTATAAAAGTAAACGATGTATATAGTAAATGAATGTATCACGTTTATGTATTAAGGAGTTTACGTAATAGCAAAAGGTACATAGGGTATACTTCTAAGACCCCTGAGGAAAGATTAAAAGAGCACAATAAGGGGGATAGCATTTGGACGAGCCAGAACAGGCCTTTTGTCCTGTTGTATAGCGAGAGATATCCTGAGAAGAAGGAAGCTATTAAACGTGAGAAGTTCTTGAAATCCGGAAAAGGCAGACAATTTCTGGATGGTTTGCAAGTATAACGCTCCCCGGTAGCTCAATGGTAGTAGCGACTTCAGCCGAAGGCTGACCAGCCTCTGGCTGGGGCTGTTGACAATGTAAGTGTATTGGTTTATAAAAGTAAACGATGTATATAGTAAATGAATGTATCACGTTTATGTATTAAGGAGTTTACGTAATAGCAAAAGGTACATAGGGTATACTTCTAAGACCCCTGAGGAAAGATTAAAAGAGCACAATAAGGGGGATAGCATTTGGACGAGCCAGAACAGGCCTTTTGTCCTGTTGTATAGCGAGAGATATCCTGAGAAGAAGGAAGCTATTAAACGTGAGAAGTTCTTGAAATCCGGAAAAGGCAGACAATTTCTGGATGGTTTGCAAGTATAACGCTCCCCGGTAGCTCAATGGTAGTAGCGACTGGCTGTTAACCAGTAGGTTGTTGGTTCGAATCCAACCCGGGGAGCCATTGTTGACGAACAGACGCACCAAGCGTCTGGTTGGTTACTGCCCTGTTCTGGTGTTTTACCGGAACAGGGCAGTTCTTTTTTATGGGCTCGGTATTGTGCTTACAATCGTTAATATCGGCCTGCAGGGTTTCTTCAGGATCGCCCAGGTACATTTTAATGTTTATAACCTCTTTATGGATTACGATCTCTTTGACAAGGGCCTTTATAAGGTTTTTCTGGGCATCTGCCGGGGCTTTGTCGAGATGCTCCATGGCAAACTGCAGGGTTTCGTGCAGGTAGTTGCCTGAGTTGGCTGTCATGTCATTGGCGGTCTTTTGTGTCCGGAGTTTGGTCAGCTTATCTTCCAGAGCCACGATCATATTATCAAGTTCATGCATTTTTGTTTTATACGCGGCGCCTTTGGTTACTGTGCCGCTCATTGCAAGGTCAAGAAGCGTCTTGGCCTCGTGATGGCATTCATTCAGTTTTGATTCGGTTTCATTTATCAGTGTGTCTATGCGTCCGGCCATCAGCTGGGCTTCACGCATGGCATCGCCTATTCCTTTAATAATGATCTCTCTGTTCTCTGATGCCCTGCGGA
>CAYPCX010000004.1:0-127277 GCA_964409365.1 uncultured Planctomycetia bacterium | reverse complement strand
TCTCTCGCTTCTGATTTTATCCGTCCTTCCAGAGTTTTACCTATCTCTTCGATTAGATTTACATCTCCTTTATCCTGTGCATCTAATAGACGTTCATAGTCCTCTTTGGGAAATTTCGCGTCAATGGGAAGCCATACTACATCTTCATCTTTACCCGGCAACTTTATGGCATACTCTACATTCTCCCTGCTTCCCTTTTTAGTCGCAACATTTTGAGCATACTGCTCTGGTGTCAAGATCTGGTCTAACAGCGTGCCGAGCTGGATTTCACCCCATGTTCCCCTTGTTTTGACATTAGTCAGGACTTTTTTGAGATCGCCTACCCCGGTTGCCAATGCCTGCATCTCACCAAGCCCCTCACGCACCTTCTCAAGCCTCTCACTTACGATCTTGAATGATTCACCAAGACGTTTTTCAAGTGTGTCGTGCAGTTTCTCATCAACAGTCTCCCTCATCTGCTCCAATTTCTTAGCATTATCATCCTGCAGAGATTTTAACCTTTCCTCAACTGTTTCCTGTATGTTCTTGAGCTTCTGTTCATTCAGTTGAGTAAGCCCTACAATCTGTTTTGTGGAACTATCGCTGAAATCTTTCAGGGATTTCGACATCTCTTCCCTGTTGCCGGCGATCTCGTCTCTTACGGCTCTTTCGAACTTCAAGAGCTTCTCATCAGGGTTTCTGGTCAGTAAAATGGACAGCAACACTATCGCCACTACTACCAGAACCGCTAGAACTATCATAACTATTAACATGGTCTACCTCCGCATTATCTCTTTAAAAACAAAAAACCTCCGCCTAGTCTTTCTGACTAAACGAAGGTTTTACTTATTTAGAGTCCAGGTTCCCCCTTCGAAACTCAGGACTATTAGTCATATCTAGGCTTATTTTATCACTATATCCAGTTTTGTCAACAGAAGCTTACCTTTGCTTTCTGGTATCGTCTTGTTGATCTCTCTTAGTCTTAACAAATTTCTCCAATTTGTCTATTTCCTCTTTCAGGATCTTTGGTTCTGGAGCTTCTCTCTCTCCTTTCCCTGCGGCTCTATCATGTAGATAGCTTGAGGAGAACGACATGGCCTCATCAATAACTTTATAATCATCATCGTCAAATTTTACTGATTTCAATCTGTTAGTTTCCACACTATCTCTAAATCTTTGTATCGTATCATTGAATACAACCTCTTCAATTGCTCGTTCCCAAGTTTCTCGTAACTTCTTGAAAAAGTCGTTCACTCTTATACTATATTCATCTTTAGACCCCGGATTTCCACTCAGACTTTCTATTTTCGGCAATAACTGTCCCTTTAAGTAACTAATCCGTGATTTAACGTTCTGGCCAAGCCAGGGTGCATTCGGATCACAATAACCAATCCCCTTTTTGCTACTCCAGATTGTTTGTATTTTGCAATCGACTCCTGCTTTCACTGCCGCTTCTTCAAGCGCAGTCAGGAATATAATGTCGTGTGTAAACACTACCGTTTGCCTATGGAGCGCCTCTTTAACCAACCGTCTTGCAACCTGCTCTCGTCTCGGATGATCAAGAGAAGATACGGGATCGTCAAAAACCATGCTGTAACAACTCCCTGACGCTTGAAGCTCCGCAAGAAATGAAGCTATAGCAATAGACCTCTGTTCCCCTTCACTTAGAACTTCCGACAAACTTATATTTCGATATGCATCGCTTTTGAGCTTAAGTTGATGAAAAGTAACGCCCGATCTTCCAGTTTTCTTCAAATCTACTTGTAAATAATTAATATCTAGAGATTTTAGTTCATTCGTTAATTCTTCTTTCAACTTCTCCGTAATCATGAGCTCCATCAATTCTGAACATTTTCTAGAAATCGCTGTTGTATCTGCTTCTCCTATGCATCTCTGTATTTTCCCACGCTTTATCAGCGTATCTATATAACTATTAGCTTTGCCTATGTTGTTACGTAAAAGCTCTTTTGAATTTAGTTCATTGTACTGTTTTTCTATCTTGCTCTTTTCTCCTGCTTCAGCAATACCCTCATATTCTTTTGCTTTTGCCTCCAAAGCCTGACAGATAAAACCTAACTCCACAAGTGGTAATTCGAGCTTTATCATTCCCATATCGAAATTTTTCTGTTCTATAGCCAACAAAATCTTTTCATGTCTAGTTTTAGCATTTTTAAAAAATTCCGTTACCATATCAGCCGTATCTTTGTGTGTTTCCTGGATTTCATTAATCGCATCGGTATTGTCACCTTCAATCTTTTCCTGTATTTGTTTAAGTTCTTGATATTTGCTATCCCATTTTTTCTTGTTTTCTGCGTAGGTTTGAGACGTTCGATCTTTCATATAATCTGAAAACTTGCCAAATCTTTCAATGGCTTCTCCCTCCAGCTTCTGGAAACATAGAACACATCTGGCTTCGTCTTCAACATTTGGAAATTCTTTTCCAGGGTAGGCATATTTTTCTGAAAATTCTTTAGCAGCATCAAATAAGATTCGCCATGGGTCTGTACCAACACCCTTTAGGGGTTGATCTGTAAATGTATTTTTTGAAGCAATTTCAACCGCTTTTTGAGCCGTTTCTAGTTCTGTTAACATTGCTTTAATGTTTTTTACTTCTTCATCGGAAATAGTTTTATCAATAGAGGAGATCACCTCTTTCAGCCTTTCTACTCGTCTCTTCCTGCGTCTTATCTCCTCCGCTTTGACCTTGGGATCCTGTTTTTGTATCTCATCTAACTTTTCTTTCAGAGCATTTAACTGAGTCTTTTCGCTGTCTGTTATGTTAGAAAGCTTTTCAATGTCTTCCTTCTTTGTACCAGCATTGACTTTGACAAGAAACTCTCGAATAGTTGTACCTTCTGGTAGTTCCTCTATGAAACTTGAATCCGGATTGCATAATTCAATTTCGTCTTTTAATTTTTTCTTAACTTGATTCAATAACTGGCACAGCTTATCAAATAAATCTAACCCATATGGAATATACGATACATCATTGGCTTCGTCCACATAAACTCTTGCACAATGTGAATCAAAAAATGAAATAGAACCTAGTTCATCAATGTAAGTTTCTTCATCTTTCCAAAGCAATGTTTTATCTTCAGCCCCTTTGCTAATATCAATTTTTGCTGACGGGGTTTTCCCCCCGGTAGCCGTATCAAAAACATTCGGCAACACTTCTTTAGCTTCTCCCCTGGCACGACATGCTCTTTTTAATACTCTGGCATAACCCGATTTACCAGCGGCATTCCTTCCATAAATAATCGTCAAACCTTTTGGCAAGAACTCTATCTTCTGGTCAACAACAACCGCGTTTACATTCTGAAGACCGTGCATAGCTTTTAATAACACCTTCTCCCCCTGACTAGAATTGACGGGAAGATGAGCTTTTGACACCCGCACAGCCTTTATGGATACTTCTTTTTCAGATAATAATCCTTCCGATAGTTTTAACAGTTGTAACACCTCTTCAACATCTTTCTCAGAATAGTCCCCTTGGACAATTACTCTTCTCAAGGCGTCACTCTTCCAATCGGGTAAAGAATTAGACCAGCCTAATATCTCCGTATATACATTAACTTGTCCATTTTCTTCTGACATTTTTACCTCTTTTCCCAGCGTGTTATTTTCGTGTCATCGATTTCGAATATCGTGGAAAAACGTTCACTGCGTTGACTGAAAACAAAAGCAGTTAACCCCTTTATTATAGACCTTTTGCGTCTATCTTTAAAGAAATTAACTGCTTGGGATTTTTATATGGCGGAGAGGGAGGGATTCGAACCCTCGGTAGGTTTTAAAGCCTACGACGGTTTAGCAAACCGTTGCCTTCAGCCAGCTCAGCCACCTCTCCGTAACACAGCAGATAATATCAGCGTTTGGCCAGAAAGAATTCCTGGATTATGGTGCGGCATTCCGGTTCCAGAATGCCTTTTGCTGCCTCGATGTTGTGGTTAAATAGGCCCGGCCGGACCAAATCTATCGCGGAGCCGCAGGCGCCTGTTTTGGAATCCTCGGCGCCGTAAACTATTGTGCGCAAACGCGCCAGTATCGCGGCCCCCACGCACATCGAGCAAGGCTCAATTGTAACATAAAGATCACACTCGTTCAATCGCTCATTTTCCAGCTGGGCCGCCGCCTGAGTGATCGCGATCATCTCCGCGTGAGCGGTGGGATCTTTAAGCATCTTTATCTGGTTATGGGCCCTCGCAATGATCCGGTCATTATATACTATTACCGCCCCGACGGGGACCTCGCCCTCGTCAAAGGCCTTCCGGGCCTCGGCCAGAGCCTGTTGCATGTACAGTTCGTGTTTGTTCATGATATAAAAATGGCGTGCCAGGCAGGATTCGAACCTGCGACCAACGGCTTCGTAGGCCGCTACTCTATCCGCTGAGCTACTGGCACGCAATTGTATGTCAAATACCTATTAAGCTGCGAGACAGCCGAAGGCTGTCGAAGTCCGCCGTAGCAAAAAAAATAAAGTAATCAGCGAAGGCGGAAGCTGCTGGCACGCATTAAACAATTGAGTTTTTATTGTATCATAACTATAATAATAGTCAACGCGCTCAAACATAACCTTAAACGGCTAAAATCATGCCCCATCACATTCAGGATTTTTCGCTGATAGAGACGATCTTATGGGAAAAACGCGATTTTTTCCTGCTGGACCTGCACCTGGAAAGATTGGAAAAAAGCGCTCGTTTTTTCGGTTTCCCCTTCGAATGGGACAAGGTCCTGGGAGCACTGGAAAAGACGGCTTCCACTCTTTCTCCGGACAAAGATCATCGCGTGAGAATGCTCCTGGGCCCCCTGGGCAACGTTTCTATCGCACACTCCCCTCTTGAACCCGCCGGGGAAGTACCTTTCAGGGCTAGTGTATCTGATAAACAGACCGATCCTGAAGATATCTTCCTGTATCATAAGACGACCAAACGCGATCTTTATGACACTGAACACGCTGAATGCCGCAAGGCGGGCTTTTTTGACGTGATCTTCCTGAATAAGAGGACTGAGATCGCTGAAGGCGCCATCACGAACATAATGATCAAGAAAGCGGAAGAATACTGGACCCCTCCTGTATCCAGCGGTCTCCTGCCCGGGGTTTTTCGAGAATATCTGTTAAGAATGCAGGCTCTTCCCTTAAAAGAAAAGGTCCTCCGGATGGAGGACCTTGAAAACGCCGATATGGTCTATCTGATAAACTCCGTAAGAAAAATAGTCCCGGTCGAGCTGTAACGCTACTCGCCTTTTTCAAGCTTTTCCTTCAAGAGGAACATCTCTTTCAGGTGGCGGATCTCGTCATCTATCAGCGAATCTACGGTGGTTTCCCCGCCGATAACGACATGCTGCTTAAGATCATGCAAAAAGAGCATGAAATCCTTCTCGAACGTGATCCCCGCCTGGAGGGCTTCTTCCTCGCTTATGGTCTTTTCGAGGGCCTGTTTCGTAGCTTTATCGCAGCTGTACGTATTCGCGTCGACAAGGGCTTTAAGATAAAGCGCCCGTTCGCCGGGATAGGCCTCTTCACGCCGAGACCCTCTAAGAAAATCCAACCATTTCTCAAGCTCGTGCTTATGCTTCTGCTCGTCCTTAGCCAGCTCCATGAACAGCCGTCCTACATGGTAATTTTCGCTGTTCCTCGCCAGCGTCAGGTACATCTCAACGCCCCTGGCCTTGGCCTGAGCGGCCATTTGCACTACATCCTTCGAAGTATATACATCACTCATACAATAAGCCCCTTTCCTCGTCAGATAATCAGAAAATATAGCATATCCGGAAGGGATTTTCAATTCATATCGCCAAAATAGCCAAAAAGTTTGCTTTTTCAGACGTAGCGTATATAATATAATAAGGAAAGGATGTAAACTTTACAAAATGAAGTTCTCATTGCTTAAAACACGTTATGTGGCATATCTCATCCTGCTTGCCGTCATAAGCGGATTCCTGTTCAACTTCCTGCTGACCCGGCAAAGTACCATAATGTACCGGTATTTCATCGAGAGACCGACTGGTTACAACCTGGAACGGGCGGAACGGCTTGCTTCATCCATATACCAGAGCTTCAAAAAAGAGGTCCCTACCCCGACTATTGAGAACATTCATCCTTTCATAAATAAATATAACGATATACCCTTTCTGAGCGTGAATTTCGTGTACAGGGATGATTCGGGCATCATGAAGAGCGTCCTGAGCGACGTCAAGGAGGTTGACATACTCAGCGCGGAATACGTCTATCCTATCAAATACGGCGACCAAGAGGTAGGCACGCTCCTTGTATATGACATAAACAAAGAATATAAAAGAGGCCTTGAGGAATACAGCAATATGATGAACATCACCCGGACCTACTTCATAATACTCCTGGTGCTACTTCTTTCGGTGCTGATCTTCCGTGAGTACAGCGCGAAAATAGAAGCGGAGAAGCGTATAGCCGAGTACCAGGCGGTCCATGACGGCCTCACCGGTCTCTATACGCAGAAATATTTCAAGGAACACCTTGAAAGGGAGATCAGCCGCGCGGAAAGGTACAAGAGGCCCATCTCCCTTATAATGTGCGATATCGACCACTTCAAACGCTTTAACGACACCTACGGGCATCTCGCCGGCGACAAAATGCTGCAGACAGTGGCCGGTATCATCTCCGAGAACGTCAGGACATCCGATATCGTGGCAAGATACGGCGGGGAGGAATTCGCTATACTCCTAATGGAAGCCGGCATAGAAGAGGCCGAAACGGTGGCGAAACGCCTGAAGAACCTGATGGAACAGGCGGTAGAAGTAGCCGACAGGATAAAGGAAAAAGTCGAGAACACCCGCGTGAAGATCGACCACAAGGAAGTAAGCACCACCATCAGCATGGGGCTCTCCTCCTACAACGGGCACCCCGATTACAAGGCCGAATATCTCATAGGTGAAGCGGACCACGCCCTTTATGAATCCAAGAATAGCGGCAGAAACATCATCACGGTCTTTAACCCCGAGACCAAAGAGTTCAAGGGCTTTAAATAAGCGGCTTAGAGGTAGGCGCCGGCCTTGAGGTAATTTACGTAATCCTTGACCGACTCTTCCAACGAACGGAACTTATGGTCACACCCGGCTTCCCTTAGTTTCCCCAGGTCCGCCTGAGTAAAATACTGATACTTCTCCCTGAGCGCTTCCGGCATATCGATATATTCGATAACGGGGGTTTTTCCTGCGGCAGAGAACATCGCTTTTGCCAGGTCGTTCCAGCTGCGGGCCTCGCCGGTCCCCAGATTGAAAATGCCCGTCTTTTTCGGGTTCAGGAAGAAATAATACATGACCTCGACGGCGTCCTTGACGTAGATAAAATCCCTCTTCTGCTCACCGTCGGCGTAGTCATCCCGGTAGGATCTGAACAGCCTGATATGCCCTTCGTCGCGCACCTGTGGAAAGGCCTTACAAACAACGCTCATCATGTCTTCCTTGTGATATTCATTGGGGCCGAAGACGTTGAAGAACTTCAGGCCCGTAACGCTGGCCGTCAGTCCGCTGTTAAGGACCCACAGGTCAAAAAGCTGTTTCGAATAACCGTACATGTTGAGCGGCCTCAGGCGGCGGGTATTCTCGTCGCTGTCACTGTAACCGTTACTGCCGTCACCGTAAGTGGCGGCGGATGAAGCATAGAGAAAATCCGCCTTCTGGGTAAGGGCCAATTCGGCAATGGCCTTTGAATAACCGTAGTTGTTCCTCACGAAATAGTCTGCATCGGTAAGAGTGGTGGAACTGCAGGCCCCCATATGGACAATAGAGCTCGGTTTCGGCAGCTTACGGGCCGAGGCCAGGCCGAGAAAATCGTCTTTCTGGATGTAATCGCGGAAGCGCTTCCCTACCAGGTTGCGCCATTTATTCGACTGATCGAGGTTGTCGACGACTATTATATCGCTTATCCCTTCCTCGTTCAGTTTGCTCAAAAAACAGCTTCCTATGAATCCCGCGCCGCCCGTAAGTACTATCATAAAAACTCCCCCGGATCAATCCGGATGATCCCTCAATAACTTCCTGAATTTAGAGGCGTGTTTAATAAGCAAAGACAACAGACCATACAGTTTCTTAGCGTCTCCGGCCTCCCGGTACGGATACCCGAATATAACTTCATTATCCCTGACATGCCCGTGAACACCCGTCTTCGCGCCGATCTTGACGTTTTTGCCGACAATAACATGATCCGCTATTCCCACGTTGCCGCCTATCATGGTATTTTCTCCGATGGTGGCGCTTCCCGCTATACCCGTAAGGCCCGCAATAAACACATTGTTTTGCACCTCAACGTTATGCGCGATTTGGACAAGATTATCTATTTTTACCTCTTTACCTATCACCGTATTCTTGAAAGTGCCCCTGTCTATACACGTATTAGCGCCTATCTCCACATTATCTTCGATAACTACCGTTCCCATCTGCGGAACTTTATATACCTTGCCGTCCTTCGGGATATAGCCGAACCCGTCCGCTCCGATCACCGTTCCGGAATGTATGGTCACCCTGTCCCCTATTATCACGTGATCATATATCGTCACGTTCGGGTATAAGCATACATTCTGCCCCACTTTAACGCCTTTACCGACCACGCAGTTGGCGCTTATCGCGGTGTTATCGCTTATTTGCGCTCCTTCTCCTATCACGGCATTAGGGCCCACTGAGACGTTTTTGCCAAGAGAAGCGTTTTCGGCTATGACGGCCGTGGGATGGACCACGCCCTTGGCCGGGGGTCTCATTTCCAACATGGCGTTGTAAAGCACTGTCATGGCCAGTTTCATGTCCTCGACCCTGAGAACCGTCTTGGGATAATCCGTCACTTCGGCGTTCGTAAGAACACAGGACGCCCTGCTCTTCCCGGCCTGCTTAAGGTCAGCTTCGCTCATCGCGAAAGTGATATCCCCTTCTTCGGCTAACGCCGACGGGGCAATGCCTTTGACCGGGGTCTTTCCGTCTCCCAGGACCTTCCCGCTGACCAGTTTCGCTACATCATTGACCGTAATCATAATGACCTTCCTACTAAGATGACCCCCGCCATCCCTAAGAACGGCGGGGGTCAGTTTCGTCGATCGCTCAGAGATATTAGAGGCTGCTTGACAGGTTCTTACCGGCCTTGAAAGTCACGACCTTCTTCGCCGGTATCTTGATCGCTTTACCACTCTGCGGGTTCCTGCCCATCCTGGCCTTCCTTGTCTTCATCTGGAACGTGCCCAGCTCGGGAAGACGGATGACTCTGTCGGTCGTGCCACCTTTCGATAGACGGCTGGACAGAGCTGTCACTACAGCGTCGTAAGCCTTCGCGGCTTCGGCTTTCGTGCCATACTTTCCCCATTTGTAGATGGATTCGATGAATTCTGCCTTGTTCATTCAACACCTCCTTTTTAATTTCTCTCAAGAAATCAACGGACAAAGTTCAATATACTAAATTCCACAAGTGCTGTCAATTATTAATTAGGATTGGCGGGGGTTTCCGAGCGTTGCCGCTCTATGCCTCTTGATTTATAAATGTTACAGCCTGTTATAAAAAATGATTCCCCCGAACGGGCGACATGATTTACAGAACACTCGAAAAGAAGTATAATACTTTCCTGATTGTTTTTCATCTTGTATACAAGTTCAGTCCCCGTAGCTCAGTTGGATAGAGTGCCGGCCTCCGGAGCCGGTTGCGGCAGTTCGAGTCTGCCCGGGGACGCCAAATAAAAAAAGAGCTCTGCATATGCGGAGCTCTTTTTATTTGACTGATAAATCAAAAATACAGAAATGCGGTGGGCTTTATCCATATCTCCGCTCGTTTTGCGGACCAAAGCAAGCTTCGTCCACAAACCTCGCTCCGGCATTGTCCCCGGTCAGGATCCTGCGCCCCTCGTTTAACTCGGGGCTGGTTTTCTGCCCGGGGACGCCAAATATAAAAGGGCCCTGAACTATCGGGGCCCTTTTATATTTCAAGAACTACCCAGCTTGTCTATCCTGCTGAACCCGGGTGTCGGAGCGGTTCGAGGAAGGCCTTATCGATCTCTTTAGCCAGATATTTGCAAATATCCTCCATTCGATCCTCTCCGAACTGCGCGACATCGGAAGTGGGACGGCTGTAGAACTCGCCGCGCACGTGGTAGGCTATGCTTATACCGAGTCCGTAAAAACGTATAGGCTCCTGGACGACAAGCGTCAGGTCCAGATAAAGTTGGCAGGCTGACCTGTCCTTGGTCACTTTCACATGCTCAAACGCCTTGAACTCTCTCGCCATTATATTTTCCAGGCGGCCTTCAAGACCCGTATTCCCTCTTACTTTTATGCAGACGTTGATCTCCTGGGAAAAAGCCGGAACGGCTACCGAGATCAATAAAAGCACCGCCACTAAACTCTTGAAAAACCTCATGGTCTCTCCTTTTTTAAAAACCCCGCGTCCGGACCGATATCGCAAAACTTTCAAGTATGTCCTTGAACCTGTGGATCTTTTGCGGGGGGTATGGATGTACGTCCTGGAAACGTTCATCAAAGGTAATGCCCGGGCTGAATTGCTGCAGACAGTAGTTCTTCGCGCCCCGGACGAGAGCCCCTATCTCCCTGAAATCCTCCTCGTCGACTATCCCGGGCACACAGGTGGTCCTGAATTCATAGGGAATAGTGGAAAGCATGACAGTATACACGCTCTCGGAAAGGTGATCGGCCATATTTTCAGAATCGGTCACAAGGTCATATCTTGACGGAGCGGTCTTTATGTCGATGGATACATAATCGATGAGAGACGCCCGCAACAGCCCCATGATCCTGTCCGGATTCGAACCGTTGGTGTCAAGTTTGACTTTTAGTCCCATTTTTTTCACTTCTTTGGCGAAATCCGGTATATCCCGGTAAAGAGTCGGTTCTCCCCCGGTAATAACGACACCTTCGATCTTGTCTTTCCGGTTCGATATACATGCAAGGACCTGTTCCTCCGTACACTCGAACTGGGCATCTAATGTGACCAGCTCCGGATTATGGCAGTATCCGCAGCGGAAATTGCACCCCTGCACGAAAACGGTCAGGGCGAGGTGCCCCGGGTAGTCAACCAGCGACAGATTCTGTAATCCGGCGATCACCATCTTTTGTCTCTGCCTCGGCCATGGTAGCCACGTTGAACTTTTTCCTGTCTTTGAACTCTTCCGCCTTGCCCTTGTTCCATGACTGGACCGGCCGGAAAAACCCGGTGACCCTGGCAAATACTTCCACGTTGCATTTTTTCTCGTTCATATAACGACCTCCTTTACGGGACTTTCTTCTTCATCAGAATGGTCATAGGGACATTTAAAATGCTCTCCCGGGATGTAGCCGTGTTCGGAACATATCGTGAACGACGGCGATATGGTAAAATACGGCATCCGGTACTGCTGAGCTATTTTCCTCACCAGCTTTTTGCATACCTCAATGTCCTCCACCCGTTCGCCGAGAAATATATGGAACACGGTCCCTCCCGTGTAAAGGGACTGGATATCATCCTGGTGCTCGAGCGCCGCGAAAAGATCGTCAGTATACTTCACGGGAAGGTTCGAAGAATTGGTATAATACGGCTCTTCATTTCCCTGGGTCATTATCCCGGGGAATTTTTTCTTGTCAAGCCTGGCGAGCCGGTAGGAAGTGCCTTCCGCCGGGGTAGCTTCCAGGTTGTAGAAATGCCCCGTCTCCTCCTGGAATTGCATCATGCGTTCGCGGATGTAGTTCAGCAGTTCCAGCGTGAATTCCCGGCCCTTTTCCGTTCCTATATCTTCCTTTATAAGATTGAGGCACCCTTCGTTCACTCCGACAAGGCCTATCGTCGAAAAATGGTTCGCCCAGTAGGTACTGTTCCTCTTCTTTATATTAGCGAGGTAATAGCGTGAATACGGATAAAGGCCCTGCTCTGTAAGCGTATCGAGTATCTTCCTCTTGGTCTCCAGCGCCTCTTTGGATATACGCAGGAGTTCGTCGAGTCCCCTGTAGAAGCTTTCCTTGTTGTCGGAAAGGTACGCCAGGCGCGGTATATTGAGCGTTACGACCCCTATCGAACCGGTAAGCGGATTGGACCCGAAAAGGCCCCCGCCCCTTTTGCGCAGTTCCCTGTTGTCGAGACGCAGCCTGCAGCACATGCTGCGCGCATCGTCCGGGTTCATGTCGCTGTTGACGAAGTTCGAGAAGTACGGGATCCCGTATTTGGCCGTCATCTCCCAGAGACCTTCGAGATCGGGATTACCCCAATCAAAATCCCTTGTGATGTTATAGGTCGGTATCGGGAAAGAGAATATCCTCCCTTTGGCGTCGCCTTCTATCATCACATCGCAAAACGCCTTGTTGATAAGATCCGCTTCATGCTGGAAATCGCCGTATTTCTTGTCTTTTACTTCGCCGCCCACTATGGCCGCTTCGTCCTTGAAGGCATCCGGGATGACCAGGTCCATGGTTATATTAGTAAAAGGCGTCTGGAACCCCACACGTGTCGGCACGTTTATATTAAAGATGAACTCCTGCATGTACTGCTTGACCTGCGGATACGTGAGCTTGTCATAATACACGAACGGCGCGAGAAGCGTATCAAAGTTCGAGAACGCCTGGGCGCCAGCCGCTTCGCCCTGCAAAGTATAAAAGAAATTCACTATTTGTCCGAGCGCCACACGGAAATGTTTCGGTGGTTTCGACTCGACTTTCCCGTACGCGCCGCCGAAACCGCGCGTAAGAAGGTCTTTCAGATCCCAGCCGCAGCAGTACGCGCTTATCGACCCCAGGTCATGAATATGAAGGTCTCCTTCCATATGTTTTTCGGCCACTTCTTTTGAATAAATGCGGTCCAGCCAGTACTTGTTCGACACGGCGGTCGATATGAAATTGTTAAGCCCCTGGAGGGAATATCCCATATTGGCGTTCTCTTTAACGCGCCAGTCCCTCTGCTGGATATAGTTGTCCACCATGTTGACGGCGTCGCTCAAGAGGGCTTTCGTCTGGCGCAGTTTGGCGTGCTGGTCCCTGTAAATGATGTAGGCCTTCGCCGTCTTGGCATGGCCGTTCTCGATCAGTATCTTTTCAACGAGGTCCTGGACGTTCTCAACGGTCGGTACGCGGTCACCCTTGTAAAGCACTTCAAGGAACGATACCGTCTGGCGTGTGATCTCCCTGGCTTTTTCGGTATCTTCCCCTCCTACCGCCTTTGCGGCGGCAAAGACCGCGCTTTCGATCTTTTTCGGATCGAACGGCTCGAGCCTGCCGTCCCTTTTTCGAATGAATTTAATATCCGTTGAGTACATATTACATCCTTTCCTTTAAGATATGGGGTGAATTGCGAAGCACGTCAAAAAATACCATATGTTGTTTAGTTTGTCAAGGGGGTACACAATATATAGTTAACCGCAAAAAAGTTGGATTTTCAGCTTGACTGGGGATTTTCCTAGATTTTCTGACATTTCACGCCTTTTTCCGTCCGTAATGAGGGGAATATACAAACCCTTTAATAGAAAAATA
Organism: uncultured Planctomycetia bacterium; assembly: GCA_964409365.1. GTDB lineage: Bacteria > Omnitrophota > Gorgyraeia > Tantalellales > Tantalellaceae > CAYPCX01. The sequence continues at coordinate 113,843 of CAYPCX010000004.1, read as the reverse complement.
TATGGCGGAGAGGCAGGGATCTTACATCCACCTAAGTCCGACCCCGGGCTCTCCTAAATATTCCTGAGGAGAATGGATATAAAAAAGTACAAACTTTTTTAGATCTATTCGACGAAAGAATATTAAGCAATTGCTCATTAGTGCAATTGCTTAGCCATTAAAACCATTGGTACCGTATTTTTTTAATGGCGGAGAGGCAGGGATTCGAACCCTGGGACCATTGCTGATCACTTGTTCTCCAAACAAGCGCCTTCGACCGCTCGGCCACCTCTCCGCGCAAAACGACTATACCGTTTTCTTGAAACTCTCTACTGCGGCAGTCTCGGTGTCATACAATTCAAAGACCTTATCGAGCTGGGTAATACGAAAAATACTGAACGCCTCACTGGACAGGGCGCAAAGCTTAACGTCCCCGTCCGCCTTTCTGACCTCCTTGGCAAAGAACACAATGGTCGCTATCACCAGAGAGGAAAGGAAGCCGACCTTGGAGAGGTCGATAATGAACCGGGCATCACCCTTCCCTAAAAGCTCGTTCAGCTCTTTCTTCAACTTTTCCCGCTGGTCAAGATTTATCTCGTTGAATATGAACTTTATTACAACGAGATCCTGGACCTTTTCAACATTAATGAATTTCCCCATTACGGCATCCCCCGTTTTATGTGCCCTACTATTCTACATATACGGGTACTATTTGTCACGGATTTTTATCGTGGAGAATTTTACGATATTTTGATACAATTACACCCGGAGAGGTGGCAGAGTGGTCGAATGCGGCGGTCTCGAAAACCGTTGTCCCTTCGGGGACCGGGAGTTCGAATCTCCCCCTCTCCGCCATCAGCCTTCGCCGAATTATTTTGACATACTTGGCTTCGGCTGATAGGCTGTGTGCATGGCTAACCATTATGTTTATATTCTTCGCAACGAATCCGACTTCACGCGGTATTATATAGGCCAAACTACAGACCTTAAAAAACGCTTAAAACAGCATAATAATGGAGATTTGCCCTATACCAACAAATATAAGCCCTGGACAATAGAAACGTATCTTGTTTTCTCAGATAAGAAACTTGCGAAGCAGTTTGAGAAGTATCTAAAGAGCGGTTCCGGTAGGGCATTTCTCATGCGAAGGCTGATGGCGATAGAAATGAAAAAGGCACCGAAGCCGAATAATATAAATTAGGTTGGCGAAGGTGTCTCCCCCTCTCCGCCATAAAAAAAGCTAAAGCCCTTTGACTATAAGGACTTTAGCTTGTGACTGACAAAAACATGCTTTTTCCTTTTACACACAGTTTTTCACTTCGCTCCAATCCCTGTCAAAACTACCCATATTGTTGTAAAAAATATTTTAATATCCAGCCAAAGAGACCATTCATCTATATATTTCAAATCGAGACGTGCCCATTCAGCAAAATCTGTTATTCTGTTCCTGCCTTTCACCTGCCACAGTCCAGTGATTCCCGGCTTCATACTTAAACGACGGCGTTGCCATCCTTCATATCGCACTACTTCCTCAAACAAAGGGGGCCTTGGCCCGATCAAGCTCATGTCTCCCTTTATTACATTCCAGAATTGTGGAAATTCATCTATGCTGAACTTTCTCAAAAACCTTCCCATCTTTGTAACTCTAGGATCTTTATCCATTTTAAAAACAGGACCTTTCATAATGTTGTCAGCTTCTAGTTCTTTTTTCGTTTTTTCTGCTTCCATGTACATCGTGCGTAACTTATAAAGTACGAATACCCTGCCATGAAGTCCAAGCCGTTTTTGTAAAAAAATAGCCGGCCCCTCGGATTCCAGTCTTATAGCAACAGCTGCCATTCCAATCACAGGAATGCTCAAGATGCTTAAAACAACCGCGATCACTTTATCAAAAACATTCTTCGCGAATAACTGCCAGGAAAAACTCGGCCCTGTCCGAAACACGATAATAGGCAGACCAAAAAGCTCATCGGTGTCAAATCGTGCTATTTTGATGTTAAAAAGACCGGCCGTAAGCCATAGCTCCACCCCTTCTTCTTCGCAGTGATATATAATATTTTCAACCTCTCCATAATCTCTTCTACTCAAAGCTATGATCACGTTATCTATAGGGTGCTCGTGGAGGGCTTTTTCTATGTCTTCCAGGTTCCCGAGTATTTTATTGTCCGAAATCCTTTCTTCCGATACCTCTGCTCGAGGAACAAGAAATCCGACTACATCTAATCCAAGAAATTTATTCTTCACTATTATGTCGTTTATCTCCTTAGCCTTTTCCACCTCTCCTATAATAAGAACATTTCTCACATTCCTGCCTGCGGTCCTCAAGAAACGTAAATACCATATAACTAAAAATTCTTTCAAGATTAAAAACCCGGTTGCACTAACACTAACTCCAAATACTAATAGCCGGCTAGCTTTGGATTTGAACATGAAAAGAATAGCAAGAATGATAACAAGTCCTTGGAAACTACTTTTAACAATGATAACCAGTGCCCGATTTATAGTTCTTGCCCTGTTCGTAGGATAAAGACCATTGACACTCAACAAAAACGGCCATAATCCCATTACCATGAGAAGAAGCCACCAGTAACGTTGGCAATACCTCGAAGAGTAGAAAGAGCCTGTAGAAATGTAACACCAAATAATTATGACCAACAAAAAAGATAGTCCCGACATTAAACTATCGGCACATAAGTTAATTCTTCGATATGTATTACGTATATGTCTGAACATTTCTATTCCAAGAGACGTTTAAGCACGTCGAGAAGGGCCTCGGCGCCATCGGTCTTGTTAATAAAAGCGTCGGCTTCTCTGGCGAAAACGGAATGCTGATAGCTGGTGTAACCGGTATATATGATCAGTTTGGAGGCCGGTGAGACCGAACGGACGGTCTCGAATATGCTTATGCCGCCCTTCTCGGGCATTATGAGGTCCAGTATTACGGCATCGACATCCTGTGTCCCCTTGAGGTAATCTATGAGCGAATACCCGTCGTGGACAAAATCCACATCGTACCCTTCTCCTTCAAGTATGGCCTTTAAAAGTTCACACAGCTGGATATTATCTTCGGCGATGACCACTTTCTTTCTGGTCTCACCCATCTACCTGCCCCTTCCTTTCCGCTCTATCGGCAATAATATACTGAAAACCGTGCCCCCGCCTAACTCGCTCGTGAACTCTATCCTGCCGTCCTGGTTCTCGACCATCATTTTCGCTATCGGAAGGCCTAATCCCGTTCCCTTGGGTTTTGAACTATACAGGGGCTCGAATATGAGCTCCCTCTGGTCCGGCGGGATACCGGGTCCATTGTCCTCGATCTCAACACAAACCTGGTCGCCCTTTTTGAGGGCCCGGAAAACAAGAGTGCCGTTCCCTTTCATTGCCACTATGGCGTTATTTGCAATATTAACCACGGCATGCATGATCTGGTTGCTGTCTATCAATATCCCCGGGAGGTCCTCAAACTCTTTTTCTACCTTGATAAGGTCCGGCACGTTGATCATCGAAAGGGCGTTCTCTATAACGTCCCTGATATCCGCTTCCTCCAGATCGGGGGCCTTGGTCTTCGCGAAACCCATGATATCGTCTATTATCGAATCTATTATGCTTATCTCTTTTTTCATTACATCTATGTACTTCATCACTTTTTCGTCTTTCTTTCCTTTTTTCTCACTGAACTTCTTGTCCAGGAAATACGCGGAGTTCTTGAGGACCGCCAATGGGTTGCGGAGCTCATGCGTTACGCTGCCCGCCAGCTTGCCGAGGAAAGCCAGCCGTTCACTCCTGTGAAGCTTCCTGCTTATATTAAGAAGCTCGTCCGTCCTTGACCTGACCTTGTCTTCCAGGTGGTCACGGGTGTCCTTGAGCTGGGCGCTCATCTCGTTCAGGTCCTCTATCATAAAATACATCGACTTCTGCGTCTTCCTGAGCTTCTCGATCTGGGCTTCGAGGTCTTTCCTGGCTGTTTCGAGTTCGTATTCCTTCTTCTCGATGTAACCCATGGTCGCCCTTTTAAGATATATGTTTTCGGCTGCCTTTCTCCTGAGGGTCTTTGTGATGTTCTCGAGTTGAAAAGATTTGGTCTCGAACCTGTTCCTGGATTCGCGCAGGCTCTTTTCCCTGTTCTCTTTCATCTTGGAAAAAAGCCCGGTGGCATAGGCCATCAGGAAGAACACCCCGCCCACGACTATGATATTCGTGCTGACGAGATATGTAAGATTATTATAGGAGGCATCTTCCAGGGGGAATATCCTCTGGTGAGGGATAATGCCTTTGTATTCGAGAAAAACGAGAATAAAATAACACAGGGCTATTAGGATACTGACAAGGGCCGACCTTGCCCTTTGTATAAGCACATTGGCATAGACCAGATCGAACAGATACACAGAACGCTATCCATTCAGCGCCCCCCAGATAGTGTACCAGCCCGGTAGCATAAGTGATGCCTAAAAAATAATAACTGAAATGCACATTATTGAGGACCCTCATAGTCTTGCAGATATTGGTCTTAAAGACCGTCAAATATATCGCGCTTGTGACCAGCCAAAGATAAAATATTAATAACACCTCACCCGGCACACGTACACCGACGACGTTTCCGATAATATGGGCACAGATCAAACCCACCAGGATACTGAAAATGCGTATCTCAAAAGAGACCGCTATCAGCCTTTTCTGGTGGTTGATATCGACCAGTGTTATATCCTGTATATCCTGTCGCTTATCAGGCGTCATTTTTTCTCTTTCAGAAGTTTGATCTGGTGTTTCGCCCTTTCCAGTTCTTCCCTCAGGTCCTTTATCCTCTCTTCCCGCGCGACCGAGGCCTTCCAGAAATCCTCAAGTTCCTTTTTCCTGCGGTCCTGTTCCTCCCTGCCTTTTACCAGTTCCGAGACGTCCTTGATGACCGCTATCACTATGTTATGTTCCTCAAGCTCCACGATACTGAGCGTCATTATCACATCCCTGTAGGTCCCGTTCTTGCACACTATCACCGATTCCAGACGCGTGGATCCCTTGAACAAAAGGTCATTATGCCCTTCTTTCAACCCCTTGCGATATGAAGGGTGAAAAAGCTCGTCAAAGGACCTGCCCGAGAATTCCTCGACCGAGTATCCCGTTACGACTTCCGTGACGGGATTAACCTCTTCTATAATATTGTCGTCGAACCTGTAGGCTATGACCATATCCCCCGAGTTCTTGAAAAGCTTTTTATACCTTTGCTGGCTTTCTCTCATTTTCTCATAGGAAAGCCGCTCCTCCGTTATGTCTTCGATGATCACTTCGACTATATCTTCGCGAAGATAGGGGTCTTTGATGAGATAAGCGTTGTGCAGGACCCACTTATCCTTGCCTTTCAGTGTCTTGAAATGATATTCGCGGTTCTTGATCCGACCCCTTTGCCTTACCAGCTTGCGGATACTTTCCTCTTCCTCGACATAGACAAGAAGTTCGCTTAACGACCTGCCTATCACCTCTCTTCTGGTCATATCAAGTTCGAGGATGTTAACAAACCCCTCGTTAGCGGCCAAAACCACCCCGTCCCTGGCCCTGTACTTGTAGTATCCGATATTGATATGCCCCATCAGCTGTTGAAAGCTTTCCCCGGCTTTCCTGGAATGGTAATATTTAGCGGCTAAAATTATTAGTATAAAGAGAGTTATAGAATAGGCGATAATTATATAGATCATGATCTTGTGTCTATTTTTTTGATCTTTTCGGACCGGGTTTCCGTCATGGTATAGTATACATTAATTAGATTTTCCTGGCAATTATTTGCGGATTTATATGGATATTTCCCTATTTTATTTTTTAACTTTCTTTTGTTGTGTTCTTGTAAAAAACCTGATTTCAAAAAGTTGCCTTCATTTTATGACATGCTATACTTTTAAATGAGGGCAAGAAATAATATTGCATCTGGATTTTTGGGTCTTTTATAGCTTTTCTCGCCCCCTTAAAAAAACAAAAAAAGGTTAAAGAAAAGCTAACTTTTTTCATAAGCAACCTTCATCGAAGGTTGCTTTTTTTATAAGTTATAGGTCTGAACTTATCCCCTTGCTTTCTTGCGCCAGCAAGAAGGGAGTGATAAACACCGATAAAAAATAAGGGAAATACTGCGGCAGGAAAGTCTTTGTGGTTAAACGTCCGTCTCCCGGAACTGCTCCCACAGGCGGTCGAACCGCTGGCCGTATATCATATCATAAAGGTAAGCCTTATCCGGGAAAAGCCTTTTGCACATTTCTCGCAGCTTGCCTTTCTCGATCTCTATGTCCACCTTTGCGTAATCCGTATGGAGTATCAGCATAACGATGCGTTCGGCCTCCCGGCTTAAAAGCTGCACCTTCTCATCTTCCTCCCGGGCCTCGATCTCATGGCAGAGGCTTTGAAGGATCGCCAGGTTGAGTTCCTTTAAAGGGCCCGTATGCTTGGCTATCCATTCAAACCTTTGCGCGTCGCTCAGCATATGGACGTTATTAAAAAGCACATAAATAGGGCGGTTCCTGATATGCTTCGCCTCTTTCTCACAAAGGTCCCTCAGGCGTTTCAGGTCGATACCTCTGTACTTGTAATTATAGCCGCCTATACCGTGAAGCCTGAAATACCTGATGCGCCCGTGCAATACGCTTCCCGAGAAAGGATCCGCGCAATGGACAAGGTCCAGCTCCTCGCACAACTGTCTTATATCTTTTTCATGCCAGGGAGCCCTCGGTTCCCAGACAAGACGGAACCTCGCCCGTTTGATCGTCTTGAAGAACTTCCTCATGTTATCCCTGTTGGCCTTAACGGACCTGAACGACGGGGGACATTGAAAGACTATCGTTTTCGCCTTAAGGGCCGCGGCTGCTTCCGCAGTCTCCTCCCAGGCCCTGAAAACCTCATCTGTAGGTTTAAAGAACCCGCAATTCTTTTTTGCGGAGGGTGTTAGCTTCATTTTCAATTTGCGGTAAGTCGGACTGGTCGGTTCGTGGGTAATAAGCTGCCATGCCTTGAGCGTGAACTCGAAATTCTCAGGTGCGGCTTCACGCCACTTCTTCACGATCGTAACCCTCGGGGGCTGGTAAAATGTCTGTTGGACCTCTACCACCCTAAACTTCTTGAAATATTCCTTCTTCCTCTGGGGGAAACCGCAACAACCGATTTTTAGCTTCATCTTATTCTCTTTTCCGCTCCGGCGCCCTGTCACGGACCATCGGCACGAACCTGACGGGAAGCAAGGTTTCCTTCTCAAAACCCTGTTCTGTCCGGGTTATCAGGTAAAGCTCCTGATAAAAGCTCCCCACCGGAACGACCATCTTCCCTCCGGGTTTCAGTTGACCGACCAGGTTCTCAGGTATTTTTTGCGGCGCCGCCGTCACTATTATCGCGTCAAAAGGGGCTTTCTCCGGCCACCCTTTGTGGCCATCCCCGTGCTTTACCGTCACGTTATCGTAACCCATCTCTTTAAGATTTACACCGGCCGAATCGGCCAGAGGTTCTATTATTTCAATAGTATACACTTCCTGCACTATCTCGGCCAGAACGGCCGCCTGGTAACCGCTGCCGGTCCCTATCTCCAGGACACGGTCGTCAGGTTCAAGACACGCGGCTTCCGTCATGAAAGCCACGATATAAGGCTGGGAGATGGTCTGATCGTATCCTATGGGCAGGGGTGTATCCTCATAAGCCATATACCTGAGGTTCCAAGGGACGAAAAGATGCCGCTCTACCTTCCCCATCGCCGCGAGGACCCGTTCATCCCGCACGCCGCGGTTACGTATCTGCTGCCGGACCATCTGGTCTCTCTTAGCGACTGAAGGATCGTCCTGGGCTAGAACGCAGGGTGGAAAACACACTGCGGCAAGCGCATATATCAGAGTTACCGCAAAATTCACCGATCTTGGCATTTTAGAAGTCCTTTCAGCTTTCTCTTATACCGGTCGTAACACTTCTCCATTATCCTGTCAAGGTCCTTCCTGTCCTCGAGAAGAAGCTCATAACAAAGGATCATAAGATCCCCTACTTCCGTGGAAAAATGGCCGTCCTTCCTTCCGTGGAGGTCCTCTATCTCTTTAACGTGTTCCCTGACCAATTTGAGCAGAATATCTTTATGCGGCCTTCTCCTGCCGTTATGCTCTTTTGAAAGAGCGTGCACCTCTTGCAGATTAGATCTTGCATATTTCGTAAGAGATTTTTTCATGATCTCGCCAAGGCGAACTCCTAACTACGAACTCCTAACTCCGGACTAATATCCGACACCTCAAATATCTTGTTGCACACGTCCATAAAATCGTCAGATTTGCAATCATAATTCACTATTTTAGACAGCCTGTCGCTGGAGGAATTGAATGCTATGGAATAACCGGCCAGTTTTATCATGGGGATGTCCCCTTCGCTGTCGCCTATCGCAATCATCTCGCTTCTTTTTATGCTGAAACGCCCGAGGATAGACTTTACCGTCTTACCTTTGGCGCCATGGCTGATGTTTATAGTAACGCCGCCGGTAAGCTTCCCGCCGCGCACGTTCAGCCGGTTGCCTAACACGTAATCGAACCCCAGTTCTCTTTTCACGCGTTCTGTAACGAACTGCAGCCCCGTCGATATGGCCGCCAGCCTGAACCCGGCATTTTTCATACGGCCAACGGCCTTTTTAGCGTTCTTTGAATAACGCACCTTACGGAATATGCCGTACAGTTTGTTTACGCTCATCCCCTTCCAGTGCGCGGCGTCCAGCTCACAGAACCTGCGGTAGCTTATCTTGCCTGCCAGGAACTGGTCCTGGTATTTCCTGGCAAGCGCGTCCCACAACCCGAGCTTCTCATGTATATATCTCCAGCTGGAAACGTGCCGGGTAATAGTGCCGTCAATATCGAAAACTATGAGCTTATAGTTCACAGCCAACTCATGTCTGTTCTCTGTCCTCTGTCTTCTGTCTTCTGTTTTCTGAAAACCCCGTTCCCCGCATGGCCGCGAGCTGACCGCACGAGGCCATGATCTCGTCGCCCCGGGACTTTCTTACCGTAACCGTCACTTTTTTTGCTTTTAAAAGGTTCTTGAACGCTGCGAGCTGTTTTTTGTCGATCCTTGTTCCTTCAGCCTCGGAAATAGGATTGCAAACTATCAGATTGACCTTGGCTTTTACGCTCTTCGCCATAGTGGCCAGCTCCCGGGCATCCTGCAACGAATCGTTCTTCCCGGCGATAAGCGTGTATTCGAGAGTGATAATCCGTCCGGTCTTTTCAAAATATTCCTTGCAGGCGGGGATGAGGTTTTCAAGGGAGTATTTGCGGTTCACCGGAACGAGCTCGTTCCTGAGCCGGTCATTGGCCGCGTGAAGCGAGACCGAAAGTTCTACCTGTATCTTTTCATTTATAAGTTTCCGTATGCCCGGAACGATCCCGCAAGTGGAAATGGTTATTTTTCTGGCCCCTATTCCGATGCCGCCGGGGTGATTGATGACCCGGATGGCTTTCATGAGGTTGTCATAATTGTCCAGGGGTTCCCCCATTCCCATGAAAACGACGTTCGTTATGCGCTGGCCGCACTCTTTCTGTACGGAAAGTAGCTGGCCCAGGATCTCAGATACCCGCAGGTTCCTCACGAACCCTTTCTTGCCGCTGGCGCAGAAGGGACACTTGAACCTGCAGCCGACCTGGGTCGAGAGGCAGGTGGTCCTGCGTTTAGCCTCTTTTATCAGGACAGACTCGATAAGCTCGCCGTCTTCGAGACGCCAGAGGAACTTTTCCGTGCCGTCCATAGCGACAAGGTGTTCGTCCGGGACGAGCTCGCCTACATAGAATTTTTTCTCCAGTTTTGATATAAACTTTCTGGAAAGATCGGTCATTGCCCCGAAATCGGCCGCGCTCTTGCCGTTAAGCCACAGGAATATCTGGCGGGCCCTGTGGGCGGGTTCTCCAAGAGAGGCAACCTCCTTCTCAAGCTCATCCAGTGTCAGATCTCTTATATCTTTTTTCACGTTCGGTTCAATGAACGATAATGCGTACTTTATAGATTTTAGCGGGTTCCTTGTTCTCTTCCCACGGGCGTCCGTACCTGAAGGTGAGTTTTTCCTGGCCCTTTTTGCGCGCTTCAAAACGAAAGATTTGAGTCCCTCCCGCTCCTATAAGGTCCGACTCCCGGATGTACTTGTACTTCCCTATCCGGCGCAACACTCCGCTGTCGCTAAGCCCCGAAAGGTCCCAGATATACCCGGTAGTGGGATTGGCTTTGAGCTCCAGGTTCAGGACCTGCCCTTTACGCATACCTATGACCTTATCTCCGCTTAACCGGACATCCAGGCTTTCAGGAGCGCGGCAACCCGCGAAGACGACCAGTATCGCCAGTAATATAAATGCGCCGCAAGTCCTTTTCACGTTCTCCACTATCAGACCCCTACTGTTCTTTAATATAGGAAATAGCATCCTTCCTTATAACGACTTCCGACCTGCCGTTGGCGATATCCAGCAGAAAACCCTTCATCCCTTCCATCAATATCCTTGCTTTGATACTCCTGCCGTTCTTGAAAACTATGATGACTTTTTTACCCATCGGCATATCCGATTCGATATCGGGTTTCGGGACGATACCGAGCGTTTTTCTTACCGGTTCCGGCAAGTTCATGGCAAACGTCCTCCACTTGTAACGTACCCGGTCCCAGTAATCGGAATACAGCCCCGGATCGGTCATCTTAGCGTATACTAAACCCCCGCTTATCAGGGCGGTAACAAGGAAGACATTCAGGAAAAAATAAAGCACGGCGTAGACAAATACGCACAGGAAAGACTTGAAAAACCCTATGCTGTACCAATTTATCAGTATCAGCACCCAGATCACCAGGCCGAAAAGGAACAAAAACGGCATCCCCCCCGCCAGGCTGAGTATGATCGCCGTGACGAACGCGTTGGTCAGGGTGTTCCTGTAATTACCCCTGTCGATGATCTGTATCGACAGATATATCAGTAAAGTCCCTATAGCAATATTTATCGCGTAAGACAATATCCACATCATGTCCCCACCTCGCTATCTTTGGTCCGGTACCGAACAGGGCGCCGTATCTATAATAGTATCACCTAAAGTATGGCCTTACAAGATTTAAGATACCTTATAATACGCGTTTTGCAAGCTCACATTTTACTGGAAAAAAAGCGCACTAAGGGCTAAAATGTCTTTCATCCGGTTTAAAGCCGCAAAGACCATGAAAACGAACGTTCCCATAATATTGCTTCTTGCCATCGCCTCGACCCTTATATTCACGAATATCTCCAACCAATACCTGTGGCAGGACGAGGCGGAAACGGCGCTCCTAGCCAAGAACGTGCTCCAGTTCGGCTACCCCAGGGCCTATGACGGCAAAAACCTCATCAACCCGCCCATAAGGACCGGTTACGCCGAAGATTACGGCTGGCGGTACCACCCCTGGATGCAGTTCTACATAACGGCGCTGTCGTTCAAGATATTCGGCCCCGGGACCTTCAGCGCGAGGTTCCCTTTCGCGCTATTGGGTGTCATCAACATACTACTTTTGTATCTTTTGGCATACCAGCTGACCCGGCAAAGGTTCGTGGCCATCTGTTCGGCTTTTCTCATGACCATGTCAGTACCTTACCTTCTGCTTATGAGACAATGCAGGTACTATGCCCCGGCGATATTCCTGATCCTTTTCGCGATACTTTTTTACTCAAAATACCAGGAAGAGAAGTCCACCGGGAACCTTGCCTTTTTCTCCCTGGCCCTGATACTATTGGGCTATACCGTGCACGGGATGTTCGTTCCGATGTACGCGGCGATAGGCCTGCATTATCTTACCTTCGCGTTCGAAAAAAAGACCTTTCCAAAGACCGCCGTCGCCGGAGTGATAGTCCTGGCCGCAGTTCTGCCCTGGTTCCTATACTCCAACAGCGGCGCGCACGTCGCCGATATAACCCTGGAAAGGATCAGGAAAAATCTTGAATTTGAGTTGAGGATGATCAACAAATACCTCTTCCCGGTCTTTTTCTTCATGGCCATGTATTTCGCCAGAGGCCTCTGGAAAAGGAGGTGGACGATCAGGCTCTTGCCTGCAGAGAAGAACGCACTGAAGATAATATCCGCAGTACTCCTCATGAGTCTTGCTGCCTTCGGTTTCGCCCAGGAAAGGAATCTGAGATATCTCGTCTACTTCATACCGCTCCTCTCTATCATCCAGGGCCTGATACTGCTTCGTCTCATGCGGTTCAACCGGCTGCTGCTCGTTACCTTCCTCACGCTTTCGATCTTCACCGGGGTTTTTAATATGGGCAGGTTCGAGATGTTTTTGCCGAAATACATTTATGAGATCACCCATGATTACGACGGGCCCATAGAAGGCATAGTTACTTTCCTGAACAAGAACGCCTCGCCCGGCGACGTCGTAAAGATAACTTACGGGGATATGCCTGTTATCTTCTATACGGGCCTGGAAGTAGACAACACGAGGATATTCGACGAAGAACACTTGCCGGAATGGATAGTCTTCAGAAGGTGGTGGGACGGAAAACAGCTCCTGTGGGACGCGTATTTTCAGGAGGTGAACAGGACCTACAACAAACATGTCCTTGACTATCCGGACATACCATGGGAGAACCGGCCGGGTGACCTGGGTTACCACAGGTTCTCTACTGACAGGGAAGCCCCTAATATCATAATCTTTGAACGCCGGGAAAAGGGGACTTCTTAAAGGCGGAAAAGATCCGAATAGATATCGTCCAGTTCACGCCACGGGCGTCCGGACTTATCGACTGCTCTGACCTCATCCTCACAGATCTCCTGTAACCGGGACTCTTTGACCGCCAGATCCCGGGATTTGAGCTCTCTCTCCACATAGGCCAGGTATTGGTCTCTTGTAATATCTTTCCTTCTGCTCCTGGCCCTTCTTACCCTCCTTGAAACCGCTGAGACAAAAGCGTACACGGTGGTAAACCCGAGCCCGCCTATAACCCAGTAACTCAAGAACGTAACGTAAAAACTCTGGTCCGAAGAAAAATGCATAAAACCAACCCTTCTATATTATAAAAACTTAATAATTATAATAAAAATAATTTTTCTCTATTTTACCTGTAAATCCCAAAAAGTCAAATACTTGAAATTAAAAAATCCAAGTTTTCGGAAAAAACCGCGATCCCAGAACACAACTTTAGGGGGTCCGCCCCATTCAACAATACTATAAAATAAGACACAACTTTAGGGGAAAAAGATTGCAAAAGGAAAGGGGGACGATTACTCCTATAAGGGAGGGGTAACAGCCCGCCTACGGCGGGCGTTAGAGGGGAACCGTAGGTTCCCTTCTAAAGAAAATCGGCGATATTAGCCCGGAGGCGAAGCCGGAGGGGCCGAAGGCGTTGCTGACTTATGGGCAACGGCCGAAGGCCCGATTTTCCTAAGGAGGGGGTGACAGCGAGCGATTGTTGTATTTGTACAAATGGAGTGAGCGTCAAGAGGGGGAACTGTAAGTTCCCCCTATGAAATTTTTCGAGGACTTGCCATAGCAAGTATTAAGGATCGGTCCAAGAAAAATGGCGGAGGAGGTAGGATTCGAACCCACGTGCGCCTAAGGCGCAAACGGTTTTCAAGACCGCCGCCTTCAACCACTCGGCCACTCCTCCGCTCGCATACCTGTCGTCTTAGTGGTTCATGCCCCGACAGGGTGTACTCGGCCACTCCTTCGCCGTGTTCGCAGAACAGTATCTTACCAGAGTTCCAAAGTATTCACAAATCCCAGCGTTTTCGAATACAGGTCGCGATACAACTCGCCTGTATTCGACGCTGATTGCTGCAGAAACTCCAGGAAAGAAAGATTATCAAATATGGGCGAAAATACCGCCATTATTATGACAAGGTTGAACACGAATATAAGCACAAGAGAAAAGACCAGCCCCGACTTGATAATATCCGGCTGGTGCAATTTCAGGACTTCCGTCGTCATCACGAAATGGAACGCCAGTGTGAGGCCTACAAGAAAAACAAAGACCGCGGACACCTTCGGCCCGTTCATGCCCATCGCCCTCAGGACCAGGAACGCGGGGCCAAGCAATATCGTATAAAGGGGCACGAAATATGGACTTAGCTCTATGAAAAAATTGCTCTTCGAAGTGACCACGTTGCCGTCGGAGGGCGAGATGTTAAAAGACACGACCTTGCCCCCGCAGAGCCATGTTGCCAGGACATGCACCGCCTCGTGTCCAAGGACATAAAGGTATGCGGGCCTGAATATGAGCACGTGGAACAAAAGATACGCCAGCACCCCTCTTTCCAGTATATGCAGCGTCCCGCTGAACAAGCTTATGTTGGATATAAGGGAATAGAACGCTTTGCCCGTTCCGATGGCGACAGGAATAAGAAGAAGTCCTATCAAGGTCTTAAAAAATTTAGCGATCATTTGGGTTCTATCTTGTCGGAACCGAAATAAGGCCTGAGGGCTTTCGGTATGGTAACGGATCCGTCTTTTTTCTGGTGTATCTCCAAAAGCGCGATGACAAGCCGCGCCAGCGCGACTCCGGAACCGTTCAGCGTATGCACATACCGGGGTTTTTGGGTCTTATCGGCCGGCTGATATTTGATGTTAGCCCGCCTGGCCTGGAAATCCGTGAAGACCGAACAGCTCGAGACTTCCAGCCATTTTTTCGTGCCGGGCGCCCAAAGCTCGATATCATAGCACTTGTGGGCCGCGAAACTTATATCCGCGGTACAAAGCGCCGACACCCTGTAGGGAAGTTCCAGGCGTTTAAGTATGTCCTCGGCGTCGGCCAGAAGCTTCTCAAGTTCTTCCATCGAATCCTCCGGGACCGTGAACTTGACCATTTCGACCTTGTCGAACTGGTGCACACGGATAAGGCCTTTCGTATCTTTGCCGTAAGAGCCCGCTTCCCTGCGAAAACAGGCGGTATAAGCCGTATAATAGATCGGCAGATCTTTTTCATCCAGGACCTCATCGGCATGCATATTCGTAACGGGCACTTCTGCCGTAGGGATAAGGAAAAAATCCTCCTCGTCGATCCTGTACATGTCATCTTCAAGCTTCGGGACCTGACCCGTGCCGTACATGCTCTTTCTGTTCACGAGGAACGGCGGGAATACTTCCTTATAGCCATGTTCCTTTATATGCACGTCCAGCATGAAATTGAGGAGCGCCCTTTCCAGCAGGGCCCCCCTTTCCACGTAAAGGGGGAAGAAGGAACCCGTTATCTTGGCCCCTCTTTCGAAATCGAAAAGCCGGTTGATCTGGCCCAGTTCTATATGATCCCGCGGGGTGAACTTGAAGCCCGGTATCTTACCGGCCTCTTTTATCCTTTCGTTGTCCTCCTCGGTCTTTCCGACAGGAACACTCTCATGCGGCACGTTGGGTATCCTGTCCAGCACTGCCCGGTATTCCTCTTCTACCTTACGGAGTTCATCGTCGAGTTTTTTGATCTTATCCGAAAGCCCGCTCACGGCGGCCTTGGCCTCGGAGACATCGGTTTTCTGCTTTATAAGTTCGCCTATCTTCTTTGAGGCCTCGTTTTTCTCGCGTTTGAGCTCCTCTACTTTCTGGATAAGGTCCCTCCGGGAAGCGTCAAGTTCAAGGAACCTGTCCAGGAGTTCCGTCTTGTCGCCTCTATCCTTCAGCGATTTCCGTACCGCGTCCGTATTTTCCCTGATAAATTTCGGATCAAGCATAACTACGCTCCTACTCGTGAAAATAAAAATAAGGGGACTGGTTTATTCCCGAAATTAAGCTACCGCAGTAAACCTGTCCCCACCATGCCGTTTCAATTATATATGCTCCTCCACCAATATGCAACTCATGTCACCCTTTGATGACCCCCAGGGGGCGCATTCTCGCTATTTTTCTGGAGATACCGGCACCCTGGACTATATCCACCACATCGCTCACGTCCTTATAGGCCTCGGAGACCTCCTCGTGAAGTGTCTGCCTGCCCGTATACCGCACGATTATGCCCTTGTCGGCCAGTTCGCGCGCTATGGGACGGCCGCGGGTCATCTTTCTGGCGGCTGTACGCGAAAGAAGTCTCCCCGCGCCATGGCACGTGGAATAAAAGGTCTCTTCCGCCTCTTCCGTCCCTGCCAGGAGATACGAACACCTGCCCATATCACCGGGGATGATGACCGGCTGTCCCGCCGCACGATAAGCCTCCGGAACGTCCTCATGGCCGGGCGGGAACGCCCTTGTAGCGCCTTTACGATGGATGCATAAAACCCTTTCTTTCCCGTCTATTTCGTACTTTTCTATCTTTGCGATATTATGCGCCACGTCATATACAAGGTGCATTCCCAGGGACCCGGCGTCTTCCCCGAAGACCTCCTCGAAAACTTTCCGGGTGAGGTGCATGATCACCTGTCTATTGTTCCACGCGAAATTCGCGGCGCTCCTCATCGCGCCGAGGTAAGCCTTGCCTTCCTCGCTTTTTACCGGCACGCAGGAAAGCTGCCTGTCGGGGATATTTATCTTATACTTACCGAGAAGGCCTACCATTTTCTCGGCGTAATCACCGCATATCTGGTGCCCGAACCCGCGGCTTCCGGTATGTATCATCACCGTGATCTGGTCCTTCCTGATACCGAAAACTTCAGCGATCTTCGGATCAAAGACCTCGTCCACCACCTGTACCTCGAGAAAATGGTTCCCTGAACCAAGGGTCCCAGGCTGTTTTCTTCCTCTCTGGTAAGCCCTTTCGGAAACCTGTGACGGGTCGGCCCCGGAAATGGCCCCTCCCTCTTCGCAATGTTCCAGGTCTCCCGGCCAGCCATATCCCCTATCCACGGCCCATTTCGCGCCCTGCGTCATTATTTTCCGCTCTTCCTGGCGGTCGGCCCTGATCTTGCCGGTGGAACCGACACCGGTCGGTACTTTATTATAGAGGGCGTTCACCAGCTCTTTTATTCGCGGCCGTACGTCATCCGCCGTAAGGCGCGTTCTTACAAGACGCACCCCGCAATTGATATCGTATCCAACCCCGCCGGGTGTTATCACTCCCCCTTCTTCTATGTCGGTAGCGACGACCCCTCCTATCGGCAGTCCATAACCCCAGTGTATGTCGGGCATGGCCATGGACGCCCTGACAATACCCGGAAGATACGCCGCGTTAGCGACCTGCTGGGGGGCGTTGTCCTTCACGATCGACTTCAGCATTTTCTCGTCCGAGAAAATAATACCGGGCACCTTCATCCCGGGCATATAGCCTTTGGGTATGCGCCACCTGTAATCATCTATTTTTTCAAGTTTTCCAGTAAAGGCCTTGGTCATGACCGCCTCCCTTGCGGAACTAGACGTCAAACACGACAGTGATCTCGTACCCTGAATCCGTCTTCTCTATCTTAAGGTCGTGGTACGTAGCAGCTTTTATCTCCGATTGCAGACGCCTGTTGTCCGCGCCGATCTTACCGCCCCTGGCTTCTGCCGACAGTTCCCTCTCCTGAATATTTTTCACGCGAAAATCGGTAAAAATAACCTGTTTTATATAAGCTGTATAAAGAAGCTCGTTTAGGAATGCAACAAGAAGGCTTTCCCTGTCCGGGGCTTCGACCCTGATCTCTATGGTTTCGCCCGTTCCCAGCCCTTCGAGGTCCGCCATCATGTCGAACATGGCAAACGCGGCATTCTCAAAAAGCTCCGCGAGGTCCCTGCCATAGACCTTTGCCGCAAAATCCGCGGTGTGAGGCACCTGTTCGTAGCGTTTCATGCCTCTATTATAACTATAAATACTGTTATATTGAAGGGATTTATAATACTTTGGCCGAATCAGAGACACAAAGAAAGATCTCTGTTTTTACTGTGGGTGTTCCAGCAAATAATAGAGGATGTTATCCGCGAAATTCGGGTCCTCGGTTATTCCCACGTGATCATTGAAAATAAACATGACCTGCGACCATCTTATCGGGGAGACCAGTCTGGGGGACCACTTGCCCCCTATCCGCTCGTCCATTAAGGCGCTTGACCTTAGAACCGTTCCGTCGCCCGGCGCTTTTTTTATCACCTCGAAAGACCCGTCTTCTTTGTTGACTCCCACTACGGCATCGGTCTGGATCGCGTCCCCGGTGAAAAGGGCAAAAGAGACGTTTTGAGGCGGATCAGCCGGCACGTCAAGCGCTTCCCAGAATTGCTTCGCCCTCATAAGGCATTTCCGCTGGTGGTCAAGCGCTATTCTCCTCCTCTCTCCAGGGTCTTTCACGTCGGGTAATAATATTTTTATCATTCCATCCTGTCCAGGCGAAGCCAGGCCCCACTGCATCCGTTCCCATAATTCAGGGTCATAAATATCTAACGGTTCACCTTCGGGGTCATTCATATCCACCAGCGACCTGTGCTTCGTATGAGGCATAAGCTGGTACAAGGACGGCATGGTGCCAAGAATGGCCGGTGAGTATTTAGGCATTAACGGACTATTCAATCCTTTGGTTAGAGATTCAAACGCCGAGATAGAGCCCGCGTTGGGGGTACTGACCATGACAAGTTTATCAATATACTTAGCGCCTTCCCATGTCGTAGTCGGTATCGGGCCGTGCTCCGGCAGGTCCGCCGCTCCGTACCTGAAATAATACCTCGCGATCAACCCACCCATGGAATGGGCGACAATATCGAACTTCACATCGTAGTTCTTTATACCGAACCGTTTCTCTATTTCATCCTGGACGTATTTCCGGTGTTCCTTTATGAATTCATCCAGAAGCTGAGCATTTTCCACTATGTCCCTTCTCCAATCATAGTCAAACTGGAAAGAAGTAAAATGCCCTTCCGAGTATTTGACCGTACCCGATTTGCTTATATCCTCATCCCTGTAACCGCCTACACCCAGTATTTTCAGTATATTATAGTACGCGTTAAGCCGTATGGGTATCAGCATGAAATTCAGATCCATGCGGGCTAAAGCCCCTCTTGGTTCGACACTATCCTTCAGATCCGCCAGGGGAACTCCCTCCTGCATCGGCAATGCCGCGAGACGGGCCCCCTTTTTTGTTGCCGGATCCGCAAATTTCCCGGAAAACGCCCCCCAGACAATAGTGTCAGTTTCAGCGTCCTGCAGCTTTGAACCCAACAATCCCGGTATGACTATAACAGGATTCCTTTTCGGTGTATCGATTTTATCCCCATTCGTGTACGCATGGTATGAATTAGCGGTCCTTGTGTACAGTACATCAAGGTCCGCTTTTTTAGGAGCCCCCTCGCACTCTGAAGAAACCAAAAGAAAAACCGAAATAAAGATCAATCGCGTAATTACATGTATTTTTCTGATCATTTTTACCTCCAAAATACCTGATGTTTTTCAAGTTTTGTTAAGTTCTAATGGAACAGTTTTCTGGTCGTTTGGGAGATCTTCCTTTTGCTTTTTATAGTAACATACCTGAACGCGGTATACGGAAAATTTATCATTTGCCTCATGCCACCTATGGTAGTAAAGTTTTGTATCTCTTTTCTCGTTTCGGATACAAGTTCGTTAAAAACGATCTTTTCGTCAACTTCCCCTTCCTCTTTTACCATAGCCAATCTGTGCATGGAATAAAGCCCGAAAAGAAAGGCGAACGCAAAAAAGAAATCCCAGGACTGAAAATTCAACGTCTCAACGGAGAACGTCTTATCAGGACCTGTCCATTTCAATGTCCATGAAAGCTGATATCTGGTAACTACATCGGCGAATTTACCCCCCAGTATCGGTGATATGCCTGCTGCTATTGAATTAATGAAATTATTCACGGTCAAAAACGCCGTTGCTTTGCCCTGAGGCGCTAATTTAAACCCGATATTCCCGGCTCCAAGATTAATCCCCGCGGTGGACATACCCATAAAGATATGTATCAAAACGACCAAAGGTGTAGTGAACATGTGTTTATCCGGCAAAGTGGTAAAAGTCCAGCCAATGATGCAGAAAAGAAACAACGGGCTACTTACCCTTAATACCGACTTATTGGAGAACTTATCGGTGAATTTACCCCAGATGCGTAGGAAAACAAGATGCGTAACCTGGCTCACTATCGAAAGCCATATAATATAAGACATGGGAAAATCCAGCCTTTTGATCATGTAAACCGTGAAAAACGGGGCGGCCAGATTGATCGCAAAGGTCCAGGAACCGGAAAAAGCCATAAGCCTCCTGAAATTCTCGTCCTTGAACGGAACTAACAAGATCCTTAGAAAACCTACCTTCTTTTCGGGAACCGTCATTCGGGGCTCCGGTATCGTTGAAAGAAAATACACGCCGATAATGCCGGCTATAAATCCCAAAATGAAAAGGACGGAATATCCTGTCAATTCCTGTTGAGGAAAATACTTTTTCCATTGGTCGATATAAATCGCGCACGCGAGACTCAATACTATTCCCAGAATGGTAGATACCATCATTCTTTTTGAAAAAAACTGCCCCAGCCTGTCTTGCGGGAGAATATCCCTCAGCCACGGTCCCCACGCGGTTCCGGATATTGCCCCAAAAACCGAATATAACGCGAGACCGATAACAAGTATTTTTGTTCCCACAGAAACAGGGAACAGAAAAGGTATGACCGCCACTAAAAGCCAGAAGGACCTGCTTACTAACGATGTGGAAACAACTATAGCCTTCCTGCTTTTTGCTTTCTCTACCAGGTAAATGGATGGGATCTGGATCAAGGTCATAAGGGGCGCGATGGCCGCCAGAAGACCTATTATGTAATTTGACGCGCCGAGCTTTAACGCATAGGCCGTCAGAAAAACCCCGCCCGTAAAAGTCCCCATCGCAGTTGAAGCGAGTCCGTCATTTATGACGGATCTCATACCGCGCTGGACATCATCTTCAGTTAAAGTATCTTTTACTTCAAACCACATATTTCCTCATAACAAAAACAGTAATTTTCTCATAATTTATATTATAGCTCCGCTGCAACATCCTGTAAACCGCCCCTCGAATCCCAGAAAAAGGCAAAAAAATCCCCTACCAGGGTACCCTGGTAGGGGACAAGATGGTGAGCCGCCTTGGACTCGAACCAAGCACACCCGCCTTAAAAGGGCGGTGCTCTACCGGATGAGCTAGCGGCCCATTATTGCATTATCTCTTTTTCTTTTTCCGCCAGGACGTTTTCGAGCTTCTTCGTGTAATTCTCGACCAGTTTCTGCACCTTGTCCTTTGTCAGGAACTTGTCGTCCTCGGTCATCATGTTGTCCTTTTCCAGCTTGGCAGCTTCTTCATTGGCCTGGTGGCGGGTATTGCGGAGCGACACTTTTCCTTCCTCGGCTATCCTGTGTATGACCTTGCCCAGTTCTTCCCTTCTCTCGTGGGTCAGCTGAGGCATGGAAAGGCGTATGAGCTTACCGTCGTTCATGGGAGTTATCCCCACGTCCGAGGAAAGGATCGCTTTCTCAATATCATTGATAGAGTTCTTGTCCCACGGCTGGATAACTATCAACCGCGGTTCGGGCGTCGTGATGTTAGCAAGCTGTTTGAGCGGGGTCTTGGTCCCGTAGTAATCGACCTTGACGCTCTCCACCAGAGTAGGATGGGCCCTGCCCGTCCTTATGGTGGAAAATTGCCTGGTCACGGCCTCGATAGCGGCCTGCATCCTGCCTTCGGCTTCCCTGCTGATCCTGTCGACCTCGGTCTGGACCATAAAGACCCCCTTCAGCTTATCACGGTACCTATCTTCTCACCCTTGACGGCGCGCCTGATGTTACCCTTTTTCCTGATGTTGAACACCACTATCGGCAGGTTATTATCCATGCAAAGGGTCACCGCGGTCGCATCCATCACTTTCAACTTCTTCTTTACGACGTCTATATATGAGAGCTTGCTGAATCTCCTGGCATCTTTATATTTGACCGGGTCTTTTGAATACACACCGTCCACCTTGGTCGCCTTGAGGATCATGTCCGCCCCGATCTCGGTCGCCCTGAGAGCGGCCGCCGTATCCGTGGTAAAATAGGGATTACCCGTTCCGCAGACAAATATCACGACTCTGTTCTTATCGAGGTGCCTGATGGCCCGGCGGCGTATATACGGCTCCGCCAGCTCTTTCATCTCGATGGCGGTCACTACGCGCGTATCCACCCCTACTCTTTCCAGGGCGTCCTGCAGCGCCAGTCCGTTCAGCATGGTCGCCAGCATCCCCATATAATCCGCGGTTGAACGGTCCATACCCTCGGTCGCGGCTGAAAGCCCCCTGAATATATTGCCTCCGCCGATAACAACGGCGATCTGGACACCGTCTTTATGGACCTCTTTTATCTGGGAGGCTAAAGAATCGTTTACCGCGGGATCGATACCGTAACCCAGATCGCCCATAAGCGCTTCCCCGCTTATTTTCAGAAGGACCCTTTTCGCGTTCCTGCTCTTTTTTGTCTTGGCCATATAAAACCCCTCTTTTTAGTTTCAGCTTCAGAACTCTTCGCCTACTTCGTAGCGAATGAACCTCTTCACCACGATATTCTCTCCCAGCTTGGCTATGAGCTGCGTAAGGAGGTCTTTGATCCTTATGTTAGGATCCTTTATGAAGGGCTGGTCGATAAGGCATACTTCGGAAAAATATTTCTCAAGTTTGCCTTCGACTATTTTTTCCACCACGTTATCGGGTTTTCCCGTCACCTGGCTGCGGAATATCTCTTTTTCCTTCTCTATAGCATCCTGCGGTATTTCCTCTTTGGAGACATATAGCGGGTTGGCCGCGGCCACCTGCATGGCAAGTTCTTTTGTTACTTTCCTGAAGTCGCCGTTCCTGGCGACAAAATCGGTCTCGCAATCCACCTCAAGAAGCACACCGATCTTGTTCCCCATATGTATATAGCTTTCAACGACGCCTTCCTTCGCGGACCGGGTCGCCTTTTTGGCGGCTTTCGCAATACCTTTCTTGCGGAGTATTTCGACCGCCTTGTCTATATCCCCTCCGGCTTCCTTGAGGGCGTCCTTACACTCCATCATGCCGGCGGATGTCTTTACCCTCAGTTTCTTTACAGCATCCAATATGTTCATATCCACGTTCTCCTTCATCATATTTTATTCTTGAAATTATTTTTCTTCGGGATCGTCGTCAAGCTTGATGTCGCCTTCCATGTCCTCTTCATCAAAGGTCTTTTTCGCCTTTTTTTCGGGCTCAGGGGCGGATTCCTCTTCGATCGTTTCTTCTTCGACCGTTTCTTCGGCTGCCTCTTCGGCTACTTCTTTAGTCGTCTCTTCAGCCGCTTCTTCCATGGCTTCGGGTTCTTCGGTTTCCGATGGTCCCGCGACGGCCTCCTCTTCCTGCGCGGGAGCGGCCTTCACCGCTTTTTTACTGCCGCCCATGTGCTCGTCCCTTCCTTTTTCGACGGCGTCGGTCAGGGTGGAAACCACATATTTGATAGAACGAATGGCGTCATCGTTGCCCGGTATCGGGTAGTCTATCATGTCGGGGTCACAGTTGGTGTCAACCAGGGCCACGACCGGGATGCCGATCTTGTTGGCCTCTCTGACAGCTATGACCGAGGCCTCGGCATCCACGACGATGAGCGCGTCAGGAAGAGTGGTCATATCGCGTATGCCTTCCAGATTCTTGAGGAGTTTTTGCTCTTCCCTGTCTATACTGGCTTTTTCCTTCTTGGCCAGCGAATCGTATACCTCGCTGGCTTTCATCTCCTGCAGCTGGTTGAGCTTTTCCACGCTCCTGCGGACTGTCGCGAAATTGGTAAGGCAGCCCCCCAGCCATCTTTCATCCACAAAGAACATATCACAACGCTGGGCTTCTTCTCTGATTATCTGCTTGGCCTGTTTCTTTGTGCCCACAAAAAGAACGGTCTTTCCCGAGGCGGCGATACCGTGCAGAAAATCAACAGCCTCCATCAGGGCGTTTTCCGTCTTTTTCAGGTCGATGATGTATATGCCGCTTTTTTCCCCGAAGATGAATTTCTGCATCTTGGGGTTCCACTTGTTCGTCTGATGCCCGAAATGGACACCATTCTCCAGAAGTTCCCTTATCACTTTCGATTCCACAGGCATTCCTTTTCTCCTTCTTTACCGGCCGGCCCGGACATTTTGCGCGATTACATGGCCCTACACAAGGCCACATCGCGCGCCGCGGGCTCAAGCCGCTTACATGATCAATGACAAAGCGCTTGAACGAATATTATATATAATTTAAATATAAATTCAAGTTTTTTATATGGTTGCTTATCAGGCTACGGCGTCCGAGAACTGCATGTTATAAAGCTTTTTATACAAAGGGCTTCTGTTAAGCAGTTCGCTGTGGGTCCCTATGTCCATGATCCCGCCCTTGTCCAGGACCACTATCTTGTCGGCATGCTTGACCGTGCTCAGCCTGTGGGCTATGACGATGACCGTCCTGCCCTTCATCAGGTTGTTGATCGCCCCTTGCACCAGCTGTTCGCTTTCCGTGTCCAGCTGGGAAGTGGCCTCGTCGAATATGAGTATAGGGGGGTTCTTGTAAATGGCCCTGGCGATGGCGATCCTCTGCCTTTGTCCGCCCGAGACTTTAAGTCCCCTCTCCCCGATAAGGGTGTTATACCCCTGCGGAAAATTCTTGATGAACTGATGGGCGTTGGCCATCTCCGCTACGCGGATAAGAGTCCCCTCATCAAGATCCTCGTGGCCGTAGGTTATATTCGCCTTTACGGTATCATTGAAAAGGAGCGTCTCCTGGGTCACAAGGCCTATCTTGTCCCTTAAGGACTTGACAGACAGGTCCCTCACGCCGATACCGTCAATACACACCGCGCCCCTTTCCGGGTCGTAGAACCTTGGTATCAGGTTGACAAGCGTGCTCTTCCCCCCGCCGGAAGGACCTACAAGAGCCACTATCTCGCCCTTATTTATGGTAAGGTTTATGTCCTTGAGCACGTGCTCCTTATCATATTTGAAGAATACGTCCTTAAAAATTATCCCTTGCTCGAAAGAATCTATTTTCTTCGCGTCCGGCCTTTCTTTTATGGACACCGGTTCGTCCAAAAGCTGGAATATGCGTTCCGCGGCGGCAAGGGCCTGCTGGTTTATCCCGTAAACATTGCTGATCTTCTTGACGGGCTTCATCATGGAAAAGACCGCAGCTATGAAAGCGCTCAAGACCCCCGCTGAAAGCTCGCCGCTTACAATGCTTTTTCCAGCTATCCACAGGACAACAGCGATGCAGAACACGGCGATCGCCTCCGTAAGGGGGCTGACGATCTTCATCCTCTTGACCTGCTTCATGGTCAGCTTGTAATATGCCTGGTTCTGCTGCCTGAAGCGCTCAAGTTCGTAATCCTCCATACTGAAACATTTTACCAGCTTGATACCGGATATGGTCTCGAGAAGCATGTTGCTTATGTCGCCGACCGTCTCCTGGGAACGCCTGCTTATCGTCCTGAGACGTTTGCCGATCCTCACCACCGGGATAAGGATGAGCGGGAAGATTATCAGGCTTACCACGATCAGGCTCCATGGCACCCCGAAATAGACCGTGATGCTGAAAAGCACCCCTACATATATCAACAGCTGGATGGGCTGGTAGAAAGAATCGGCGATCCCCGTGCTTATCGCATCCCTTATTACAGAGGCATCATAGGTGATCCGCGACATGAGCTTTCCGGTGGGGTTATGGCTGTAAAAGTCCATGGAAAGCTCCTGCAACTTCTTGTAGATCATGTTCTTGACGTCCCTGACGACCTTCTGGCTCACGGCGCTCATAAGATACGACTGCATGAATTCGAAAAGGCCCTTGAGCATGAAGATCACCACGAGCATGATGGTCATGATGTTAAGAAGCCTTAACGGCTGGAGCTCGTTGACCTTCATTACCAGGTCCGCGAGGACAGGCGGCGGTGTGACGTTCCCTGGCAGAACTATCTGTTTACCAGTCACTATCTTATCCACAAGCGGGATTATCATGCCGATGGGGGAGGCGCTGAAGGCCGAGCACAGGAACATGCACACTATGGCCAGAGCAAATATCCCGCTGTGGGGCAATATCAGCTTTACAAATCTTATATAGTTCTTCATGCCGGCAAAACCTCCAAAAGCCAAGCGCCAAAAGCCACTTAGCGTAAGACCATAAATTGTAGCATAGATGCCTCCGGTTGTCGAGCCTTTCGGCCCCCACCCCCTCCTGACACCTGAAACCTGACACCTTAGACCTGAGACCTGATACAGCTTGCCCTTGACATATAATGGTGATATAATTTTTGGTGGTAATTAGCATATAAAAAAATATAAATAAGGCGCTTAATGAACACACTTCGAGTAGGTGTTATCGGTACCGGTCATCTCGGATCCCTTCACGCCAAGGTATATTCGGCGATCTCCAAAAAAAAGGGTATTTCGCTGGTGGGCGTGTGCGACGTGAACGAAGATGTCGCCCAGGAAATAGCCAAAAGGTACAATACCGCCCACTACACGGATTATCACAGCCTCCTTGACAAGGTGGACGCTGTCAGCATAGTCGTCCCCACCAGCCTGCATCACGAAATAGCCAGGGACTTTCTCGAGGCGGGGATCCACGTACTCATTGAAAAACCGATCACCAAGACCGTCGAAGAGGCCAATGAACTGATATCCCTGGCGAAAGCGCGGGACCTTATAATCCAGGTAGGCCATATAGAAAGATTCAATTCGGCTGTCCGCGCTATCGAACCGCTTCTGCTTAAGCCCAAGTTCATAGAATGCCAGCGGCTGGGTTCCATCCAGACCAAAAAACGCGTCAAGGACGTCGGCGTGGTGCTCGACCTTATGATACATGACATCGACATCATTCTCGGTCTCGTCAACTCCAAGGTAAGGAATATCGAGGCTGTCGGCATAAGCACGGTATCAGACCACGAGGATCTTGCCAACGTGAGGCTAAGCTTCCATAACAACGTTATAGCCGACATAACCGCCAGCCGCGTCACCAAAGAAGAGACGCGCAAGATCCGGATCTTCCAGGAGCAGTCTTACATACTTCTTGATTACCTGCACCAGGAAGCTTTTATGTTCCAAAGATCCGAGAACGGGCTCGAAAAGAACAAGGTCAGGATCAAAAAAAAGGAACCTTTGAAAGTCGAGCTGAAGTCTTTTATAGACTGTGTCAGGAACGGCAGAAAGCCTCTTGTCTCAGGGCATGAAGGGCGGCAGGCCCTTCTGGTGGCGCTTGATATCCTCAAAAAGATCAACAGTAACGGATCTATGCAGATGAACATATGACCCCTCCGGAAAAGAACATACTTATCATAACAGGCGAGCCTTCCGGTGATATGCATGCCGGCGAACTTCTCAAGGAACTCAGGAAACTCCTGCCCGGTTTTTCTTTCTGGGGCATAGGCGGCGACCGCATGGAGGAGCAAGGGGTCGAGCTCATCGAACACGTCAAGCGTTTCTCCATAGTAGGAGTGTGGGAGGTACTGCGCAATCTTTCCAGGATACACGCGCAGTATAAAGATCTGACCAGGAACATCCGCAAAAGGAAACCGCTCCTGGCCATTCTCATAGATTACCCGGGCTTCAACCTGAAAGTGGCGGCGTTCCTTCACCGCGAAAAAATACCCGTGATCTATTACATCATCCCTCAGGTGTGGGCATGGGGCCGCGGCAGGATAAGAGCGCTGAAGCGATACGTCAATGAAGCGCTGGTCCTGTTCGAGTTCGAAAAAAAATTCCTGCAGCGATACGGTATATACGCGGAGTTCGTGGGCCATCCCCTTGTGGACAAAGAGCTTCCACACATGCGAACGGACGCGTCGGAAGAGCCGTTCACTATAGCCCTGCTTCCGGGCTCACGGCTTATAGAGATCGAGAACATGTTCCCGGTCATGCTGGAAACTGCCGAGAAGATACGCCGAGAGCGCAAGAACACGCGCTTTGTTATAGCCGAAAATTCCAATATCGACAGGGCGCTTTACGATTCGATCCTGGAAAAGCACCGGGAGCTCGATATCTCGCGCGTGACAGATGATACCTTTTCGGTTCTTGCGCGGTCCGATTTCGCCCTGGTCACCTCAGGTACGGCTACGCTTGAAGCGGCGATAATGGAAACCCCCATGATAATAAGCTATCGGGCTTCTCGCCTGACGGCATGGGTGTTCTTTACTTTCGTAAGGATACCGTTCCTCGGCCTGGTCAATATCATCGCCGGGAAGGAGGTCGCGCCGGAACTGCTGCAAGAGAAGGCTACACCGGAAAATATGTGCCGAAAAGTAATGGAGATCACCGGCGACAGGGCCAGGATGCAAAAAATGAAGGACGAATTAAGGGAAGTGAAATACTCTCTTGGAGAGAAAGGCGCCAGCCGCAGGGCGGCCGAGGCTATAGCAAAGTTTACAAGAGAACAGGGCCTTCCAGCTTGAACTTATTTCTTTTTATCCTTTCCCGCACAAGTTCCACGACCGAACGGTCTATTCCCTCTTCGACTATCTCGTCAACCGATTTGCCGAGCTCCAGATAGAACAACACCAGGTCGAGCTGAACATACGGCGCCCCTATCTCGTCCTCGTCCGTCTGTCCTTCCCAGAGACCCGCGGAAGGCTTTTTCTCTATTATCGAAGAGGGCACTCCCAGGAATCTCGCGAGCTGGATAAGCTGCGTTTTATATAAGGAAGCGAGCGGCGCTACCGCGCAGGCGCCGTCGCCGTGCTGGGTGAAATAACCCAGGCTTATCTCGGTTTTGTTGCCGGTGCCGACGACAAGGGCCTTGTGCTCCCGCGACCGGTCATACAAGATGGACATTCTCTCCCTTGCCATCTTGTTGCCCCGTCTTACCCTATCGGCGTCGGGGAAGCATGAAAAATACGCGTCTACCATGGGGGTAATGTCGACCGTCTCCGTTTTTATGCCCAGCATGCGCGCTATTTCTTCGGCGTCAGAGGCATCCTGGCCGTTATAGGGCATTATGAACGCTTTCACGTTCTCCCTGCCCAGGGCTTTTTCGAGCAGACAGGCACAGGACGCGGAATCTATCCCGCCTGAAAGGCCGATGACGGCCTTTGAGAAACCCTTCCCCTGAAAGACTTCTTTCAGCCTTTTTACCAGTTCTTCCGTCTTCTGTTCCGTGTCTATCTTAAGAAGGTCCGGATAATCGTTCATATCACACTCACCGCTATTTTAGCCGAGTCGGCCATCCCTACCATTTTTTCTTTCTCTACCAGGAACATCCTGCCGCTTTCTATCGCCAGGGCGCTAAAGCCCTGTTCGACGAGTTTTGCCATCGTCTTCGGCCCCACGGTAGGTACGTCCCATCTCAGGTCCTGATCGGGGCGGCTCACTTTTATCATGACGCATCCTTCCCCCGCCAGACGCCCGGCCCTTTCGATCGTGGCGTCAGTCCCTTCCATAGCCTCTATGGCCACGACGCTTTTATCCTTTATGACCACCGTTTGCCCGATATCCATGCCGGCGAGCTTCTTGGCCATCTCATACCCGAACTTTATATCTTCCCCCACGCGGGCGTCCGGGACCGTGCGGCTCAACACCCCTTTCTCCGGCAGAAGGTGCGAAAGATACTGCGTGCCCTCGATCACTTCTATCCCTATCTTCTTGAGGCGTTTTGTGATCTCGTTGAATATTGAACTGTCTTTTCTGTCGCGCAAACGGTTCAGTTCCGTCTTTCCCGCTGTATTGTTGCTCTTATCGTCATAGATCACGTTCTTCTTCACTTTACCGAGAAAGGCCAACCGGCGGATCCTTTC
Source organism: uncultured Planctomycetia bacterium (assembly GCA_964409365.1). Classification (GTDB taxonomy): domain Bacteria; phylum Omnitrophota; class Gorgyraeia; order Tantalellales; family Tantalellaceae; genus CAYPCX01. Next base: position 84,301 of record CAYPCX010000004.1, on the reverse strand, counting down.
CTTCAAGAGCAGAAAAACAAATTTCCTGTACTGCCATATGTTGACCCAGTATACCCTGTCCGCTGCCTTTTCGACCGAGGGGTCAGCCATTCCTTCCAGGCCGAACACTATTACCCTTTCGCCCCGTTCCCTGGCCGCCCGGATGAATTCCAGGGGCAATATCCCTTCCCCGGCGATCAATCCCACCTTCCTCATGTCTAAGCCGCCGGCCCTTCCCTGTCGATCAAACTGAACATGAGATCCGCTTCGCACACTACTTTACCGTCCACGCTGGCTTTTCCATGGGTCTGTATGATCCTCCCGCGAACCACCTTTTTTACTTCCACGTGAAAAAGCAGTTGGTCCCCCGGAGTAACTGGTTTCCTGAACTTCGCGTTATCTATGGTCATGAAAAAGGCCAGTTTGCCTTTGGTGTGATCATCCATCATGGCAAGGATCCCGCCTACCTGTGCCAGCGCCTCGATCTGAAGAACACCCGGCATTATCGGTTCACCGGGGAAATGCCCCTGGAAAAAGGGTTCGTTCATGGTAACGTTCTTGATCGCCTTTATCCATTTCCCTTCTTCGTAATCCACGACCCTGTCCACCAGGAGAAAAGGATACCTGTGCGGTATCTTTTCCATGATCTTTTTTATGTCTAATGTCTTGCCGCTCATCACTAACTCCTTCCAACTATATACTTTTCATATATAATTCGCACCATCCGGGCATTGACCGCGTGTCCGGACTTCTCTGCCACGAACCTGCCCGCGACAGGCCGCCCCAGCATATAAAGGTCCCCTACAAGGTCCAGCACCTTGTGCCGCACGGGTTCATCGGGAAAACGTAATGTCGTGCCTATAGGGCCTTCCTCATCCATGACAAGAGTGTTGTCCAGGTTGGCCCCCTGTCCCAGGCCCGCACGGAGAAGCGCCTCCGCCTCTTTCCTGAGGCAAAAAGTCCTTGCCGGGGCTATTTCTCTCTCGAAGGACTCGCTATTCAATTCTATATGAAAATTCTCGCGGCCTATTGAAGCTACATCGTAATCGATAAGATAATCTATGCTGAAGCCCCCATCAGGAAAAACGGCCAGTGACGATCCGCCCTCCTCCACCCGTTGCGGTTCGAGGACCTTTATCGTACGCCGCTCGGCCGGCTGATCTTCCGATCCAGCTTCTTTCAGTCCCTTGAGGAACGTGAGCGCGCTGCCGTCGAACGCGGGGAGTTCCTCCCCGTCTATCTCCACAAGAACGTTGTCGACCCCGACCCCCCAGAGAGCCGCCAGGAAGTGTTCAACGGTCTGTATCTCGGCCTCACCCAGCCCTATGGTGCTCCTCCTCGAGGGGCCTTCGGACAACATCTGGCCTCCCACACGTATCGAAGGCTGCCCGTCAAGGTCCATCCTTTTAAAAATTATACCCGAATCCGGACCGGAAGGTTTACACACAACGTTGACCGCGCGCCCGGTCTGGAGGGCTTTCCCCGAAAAGTTCGCTTCCCGGCTGATAGTCTTTTGTTTCTCGGACATGGCAAGGCGAGGGTTTACTTCTTGTTAAGCCGCGTGACCACCTGGTCCGTCAGGTCGAATTCTTCCTTCCCGTACATGATATTCCGGGAATCAAGGATGTAATCGTAATTGTCCTTTTTACCGAGGTCCTCGACGACCTTTTGTATGTCGTCTATGACCTGCCGGAACATATCGTTCTTCTTGTTAAGAAGCTGCTGCCTGGTCTCCCTGTCGAACTCCTGCAGCTCGTTTATCTTCGCGTCTATCTCTGCCTGTTTCTGCTGTTTGGCTTTATCTTTGAGAAGTTCGGCCTCGTCCCTCATCTTGGTGATCACCTCTATCTTCTTGGTGCGGGCGCTCTGGCGCTCCTCGGTAAGAGCGTTAAGCTCTTCTTCGAAGGTTTTCGTCCTTTCATAGTCATAGAATGCGCGTCTGAGGTCCACGTAACCGATCTTTTCAGCCGAATATGCCGCAGGCACCAGCATGCCGAACGCTATGAACATAGCCACCAGGCCGACGAATATTTTTCTAAAGTTTCTACACATCTTCATCCTCCTCGAGTTAGAATCCGTGGCTCACACTGAACCAGAATTGGCCTTCCTTCTTGTCGTCATGGTTATCGTTGAGCGGGTATCCATAATCCAGTTTTACCGGGCCTATAGGCGTTTTTACGCGCACCCCGATGCCAACGTCGTTCTTGTAATCCGTTGTGGTGAAAGCGTCCTCTATCTTTCCCCAGAGGTTACCTACATCGTAGAACACCGCTCCTTTTATAAGGCCCTTCCATATCGGGAATGTCACCTCTGCGTTACCGACAACAACAGCTTCTCCTCCCAACGCCGTATTGGTGCCGAGATCCCGCGGCCCTACACCTCTTTGTTTATATCCGCGCAGCGTCGTAGCGCCGCCGGTAAAAAAGCGTTCATAAATAGGTATTTCGTTCGAGTCTCCGTAACTGTCGCCAAGCCCCAGACGTCCCCTGAGCGAAAGCACGATATTGTCCTCCCAGAAACCGTGATAGAAAGTGACATCCAGGAACCCCTTCACGAAATCCTTATCCCCGCCTATAAAACCTCCCGCGTTCTCAAGTGAGATGTTCCCGACCCAGCCGTGTGTCGGTGAATACTTATTGTCCCTGGAGTCATACCCCAGGTTCCATGTGACGCGGCTTATCCAGTTCTTGCCTTCTTCTTTTTTAAGATCGTTCGTCGCGTTATCCGGGATATTGCCTATATCGACCTCTTCGAGGTTGTATATGAGACCGGTGCTTAACTGATCCGTTATTTCCTTGCCGAACCTCAGGGCGCCGCCGGTACGGGTCTCATCGTACCCGTATCCGGTCTTACCGTACCTCTTATGTTCCTGCCGGTAGACATCGAACCCGAAAAGATACGGGTAATCGAATATCCACGGGTCTGTCCAGCTCAGGAGGTAATTGGTCCTCGCGCTTCCCATTTCGCCTCTTATCGTAAGGTTCTGGCCGCCGCCGGTGAACGTCGGGAAATTCAATATATCGAAATTCTTCTGGTTCACCTGGACAAAACCCAGGAAAGCGTCTATAGAACTGTAACCGCCGCCGAAGGAGAATTCCCCGGTCTTTGTTTCCTTGACGGTCACGTGGAGATCCTTGACGTTCTTCTGGCCGGTCGGTATGGTCTCGAAGTAGACGTCCTCGAAGAAGCCCAGGTTATAGATGCGTTCCTTACTGACCTTGAGCTTTTCACCGTTATATTTGTCGCCTGGGTAGACCCTGAGCTCCCTGCGGATGACCTTGTCCCTGGTCTTGGTGTTACCCAGGATATTGACCTTGCCCACGTAGACCTCTTCGTGGGCCGTGATATCATAAATAAGGTTCATCCTGCCCGTGGCATGGTCGTATTTGCGCTCGAGGTTTATTTCCGCGTTCATATAACCACGGTCGTAGTAGAACGCGCGGACATCCTCCATATCCTCCTTTATCCTCTGATAATCGAACGGGTCGCCCGGCCTTGACTTGATCATAGCCCGTATCTGGTGTTCCGGGAACGCCAGCTGTCCATTTATGGTGATATCACCTATCTGATACTGGTTGCCCTCCTCGATGATCACGGTGAGCAATATATCATTGTCCTCCTTGCCAAGATCGGTCTTACTCGTAACACGGGCATCCAGGAACCCCTTGCTCCTGTAAAGGGACCTTATCCTGTCAAGATCGGCCTGTAGTTTTTCCGGATCATAAGCGCCTTTTCTGATGAACCACCAGGCGGTCTTAGTGGACATGTATTTCAGTATCTCGGCGTTCGGGATGTGCTTGTTCCCCTCTATGGCTATGGACCTGATCTTCAGAGGGACTCCCTCGTTTATCTCGAAAACGAGCGTGGATCTGCCTGTATCCCTGTCGGTGTCGATCCTGTAATCGACCCTCACGTTGCTGTAACCCTCTTCTATATAATAATTTCTGATCGCGGCCACGTCGCGGGAAAGCACACTGAAATCCAGGATATCCCCTTCCTTGACCGATATCTTCTTCATAAGGCGCCCGGTCCGGGCCTTGGTATTGCCCTGGAACTCGATCTTGCTTACAATGGGTTTTTCGACCACGGTGAAGATAACAACGACCCCTTCCGGCCGGTCCTCGGTCTCCACGAAAACGTCGCTGAAAAAACCGGTGGCGTAAAGACGCCTCAGCTCCTTATTGAGCGCGCTTTCTTCGAACACATCGCCGGTCTTCATCTTCAGCTTGTTCAGTATCGTGATAGTACTTACGGAATAGTTGCCTTTTATTTTGATGTCACTGATGCGCTTTGAGTCTCGGGATGAAGGATACTGCGCCCATGAAGGAACGCATGAAAACACAATGAAGAGGACAAGGACCATTACTGTCAAAAAAGCTTTACCTCTCATCAAAAGCCCTCTTCTTCGTCTGTCCTTGAAAGATTGCTGAATTTGGTATATTCGGAAAGGAACGCGAGCTTGATCGTTCCGACAGGACCGTGCCTTTGTTTCGCGATGATCACGTCCGCGAGGCCTTTGTTCTCCTCCGAGGGATTGTAATATTCTTCCCTGAGAAGCAGAACGACCAGGTCCGCGTCCTGTTCAATCGCCCCCGATTCCCTGAGATCGGAAAGTTGAGGCCTGTGGTCGGCCCTTTGCTCGACCGCTCTGGAAAGCTGGCTTATGGCTATGACCGGCACGTTGAGCTCACGCGCAAGGGCTTTCATCGAACGTGATATCTCCGATATTTCCTGCTGGCGGTTTTCCGCGCCCGAAGGCCCTTTCATCAACTGGAGATAATCCAGGATCAGAAGCCGTATGTCGTACCTGGCTTTCAACCTCCTTGCCTTCGCCCTCAGTTCCAGCACCGATATCGCCGGCGTGTCGTCGATATAAATAGGCGATTCCGAAAGCTTACCGGCCGCGCTGACCAGCTTGGGCCAGTCCGATTGCGAAAAGAACCCGGTCCTTACCTTGTGGGCGTTGACCCCGGCCACCGAACAGAGCATTCTCTGTACCAGCTGTTCTTTTGACATCTCGAGACTGAAGAACGCGCAGGGGATCTTTTCCACCAACCCCGCGTACTCGGTGATGGAAGCGGCGAGCGCGCTTTTTCCCATGGACGGCCGTCCCGCGAGAACGATAAAATCCGCTTTCTGCAAACCCGCCGTCATCACGTCAAGATCGTGGAACCCGGTGGCGATACCTGTTATGTTCTCCTTCCTCTGGTAAAGGCGGTCTATGGTCTCTATGCTGTCCTTGACTATGTCCTTCATCTCGGAGACGCTCATTTCCCGTCTCTTGTCGGAAGTTATGTCGAATATCAGCTGTTCGGCCTTATCCAGAAGCTCCTCGACCTCGCTCGAAGGCTCAAAACTCTCTGATATTATCTGGTTGGCCGTATTGATAAGGTTCCTTAACAGGTACTTCTCCCTTACGATCTTAACGTAGTGTTCGATAGCCGTCGAAGTGGGGACCTTTTTCGTGAGTTCGGTGACATAAGGATACCCCCCTACCTTGTCCAGGGCGCTCCTTTTCTTCAGCTCTTCGGCAAGGGTGACGATATCCACTACTTCGTTGTTGTCGTAAAGCTTGAGTATGCTGCGGAAGATCTCCTTGTTGGCTTCGTTGTAAAAAGCCTTATCTTCCAGACGCAGTTCGATCGCACGGGCTATAGCATCCCTGTCAAGCAGCATCGCCCCCAGGACTTCGCTTTCCGCCTCTATATTGTGAGGAGGTACTTTCTCGATCAGAGCCTTTGTGCCCATTTTACGACCCTACTTTGTCGAGTTAAATCTCAAGGAAGGAAAATCTATTTTTTAACGACCCAGATACGTATCTGGGCCTTGACTTCCGAATGCAACCAAACGTCAACATTATACACGCCTAATGACTTTATAGGTTCTTCCAGCCGAACGTTCTTCTTGTCTATTTCGAACCCTTCACCGTGCAGGCTCTCGGCTATCATCTCAGAGGTCACGGAACCGAAGAGCTTCTCTTCTTCGCCGGCTTCCATGGAGATCGTACAGGAAACGTTCGCCAGTTTCTCGGCTATTCGCTCGGCTTCTTCCTTAAGCTGCTTTTCTTTACGTTCCCTTTGGTGCCTCTTCTGCTCCAGTATCTTAAGAGCGCCCTTTGTAGACGCTATCACGAGCTTCCGGGGTATCAGGTAGTTCCTGGCGTACCCGTCCTTGACCTCCACTTCATCACCTATATCGCCTAAGCCGCCCACTTCCTTCAGGAGGATGACCTTCATCTGTCCCCCCTGTCGCCCCTGTCGCCCCTGTCGCCTCTCCTGCTGAGCCCGGGTTTGATCTTTACGAACGGCAGAAGGGCGGCTACTCTCGCCTTTTTGATGCCTTTGGACACCATGCGTTGATGTTTGGCGCAGTTGCCCGAAACACGCGAAGGTATGATCTTGCCCCTGTCCGAAACGAACCTGCCCAAAAGATCGACGTCTTTGATGTAATCAATAGACTCCAGTTTCTCCTTGCACAGACGGCAGGGCCTTTTTTTGAATATTCTCCTGGTCTTCTTTACCTGCTTTTTTTTAGCCATCTCTTTCACTCACCTCATTACTTAAAACGGGATCTCTTCTCCCCCGGTTTGCTGGTCCATATCTATCGACTCTACTTCTCCGTACGTTTCGTTCACGGCCGCCCCGGCAGCGGGCCTTTGCTGCGCTTCGCCCCTCGCCCTGGCGCCTATGAACTGTACGCTGGTCGCCACCACTTCCATGGTGCTCCGTTTCTGGCCGTCCTGCCCTTCCCATGATCTTGTCTTAAGGCGCCCTTCCACCAGCACCGGCCTGCCTTTTGCAAGATACTCACCGCAGACTTCCGCCATCTTGCCCCAAACGACCACCCTTATAAAGGAGACCTCTTCCTTCTTCTCGCCGGAAGAATCCTTGTAAGGCCGGTTAACGGCAATAGTAAAGTTGGCGACAGCGGTCCCGCTGGGCACATACCTCAGCTCCGGGTCCCTGGTCAGATTTCCCATCAAGAAGACCTTGTTCAGACTGGCAGCCATGACGGCTCCTCCTATTTTTTGCTGTCTATCAGCACTCTCAGAATGTCCGCTTTGATCTCACACTGGCGTTTTATCTTGGCTATGACACCGGGATCCGCGCTGAAGACCACCTCGTAGTAGATACCCTCCGCCTTCTTCTTGACGGGGTAAGACAGTCTTCTCTTACCCTTAAGGGTCTCTTCCGTCACGTTCCCGGAATTGTCGCCGATAACAGAACTTATGCTCTTTCGCACCTCGTCTATCGACTCTTCCTTCTCGGGAGCGATTATAAACACTCCTAAATACGATCTGGCCTCATCCATGTTTTTACCTATCGAATTTGTTTGTTAGATGATAACACAACCCTTTTGTTTATTCAACTATTATATATACGCTAACTATTACAGCTGCTCATGGCCGTTTTCACGCCCTCTTTCAGCCATATTTCCGCGCAATCTGACGCGGCCTGTACCGCTTTTTCAAGGGCCGCCCTTTCCCCGCGCGGGAAAGAGGAAAGCACATAACCGGTCATGTCCGCCATTGCGCCTTCCCGTCCTATTCCGACCCTCAATCTGGCGAAATCGGGGCCCCAGAGATCTATAATGGACTGGAGCCCGTTATGTCCGCCTGCGGACCCTTTCTGCCTCAGCCGTATACTCCCCAGCGGCAGGTTCACATCGTCACTGATGACCAGAAGATCTTCACGGTCGCCCAGGCGGGAGGAACAGACGGCTTTCACCGCTTCCCCGGAAAGGTTCATATACGTCAAAGGCTCGAACAACATGACCTCCCGGCCCCCGATACGTCCCGTGCCGCGGCGGCCTCCGAAGCCCTTTTTCCTGATGTTTATCCCGTGCCTTTTAGCAAGCGTTCTTATGACAAAAAAACCGACGTTGTGCCGGGTGTTCCTGTACCTCAGGCCCGGGTTGCCGAGCCCTATGATGATCTTCATTATCAGCTTTCTGCCTCTTCCCTGCCGCCACCGGCACCACCGGCTGCTTCCTCTTCGGGAGCTTCTTCTTCCTCTTTCTTGCCTTTCTTGATAACTTCCGGCTCTTCCGCCTCTTCTCCCGGTACTTCGGCCACAACCTCTTCCTCTTCTTTCATCGGCGGGGAAACGGTCACTACCGGCTGTTCCGGGTCATCAAGGACCTGGATATTTCCCTCGATCTTTATGTCCCTGACATGGATAGAGTCGTTAATGTGCAGGTCTTCCACGTGAACCTCGATATGTTCGGGTATCTCGGTCGGCAGACACTCTACCTCGATCTCCCACAGGATCTGGCTTAAAACGCCTTCTTCTTCCTTCACGCCTGCGGCTTCACCCTTGACGATAACAGGTACTTTTACCTTCAGTTTATCTTTCAGAGAGATCTCCTTGAAATCCACATGGAGGAATTTTTCATTGATCGGGTCTACCTGGATATCCTTCACTATCACCGTTTTTTTGGCCGGTTTGTCGCCGCCCGAGATGTTCATCGTGATGATGACGTTCTCCCCGGCTTCGGTATGCAGTGCGTGCCACAGGTCTTTGTTGTCGACCTGGATGCCGAGGCCGCGCTTGCCGTCCTTATACACCACCGCCGGTATCCTGCCGTCTTTCCTCAGGTGCTTACAGGCGCTTTTCCCCACGCCTTCTCTAACTAACGCTTTCAATACCACCTTTTCCATCTATACCACCTTCCCTCTTTTTCAGAAATCAGACGTCAGATGTCAGAATTCAGAAGTCAGATATTAGGTGTTTGATGTTAAAAGATACTATGATCTGTTTTCTGTTATCTGTCTTCTGTTCTCTGTCCTCTGTCTTCTGTTATTCAAACAAGGCGCTTATGGATTCCTCGTTGTGTATCCTTCTTATAGCCTCCGCCAGAAGCTCCGCCACCGAAAGCTGTTTTATGTTCTTCAGGAACTTATCCTTGTCCATCGGTATAGTATCAGTCACGACCAGTTCCTTTACCTGGGAAGATCCCAATCTTTCCAGGGCCGGACCGCACAGCACCGGGTGCGTTATCGCGGCGTAGATATCTCTCGCGCCGTTTTTCTTTAGCGCGCCGGTGGCCTCCACGAGGCTCCCCGCCGTAGCCACCATATCATCCACCAGAAGCACGTTCTTCCCTTCCACGTCGCCCATTATATGCATGACCTCGGCGGCTTCGTCGTTTATCCGGCGTTTATCCACGATAGCCAGCCCCGCCCTGAACCTTTTAGCATAGGCCCTGGCCATCTTTATGCCTCCTACATCCGGAGAAACGATCACTATGTCCTTCAATTTTTTCCGCTCGAAGTATTGCTGAAATATGCTCACGGCGTACAGATGGTCCATGGGCATGTCGAAGAAGCCCTGTATCTGACCGGCATGGAGGTCTATGGTCAATATCCTGTTCGCTCCCGCCCTGCTCAACAGGTTAGCCACGAGTTTTGCCGTTATCGGCACTCTCGGCTGGTCCTTGCGGTCCTGCCGGGCGTACCCGAAATAAGGCAGGACAGCCGTTATCCTCTGCGCGGAAGCGCGTTTTATGGCATCCAGCATTATCAGCAGTTCCATCAGGTTCTCGTTCGCGGGAAAGCACGTAGACTGTACCACGAACACATCCTTGCCTCTGACGTTCTCTCTTATCTTGACCCGCGTTTCACCGTCGCGGAACCTCGCCACTTCTATATCTCCCGGTTCCACGCCCATGTTCTCGCATATCTTCCTCGCCAGGGCGGGATTGGCGTTCCCGCTGAAAATCGTCAGTTTATCCATGGCACATCTCCTTATTTTTTGCTGGAAACAAGGGGTCTCGCCGGTATCCCTATGACCGTCACTCCCGGGGGAACGTCCTTATTCTTGGTAACGACACTGCCCGCCCCGACAACAGCGCCTTTTCCTATCTTCACGGGGGCGACCAGCATCACGCCTACCCCGATGAAAGCGGCATCTTCGATCACCGTGCGGTGTTTATTCTTCCCGTCATAATTGGCCGTAATGACCCCGGCCCCTATGTTCACGCCCGAGCCGACCACCGTATCGCCCAGGTATGACTGGTGCTTTATTTTCGTGTTCTTGCCGACCTCTGTCCGGCAGAGTTCCGCGTAATTGCCCACTTCCACGCCTTCGGACAATTTCGTGCCGGGCCTGAGGCGCGCAAAAGGGCCTATCTTGCACCTGCCGGCTATTACCACGTCATTTTCTATGACCGTGCACGGGAATATGACCGTGTCCTTCCCGATCGCAACGGAATCGTCTATGTAAGTGGTCTCCGGATCCATGATGGTCACGCCGGAATCCATGAGTTTTTCCAGCGTCCGTCTGTTCACCGCTTTGTTGGCCTCGGCCAGGTCTTTCCTCGAGTTCACCCCGATGGCTTCCTCCGGGTCACAGCTGTGCGTAACTATCCTTTTCCCATTTTTAGTAAGGATATCCACGATATCCGTGAGATAGAACTCTTTCTTCTTCTGGTTCATCTCTATTCCACGGATATACTCTTTCAGATCGGACACGCGGAAACAATAAGTGCCGACGTTGATCTCCGTGATCTTCTTTTCATCCTCGGAGGCGTCCTTTTCCTCGACTATCTTAAGCACCTTGCCGCTATCATCTCTCACTATCCTGCCGTATGAATAAGGATCGCTCGTCCTGCAGGTCAAAAGAGTGCACGACGCTTCCTCGCCCAGGTGAGACTTCACAAGGAACTTGTACGTGGTATCCGTTATCAGCGGTGTATCCCCGCACGTGACGAGGACATCTCCCCTGTCTTCAGGCACGGATTTAAGGGCGGCCGCAAGAGCGTCGCCGCTGCCGAGGAGCTCTTTCTGCCTGACGAACCTCATTTCTCCCTTGAAACGTTCTTCCACCTGATCCGCCTTGTAACCTACGACCGCGACCATGTCGGTCGCGCCGGCATTTTTCAGGTTCGAGACTATTTTTCCCATAATAGTCCCGGACGACAGCGGATGAAGCGCCTTGGGGATATCCGTCTTCATCCTGGTACCCAATCCAGCCGCGAGTATTACAACTGTCATGTTCTCCATAATGCCTCTCTAGAATCGAACCTGCCGAAAAGCTCTGTTGTGTTCTTTGATATTGTTTCCCGAGAAATCGATAATCGAAATTCGACCGTATTCTTGATTCTCTATTCTCTCCGACTGTCGACTTTCGAATCTCGAATACTCTGCAAATTGCGCACAGCGCAATTTGCTGGCTGGCGGGCAAGGATTCGGCGCCTGCGGGCTTTTCTTCTCTTACCGTCCCTCACTACCGCTCGTGCCAGAAAACATTTTCGCCCTCCGGTCGGCCACCCGCTGCCTCGGTTGTTGTCGCCGCTCCTGCTCGTCGCGGCTCCCTATTTTCGGCTCGGCAGCTCCCTTCGAATCCTCGCTGCACAATTCCATGCCGATACTCGTTAAAACCTCATCACGCTGGCTGGCGGGCAAGGATTCGAACCTTGACGCGCAGCTCCAAAAGCTGCTGTGCTACCGTTACACTACCCGCCACCGCGGGATCAGCATTCTCAAAAATCACAATTCTATATCTTGCGCCTCGTCCACATCGCCGGGCCCGATGCCTTCGCCTCCGGGGGCAACCTTACCGTCGGTGGAAAGCTTATCGACCACCGCGTCAAGGTCCGCTTCGCTCGCGGGCCTATACGCGCTTCCTTCCGCCTTTTGCCTGTCTTTCTCGCTGTTGTAAGCCGCAAGTATCTTTTCCTGTATATACACCCTGCAGTCCTGAGTTACGGGATGGGCCACGTCCATATGAGCGCCCTGCCCCTTTTTTCCCCTGTCTTCCTGCGCCTCCTGCTGGGGCAAGGGCCCGCCGCACTGGTTGCAGTATTTGCTCCCTCTTGCGTTCTTGAACCTGCACTTGGGACAGGGGTCCATGGCCTTTCTGGAAGGCATCGCCACAAAAAGCCCGTTGTTCCCCTGTATGATCTTGACGTTCCGGACAACAAACCAGTCGTCGAAGGTCATGGTAGCGAACGCCTTCAGCTTGCCGTCCTTGCTCTCCGTGGGGAATATCCTGACTTCCGTGATCTGCATATCATTCTCCTTTCTGTGGATGCGTATGATCCGCTATCAGCACGTCTTAGCTGCAAAAATGCGCCAGCCTTCTTCTGCCCTGAACGCCTGTCTGATGAGCTTTTCCGCTTGAATGGCTTCCGTTCGGCCGAATATACCGAAAACAGTGGGGCCGCTTCCGGACAAAAGCACCCCTTGCGCCCCCGCTTCCCTCAATTCGGAAATAACCTCTTCAAGCACCGGGAAATCTCGTAATACTATTTGTTGTAAATCGTTACGAAGATTTTCGGCTATGTTCTTTGCGTCATTTTCTTTCAGAAAAGCGGTGATTATTCTATCAACGCCCCTTTCTTCTGTCAAGTCAAAAGCGGACGCCTTATCATATATATCCTTTGTGGATACCCCAAAGGGGGGAGTGACGATGATATGCCGGATACTGGTCTCTGTATCCACTACGCTGATCACGTCGCCGCGGCCCGTCCCCAGGGCAAAACTGCAATCACTCAGGAAAAACGGTATATCCGCTCCCAGGACGGCCCCGATATCCCGCAGGCTATTATCTTCGAGAGGCGAACCGGTCAGCTCGTTAAGCCCTTTAAGCAGCGCCGCGGCATCGCTTGACCCTCCTCCCAGGCCGGCGCTCACGGGTATATTTTTCTCCAAACCGATCCGGAAATGGCCTTTCTCGCCGGTCCGGTCCCTGAAAGCGTCCACCGTCCGTGCCATCAGGCTGTCGCCGTCCGTAGGGACCTTTTCGTCATCGCAGGATATTATTGTTCTGTCCTCTGCAGGCTCGATCGAAACGCGGTCAAAAAGGGAGACCCTTTCGAACAGGGTCTCTATCTCGTGATAACCATCTTCTCTGCGCGAGATGACTCTAAGGTAAAGATTTACCTTGGCGGGTGCGGTCAGGATCATGTTTTTTTCTTCAGGAGTTCTTCCGCTTCGCGCGCTATATCATCCGTGGTCAATCCAAAGTGTTTGAAAAGCTCGTCCGGTTTACCGCTTACGCCGAACTGGTCCCTTATCCCCATGAACCTCATCGGAACGGGCTTTCTTTCCACAAGGACCTCGGCAACGGCGCTTCCCATACCGCCATAGACAGTGTGCTCTTCTACGGTCAGGACAGCGCCCGTTTCCTCGGCAGCTTTCACAATGGTTTCTTCATCTATGGGTTTGGGGGTATGGAGATTTATTACCCTTGCGTTTATGTTCTTTGACTTCAGCCGTTCCGCCGCCTCGACCGCCTTGAAGACCATATGTCCGCATGCGATTATGGTAAGGTCCATTCCTTCTGTCAGAACCTCCGCCTTGCCTATCCTGAAAGGAGCCTTCTTTTCAAGAAAAGGCACGGGAGCCCGGCCCAACCTGAGATAAACGGGCCCCTGTATCTCTGTGGCCTGCTTGGTAGCCTGGCAAGCTTCGTCCGAGTCAGCCGGGACGACGACCGTCATGTTGGGAAGTATCCTCATCAGGGATATCTCCTCGATGGCCTGATGCGTGGCCCCGTCCCCCCCGACCGAGATCCCGCCGTGGCTGCCCGCTATGTTGACGTTAAGGTTCATGTATGCCACGGAGACCCTCACCTGGTCCCATGCCCGTCCGCTCGCGAAAGCGCCGAACGTGCAGGCAAAAGGGATCTTTCCGGAAAGGGCAAGGCCCGCGGCCGTCCCTATCATATCCTGTTCCGCGACCCCGTGGCTGACGAACCTCTCGGGATACTTATCCTTGAACCAGTGAGCCCTGCATGATTCGGTAAGGTCGGCTGACAATACCACCACGTTTTTATTGGTCTGGCCGAGTTCCAACAGTCCCTTTCCGAAACCGTCTCTCGTAGCTTCTTTTTTAACCACTTTCTCCTCACCCATCGAATGATCTCCTTCGATTGTCTTCAGTATTTACATGCTGGAAAAATAACCCTCCGGGGCTGTCACGATATCTTTGACCGCCAGCTTTTTCCGGTTGAAATCATAGACGTCCTCGCCTTTGACCGTGAGCCTGGCGTTCTCAAGCTGGTCATCCATGACCAGGTATTCAAAATCCTTGAACTTGTACCCGGTCAACACTACGTTGGCTACATGTAATATCTCCTGCACTTTTTTGACCTTAGGGTTCGTCAGTTCCGCGTCGCTCACCTGGTCGGCTATCTTGAACTTGATCATGAAAAATCCGCCTTCCGCGCCGGAGATATAAGTGCCTTCGGAAGATTTAAAATTAAAGTTCTCTTTCAGTTTATTTTCGCCCCTGAAATCTATCTTTACCCTGTTGGCTATCTGCGACGCCAGGAATTCCGGCATCGTAATATCCTTGAGGTAGAACCTGTCGCGCCAGTAGCCTATGTCGCTTAGTTTGGTGGGGGTGGTCCTGAAGAACTCGTTCAGCACCTTCTGGCGGGTCTCATCCTCAACTCCCAGCTTGTCGAAGACCTTCTCTATGGAACGTTCTTTCTTCGCCTGGGGCGTGAGGTTGATGCTGAAAAGCGTTCTCTTGAACGATTCGTTCCTCGAAATGTTGCGGTACATCCCGCGTTTCACGTCCTCTACGTACTTTATTATGACCACCTGGAGTTCCGGCAGTCTTGCGTCCTGCGTTATCACACAGTAGAATTTGATATCAGCATCCGTACTCAAAACAACACGCGAAGCGACGAGGATAAGATTGCTTATCTCGTCCCAGGCGCTTTCGCTTATGCCCAGACCCACGTCCAGAAGGCCTTTCATGGGGTAATAGATGCCCATTGTGGAATCCACCACGATGACGTCCACGTCCATATTGTATTCTGTCTTGCAGACGGATTGGACGGCACCGGCGAGTTTCTCTTTGGGATAAGTGGGCACACACGCCGGGAGAAAAAGCACGGCGACCGCCAAAAACGTCACCGCGGCGGTCAGCACCGTTACGTGTTCTATCCTTGTTTTACGCTTTTTCATCCCAGTTCCGATCCTGCGGCGGCATATCCCCGTCATAAGGGGTTTCCTTGAAGCCGTATTCCTCGAAGATCGCTATTATCTCGTCGTATTCCAGCTCTTCCCTCTCCAGGAGTTCCTTGGCGAACCTGTCAAGGAGCTTCTTGTTCTCTTCGAGCGTCTTTTTCGTTTCTTCAACGCAGCCGGTGACTATCGCGTTCGTATCTTTATTAAGCGCCAGTTTTATTTCCTCGGAAAGTTCTTCTTTAGGGATCGCCGAATAGTCGCCGACATAACCCGAAGCTCCCATGCCCAGCATCCATGTCATTGAATGGGCGATCAGCGTGGCCTTCTTGAAATCGCTGCTTACCCCGGTCGTCGACGTGCCGTATTTGATCTTCTCGGCGACGTATCCGCCGAGGGCTATCATGATCTCCGAAAGCAGCTGTTCCTTGCTTCTTGAATGCAGCTCTTCCTTCTCCGGCGACCATACCACTCCCAGCGCACCCCTCCTGGGGATGATGCTGGCCTTAAAAACGCTTTTTTGAGGCGCTTTCAAATATGTCACTATTAAGTGGCCCGACTCGTGATAAGCCGTCATCTCCTTTTCCCTGGGCGTCACCGTGAGACGGTATTTTATACCGAGGTCGACCCTTTCGAACGCCTCGCTTATCTCCTTCTGCCCTATGGCTGTCTTCTTGTTCCTGGTGGCGATTAGCGCGGATTCCTTGACTATATTGGCGATATCGGCCGGGCTCTTCCCCACGGCACGCCGCGCCAGGCGACCAACGTCAAGATCCTCTTCCGCCTTGACCTTGTTGAGATAAAATTTAAAAAGGTCCGCCCTGTCGTCCTGGGAGGGCTTGGTGATCATTATCTTCCTGTCGAACCGGCCGGGCCTCAGGAGCGCCTGATCCAGGTGCTCTTCAGGAGCGTTCGTGGCACCGATGACCACGATGTTCTCCTCTTTGCCCTTGAGCCCGTCCATCTCGGCAAGGACCTGGTTAAGCGTCGAGTTAGTCTCCTGCCCGCCCATGAAACTGAACGTCCTGGACCTTCCTATCGCGTCTATCTCGTCGATGAAGATGATGCACCCGCCGTACCCGTAGGCAAGGTCACGCGCCTTTTTGAAAAGTTTGCGGACGCGCGAAGCGCCCACGCCGACGAACACCTCCACAAACTCGCTTCCCGACATCGAGAGAAAAGGCAGGTTGGCCTCGGTGGCCATGGCCTTGGCCAGGTAGGTCTTACCGCATCCCGGGGGGCCGAGCATCAAAAGGCCTTTCACAACGCTGCCGCCCATCTTCTGGACGCCGGCCCTGTCTTTTATGAGCGAGACTACCTCGGCGGCTTCCTGCTTCGCATCCTGCATCCCGATAACGTCTTCCCAGCTGATCGACACGTCCCTCCCTTTTATCGGGGCCTTGTCCAGCTTGGCGAACCCGCCCCGCAGGAAGGTAAGGTACATAAAGACGAATATGCCGGCGTGTATGCCAGCCATTATGAACTGTACGGGCATCGTGGCCAGGGTCATCTTCCGGTAGAACGATTCCAGCGACATCATCCCTATAACCGCGAGTATCAGCAGGATGACCACTACTGTGACGAGGATGATGATCGTCCTGTATTGTCTTAAATACATTTTCATTTTTCTGCTAAGCATAACAATGTCTCCTTGTTAAAGCTGTTTTTCCTGCTCGTCCAATTCGGCAAGGGCCTTTTCCAGCTCGTCCTTTTTCGGGGCGATGCCGTGCCAGTTGACCTTGTTCTCCACGAACGATACGCCCTTGCCCTTCACCGTGTGAGCTATTATGACCTGCGGCTTGCCCTTTACCGAAGCGGCCTCTTCGAACGCCTTGTCGAGCTGGTCAAAATCGTGTCCGTCTATTTCGATCGCATGCCATCCGAAATGTGCCCATTTTTCTTTATACTGGCCGAGAGACTTTACATCGCAGCAAAGGCCGTCTATCTGCAGCTTGTTGAAATCTATTATCCCGCACAGGTTGTCCAGTCCATAATGCGACCCTGTCATGGCCGCTTCCCATATCTGGCCTTCGTTGGTCTCCCCATCGCCCATCAGGCAGTACACCCTGGCATTCACCCCGTCCATCTTATCGGCAAGCGCGAAACCCACCGCGATGGAAAGCCCCTGCCCGAGGGAACCACTCGAGATCTCAAGTCCCGGCAGGCCCAGCTGGGGATGCCCCTGAAGCCGTGATCCCAGTTCGCGCAGGGTCAACAGTTCTTTTTTCGGGAAGAACTCCAGGTCAGCGAGCACCGCGTACAACGCCGGGCACCCGTGCCCCTTGGAAAGCACGAACTTGTCGCGTCCTTTCCAGTCGGGTTTTCTCGGGTCAAAGTTCATCTTCCGGTAATATAATTCGACGAGTATCTCGACCATCGACAACGACCCCCCGGTATGGCCGCTGCCGGCTTTCTCCAGCATGCGCAGTATATCCCGGCGGAGATCTATGGCTTTTTTCTTCAGACCCGTGATGTCTTCTATCCTGTTCATGTCCCTCTTTTCTTTTATCTCGACCTTTTCAAGACCTTAAGTCTCTCTTTTGCCGCTTTCAGATGATCTTCTATCACCGGATCGTCCGGCATGAACTCCGCCGCCCGGGAAAGCTCCCCCAGCGCTTCATCCAGCATACCTTTCTTGTAATAAGCCCAGCCGAGACTGTCCAGATAAGCGCCGTTATCCGGATCATACTCCAGGGCTTTTTTTATCAGCTCGATCGCGCGGTCGAGCTTAACGCCTTCTTCGGCATACAAATAGCCGAGATAATTATAAGCTTCGGGAAGGTCGGGTTCCTTCGAGACCAGATCCTCGAGCATCTCTACCGCTTCGTCCCTCTCTCCCGAACGGTCCGTTACGACGGCGAGTGAAAACCGGTATTTCTCGTTCCCGGGAGCTTTTTCTATGGCTTCCCTGTAATAACGCGCCGCCTGTGCGTAATCTTCCTTAAGGCCGGCCAGATATCCGAAATTGGCGTAGATCACGGCGCTCGTTACGCCGTCATTCAATGCTTCGCGCAGTATATTCTCCGCGCGGTCGTATTTCTTCCCGGAAACATATATGCCGAAGATCTGCAGGTACGGTTCGGGAGAACGAACACCTAAAGCGATCAGCTCCCGGTTCTCCTGCACGGCCTTCTCTGTCTCGCCCAAAGTGTAATAAAGGTGCGCTATCCTGACCCGGGCTTCCCTGTTCTTCGGATCTATTTCGGTGACCGCTCTATACTGCTTTATGGCCTCTTTCGGATCTGCCTCTATCTCGCAGATAAAACCGAGCACGAGGTGCGCCTCAAGATAATCCTTATTTTTTTCGATGGCCTTCCTGAGGTTCGCCTTCGCCTTTTCCATCTGCTCCAGCTTGCTGTAAATGATACCGAGGTTGAAATATAGAAAGGCATCGTCCCCTCTTACCTCGATGATCCTCTGGTAGACCTCGGCCGCCTTGTCGAGTTTCTTCTGGATGACAAAAAGGTCGGACAGGAACGTCAGCACCTTGATATTTTCCGGCTCATGCCCCAGGGCTTCTTCATAGCGGGCCTGCGCCTGATCGAACTCGCCTTTCGCGGTGTGGACGATAGCCAAGAGCATATACGCCCGCACCGTCTTGGGTTCAACCTGGAGAGCCTTCTTGAGCACACCTGTCGCCTCGTCCATCCTGCCCAAAAGAAGAAGGTCGGAACCGAGCCGCAGGTAGATGTCGGCTATGTCATCCCTGTAAACAAGGGCTTTCTCATACTCGGCAACAGCTGACTTTACGTCACCGTTATTGTCATAGAGCTGCCCCATCAGATAATGGGCAAGTGCGTTCGAAAAGGTCCTGATAGCGGCATCTTCCACGCGGGTCTCGTCTACAAGCGTCCCTCCGAAACCGACAAAAGTGAATGCTCCCGAAACACCGGCAAATGAAAGAACAGAAAAAGAAAATGCGACGGAAAGTGCGACTTTTCTCTTCAAAGCCATGCTTTAGCTCTTTTTCTTCTTATGCCTATCTCTCTTCATGCGCTTTTTGCGCTTATGCCGCTTGACCTTTTTTATCTTCCTTTTCTTTCCGCAAGGCATGTTTTCGGTGTCCCTTTCCGATTTTTCCGGGCATGGCCCGGTGTTCTAGTCTATCACCTTGTTCAACGGATACTCTATGATGCCCTGAGCCCCGGCTTTTCTGAGCTCGGGTATCAACCGTTTCACATCTTCCTCGTCTATGACCGTGTCGATGTCCACCCATTCCCCCCCGAACAGCGGGGAAACGGTGGGCATTTTCATGGCGGGAAGTATCCCTACTATCTTTTCCACGTCTTCTTTTTTGGCGTTCATCTTCAGCCCTACTTTACCTTCGGCGAGTATCGCTCCCTGGAGAAGCATGACTATTCTTTCCATTTTTTCCTTTTTCCAGGGATCCTTCCATGCGCCGGTGTTGGCTATGAACTGCGTGGTGGATTCGCATATCGTTTCCACTATCCGGAGGTCGTTGGCCCGGAGGCTGGCACCGGTTTCGGTCACTTCGACTATCGCGTCTATCCCCATCTTGGGCTTCACTTCGGTAGCCCCCCAGCTGAATTCCACGTCGGCCTTCACGCCTTTTTTTTCAAGGTACTTGCTCGTGACCTTTACCAGCTCCGTCGCTATTCTCTTGCCCTGCAGGTCTTTTGCGCATTTCACGGCGGATGAGCTCGGCACGGCAAGCACCCATTTTACCGGCTTCATGCTCCTTTTGGCGTATACCAGTTCCGCTACCCGCTCGACCGTGGACGAATTCTCCTCTATCCAGTCATTACCGGTTATGCCGCAGTCGATGAGCCCGTCCTCCACATACCTGGACATCTCCTGGGCGCGGAACAGTATCACTTCTATTTCCTCGTCATCAATATCGGGAAAATATGATCTCGTTGAGACCTTTATCTTATACCCGGCTTTCCCAAAAAGCCTGACGGTCGTGTCCTGCAGACTACCCTTGGGAATGCCTAATCTCAATTTGTTCTCGCTCATTTCTACCTCTTTTCGGCAAAAGAACAGAAAAAATAATCCTCTTGCTGACGCCGGGCAGGGCTCACCCTTTCTGACCGGAAGCGTCAGTATATAATAAATAAAATTTTCGTGTCAATTGTATACCAAACTTAATATATAGTCAAGGCGTATAAGTATTTGCGGACGAGGGTTCATTTTTGCGGTTCAACGACCACTTTAATGGATTCCCCGGCTTCAGCGACAAGCTTGAACCCCAGGCCTGTCTCCGACAGAGGCAACCGGTGCGTGATCATTTTGTTCACGGGAATGCGACCGGTTTGGAGCAATTCTATAGCTTCGGCGGTATCAGACGGGCTGCTGCCATACGAAGGCATTAACGTTATGCCGTTACGCCAGAATTCATTGACCGGGACAGGGAGATCCACTCCCGGTTCCGTCGGCGCGAAGAACAGAACGGTCCCTCCGCGATCCACGGACTTCAATGCCTGAGTGAAAGCGGATAACGCGCCTGCGCACACGATCACCAGGTCGGCAAGCCTGTTGTCATTGACCTGCAGCAAATACTCAGCGGTATATTCGCGGGCGTCTATCACCGCGTCCGCGCCGAACTCAAGCGCCGTCTTAAGGCGATACTCGTTGATATCCGTCGCTGTCACCCGGCCGGCCCCGCAGGCGCGGGCCAAAAGCAGATGCAAAAGCCCGGAAATACCGCTTCCGATGATAAGCACGCTTTGCCCCGGTTCAAAACGCGCCAATCTCTGCCCGCGCACAACACAGGCCAACGGCTCGATGAACGTCCCATCCTCGTAGGAGACCTCTTCAGGCAGGAGAAACACTCCGCGGTCCACGTTAATCCGGGGCACCCGTAAGTATTCCGCGAACCCGCCGGGGATATAGTTCGTGGTATGCAGTGTTTCACAAACGGTATGATGACCTCTCAGGCAATAGCGACAGGTATTACAGGGTACATGGTGGGCCACGAAAACCCTGTCACCGGGCTTGTACTGTTTTACACCCTTACCCACTTCGACGATCCGGCCCGTGATCTCATGTCCCAGCACCAGGGGCGCCTTTTTGATACGATACCATTCCATCACGTCACTGCCGCAGATACCGCTGGCCATGACCTTCACCAACAGCTCTCCCGGCTCGATCCGCGGGTCCGGCATCTCCTCCAACCGCACATCCCGGTTGTTATAATACATCGCTACACGCAAGATCTCTCCTTACCCTTGGCTTCGTTGAACAGCTCATGGGCTTCTCTGGCCGTGGCGTTCTCGTGGATAATGGCCCTTAGGGCCCTGGCCATGGCTACCGGTTGAGCGTTCTGCCAGACGTTCCTCCCGAGATTTATACCGATCGCGCCTTTTTGCATGCCGTCATGGACAAATTCCAATACCTCAAGTTCTGTTTTGCATCTGGGTCCGCCCGCCATTACCACCGGGACAGGACAGCCGTTCACGACCTTGTCAAAATCCTTCGCGCACCAGTAGGTCTTTACCACTTTCGCGCCCAGTTCGGCGGCGATACGGCAGCTTAAAGCGAGGTAGCGGGCTTCCATTTTCTCCGTTTCCTTACCGACAGCCGTAACGGCCATCACGGGTATACCGTAATCTTCACATTCATTGACAAGTCTCGCGAGGTTCAGCAGTGTCTGGCGCTCATGATCGCTCCCCACAAAAACAGAAACGCCCACGGCGGCCGCGTTAAGCCGGATGATCTCCTGGATGGACGTAGTGATCCCTTCATTGGCCAGGTCCTTCCCCACCATGCTGGTCCCTCCCGATACCCTCAAAATGATCGGTTTGCTGCCCGCCGCTTTCACGGCCGAGCGCAACACGCCCCTGGTGACGAAGAGAGCATCACAATACGAGAGAAGTGGTTCGATAGTCTCACCGGGCCTCTCCAGGCAACTGGTAGGCCCCTGAAAATATCCATGATCTATAGGCAGAAAGAAACAATGACCATCGGGTTGGATAAGCTGGCTCAGTCTGTTCTTCATTCCCCAGTCCATTTTGCGTACCTCCTTATTTTACGGGTTTACGGGTTAGTCTAACATATAACCCCTTTACATTCAACAGGCGGCTCGAACAATTTAGGCTTGTCTCCGGGAAAAAATGGCTTATAATATACTCCTGCGACAATCTCACAATATCAAGGAGTTGATAGATATGGTAATGAGCGTCCTGAGAAGTAAAAAGTTCGCGAAGCGGGTCCTTTGGGGCCTGCTCATCCTCATTATTCCAGCTTTCGTCCTCTGGGGAGTAGGCAACGTCACCAGGAGCCCCGCACCGGTCGGCACGATCGGGGACAGGAAGATATCCATGGAGGATTTCGCCAAGAGCCGGCAGGCGACCAAAGTACAGATCCTGCTCACGTATTTCAACAATTATGAGATGCTCTCAAAACTGTTCCAGAACCGCCCGGTGATCAACCAGATGGCCTGGGAACGGCTTATATTCCTGGAAAAAGCCCGGGAAAAGGGCCTCAAGGCCACTAATAACGAGGTCGTGACCGCCATATCCACGCATCCCCTCTTTCAGAGAAGCGGCAGCTTCAACACGGAACTGTACACGAACATCCTGAGGAACAACCTCTCGATGACCCCGCGAACGTTCGAAGAACTCATCAGGGAGAACATACAGATACAGAAGTTCCGCCAGAGCATCATAGAAGACCTGGACGTCCCGGACGAGAACATACGGGACACCTTCCACAAAACCAACGACCAGGTCGAACTCTCTTATATATTCATAAGCAAGACACTCCCCCTCGGCGATACGACCGTTACCGAAGAAGAAGCGAAAAAGTTATATGAAGACAATAAAGACAGGTTCTATTCGCCGGAAAAGGTGGAGGTCGAGTACATAGAAATGGAATACGACGGCGTCGACCAGCGCGACCTGGCGGGAAAAAAGATCGAGGAGATCTACCCGGACCTCAAGACCTCTCCCGAAAAGTTCAGGGAATACGCGGAAAAACACGGCCTGCGTTACGGCAAGACCGAACCTTTTTCGCGCGAGGGCGTTATCCCCGGCGTAAACTATACGCGCGGCCTGCAGGAAATGGCCTTTGACATGGAGGAAGGCGATATCAGCCGGCCGCTCTTTTCATCGCCGCAAAAAGGAGCGGTATACGTGTTCCGCAAGACCGGTCATATCCCGACAAAACCCGTAAGCTACGAAGAGATCCACGACGACCTTATCCAGCTTCTTACGGACCAGAAACGCCTGAAGAACGCCGAACAGAAAGCGAACGAATATTTCGCGAAGATCACGGACGAGGGCATAACGCTGGAAGAAGCGTCCAACCTCATGGATATCCCGGTCATGAACATAGGCCCGCTCGCGGCCGGTGGTTATATCGAGAACGTGGGGCCCGCCAAAAATATCGTCTTTAACGCGGTAACCGCGGGCAAGGGCGAGGTGATCAGGCCCATCACTACCCAGAACGGTGTTATCCTGGCGAGGGTCGATACCATAATAGAAGCGGACGAAACCGTCTATGAAGAGCAAAAAGACGCTATCCGCGCCAATATCCTCATGCAGAAACAGATGATGTTCCTTGACGTGTGGCTGAAAGAAAACACCTCCGACGTCGAACTGAAGGCCAAGCTGGATGAGATATAAGAAGTCTACTCGAGGAATTTCCTGAGCTCTTTCATGAAGTGTGAGACGTCCTTGAAACGCCTGTATACCGAGGCAAAACGGACGTAGGCTACTTCATCGAGCTTGAACAGTTTATCCATCACCATATTGCCTATATCCGTCGATTTGATCTCCCTGTCGGCTTTTTTCTGGATCTCCCTTTCGATCTCCTCGACGATCTGGTCGACCTGTTCCATGCTTACCGGCCGCTTCTCGCAGGCCTTCATGATACCCGTTTTTATCTTTTCCCTGTCGAACCTCTTGCGCGCGCCATCCCTTTTGACGACCATGAGCGGAGCCTGTTCCACGTATTCGTAGGTCGTGAACCTTTTCGCGCAGCCCAGGCACTCACGGCGGCGCCTGATGCTCATGCCCTCGCCGCTCATGCGGGAATCTATAACCTTATCTTCCACGCTTCCGCAGAAAGGACATCTCATGACCCAAGCACCACCGTTTCTATTTTGGACTCCTTGAGGAATTGAAGGGCGAAGTCATCGGGGTAGTCCCCCTCGATAACGATCTTTTTTATGCCGACATTTATCAGCATCTTCGCGCAGATACTGCAGGGCTGCGTCGTTATGTACAGCGTACCGCCGGCAAGACTGGCGCCGTGCCTGGCCGCCTGCAAAAAGGCGTTCTGCTCCGCGTGCAAGGCGCGGCAAAGCTCGTGCCGCTGGCCCGAAGGGATCCCGAGCTCTTCCCTGAGGCACCCGACCTGGTCGCAGTGGGTCAGCCCCGAAGGAGCGCCGTTGTACCCGGTGGCCAATATCTGCTTATCCTTGACGACAACAGCGCCTACCTGTCTGCGCAGGCAGGTCGATCGTGTCGCGACAAGCCGGGCTATATTCATGAAATAATCATCCCAGCTCGGCCTGTTTATTCTTTCCCTTTTTCTTTGTTCCTTTATCCTTTTTCCTTTACCCTTCACCCTTTTTCCCTTATCCTTTATCCTTCTTTACATCCTCTCCATCTCGTCTATCCATTCCCTGTACAGCGGGAAATCCTTCAGGAACTCTCTCACCTCTTCGCGTATCACGGCGAGCCGCTTATCATCCCCGCACGCTTTCAGGGCCGAGTCGATGAACCCCGCTATTTTCGTCATCTCTCCCTCGCCCATGCCCCTGGTCGTCGCCGCGGGCGTGCCGATCCTTATACCGCTGGTGACAAAGGGTTTTTCCTTATCGAAGGGGATGAGGTTCTTGTTCACCGTTATACCAGCCTTGTCCAGACACGCCTCCGCGATCTTTCCCGTAAGACCGTTACCGCTCAGGTCCACAAGCATCAGATGATTATCCGTCCCGCCGGACACTATCCTGTATCCCCTGGCGGCCAGTTCATCGGCAAGCCGCTTCCCGTTACCCACTACTCTCTTCTGATATTCCTTGAACTCGGGTTTGAGGGCTTCCTGGAAAGCGACCGCCTTTCCGGCTATGACGTGCATGAGGGGCCCGCCCTGCATGCCGGGAAATACCTCCGAATCTATTTTCTTCGCGAACTCCTCCCTGCAAAGTATCATGCCGGCGCGGGGCCCTCTGAGCGTTTTATGCGTCGTTGTCGTCACGAATTCCGCCACCGCGACGGGATCGGGGTGCAGTTTCGCCGCCACAATCCCGGCTATGTGCGCCATGTCCACCATGAGCACCGCCCCTACTTCATCGCAGACCTCACGGAATTTCGGGAAGTCGATCTGCCGCGGGTAAGCCGATGCCCCGGCTATTATCATCTTGGGCCTCGCCTCTTTTGCCTTTTTGCGTATCTCATCGAAGTCCAGCTTCTCCGTCTGTCTGTTCACCCCGTAGAAGACCATGTTGAAATACTTACCGGAATAGTTCTTCTTGTGCCCATGAGTAAGGTGCCCCCCGCAAGCGAGGTCCATGGCCAGAACAGTATCGCCTATGTCCACCGTCGAAAAGAACACCGCCTGGTTGGCCTGAGAACCGGAATGCGGCTGTACGTTAACGTGTTCCGCCCCGAAAAGCTCTTTCGCCCTCGCTATCGCGATATCTTCGGCGATATCGACAAACTCGCACCCGCCGTAATAGCGTTTGTGCGCGTACCCTTCGGCATACTTATTGGTCATCGCGGAAGAGACCGCTTCCATGACGGCGCGGCTCGCGAAATTCTCGCTCGCTATGAGTTCTATCCCTTCGTTCTGCCTTTTCGTCTCCCCGAGCACGGCCTGGAATATCTTAGGATCGGCCTTATGTAAATGCCTCATGTTGTGCCTCCGTATACTATGCGTTTCAGAAATCAGAAGTCAGAAAACAGATAAAAGAAATGAACAATCTGTCCTCTGCCTTCTGCATTCTATCATCTGGCCTTCTTGAATACTTTCTTCTCGTACTCCTTGATCTGCCTTACGCGCCTGGCGTGCCGACCGCCTTCCGCTTTCGTCCTAAGCCAGGCCTTAGTGATATCAAGGGCTTTCCCGGGGCCGACCTTCGTGGCCGCCAGGACCAGCACGTTAGTATCATTATGTTCACGGGAAGAAACCGCGTCTTTCACGGAATTGCAGACGCCCGCCCTTACCCCGGGCACTTTGTTCGCTACGACAGCCATGCCTATACCTGTTTTACATATGATGATGCCCCTTGCCGCTTTCTTTTTCGATACTTCTTCGGCCACGGCAAACCCGTACTCCGGATAGTCGCACGATTCCCCGGAACCCGTACCCACGTCGTCGATCCTGTACCGCGCTTTTTTAAGCGCTTTCTTCAACTTCTCCTTGAGCGGGAACCCCCCGTGATCGGCCCCGATAACTATTCTTTTAGCCATTCTATCAACCCCTCTATCGATCGTTTTATTTTCCCGAAGGACGCCCTGTAAAAGGCAAGCTGCCTGCCTATGGGGTCAGGTATGACGATATCTCCCCCATCTGCGTCGAACTGTCCGAGGTAAAGGATCTTGTTCTCCGACCCCCGCACCATCTCTATGACCCTGTTCTTATGGGAAGGTTCCATGACGAGCACAAGGTCGGCCCAATCTACAAGTTCCTCCGTCAGTTCTTTAGACTCATAAACAGCCGCGTCTATCTCTTCTTTTTCAAGGACCATGACCGTTTCTTTCGTGGGCGTCATCCCGTCTATCCCCAGCGTCCCGGCAGACCTGACCTCGATCGGCATATCTTCCTCGGCAAGCCTTTTCTTCAGGTAAGCCTCAGCCATTATACTTCTGCAGCTGTTACCCGTGCAAACAAATAGTATAGCCTTTACGTCTTTCATCCCTATTTCAGCTTCCGGTTCTTCTCCCGGATCTTCCGGACGAGCTTTTTCTTATAAGTTCCCACCTTTTTGCCGATCGCGGCATTGTTCGCCCCGATTATCTGCGCCGCCAGTATCGCGGCGTTTACCGCGCCCGCCTTCCCTATGGATACTGTCGCTACCGGCACCCCCGACGGCATCTGCACGGTCGAAAGAAGCGAATCTATGCCGTCCAGCTTCGTCTCCATGGGAACGCCTATGACCGGGAGCGTAGTATGCGACGCTATCACCCCCGCCAGGTGGGCCGCTCCGCCCGCGCCGGCGATTATGACCTTTATGCCCTTCTTCCTGGCGCCTTTCGCGAAGACCGACGTCATGTCCGGCGAACGGTGCGCCGAAAGTATCCTCACTTCATGGGGTATGCTGAACTCCCTGAGAACAGCGCTTGCCTCTTTCATGACGGGAAGGTCCGAATCGCTTCCCATGACTATACTGACCTGAGGTTTCTTTTTCATATCATTCTCCCGGACATTTTGCCTTTTGAATTTCGACATTTGTCATTCATTCCCGGCCCTCTCAATGGCCCTGAAACCTATATCCCTGCGATAATGCATATTGTCAAAACGCACTTTCTCTACCGCCCTGTAGGTATTCGCCACTGCTTCCTTGATACCCGAGCCCATACCCACGACGTTGAGGACCCTTCCGCCGGAAGTCACCAGCTTGTCGTCCTCGAGACGCGTCCCGGCATGGAAGACTATGGCGCCTTCATCGGCCGCGTCCTTAAGGCCGGTTATCTCCTTGCCTTTCTCGTAGCCTCCCGGATACCCGCCCGAGGCCATCACCACACTGACACATTCCCGCTCGTCCCAGTTAAGCTTTACCCCGGAAATGTCCCCGTCCGCCGTCGCTTCCAGAAGTTCCACCAGGTCCGACTTAAGGCGCGGAAGTATCGCCTCGGCCTCGGGATCGCCGAAACGCACGTTGTATTCCAGCGTCTTCGGGCCCGAATCCGTCACCATGATCCCGGCGTAAAGTACGCCCCTGTAAACGATGCCCTCCTCCTGCAGACCTTCTATCGTCGGAGCGATTATTTCTTTCATTATGTTTTCAAAAAGCGCCTCGTCTATGACGGGCGCCGGCGAATATGCGCCCATCCCCCCGGTATTAGGGCCGGTGTCGCCGTCAAAGACACGCTTGTGGTCCTGGCTCGAGGCCAGGGGTATCACGTTCCTCCCGTCCGTTACGACCAGTATCGAGGCTTCTTCCCCTATCAAGCACTCTTCCACGATAATACTGCTGCCTGCCGCGCCGAACTTATTGTCTATCAGGCACGCGCGGGCGGCCAGCACCGCTTCTTCGACGTCCTCGGTCACGACCACGCCCTTACCGGCTGCCAGGCCGTACGCTTTCACCACTATGGGAGCGCCCTCCGAGCGGATATATTCTTCCGCCTTTTCGAGCTCGTCGAATATCCTGAAACGCGCCGTCGGGATGCCATAACGTCCCATCAGTTCCTTCGCGAATATCTTGCTGGACTCCATCCTGGCCGCGGCATAAGAAGGCCCGAACACCTTTATCCCTGCCCTTTCCAGATCGTCCGCTAATCCCACCGCCAGGGGCGCTTCAGGCCCCACGACCACTAGGGATACATCCTTCGCTTTGCAGAAATCCACCACCGCGTGGTGCTCGTCAACGTTCAGTTTCACGTTTATCGCTTCCGCCGCCGTACCCCCGTTACCGGGCGAGCAGTAAAGTTCCTTTACCTTCGGGCTTTGCCTTATCTTCCAGCACAGGGCGTGCTCCCTGCCCCCGGAACCTATAACAAGTATGTTCATGTGTTTATTCCTTCTTATCAAGTATCAAGTATTGAGTGTCGAGTATTGAGTTATACGAGCTCGACGCGTTTTTTACCTTTAACGATCTTGCCGATGACCCAGCTTTTCAGTTTGAATTTTTTAGCAAGCATCTTTCGCGCTTTTTCGGCGTCCTGCGGAGAAAGGGCAAGTACCATCCCGATCCCCATGTTGAACGTCCGGTAAAGTTCTTTTTCGCTTATCTTCACCCTTTCCCGTATAAGCTTGAACACTTTATGCACGTTCCAGCTTCCCTTGCTGATGACAGCTTTCACTCCGGCGGGAAGCATCCTCGGGATATTGTCATAGAAACCGCCGCCCGTTATATTGGCAGCTCCTTTTATCGTAACGTTCCGCGCAAGCCCGAGAAAAGGCCGCACATATATAACAGTGGGTTTAAGAAAAAGACTATGGTTCTTTTTCAGGTATCTTTTCGGAAAAACCTTCCTGAGGAGCGAATAACCGTTGGAATGCAGCCCGTTGGAAGCCAGACCCAGAAGCACGTCCCCCGGCCTGATCTTTTTCCCGTCGATGACCTTTTTCCTGCTTACCGCTCCGACGGCGAACCCGGCAAGGTCATATTCACCCTTCGCGTACATGCCGGGCATCTCGGCCGTTTCACCCCCCAGAAGAGCGCACCTGGCCTCGTGACAACCTATGACTACGCCCTTGATCACATCGCTCCAGACCTTTTCTTCGAGTTTCCCCGTAGCGAAATAATCCAGGAAAAACAGCGGGCGCGCGCCCGAGCAAAGGATATCGTTCACGCACATCGCCACAAGGTCTATTCCCACGGTATCGTGTTTCCCGGCCAGTTGAGCTATCTTGAGCTTCGTTCCCACCCCGTCGGTAGAGGCGACAAGTACAGGATCCTTTATCCCTGCGGCGGAAGGGTCAAAAAAGCCCCCGAACCCCCCGACCGTATCCATGCTTCCCCTGACTCTCGTGGTATTAACGAGTTTCTTCACGTCCCGGATAAGGCGGTCGGCCCTGTCGATATCGACACCGGCGCTTTTATAGGATATCTTTTTCATAAATGGTGAATTTATCGGGAACTATAGACCGATCTTCTTGAAGATGCTGTCAATATGCCGGAGATGATAATCAAGGCTGAAGCAATCCTCGATCTCTTTTTCCGAAAGGTACTTTTTTATTTTCTCGCTCTCAAGAAGAAGGTCCTTGAACTCTCTACCGTGTTCGTGGCTCTTCAGCGACAACTCCTGGACGATGTCATAAGCGTCGACGCGTGTCGCCCCTTTTTTTATAAGCTCGAGAAGCACGTGCTGTGAATACACAAGGCCTTTTGTCGCGCCCATGTTCTCCAGCATCCTGTCCTCGTTCACGACGAGCTTTTCCACCAGTTTCGTAGCTTTATCCAGCATATAATCAAGAAGGATAGCGGAATCCGGTATTATTATGCGTTCGACCGAAGAATGCGATATGTCCCGCTCGTGCCACAGGGCGACGTTCTCTATGGCCGCCATGGCGTTACCTCTCAAGACCCTCGCAAGTCCCGTTATGCGCTCGCAGATGATGGGATTCTTCTTGTGCGGCATGCTCGAAGAACCCGTCTGGCCCGAGGCGAAAAACTCCTGCACTTCGCCGATCTCGGTCTTCTGGAGACCGCGCACTTCAAGGGCTATTTTTTCCAGGGTCGCTCCCACGATGGCGATGGCGTTCAGGTACTGTGCATGCCTGTCCCTCTGAAGGACCTGGCTGGATACACCCGCCGGTTTAAGCCCGAGCCGCTTGCATACATATTCTTCCACAACGGGGTCTACGTTAGCGAAAGTCCCCACCGAACCCGATATCTTCCCCGCCGCTATCGTTTCCCTGGCGTCCTCCAACCTGTGGATATTACGGTCCATCTCTTTACAAAAAAGCGCCATCTTCAGGCCGAAAGATATGGGCTCGGCATGCACGCCGTGCGAACGGCCCATCATGGGGGTCTTCTTGTACCTGTGCGCTTTGTCTTTCAGCGCTTCCCGGAGGGCCTTTGCCCCTTCCAGAAGAAGGTCCATCGCTTCGACCATCTGCACCGAAAGGGCCGTGTCCAACACATCGCTCGAGGTGAGGCCGAAATGTATATACTTGGCGTCTTCACCGACATATTCCGAAATGCTCTTTATGAAGGCAACGACGTCGTGGTGGGTCCTGGCTTCTATCTCCTTGATGCGATCGACATCGAAATCGGCTTTTTCCTTGATGTTCTTCAGGGCGTCTTTGGGTATAAGCCCCTGTTTCGCGAACGCTTCGCAGGCCAGTATCTCTATGTCCAGCATCTTGCGGAACCTGTTCTCGTCCGCCCAGATCCTGCCCATTCCGGGGCGCGTATATCTTTCTATCATTTTCGCTCCCTCCCGTAAATAAAGGGGAATAAAAAACTAAATCGGAATATTTCTTATAGCATATATAATTAGCGGTGTCAATGGGTTAGGTATCAGGTGTCGGGTGTCGGGTTTCAGGTACCGGGGTAAGAAAAACCCGGCTAAAAATCAGCCGGGTTTTTATATTGGTTGCGGGGGGCGGAATCGAACCGCCGACCTTGAGGTTATGAGCCTCACGAGCTACCTCTGCTCCACCCCGCGTCAAATCTCGTTCAGAGTGTCAAATTATAGCAAATATAGAACTCATGCGCAAGGGTTTTATGCTGTGTGACCTGCTACCTGAAACCTGTGACCTGAGACCTGTATTACGCCCTGATCAACGCCTCGGCGCGGGCTTTATGAACATCCCCGAGCTTGTCTATCCCTACCTCTTTCGCGTCTGGTATCGGCAAATAGAATTCGCGGGGGCTGTCCGGGTCGGATATATGCTTCATCAATATCGTCAACATCTTGACGATATTGATGTCAAGATCCTTTGAAAGTCCTTTTTCCGGCAGCGGCACCTTCGCAAAAAACGCGCCCTGTTCCCTGCTCTCGCCCTTGAATTCCTCGAAAATGTCCGTTCCTTCGAACGTCTTTTCGGCACTTACTATCGCGATATTTGAAAGCGGTACTCCCGTCTTCCCGCTTTCCGTCCGGAGCTGCTCTGCTAACCCCTCCGGGTCACTATCATCCAGTAAAACGATGTCCTCCCGCCCTATCTCCCTAAGCGCATCTTTTATCGCCGCCAGTAGGGTCTGCACCATCGCGGATGAATGCCGCTGCTCTTCCGGTATCCAGCTTGTGTCAATACCGATCATCATCTTCTTGTTCTGCCTGCCGGATCTTCTTCCCAGCGCGTCGATCGTCAGAATAACCGCATCTATGAAATCCTGAGCGATCTTGTCCTCGCTGGCAATATCGACCACCGGCTTCTCATCCTCATCCGCTCGGGCGACCCTGGTATAGACCCTCATCTCTAAAGCACCGGGGTGCCCTTCGATCTGTAGTTTCTTCGCTTCGAACTCCGGATTCGCATTGAGTTCGTCCTCTATCTCGGGTTCATATCCCGCGTAGATCAATATCCTGCCACCCGGTTTGATCTGCAACATCTTCTTAAGCAGTTCTTCCTTCTTGCGCGTCCCTTGTGACTGGTAATAGATCAGCGAGTATTCAGAGAAATCCATCTCCAGAAAATCTTTATTGAACAAAGTCACATGTTTGTCTTCCAGCACACCCTCTTTTATTAACCCCTTTTGTATCAGTCCGGCGTACACGTGGAAGGCTTCGCTATATTCCACCGCCGTCGCGCGAGCGCCGAACAAACAAGCGGCCTCAAAAGATACAATAGCTTTTCCGCTTCCCGCTTCCAGCATTATATCACTTTCGTTTATCCCTAAATGTTCGAGAAAAATAGGAATAGCCCATGAAGGAGAAGGATGGTAGTAGCCTATGCTGGACGGCTTATGGCTATTCACGAAGGCAGCTATCACGGCTTCGTATTCTTTTGATGAATAAGTTCCCCGCTCTTCGTCATAAGATCCTTGTATGTCATCGGTAAGTTTTTTCACGACTCCTCTGAATTTTTCAATTCTGTTTTCCAATTCCGGTGACGGTCTTATCATCTCAAGCTTAATACTTTTTTCCGGGGCAAGAATCGGGAATATTTCTTTTTCGTAGACTTCATCGAGAAGTGCGACTTTCGGGCGGAGATTCTCACCGCGGAATTGGGATAGGACCGGGAGTATCCTATCGAGTTTCTTCTTCACGCTTTCCGGGACGTAATACCTCTTCTTTTTACCCGTCCCACCCGGAGGAACGACCTCCAAAAGATCCAGGTGCAGGCTCAACGCCCTTATGTCCGGCTCTATTGTCCAGGGTGAAAGCCCCAAACGATCTGCTGCCTGCTCCAGCGTAAGGGCTTTCCCAGGATCGGTTATGTCTTGATCACAAAAATAGCTGAGCACGTTTTCGATACTTCCGGCCGGAATATCGGCAGGAACACCATCGATCGTGCTCTCCTGACGTAATCTCCAGCCGTAGACAGCCAGTTTTTCCTCAATAGCGGCAACGGCACGTTCGCCGATCTTGGGGATCCGCAAGAGATCCTTTCTTGTCTTATCTAAAAGCTGGCCGATAGTAATAATACCAGCCCCTTCAAGGGCGCTATAAACATTTT
Source organism: uncultured Planctomycetia bacterium (assembly GCA_964409365.1). Lineage (GTDB taxonomy): Bacteria > Omnitrophota > Gorgyraeia > Tantalellales > Tantalellaceae > CAYPCX01. The sequence goes on along the minus strand of CAYPCX010000004.1, from coordinate 51,199 downwards.
CTGATTTAAAAGCAGAGATCCAAAGCTTTCTTATCGAATCCTCTTCCTTCAACGCGCTGTCAACCCTTAATTCTTTGTCATAATAAGCAAGAGTTCTCGTGATGATCTCCAGCCGCGCCTGCCCTATACCCTCGACCCTTTTTAGCTCTATTCGGGTCTTGTCCCGAAGCTGGCCGATAGTCTTGATATTGACCTCCCTGAGCCTTTGACAAGTATCGTACTCGTGCCAAGCGGGAAAAGGCAGACATTCTATGGGATCGTTGTTACTCACTGCAGCGGGGAACCTTAATTCCCAACCATGCGGCGCTACCGCCCTTCTTATGGCAATGATATGTCGTGACGCCTCTTTTCCCAGCCTATCCGCAAGCCCCCCTACCCCGATCTTCAAAAGCACCGCAACGGTGTTTACGCCTTTTTTCCTCAAAAGCGCATGAACCCTTTCCGGGTTTTCCACAGCCAGACTCAAGTTTTCTATAGGGGCGCTCCTCCCTAACGACGGCGAACGGAATCCTCCCAGGCCAGCTTCAACAAGCTTTTGCTTAGCAACAGAAACGTGCCAGGAATTTATTCCCGGCTGTTCCGCGAACTCGTTCTCCGTAAGATCCGAAAGCTCGATGACAGTATTAATGCCCATTTCCTGTAATCTGTAATAAAGATCCGGTTCGTCCCGCAAGATCAGATCCTGCCTTTCCGCCCCTTCCGTTCTCTGCTGGGCTTTAAGCCAGTTATAGATCTTCTCACAAGCTCTCTTCCTCGAATCGATCACGGCGGTCGTGGAGATGCCCATTTCCTCAGCGATATCTTTTACCATCGTTGCTACGCCGCTCTTGTTAAGTCCGCAATATTCCCTTAAAATGAATCTCTGATCATCTGAAATAACATCATCGGGCGCGTTGAGGATGATATCAGCTATCTCGTGTTCAGTGAGATCTTCCCCGCCCAACATTTCCCTGACAATACCGAACAGCTCATCTTCTTCCGGAACGAACTTTTTCAAATCACGGTGTTCTATGCCGCTATCGGTCGCGTTCGGTATATAAGCCCCTTCTGCAGCACCCGGTTTCTTTTCAATATCTCTTTCGTAATTCACTCCGATCGTCGCCCAGAAATACTCCCATCCTGCCTTATTAATACCTTCCCTGGGATTTCTGCCTTCCCCGGACATGTAAATATAAAGGCGGCTGTTCTCTGATACTCCCTGTTCCTTCAGCATTTCCTTCCAAGTCCTCGGGACCGCAACAGCAAGACCCTGATAATGGTCTCTTATTTTTTCGATCCGAAGGTCTTCACGTGTGCACTTCACACCTCTTGAATCCACTCCGTCAAAATACATCATGCGAAGCTCTTCAGATATACGTTCCGGCGTCCACTTGTGGGGTTTACCTTTCCATGGCATGCCGAGAGGGCGGTTGCGTTCGGGCGCTACGGAATGGTTATAATAAGCATGCGCGATAACGGCAAGCGGGATGCCGACCAGCGTAAAGGCAGGATTAAGGTTAAACACGCATACCATTGCGACAGGCAATAGCTGCAGGGATCTTGTCGTAAGTCCAAGAACTGTAAGGACGCCCATATCCTTCCAGAAATTAGAAGGCAAAGCGGGGGCAAATCCCCCTCCTTGAATATAATACCGTCCTCTAATATGTCCTGCCGGAAAAAACGGCACCGCGACCGCTGAAGTCACCAGAAGAGCTGTTATAAAAGGCATCCCGCAAAAATAACTTAACGCAAAAGCTGCCCCGTTCATGACCAGGCCCGCGATCCCCAGCTCTTCCAGGCCGCCTATCAGACCGGCGATCCGGCGCGCCGGCCAGTCCCTCTTCTCAAGACCTCTTTTTATCGGATCATAGACGCGCCACATCCACGGGAACATACCGGCCGGAGCCGGGGCCGATCCACCCATCTGTCGGGTATCACCAAACCCCTGGACAGATATACCCATATCCTGGCACAGACGCTGCCGGGTTGCTTCTAAGTAATTAATAACATAATCGCAGGCGGCGCTGGGATCATTTACAAGATCATTCCCCAACTGGACGAGAATCCTCCGGGTTGACGAATCATAATGGACCAGGGACATAGGACGAAATTTAGTCCCAGTTATCGTCAATCTATTTATCCAAAGCTCCTGCAACACCCTTTTCAGTTCCGGGTCCTTACTTAACGCATGAAGGCCTGTCGCCACACCGGGTGGCATACCGCTATCACGGATCACGATGCTGGTAGAGGCGCCTCCCTTTACGTAGCTCCCGGGAAGCATATTTGTCATACACCTTACCAGGCCCCTAAGAACCGCCATTCCCGTTATTTCCATATCCGTCTGGAAAAGAACACCCGTTTTCAAATTCAAATATGGCAAAGTAAGGCCTTTGTCGTGATTAAAAAGCAGTTTGACCTGCCCATTTTCATCCAGGAGCGAGCTGAAATTGGCCAGGTTAAGGTAAGTTTCTTCCGGATGTATTAGGACCACATCCATATTAGAACCCTGTTCTTCCAAAAGACGCAGAAATTCGGGGTTGTCTTTCACCAGGTTGTGATAACTCGGATCCATCAGGAGTTTGGCTCTGCCATCGCTTGTAAACTCCGGCGGAACAACACCCATGACTACATCAATGTGCCCCGTTTTAAGGATTATATTCCTTCCGGTAGAAGATATCCGGCATGTCACAAACCCGGGAGGAAGGACATAAGTAAATATTCCCAGTTTCCCCGCCTCAGCGGAGAAAAGCTCGGCGTCCGAAGTTTTTACGGCACCGGATACCAGTGTAAAGGGTGTTACCGCCCTTCCCGGAACAATGGCCCCGCCTTCACGCAACACACCCGGCCCATGCCGATCGTCGTATATCTCGCCGCCTTTCGGCATCAGATAATACCTGAATCCCGCGTGTATCCATGCCAAAAAGTCCCTTATCCATCTCTCGCTCGATTCCGGCCGGCATTGCACTTTAGCGGAGGAATTTATACGCCGTACCGCATCCAGTATCGCCCTGTACTCTTTACTGTCTCTTTCCAAGCCCTTTTCATGTTCAAGAAAGGAAAAAGCGATCTTTGCGAAAGTCCCTACATTTACCGATACATCTTCGTCAAGTCTGTCGAGAACAGGCGCATCACCGAGAAGGGCGGCATTTTCATGCTCTTTTTCTATATTTTCCAAGGCCACGCGCATCTCATCATGCGTCTGCTCGCCTCCGTAAATACACGCCAACAATATTATAAACTCCGTGAAATCACGCATACTGTTCACGGTGGCAATCTCAGTTCTCATTAGTTTCTCGGCATAATCCTGCTCGCTTGAAATGCCTTCTACAAAACCCCAGCACTTTTCAAGTTTATCCCCGCATATCTCTTCCGCTTTTTCTTTCAGAAAACGTTTATTCGCCGGGGATAAACCCTGAACTTCCTGCCAGCCCCTTTTGTACCAATTTACATCTTTCAGGTTTCTCAACGCTTTCCTGTAAAGCATCTCTTTTGCGGCCGGTAATTTCTCCGGCATCCGAACTCCTTTTCTCAAATCATCATCAGTCACCGCGTATAATGAGAGTTCCGCATCCGTGACTTCACGCGCTTTCATTTCCTGAACATACATAATAACGGGAACAAGTGTTTTTACATCGGCGACCTCGACTATTTCATAATCGTCCGAAAATCTTTTCGGGGAGGCTTTGACCGTACCTTTACCCTTCGTTCTGCCGGTTATGATCTCCGCATCCTGCCTCAAACACCGGACCATGTCCGGAGACAAACCCCTTCCTTCCAAAATCGATCTTATATCCTGTAGTTTGTTCTCATCTATATTCAACTGGTCCAAGATGTCTTTCCCTGCTTCAGATAAATAAGCGTAAAAATCTTTTGCCGCTTGTAGCATCTCAGGTTGTTCCCTGACGATCACCAGGTTATTTAAAGCATATCCCGCGCAGGAGATCAGGTCATCGTATGGTTTGGGCTCCTCTGCGGCCGGGGGCCGTTTGGACATCTGTTTCCTTCTTTTATTGGATCCCCTTCCTCTGCCCTTTCTGCCGGACTTGGACATCTCGAATACGATCGGCACCTGGAAGCCGATGTCACTGATTACTTTGTCTCCCGTCCCCGCAAGTTCGGCCTCCATGACAACAACTGGATCCCTAAATCTTATTCCCGGGAGTTTATCGGTGAATTCTTTTATCTTGTCCATCAAACGGCCCAGCGCTGAAACAGCCCACCTCTGGAGGGGTTTTGAGATAAGATCAGGCAAGTACTGGCGGTAGAAGAGGTTTTTAAGCGCGAGGGTAAGCTTCGGGTGTTTGTTGAGGATCACCTGGTAGAACCTTTCGTGGTTTATTACGCCGTAGACCATATCACATATGACCATGCCAGCTAATAGAATCAGCACCACCCAGGGAGATACCGCGCCCATTGCGACTAAACAGAACTTTTTTCGGTTTGATTTTCCGAAATCCGGGCCATGAGTCCCATCACCAAATCCTTCGGAACCTGGTGCATCTTCCTGCTCCTCAATGGCGCGTTTCATTTCTTCCGCGCTCTCGTAGCGGTCTTCAAGCTCCCGAGCGGTGGCTTTAAAAATAACACCGGCAAACCTTTTCCAAGCAGGCGGCAACATATCTTCGATCTTTTCCCGGGTATATGTCTCGTATGTGAATGAGACATCCCAATAAGAACCGTCATCAGGTGGGCCTGTCATGCGAGCCAGGTGGAACAGCAACACGCCCATCTGAAAAACGTCGTACTGCGGAGTTGTCACATCGTCAAGGACCCCCGGACCTTTGAGTTTTATTTCACGGTGTCTATCAGGCGGTAAATAGTTCGGGGTGCACGGAAGTTTATTCAATGGTATTGGGTCATGCCCGGGAACGCACGCGCCGACGAAATCTACTAGCTTCGGTTCGCTCTCCGGAGTAACGATAATATTTTTCCGGTTCACTTCGCGATACTGAATGCCGTTTTCATATAAGGCACTCATATGGTTGAGGACTTTCTGCACTATTTCTACTATATCTCTCACCTTCTCCTGCACACCTATCGTCTGATCCTGATATTTATCCGCTGCCCATTTCCACAATTCAACGCCTTCGAGCTTTTCCATAGCTATCCAACCATAACCTTTGGGATCATCGACGATATTCCAGTCATAAAAACCAGGCGCGAACGTGAACCCTTTTTTCAAAACATCCACTTCCCGTTTGAACAGCTTTATAAATTCTTCCGGTTCCGGCACAATAGAAAAATCCAGGAATTTTATCGCGACGTTCTTGCTCGTTTCCATATCCCTGGCCCCGAAAATAATGGCTGTTCCCCCGGTCGTTATTATCTCTTTGATTTCATAAGTATGCCCATCCTGCCCTTTCACCACAGTACCGATATCCGGCCTTAAATTCTCGGAACCGAACCCCCTGACCTTATGTTTCAAGGATTCAAGCTCCGCAAGATCCGTCGCCGGGATAATCTCAATACCGGAACCCATCGATTCTGTTCTTTTTATGATCCGCCATCCCGGCCCGAAGGCCAGCATCGATCTTGCGCCGCTTTCCACGGCCTTATCTACCACACCGCGCCATGCGATCGGCCTAAAAAACTGCGTCTGGATATCTTCCCTTACCTGGTCAGCGGTCGTGAGGATCTCCCCTGTCGCGGGCGAGATAACGGGGATCTCCGGATCGCTTATCTTCATTTCCCTGATCTGATCTACAAGGCCCTGCCCATAACGACTGTACCAGCTTACATGAGACCCTTTGACCAAAGGCTTTTCGAAATATTGCGCTCTTCTCGCTCCGGCCTCTTTTAACCGGTTGACCAGTTCTTCATGGTCGACATCCCTGCTTACAGCCAGGGAAATGCTGCTGGGAGAAACATCCTGGAACAGCTCGACCTTTCCGGGATCAAGAAAACCCTTGATAGCATCACTCTCAATGCCTTCCAGTATGACGACGCCATAATCGACCTTATCTACGACCGTCTCAAAAAAATGTCCACAAAACCGGGCAAGCCTGACACCGTCCTCCAAAGACACGGCGCCGCTCACGATAAGGGCTCCTATCTCACCCATACTGTTACCGGCCAGCGCGATCGGAGCATCATTCGTCTCCATTCTGCCGGAAAATGCCGCATACAGGGCTACCCCATACAAAATGTTGCCGACAGCCCACCGTTCGGTTATACCCCTGTTCTTTTCCTCTAAAAACAACATGGAAACATCGCACCCCAGGGCCTCTGCCGCTCTATCATAAATTCCCTGAGCTATTCTATTTGTCTCGTACAGTTCTCTTCCTGTTCCTCCCTTTATATCATCGGTGCCAACGTTAAAAATAAACACAGATTCCGATACGTCTACCCGGGTATCCTCTAAAATAACCCTGGCATTTCCCGTTCCGAGAGGTATGGACCGTTTCCCTATTGCCTCTTCAGGTTTATCCTCCGGTAAATAATAACGAAGGATCCTTGTCCGGTTGCCGCCCTTTTCGGTATAAGGAAGACAAAAGGTCTTCCCTTCTTTCCTGAGGTTTTCCCAATCAAAACTTACAGGTTCTATATGCAGAATGTGTCTTTCGATCAGCGTTCTTAAGCCTCTGTCGCTGATCACGCTACCGTTGGCAGCCAGGACCTTTCCTATCAGCAGGCTCACGTATATCAGCCCCGCGTCATTCTGGAGCCTCTGCGTGAGTTCCGTTTCATTTACTCTATCTTTGATCACGAATGGGAATCGTGACTGCGGAGAAAGGGTATGACAGGATCTTTGACCCGTGGTCGGTTCCAGCGCGAAGGAGAAATTATTCAGAAGGAACAGGCATACTACGCCTGTCGCAACTGTTTTGAACCACAATCTATGTATGTTAAAGTAATTATTCATATATTAGCCGCTAAACTTCAGTCATATTGGACATAGTTGTTAATTTAATAAATTTAAGTAGCGGCATTATAACATAAAATAGTTAGTTATGTCAATAAAAATCCAGCTTTTATGGCCTTAATTCTTTAATAATTATTGTGATTTTGACACAAGTGATTTATTAACAATGGTTTATTAGCTAATAGCCCTTGCCTTGTCCCCCTCTTCAGCCTGACCTCATCCGGGTGGTGTTTTAGAATGGTTCCCATCCGGGATAGGACTTGTCAGGCCAGGGGTGACGTGGTAATATTGTTCAGACATGAAAAAGAAGAAACATATAATATGCTGCGGGGAATCGCTTTTTGACCTTATAGTTAAGAAGAATGAAAAGACCGGCGATCTCGTTCTTGAAGCCCACGCAGGGGGATCGGCCACCAACACCGCCATCATCCTTGCCCACCTCGGGCTGCCTTCGGTCCTGATATCACGTTTGGGTGTGGGCTCCATGAGCTCAGCCCTTGTGGAAATACTCAGCAAACAAGGTGTAGAAACAAGCCATATAATAAGGGATAAAAGAGTACACGCCCCTCTTGCTTTCGCCCATGTAGACAAAAAAGGCAACTCCACATACCAGTTCTATGAATATGACGCTCCTTATAAAAAACCGGGCAAAACAAAACTCAAGGCCCTTTTCAGGGATACGGCGGTGCTGCACACGGGATCCTTTTTCTCCTACAGCGACCGCTTCTTCCCTCTTATCCGGGACCTCCTGAAACTCGCCAAAGAAGAAGACGTATTCGTCACTTATGACCCTAACTGGCGCGCTCCCAAAATACCCGATAAGAGAAACGCCAGGAGCAGGATAAAAAAGATCCTGCCTTTCGTGGACCTTTTAAAACTCAGTGAGACAGACGCGGTCTGTGTTACCGGGGCTAAAAGCCTGGACGGCGCCATCAAAAGAATAGAACAATATCTTAAAGGCGGACTTATCGTCACATTGGGCGAAAAGGGATCTTTCTACTGGGACGGAAAAAAGAAACTCCGCCAGAGCGCTTTCAGAGTACGTGTCGTGGACACGATCGGGGCCGGGGACAGTTTCACCGCCGGCCTTATTCACAGGTACTGTTCCGCGGGAAAAGACGTTTTCTGGGAAGAAATGAAGGAAAATCTGCGATACGCTTCTGCCTTATCCTCCCTCTCCTGCACCGGCAGAGGCGCTACCGAAGGCCTGAAAGACCCCAGGCGGGCAAGAAAATTCCTTTAGACAAGATCGATCATCCAGCGCCTGAGCGCTCTCTGCGACATGGAAATAATGATTATGCCCACCAGGATCTTCACTATGATGATATGATCCCAGTCGTTTATCACAAGCCCCAGGGCGATGCTGGAAGCTGGGGCATGTTCCGTGTTCGTTATCGACATCAGGAACATCGCCAATCCCACCGCCAGGACACCGGCGGCAATATGGATCAGTTTGAGCGTCATGTAATGGTGAACGGGAAAGACCGTCAGGTAATGGGCCGATGCCCCCACGACCATGCCTATTATGTACCCTCCTATGAGATACCGCGGGCCGGAGAATTTCTGCCGCGGTTCGGTGAACGCGATAAAACCGCTCGCGCCGAAAGAAGCTATCACAACGGGGTTACGGACAATATCGAACCAGAAAAGCGCCGCGCCTACCGCCATGCTTCCCAACACGGCCTGGGCGACATACCGGGTTTTATTCTCCCGGAACTTTTCATCGAAAAGGCGTATGTTCATTATTCCCGACCTTCCCCCCTGTAGATTATCTCGCCTTTTTTCACAATGCCGAGTTTTTCCCTGGCTTTTCTCTCGACATATTCCGGTTCCTGCTGGAGCCTGATAAGCTCCTCTTCCAGCTCCTTGTTATGTTCTTCGAGAAGCACTATACGCCTTTCGAGCTCGTCGTTCTTTTCACGCAGTTTCTGCCGTTCTGTAAAACCCGGCAGGAAGAGTGCGCCAAGCAGTATAAGAAACCCCAGCCAGTAGAGAATTACCCTCTTTTTTTCCATATCTTGCTGCCGTATACGGCCTTGGGACCAAGCATCTCCTCGATCCGCAGGAGCTCGTTGTACTTGCATATACGGTCCGTGCGGCTTGTAGAACCGGTCTTTATCTGCCCCGTGCCGGTCGCGACGGCGAGATGCGCGATCGTAGTGTCTTCCGTCTCCCCGGAACGGTGGGAAATAACGGCCGTGTAACCGGAATCGCGGGCCATTTTGATGGCCGCGAGCGTCTCGGTAAGCGTACCGATCTGGTTCACCTTGATAAGAACGGAGTTCGCGACCCCCATGTCTATACCTTTTTTGATGCGCTCGGTATTGGTCACGAAGAGATCGTCGCCCACCAGCTGGATCCTGCCGCCGAGCTTATCGGTAAGGTGTTTCCACCCGTCCCAATCGTCCTCGGCGAGGCCGTCCTCAATCGAAACGATCGGATATTTCTCGACCCATGCGGCGTAGAACTCTGTCATCTGCTCGGAGGTCTTTTTGGGTTCCGCCTCGGCGTTAAGGACATACACCCCATTCTTGTAAAATTCGCTCGAGGCCGGGTCAAGCGCTATAGCTATGTCTTTGCCCGCTTTATATCCGGCGGCGGCGATAGCCTCAAGTATGACATCGACGGCTTCCTCGTTCGACTGAAGGTTAGGCGCGAACCCTCCTTCATCACCAACGGCCGTTGAATGCTTGTTATCGTGGAGTATGTTCTTCAGGTTATGGAATACCTCGGATCCGTATCTCAGCGCCTCCTTGAAAGAAGGAGCGCCTATCGGCATTACCATAAACTCCTGCATGTCGACGTTGTTATCGGCGTGTTTACCGCCGTTGACGATGTTCATCATGGGAATAGGCAGCATGTTAGCTCCCGCGCCGCCCAGGTACTCGAAAAGCGGCAGCTTGCGTGATATAGCCGTTGCTTTCGCGGCCGCCATGGAGACACCGAGTATCGCGTTCGCGCCGAGCCGGCCCTTGTTCGGTGTCCCGTCAAGGTCGATAAGGACCCTGTCCAGCTCCTCCTGCCCCGCGGCGTCCATGCCGATGACCTTACCGGCTATTTCGCCGTTGACGTTGGCCACGGCTTTCGTTACGCCCTTACCCATGTAACGCGACTTATCCCCATCGCGCAGTTCGACCGCCTCATGCTCACCGGTGGACGCGCCGCTCGGGACCTCGGCCCTTCCAAGCGTCCCGTCCTCAAGCATGACGTCCACTTCGACGGTAGGATTACCCCTTGAATCCAGTATTTCTCTTCCCTTTATCGCGCTGATCTTTGTCGACATGTTTCTCTCCTTTTCTTTTTTAATCCAGTATCTTTACTCTTCTTCCTTCTATTTTCAGTTTACCCCGGACAAAAAGCCGGACGGCTTCGGGGTACATCCTGTGTTCCTCTTTATGGATCTTTTCTTCAAGCACTTCAAGAGTATCGTTCTCTTCGATACGCACGGACGTTTGCAGTATCACAGGTCCGGCGTCAAGTTCCTTGTTCACGAAATGTACCGTTACTCCCGTTACTTTCACGCCGTACTCGAACGCGTCCTTTATGCCGTGAGTGCCCTTGAACGACGGGAGGATGGCCGGGTGTATGTTCATTATGCGGCCCCGGTATTCATCCACGAAATGCCCGCTCAAGAGCCTCATGAACCCGGCGAGGACTATAAGGCCTGCGTTTTCCTCTTTTAATTTTTCCATGACCTTTTTATCGTATTCCTCTCTCGATGTGCATGCTTTGTTCTCGAGGAGGAACACTTTTTTACCTGCTTTTTTCGCACGCTCGTTGGCGTAAGCTTTGGGATTGTTCGAAACGACGAGGGCGATCTTTCCGCCGGCAAGTTCGCCTTGCGCTTCCGCGTCCATAAGCGCCTGGAGGTTGCTCCCGTTCCCTGATACGAATACCGCGATATTCATGTTTTCCCTGTTACCTGTTTCCTGCCACCTGTTTCCTAAATTTCCTTTATCACCTTCGTCGGACATTTGGCGGCTATGGGCCTTACCTTTTCGGGGTCGGCCTGTTTGGAGTAATCCGCCCTTGAGAGGTTGTCCGTTACCTTGAAAAACCCTTCCTGGGAAAGTTTCTCGCATATCCCGCAGGCTATACAGCCGACCTTGCAGATCTCTCTGACCCTTAAGGCCCCGTCATGCGTGCTGCAAGCGACGTAAAACAATTTCTCGAACCTTTTCTCCTGAAGGACTATGATGTTGCGCGGGCATGCCTCGACGCATTTTCCGCAACCGGTGCATTTCTCCTGGTCGAGCCGGGGAAGGCCATTTTCCATATGGAGCGCGTCGAAAGGACATACTTCGGCACAGTCGCCGAACCCCATGCAGCCGTATTCACAGTCCATGCCCCCGCCGAAGGCGAGGTTAGCCGCCGCGCACGTTTTGATGCCTTTATACTCCACTCCTTCTTTCTTCTTGTGCTCCCATTCGGCCGCGCACCGCACAAGCGGTATGTAGGGATAAGTCGTTTCGCCCTCTCTGCCCGTCAGCTCAAGAAGTTTTTCCCTGGTCTCCTCGTCCACTACACGGCATTTCGCGGGATCCTCCCCCTCCCTTACCACGTGCTCCGCAAGGTCGTGGCAGCTGAGGTACCCGCACGCGCCGCAATTGATCCCTGGTAGAAGATGGTTGATGACGTCCACCCTCGGGTCTTCCTCTACCCTTAATTTCGTGTTGGCGAACGCAAGGACCGCCGCGAACGCTATCGCCAGTCCCGCCATGCTCAATATCGCCGTTATCATCAGATTATCCATGGTTCATATTGTGTGTTCTGTTACCAGTTACCAGTTACCAGTTACCAGTTACCAGTTACCAGTATCAAGTGTTGAGTTGTAAGTTGTTAGTCATGAGTTGTACGACTAAAAACTAAGAACTAAAAGCTAACAACTAATATCCTCCAGACATCTACGTCCTTCTGTCCTCTGTCTTCTGACCCCTAAGACCTGACATCTAAACTCTCGATCCTCACGCAACGGATCACCTGCTTATAATACCGCCGAAACCCATGAACGCCAGGGCAAGCATCCCCGCCAGTATCAGGGTGATGCCCGACCCTTTAAGGGGTCCCGGGATGTCGGCGAACTCGAGTTCTTCGCGTATCCCGGCCATGAGAACAAGGGCCAGCGTAAAACCCACACCCGCGCCGAAACCGAAGATGACCGACTCGAGGAACTCGTAATCTTTAAGCACCATGAAAAGCGTAAGACCCAGAATTGCGCAGTTCGTGGTGATAAGCGGAAGGAAAATACCTAACGCCTTATAAAGAGGCGGAGAGACCTTCTTTATAAACATCTCCACGAACTGCACGAAACTCGCTATAACTATGATGAACGTTACGTACTGCAAAAACTCCAGGTTGAACGGAACAAGTATGTAATGATATATGATCCACGTGACCGTCGCGGCCATGGTCATTACGAACGTCGTGGCCATACCGAGCCCTATCGCGCTGTCTATCTTGTTCGATACGCCTATAAAGGGACATATGCCCAGAAAGTACGTCAGCACGAAGTTGTTCGTGATGACGGCAGCCAGGAATATAAGGATAAGATCATTTATGATCTTCATTTCTGCCTGCCCTCCCCTCTTGCCTTGACCTTATTATCTATCACGTTGAAGATCCCTACCAGAAGGCCAAGCGTTATAAAAGCGCCCGCCGGAAGGACCATCACGACCCATTTCGTGAACCCTTCCCACATAACATTGTAGCCGAAGACCGTGCCGGAACCCAGAAGTTCCCTTACCGCTCCCAGAACTATCAGCGCGCAGGTAAAACCTATACCCATGCCCAGCGCGTCCAGAAAGGACCTCCACACGTTGTGCTTGGAAGCGAACGCTTCCGCCCGTCCGAGTATGACACAGTTCACGACTATGAGCGGTACGTACGGACCCAGGGCTTTGCTTATCTCGTAAAAATTAGCCTTAAGAAAATAGTCGGCCGCGGTAACGAACGTAGCTATGATGACCGTGAACATCGGTATGCGGACCTGCTCCGGAACGAACCTCCTGATGGCCGAGATGACCACGCCGGAAGACACCACTACAAAGGTCGTGGCCATCCCCATCGAAAACCCGAAAAGGGCTTTTGTAGTCACGGCCAGCGTGGGGCACATGCCCAGCACCTGGACGAACACGGGGTTTTCCCGCCACAGGCCTTTAATGAGATCTTTTATCATCCTTCGCCTCTCAAAACCTTCTTGATCTCGCCTATCCTTATGTTCAGGATGTTCACCACGGCCCGGGAAGATATCGTGGCCCCGGTTATGGCCTCTATCTGGTACGGCTCGACCGGTTTCTGGTTCTTTACATACTCTATGGGATGCGTGATCGAAAGCCCCTCGAACTGGCTGCGGAACGGGGTCCCGGCTATTTCCGCTCCCAGGCCGGGTGTTTCCTGTGATTCGATGACCTCCATACCGTTCAGTTTCGTGAACTCCGGATCGACGCCCGCTATCATCTTTATGATCCCCTGGTATCCGTTGCCTTCGGCGGTGAACGCGTACCCGAGAAGTTTTCCTTCCTTGTCGGTGACCTTGAAAACGCCTTCTTCCTTCGTCTCTTCTATCTTGTCGGCATCCTTGAAGATCTCCCTGATGGCCCTGTCCTGGGCCTGGTTGACGTTGAATTTTATCTTATCTATCGTCGCGTTGTAGACCATTACCAGCGTCGCTCCCGAAACGACGCCTACCAGAGTCAGCGCGATTATCATCTTCACGACCGTGTTGCCGAATATGCGCCTGAGGGGACTATTTTCCACTTGTCTCTCCAAATCTTCCGGGCCTTGATATCCTGTTTATAAGAGGGGTGAACGCGTTCATGAAAAGTATCGAATACATCACGCCCTCGGGAAGCCCTCCCCACAGACGGATGAGCATCGTTATTACCCCGCAGCCTATCCCGAAGATCCAGCGGCCTTTCGCCGTGACCGGAGTCGTCACGGGGTCGGTCGCCATGAATACCGCTCCCAGTAAAAGCCCGCCCGCCAGTACGTAAAAAAGAGGTGACATATATTTTTGCGGGGCTATTAAGTAAAGAACCGTCCCGAAGAGCGCGACCGTTCCGATAAAAGCCACGGGTATCCTGTAGTCGATTATCTTATTGTATAAAAGATACACCAGCCCCAAAAGTATGGCCAGCGCGGACGTCTCACCGATAGAGCCCCCAATGTTGCCTATAAAAAGCGAAAGATACGGCGTCATTATGTGGTCGAATTTCGCGACCCCGAGAGGCGTGGCGCCGGTCATGGCATCAAGCGTTATGGGATGAGTCCACGTAGTAAGTGCTACGGGAAATGCCGCCATCAGAAAAGCCCTTGCCAGAAGCGCGGGATTGAACACGTTCTGTCCCAGGCCGCCGAAAAGCTCTTTCCCGAGAGCGACGGCGAAAACGCCTCCGAGGAACGCCATCCACAACGGGATGGCCGGCGGAAGCACCATCGCCAGCAAGAGACCCGTTACCACAGCGCTGAAATCGTTTATCTTTACCTTCCTCTTCCTAAGCTTCTGGAACAGATATTCGGTAATGACACAACCCGCCAGCGAGACCAGCATAACGCCGGCTGCTTTCCACCTGAAAAAATACAAGCTGGCAATGATGGCCGGGATGAGCGCCTTGACGACGCCTTTCATCATAAAGCGCGTGTCCATAGGTGAAACTATATGCGGTGAAACGCTCAACGCCAGCTTGTTCATCGGCTACTTTTTCCCCCTGTTATTCCGGGCCAGCACGGCCTTCCCTTCCTTGATGTAATGGACGAGCGGTATCCGCGCCGGGCAGATATAAGCGCACGCTCCGCATTCCATGCAGTCACCGGCGTTCAGCTCTTCCACCGCGTCCCACTTGTCCTTATCCACGTTCCTCATGATATCCGTAGGGATCAGATTGACCGGACACACGTCGACGCACTTGGCGCACCTTATGCACTGCCCTTCTTCACAGGTCCCGGCAAGCTGTTCTGAAAGGAAAAGCACGCCGGAAGTGCTTTTGAGCACGGAGACTTCCGTCTGCGGCTGGGCGAACCCCATCATGGGGCCGCCTACGATTATCTTTTTCGGTTCTTTGTAAAGTTCTATGCCGTACTGTTCGATGATATCCTTTATGGTCGCGCCTACTCTTATCACATAATTCCCCGGCCTGTTCATGCAGTCGCCCGAGATGGTGACCACCCGTTCTATGAGGGGCTTATTCAGGTAAACCGCTTCATATATGGCATTGATCGTCCCCACGTTATGCACCAGGAACCCTATGTCAAGCGGCAACCCCCCCGGGGGCACTTCCCTGTTCGCTACCGCTTTTATCAGCTGCTTTTCCCCGCCCTGGGGATATTTTGTCTTCAGACACGCTATCTCTATCTGGGATATAGCCTTATGTGTGGAATCCTTTATAAGTTTCTGGAAAGCGAAGATAGCCGCTTTTTTATTATCCTCTACCGCGATAATGGTCTTTTTCGGCTGGAGTATCTTCATCACGATAGCGATGCCCTTAAGTATCTCCCCTGTCTTACGGGTCATCAGTACGTGGTCACAGGTAAGATACGGCTCGCATTCCGCGCCGTTGACCACCAGGGTCTCTATTTTCCTGCCTTCCGGGACGTTAAGCTTCACATGAGTGGGGAACGCGGCGCCGCCCATACCCACGATGCCGGCATCCTTGATCTTTTCTACAAGGTCTTGCGGAGTAAGGTTTTCTACGTCCTGCTCGGCGTATTTTTTGGGTTTTTTTGTTCCGTCACGTTCTATGAACACGCATGGAGTATATCCTAATGAGGGGTGGAACGCCTTTTTTATCTCCGCTACTTTCCCGAATACAGGAGCATGAACCGGACTGGAGACATAACTGTCGGTCCTCGCCAAAAGCTGCCCTTCTTCGACCGTATCTCCCTTTGCCACAACGGGTTGGTTGGGCGCGCCTATATGCTGCGAAAGGGGTACTACGGCGACACGCGGAAGGGGGGCTTCTCTAAGCGGCTCCCGTATGCTGATATCCTTGAAATATTCGGGATGTACTCCCCCGGGAAACGTCAATATCTTCATGTTTTTATGCCGTTAACTGCCAGAAATCAGGGTGAATTCCCATTATACATATTGGAATGGGTTTGTCAATCACATCAGGTGCCGGGCCTCAGGTATCGGGTGTCGGGGTATTTTTATTGAAATACACGCATATTCGTTATATAATTAATTCACGATATTTAATATTACCGCTTAGATCATTACCTCACTAAACCACCATGGCCGGAAGACGTAAAAAGCTGAACTGCTGCGAAAAATGCCAATATTACTGGACCTGTGAGACCAAATGGTACCGGGGCGAGCATAACAAGGAGAACATCTGTTGTTCTCTTTGCACTTTCTATGACTCTTGCTGGTCGCCGTCACCCAGCCCGCTGAAAAAGAAAAGCCAGAAAGTGGCCAGATCTTAGCCTCCGGCCCTTCCCCCCGAGAAAAAGGCCTGTCCCGTAAAACCGATTATTATGAACATCGTTCCGCTGGCCAGTAATATCGTCAGGTTTGACACGTGCTTGGAAAGATACGCCGTCATGAACATGAACACGATAAACGCAAGGTGCATGACCGCCTCCATCGAGCTGAATATGCGTCCCCTTACCTCGTCGGGTACAAGGGTATGTATCAAAACGTTGGTGCAGGTCAATATGGGGGCGACCGCCGCCCCGACAAGCATGATCAAGAGCCCTCCTACCAGAAAAACAGGGTCCCTGCTTGAATAAAGCGCGAAAAGCGAGATCGCAACGCCGCTAAGGCCGAAACAGACGAATATCGCGCGTATCTTCGACATCTTCTGGCCATACTTTCCGTAAACGATGGTACCCAGGAAAAGCCCCGCGCCAAGGAACACCCCGAGAAGACCCAGATCCTCGGTTATAGACCCGAACGCCTGCTGGATAAAGACTATGATGATACAGAAGATCGATCCGGCGCCGGCCATCAAAAGGAACAAGGAGCTGGTAACCACCCTCATCTTGCTTTTTCCCATCATATGACCGATCCCCTCGACTATCTCGCCCCATACGTTCCTTCTGATGGATCTTGATATTATCTCTCCCGTCATCTGGATCTCTTCCCGCACGTTGACGAGTTTCCTTTTCGGGGTAATGATCGCTATAAAACCGGCCGAAATAAAATAACTCATGCTGTCCAGATAAAAACCCCACATGTACCCTATCCACTTTACTATGAACCCGGCCAGGGCAAAACCGAGAATGGTGGCGATCATGCGGGTGGTGTTGGAAAGCGAATTGGCCACGACCAGATCATCCTTTGCCACTATCGTCGGGATCAACGCCAGTTTGGAGGGAAGAAAAAATCTCGTGGCCGAAAAGATAAGGAATACTATTATGTACACCGGCCACATCAGGTCAAGACGCACAAAGACCGGTACGGCCAGCACCAGGAGTCCCCTGATTATATCGGATATGATCATGACCCTTTTGCGGTCCCATCTGTCGACATACACGCCCGCCACCGGCCCTATGACGAACACGGGTATAACGATGAAAAAAAGCAGATTGGCCATGGCCATGACGGATCCGGGGCTTTTTGAATAGACAAGCGAGATCAATGCCATCTGGTTCAAACGGTCACCGAATTCGGATATGATCTGGCCGGACCACAGGGAAAAGAAGTTCCTTTTAAAAAGGACGTCTCGAAAACGAGCCATGTCAGGAATGGTAAAACTGTGGAGCCAGCGAGTGGATTCGAACCACCGACCTAGGCATTACGAATGCCTTGCTCTGCCAACTGAGCTACGCTGGCTCCGCTACATGCGATAGATTGTATAATCAAAGGTGTTTTTTTTCAAGAAAAAGCTTAACAGAACACAGGACCATGAGGACCCCGAAAGCGACCTTTAAAACCTCTTGCGACAGACAATTGGCCGTAACGGCTCCCAGGATGACCCCAAGAAAAGCGGCCGGCACCAGGTATTTCAAGGGCCCGGCATCCAGGTTATTCAGCCTCCTATGGAACACGGCCCCGGCAAAAGTGGTCGGCACGACGATCGTGAGCGATGTCGCTATGGCCTCGTGTATCCCAAGGCCGAACAAAAGGTTCAGAAAGGGCACCATCACGACGCCTCCTCCTATCCCTAACAGGGCCGAGCAAACCCCGGCGGCCAGACCAAGGAGGACCAGCCCGGGGTGGACAGCCGTACTCGAGAGCACACTGATCGGTAATCTAACTATACCCATGAGTTTCAGGCCCACGAACGTCAGAAACAGGGCGAACAGCCCGGACAGCAGCCTGCTGCTGAGCCTGTTCCCCAGCCTGGCCCCGACCCAGGCGCCGGCAATAGCGCCGGGAGAGACCAGAAGGACCACCGGGAATTCGATATTACTGCTACATATCAGGTAATGCGTGAGGGCCCCCACAAGGGCAGTGGGAACTATCGTCGCCAGGGATATACCAATGGCTTTCTTGATCTCATACCTGCAGATGAGTACCAGCGCCGGGACCATGACCACTCCCCCGCCAATCCCGAACGCGCCGCTCGCAAACCCCGCCACAAAACCGATCACCAGCAAATAAGGCCCTTTCATCTCTTGTAAGTATACTGGCTTGCTATTCCAGATACAACTTGAGGGGGATGAAAGGTCGCAGGTGTCAGAAAACAGAGGTCAGAAGACAGAGGACAGAAGAACGTAGATGCCTGGAAGATATTAGTTGTTAGCTTTTAGTTCTTAGTATTGAGTCGTACAACTCATGACTAACAACTCACAACTCAACACTTGATACTTTTTCCTTTTTCCTTTTTCCTTGTTACTGGTTACTGGTTACTGGTTACTGGGAACTGGTTACTGGGAACTGGTTACGTATGGTTTACAGATGGAACACGAGGCTCTTCGGCTTTTTTCAAGTTTCTTCGAGTGATCTAGCCCTCAACCCGAACATATTGTATCTTGTCTTAAAACAGAACAAAATCCCGCCTCGTCGTTCCTGCAATACCATGGACAAGGAGCGGTAACCGCCCCAGCGCCAGCATAGCGAGCTAAGGTCCCGACACGTGGCATGCGATCCTAGAGACAACTTGAGGGGGCCTGTCCCATCCAGCAATAATATAAAGTAAAGCACAAATTTAGGGGAATATTATTCCAAAGAAGAAGGGGGATATACTTCCCCCTTCTTCTTTGATCCAGAAAGCAGGCATGATTCCTTAAAACCTATGGGAAGGGGGTGACAGGTCGCGAAGCGACCGTCAAGAGGGGGAAACTCTCGTTTCCCCCTATGAAGAACCGAATTAACAAAAAACCCGGCTGTAATATTAGCCGGGTTTTTTAATAAAATGGTGCCACGGGGCGGAATCGAACCACCGACACAGGGATTTTCAGTCCCCTGCTCTACCTGCTGAGCTACCGTGGCGCCACAATGCCAAGTCCTCTATATGCCAAATCCCTGCTCTAAATGAGGCCACAACTTATGGAGCGCCAGCGAACATAAGTTGTATGGCCGAATTTATCCCGAACCCTGAAAGGGTTCGGGGAAAATGAGACTGCCCGGTTGCTTTTATCCCGAACCCTAAAAGGGTTCGGGGAACCTGCTGAGCTACCGTGGCGCCGGTTAAAAAAGATTATAACATAGCACATGATTTAGGCAAGGGCAAATTCTACCCGGCGGGGAGAAGAACAGTGGCGGTAGTGCCTTCGCCCGGCCTGGACTTATACTTCAGGTCGCCGCCGTGGCTCTTGAGTATGCCGTAACAAACAGAAAGGCCCAGGCCGGTCCCGTTCTCTTTTGTAGTGAAGAACGGGTCGAATATCCTTTTCAGGTCCTCTTCCGCGATCCCGCTGCCGGTATCAATAAAATCTATGCGGACATTATCACCGTCCAGCGATGTCTTCACCGTGACCGTGCCTCCGTCCGGCATAGCTTCGGCGGCGTTCCTGAGAAGGTTCATGAAAACTTCCTGCATATGTTTTTCATCCGCCTTTACGCGGGAAGGTGACGGCATGAGTTCCGTGGCCAGGCGTACCGCGGAACCGCGGAAGTGCGGTTCTACCAGGTTTATCACGCTTTTGATCGTATCGTTTATATCTATCTCCTTTATCTCGCCTCTGCTGGGCTTGGAAAATTTGAGCAGCCTGTGCACGATGCTCTGGGCCTGCTCGCACTGCTGGACTATTATTTCAAGGTTCTTCTTGATCTTTTCGTCAACCTTTTCATCCCGCAGGTAAAGCTGGGCCCTTGCCGAGATAACTGTCACCGGGTTGTTCACCTCATGCGCCACGTCAGCGGCCAGTTTCCCCAGCTGCGCCAGCCGCTGGGCTTCTTCGATCTTCTTGCGTTCGGTTATATCACGAAAGACCCCCCTGCTCCCGGCAAACCTGCCTTGCATATCATAAATGGAGCTTTCTTTGACTTCCCCGTAGATCTTCCTCCGGTTCTTGGTCTCCCAGACAGGCTCATACATTACTTCCCCGTTCGTGACCAGCTGCCTGTGCTGCCCCTTAAAGGCCTCTTTTGTCTTGTCCTCCATGATATCGGTGATGTGCATGCCTCCCTGCATCTCTTGAACCGTATAGCCGAGCGCGCTCGCCATGGTCTGGTTCACGTATTTCAGCTCGCCGTATTTGCTTGTTATGTACATCAGATCGCTGGCCGTTTCCATGAACGTGCGGAATTTTTCCTCGGACTCCTTCAGCGCCTCTTCCAGCTTTTTTCGTTCGGTTATATCGCGGACTATCGCCTGCATTATCCCCTTCTTAAGGTCCACCACGCTGGAACTGATCTCGACGTTAATAGGCACCCCGTCGACCTTCCTGAGTTTGGATTCGAAACGCACCGCGCACTTTTCATCGCCTATCCTGCGCGCCTCTTTGGAGCTGGTAAGCTCTTCCTCTGTCTGCAGATCCATGAAGGGTATCCCCAGGAGCGTTTCTTTATCGTAACCCAGCATCTCGCATGCCTTGTTGTTCACGTCTATGAGCTTTCCGTCAAGATCATGTATAAAGACCGCGTCGTTAGAATGTTCAAAAAGATTCCTGAAGTGTTCCTCTCTTGCCGAGAGCTCTTTCTCGGTCTTGTCGAACCTGGTCCTTTCCATGTTAAGCACGTCGATCGAAAAACGCGCTTTTTTCAGGTCTTCCGCGATACCGTCAATATCCCTCGAGATCTGGCCGACCTCGTCGTTGGCCTTCGTGCCGATCTTGTACTCCAGACTGCCAGAACGCACGATACTGGCCCCTTTCGCCACTCCCGCGAGGTTCCTGAAGACCACCCCGCCCGTAAAAAGCCCGACAATAAGAGCCGCCAGCGGAATGGCCACAAACATCACCAAGGCAGGCTGCCCCAGCACTATGACCAGCCACCCTATCCCCGCAAGGACAAACCCGGCCGCAAAGAAAGATATGGTGATCTTTAAACGCATTTTCATTTGGTATATTTCTCCGGAAGGTTGAATTTATCTACAGGCGATATCGATCTTACTATGCTCCACTTATACTTCCCTTTCTGGTCTTTCTCGAGAAGATTGACAATGCGCGGTTCTTCCAGCTTGTCCCCTTTCTTGTCATAGAGTATTTCGACCTGCGGGCGTTTGATATCGAGCATGCTGGCCTGGATGACAAGCGCGATCTCTCCCGTGTCCAGTTCGACCAGCGTTCCGGGAGGATAGACCCCTATCAGGGAAAAGAAGTTCTTAACAAGATCCGGGTGAAATTTCGTCCCGGAATGCTTCATCATATCCTCGTACGCCTTTTCGGGACCGCCTTCTTCGTGGTATTCGGGGCTTGTCCGCAACTTATCGTAGTATTCGGATATGGCTATCATCATGCTGACAAGGTTGAGCTCGTCCTTACCGTAAAGCTTCTTCGGGTGCCCCGACATGTCGTACGATATACCATGCTCAAAGGCAGCTATCGCCGGCAGGACGCCTATGCCTTCCATCTCGAGAAGTATTTTCGCGCCCTGCACGTCCTGCTGGGACCTTTCATACTTTTCGTCCTCCGTCATCTCCTCTTCTTTCGGCCCTGCCTGTTCGCCGGCAGCGGAGATCTTACCTATGTCATGCAGGAGCGAAGCCATGCCTATATCGGCAAGATACTTCTTGTCGATACCGAGGACCTCAGCCTGCAGAAGCGTGAATATCGTCACATTGACACCGTGAACGAACCCCCCTTCATCATGACTCCGGAGAGAGGTAAGCATAAGAAGCATGCTTTTGTTCTTGAGGAGGTTGTTTATCATCCCGTCCACGATCTGCCGCGCGGACTGGACGTTCATCGGCTGGTTCCCCTTGATCTCCTTATAGGTCTTCGACAGGTACTCAACGCCTTCCTGGTACTGCTTTTTGGTCGCGTCGTCCATAGCGGCCATTGCCGCGGCTTCGCCGCCGGGACGCCCTCCTTCCGGTCCTTCACCCCCCACGCCTTTGCGAAAACCCAGTTCCCCTATCGTTATATTACGTATATTCGTCAGCTCGAAAAGTTTTTCCACGCCCCCCATCTTCTCGAGGAACTCGGCCTTCATCGTAAGCACCTTGCTGAACTCCGCAAGCTCCCCCTTGCTGAGCCCCCTGGCGAAACTTATCTTTTTGACCCCTATCTCCTTCAAGTGGTCGATAAAACCCTTTATCCTTTCGCTTACGTCATAGAAAGGTTCCTTTTCAAAAGCGATCTCGTCGCCGATGACCCCTATTGTCATCTCGTCCCTTTCAATGAAGACCCTCGCGAGCTTCACGAACAGGTCGTTTATGGCTTCTCCCGTGAGCCGGTGCGCTTCGCCGTACATGGCGCTCACTTGCATGACGCGTGAAAACGCCACTATCGCTTCCTCCACATGGCTTCTCAGATCGTCAGGTCTTGTATCTTCCGGCCTTTTATCTTCTCCCGGCATCGCCACCACCTTCTTTACTCTCTTGTTCTATTTCTCCCCTCTCATCGAGAAGAAGGATTATCTCGCACATCTTTTTTACCCTTTCCCGCTTATCCCTGAGACCGTGCTTTATGAGGTCCATGGCCTGTGTCGTGTGAAGGCGGCCCAGACTTGTCACCGCCGCCGCCCTGATCTCATCCCTTCTTTTCGTGCTGATAAGCGGCCTCTTGACGAATATCCTCTTAAGATGCGGGAACGATTCCTGTGACCGGATATACCCGCAAAGCTCGACAAGCCGCAAAAGCAGCCCCGGCCTGAAGAAGCTCCTCTCCGCGTAACGGAAAACCCTTTCGATTATAACGGGATCCCTTGTCTTCAAGAGTACCGCGGCCGCCTTTTTCTGGACCTCCCTGTCCCTTTCTCTCTTGAACATCCTGAAAACGGCCTCAAGTTCTTCCCCATCCCCGGGTTCAAATCCTTCCAGCCCTTCCCAGCGCACCTGCGGGTTCTTATGGACTATGAGTTTCAGGGCCACCAGATGCGCCTTCTCGGGCGCGTATTCCTTGAGTATCCCGAACAAGTCCCTTATCACGTACGGTTCACTGTATTCCAGACGGTCTATAACCTCTTCCGAGACCTCTTTTTTCATCCTGGAGAGCACCGTCCTGAATTTATTTCTGAGCGCCGGGTTCTTTTCCTGAATGAACGCGTCTATAAGCTGTTTCGCCGAACCGGCTCCGGACCTTTTAAGTATATCGGTAATATCGTCCAGCTCTGTATGCGTGGCGTCAGGTATGAAAGAGATAACACTGTCCTTCATCTCCCTGGTGGTTATCTGTTCCATCACCTCCTGTGTTTCTTTCGAGATCTTTTCATCCTCTTTCTGTTCGGGACGCATCTTATCTGTGAAAAACTCCAGTATGTCCTTTATCCTGTCTATCTCCCGGCCGTCGAGAAGCTCGGGGAGGACATCCACTATCTTGCGCCCGAATCTATCGAACTCGGAAAAATCGTTCTCGAGCCAGAGGATATTGAGGAGCAGCCATATCTCCTCCTTTTTCAGCTTGCCTTCCTCCATGGATTGAACGAATTTGTTTATGATAGGGGAAAGCCTCGCGACATAGACGAGGGTGTCGACCTTCTTGTTGACGACGGCATCTACCGTTATTTTGTAAAGCTCTGTCATGAAACTGCTTTCGGGATGGCCCCTGAATATCTCCTTGATGGACATCTGAAGCTTGGAGAGGGTGTCGGGGTTCAGGATCCTTTTCTGGAAAAGCTTGTCCGCGACCATCCCGACGACGTTGTCCGCCTTGTGCGCGTCCGGAGCCAGCTTGTCGAATACCTTCAGCAGGTTCTCGTTGAAAGTGTCCTCCCCGCTTATAAGGGTCTCGATAAAACCGGCTATATAACTGTCCGAAAAATCCCTGGTTATATCTTCCACCAGGTCGAAAGTCTCGCCGTCCACCACCGTCTGCTCGAAGAGCGTATTGATGAGGTCCGGATGGAGCTGGGAAACGACATGCATAAGCTTGACCTTGAGGTTTTTCGCCTCGGGCTTGGAGCGTTTTTCGAAATACTTGCATATCTCCGCGACCGTATGGCGTATCTCTTCCGCTGTCTCTTCGTCCTGGAGGTTCTTTACCGCTTCCTTGTACACCCTGTTAAGGACCTTCGCCGCGTTGCCGGTATTTTCGAAAAAGTTCACCATGAATTCCACTTTCGACTCGGGAATATCGCCTCCCTTGGTTTCCTGCGTCACGTCGAAAAGGAATTTCCAGATCTTTTCTTCGTCGGTCTTACCGCCGCCTTTGGCG
This sequence comes from uncultured Planctomycetia bacterium, assembly GCA_964409365.1. GTDB lineage: Bacteria > Omnitrophota > Gorgyraeia > Tantalellales > Tantalellaceae > CAYPCX01. Next base: position 26,718 of record CAYPCX010000004.1, on the reverse strand, counting down.
CTTGTCAAGAGCGCGCTGTAATCCACTTCTTTGATCTCAAGATGCGGTATGGCTTTCAGGTTCTTCCGTATTCCCCCTTTTTTCCGTATCTCCTTTCCGCCCTGCTTGATAAAGCCGAAAAATTCCTCTAACCCTTTCTCGTCCAGCCCCGTCCGGAAAACGAGGGACACTATCCCCCGCTGGTGCAGATATTCCGCGATCTCGGTATAGCGTTCGGTCTTTTCTTTTACGTTCTCTCCATCGAGGAAAAGTTCATCCTGGGATATCCCGAGATTAAAACCGTCCTTGCCCAGGAACCACTTGTCAAGCGAAGATTTGAGGTTATTGATGGCAAGCGCGCACACGGGGTGGTCGGTGGAATACAGCACGCTGTTCTTTATGGCAAGCCCCAGGTCTCTTATTATCTGGTCGAAAAGCTTTATTTCGTGTTCCGAAAACGGCACTATTACCTCCCCTACAAGGAAGTAGTATACCATAAAATAAGCGTCGGTCAAAACGGCAAGACTTAAATGGAGGGCTTCTTAAGATATTCGTCAGAAGCTTTTTTGAAAGAAATGTCCTTATGTTCGTAAAGGTTGCTTTCTCTGTGGATCTCGGTTATTTCTCCGATCTCTTTCTCTAGCATGGCAAGGAACTCTTTCGGGGCGTTACAGAACTTCACGCCTGTATTATAGATCTTCTCTTTTATCTTCTTGGTGTATACCACTATCGCTTTCAGGATGAACATCCTGTTCTTCAGGAAAATGCGCAGGTCCAACTTATCGTCCTCACGCACACCTTCACCGGAAGTAAAAGCGACGCCCCCTTTACTTATATCGCGCAATGTAATAGAAGGGTCCTTACACCCCCTCCCACACTCGATCGGGTAGGCGATCGGGTATCTTTTCCATTTCCTTCTTTCAGTCATCGTGCCTGTATTATATCACAGAACGTGAAACCTGTAAAATAAAATTTATAAAAAGTTAGAATATTGCGCAACTGGATTGTTTATAATTACTTAAATAATGTCCTGTTTGCTTTTACCCAGTCCCATAGCGCCCGGACGCCCTCCTCTTTTCCTATCCGGGGCTCCCACCCGAGATATTCCTTAACCCTGTTGATGTCACTCACATATATCTTCTGGTCACCGGGCCTCCAGTCATCGAACGCGGGGTTCAACCTTGCACCGGACCATTCCCCAAGAAAGTCCACCAGCTCCAGGAGCGACATCTGGTTCGCGGCTCCGCCGCCCACGTTGAAAGCCATGCCTTTGACCCTGTCTATGTTCTCGTACACGAGATGAAAAAGCTCCACAAGGTCCTGCACATGGAGTATATCCCTTACCTGCTTTCCGTCGCCGTAAATGGTCAGCGCATGCCCCAGCACAGTGGCTATAATGAACCAGGCGACCCAACCCTGGTCTTCCACGCCGAACTGCCTCGGTCCGTAAATGCATGATTGCCGCATGCAAACGGTCCTCAAGCCGTATATCCTGGCATAATCCACGGCATACTGATCGGCGCACCCCTTAGAGCATCCGTACGGCGAATGGAAATCGAGCTGCCTGGATTCGGGTATCCCTTCAGGCATATCCGCATAGCGGTATTTTCCTTCATCTTCCACCACGACAAGGTCCGTCATTTCCCCGTAGACTTTGTTAGTCGAAGCGAATATGATGACCGGGTCCATGCCGTTCTGTCTGACGGATTCAAGTAGATTGAACGTGCCAAGGGCGTTTATTTCAAAATCTTCGCGCGGCTCTACAACGGACGTGGTCACCGCTACCTGCGCGGCCAGGTGGAAAAGGATGTCGACCTCGCCGCATTCCTTCACGGCGTTCCTCAACCCATCAAAATCACGGATATCCTGCTTGATGAACCGAACGTCTCCCAGGGATCTCAACCATTCGAGATTGGACGGAGCTCCTTTCCTGGAAAGATTGTCCAGAATGATGACCTCGTCCCCCCTCTCGAGGTAGAACTTGCCGACATTACACCCGATGAACCCGGCCCCTCCGGTGATGAGGATCTTCATGTCTTTTGCTGACCTTGCGCCCTTACTGCCCTAAAAGCTCTTCGAACAACCTCGTGAACTCCCAGGCGATAGCCCTCGGGGAATGGGCTATGACGAACTTCTCCGCCTCCTTGTAAAGGCGATCCCTTTTTTGCGTGCTCCCCAGGTAATCGCTCAGCTTTTTGTTCAGGGCGGTTATATCCCTGTAATGTACCACTTCGTTCTTGAAATTGTGGAAGAAATCCGACTGTTGCGGCACGAAGAGAGGGCACCCCGTGCCGAGAGACTGGTAGACGGTGGATGACAGCACAGCGTGAAAACGGCTTTGGAACTTGTGAAAAATGGCGGCGTCCGAAGCGAAAAGATAATCGTCAAACTCCCGCGTAGAAAGGGAACCCACTGTTCTTATGATCCGCCAGGGTTCCGGTGTGAGCGATTCGAGCATCTGGTATCCCCTGGGAATGACATGTAAAAGGATCGCCTTTTTTTTAAGTTTCGGAGGCAGGTCCCGGTAATACGAGTGGTATCCCCTCAGTCCGAAAGAATAAATTATTTTCTTGTCCAGGGGAAGGTTGAGCCTTTTCCTGGCGGTCTTTTTGTTGCCCTTTCTCAGCTTATAGCACGGGAAAGGTATATAGACCGCGTCGGAGTAAACCTTTTTAAGGAAATCCTGCCTGTGATCGAAATAGACCACGCGGTCGAAGTTTACTTTATAGAACCAGGAGTGATCGCACATCTTGTTCTCGTGGACCACGTGTATCACTTTCGCCTTTTTCTTGACCACCGACATTATATTGTTAAGCTTATCGACCGGCAACATGCCTATATCCTCTATCACCAATATATCGTACTTATGTTCCATGAAAGGGCGCGGATCGAGCGCGTTCGTGCCGGTCCTTGTGCCGAAACACCTTTTCACGAATTTTTCATCTTTCGCTGTTATCCACTCCCCGTGATAGTCGTTCTTGTGGAAGGTGAACACCGTCACTTTATGGCCCATCTCGATAAGGGCCTTCCCCACGGGTTCGGCATGCATGGCCACCCCGCTGTTGGTGTTCCAGGCGGCCATAATTCCTATTCTCATTGTGATTCCTTTCTTTTGATATGGACTTTTTAGAAACGATCGGGGGCCGTTGAAAGTCGCCCCAATATTATCATGTAAAAACTGTTTTGGCAAGGTGCGCGGCGCCTTCACGCCCCCTTATTCGACTTCTTCCCTTTGTTTCAAAAATCCGCGTACGGTATCCGGCCACTTCTCATATCCGAACACCTTCTTCCTGAAAGCCCAGTATTCGCATCCCCACAAAAGTATGGTATCGACCCCAAGTTCGCGGAACTCCCTGAAATACTCCTTCGTCATCTCGGGCCACCCGGTGGGCGGCACCGCGTGCGCCCTGTACACCAACTGTCCCGGCTCCCAGGGCTCCGCCTGCAGTTCCGTTATCCATACGTCCTTGCCCATATCCTTTATATAATCAATAATGCCTTTGTAGTAACTCTCTCGCTGTTTCACGCCGGAGAAGAAATAACGCTCCATATGCCATATCTTCTGGCCTATTACAGGATATACATTCAGGCCGATAATATCGCCTATTTCCGCGTATTCCTTGAACGGGTCCCGCCATACGAAAATACGCGCTATGAAACGCATGATCTTGTTGGGATACGTCGCCGCGGTCAGTATGATCGGCCTTTTTCTGCCGTCGAGAGAGCGCACCAGCCTGACTTCCTGCCCGAGAAAATGACTGCCGATATACCAGTATCTGGTCCCGATATGGTTGCGCGCCTCGTTCTCCACCTGCCAGTAGAGTATGATCCTCTCCGTTCTATACCGGGTCACGACCTTTTCGATGAACTTGAGCGTCCGCTCCCTCAGGTAAGGGTCTTTTGCCACATCCATGCCCAAAGGAAGGGTGACTTTTTCCAGTACCCAGTCCGGTATATAATATTCGGGCCAGCGCGGCGCTTTCATTCCCAGCGTAAGCACTACCGGTATCCTTTTTTCTCTCGCCTTTTTGATCTGCCAGTCCAGAATGGTGAAATCATAAACGCCTTCGGCTCTCTCTATCTCGCTCCAGTAGGCGCCGAGCCGGATAAGATCGAACCCGTAATCGAGCGTCTCGAGGTAGACCTTTTTCCAGCTTATACCCAGGTACACGCACTGGCGCGGGCTGAAAGTCGTGCCTATACGCAGCGGCTTGGCATGCGCCGTTCCGGACTGAAAAAATACAAGCCCGGCGGTAACAAGAGATATAAAAACCCTGCGCCGCCACACCCCTGTAACCTGTAACCTGTAACCTGTAACCTGGATCATTTCCTTCCTTTATCCGTCACCCAGAACGTCATGTATTTGCCCAGCATCAGCCTGGTCTGCGCGTCCAGGGCCGGCAGGGCGCTCAAAAAAACTATCGTAAGCGGGACCAGGAGCCACTGGCAGGCGAATACCGCCCTTTTCAACATGTGGTGCCTCTCTTTCTTTTTCGGCAAAAGGAGCAAACTGAGGACTATGCTGGTTATAAGCGAGAACGAAGCAAGGTTAAATATCGTTCCCGCTATGCGCGGCGCGCTATAATAAAAAACAGAATGAGAGAACGCCCTGCCCGCGAATATGGCCGGAAGCCATCCAATGATGGTAAGAAGGAACGCCCAGGTGGTCCATGAGATGTGCCCCTCGAACATCTTGAAAGAGTGCTTCAGCTTGGCAAAAAAGGATATTTGTTTGTCCTTCAGGAAAGCCCTCATTATTATAGGATAATTCTCCACTCCCCAGGCCCACCGCCTTTTCTGCTTATAAACGTTGATGACGGTCTGCCACCACGTGCCCGCCACCACCGCGTCCATGGAAAGCGTCGCGTACATCGGTACCACGTGGTACCGGCCGTCGAAATGAACGAACGCTTTCCAGAATATGGCCGAGTCGTCGGAGATCATGTCCACCGGCCAGTACCCGACATCCACAAGAGCCTTGAAGCTCATGCTATGACTTGAAAAAGTCACTAATTTTTCCGGGTTGGTGGCCTCGATGAGCTGGAAAAAAGAAGAGCCCGTCTCAAGAACACGCGTGATACCCGGCGCATCCCAGATATTATTATTGTACACCGGGACCGGCTGGAAACTGGCGCGGTCCCTTTCCGGAGAGGTCAGGTAATAATATGTAAGAGCCGCGAAATAATCCGGCGTAACGACAGTATCCGAATCAAAACAGGAAGATATGACGTTCCCGTAAGGGATGTCTTTTCCCGTCAGGTATTCCGCCGCTTTTTTTGCGGCAAAAGTGGTATTCGCCCCCTTGGCCTTCGCCTCGCCGGCTATCCCGTCCGGATGCACCACTATGAACATGTCGAAGAACCTCTCCCTGTAAGAGGCGCAAACTTCTTCTACGCCTTTTTTGACCTCATCTTTCGCCCTTTCTTCCAGCGCGAGCGCCACTATTATCTGCTTCGACGGGAACGTGCCTTCGTAAAGGCTCCTTATCCCGGGTTCAATGACCTCTTTCGTCTCTTTCATTACCGGGATTATCACCAGCTGGTAGATATCCGTCGAGAGGGGCTTTTCGCCGCCTTTAAGCGCTAAATTCCTCACCTCGTCGCGGAGAGCGAGAAAAGAGATCTTCTTTTTAAAGCTCCCCCCCGGCTTACGGGCGTGCAATTCGTCCAGGTAACCGTCAAGATCGTCCAGTTTTCTTATCCTCTTCATCCAGTCGGTATTTTTTTCCGCGGAAAGCCGGAAATATGAAATGATCAGGAAAAGCGTCATGTAGATAAGCCTGAGCAGCCAGTAGAAATAAAAAGCGATTATTATTATTGCCGCGATAAGCGGTTTTCCGAAGGCGAGGGCCGTCATCCCTATCAGTATGGTCCAGCTGGTCGCCCCGGGCAGGATCTCAAAGAACCTCTGCAATGCCCTCTCGCGCCCCTTAAGACCGCATCCGGAATACCTGAAATCCATTATCTTCCCTTCTCCCGCTTTTCCCGTTCTTCTTCTTTTTTGAGCTTTTCTTCTTCTTTCTTGGCGAACTGAGAAGGCACAATACTCTTCATGGGCACGACCTCAAGGGAATAAAGGTTCCCATTGCGTCCGATAAAATACAGCTGGCCCGTGTTCTCCGAGTAATAAACGTTGCTTTTGTCCAGGCAGTCGCAGACATGTGCCGGCTTGGTCTCGCCGTATGATTCCACCTCCGTCAACAATACCCTGTCCTTTTCCCGGAAAAGTATATGGGAGCCCTTGTATACCCAAAAACACCCCTCGATATCTTTCCCCCCGGTATAGACCCACCTGAGGGACGGGCCCTTTTCGAAGGCCACGTTCCCCGTTTCTTCCGTCGTGAAATCAAGTATTCCTATCTTGTCCTTTTCCCAGACAAGGACCTCCTCTGCCTGAAGATACGGTTCTATGCCTCTTACCCCCGCCCCGGCAAAACGGTAAGGCAATCGGTTGGAGATAAGCTGTCCGTCCTCCCCGCGAAAAAGGATAAATTTATCCGTAAGAACGTCTATCTCGTAAAAACCCTTCGCTCCGAATATGGTGGCGCCCAGCGCCGCCTCGTCCAGGAGGACCACCTCGCCCTTTTTGTCATATCCCATCTTCAGGATCCGGTTATCCCCCGTCAACACGTACAACTGGCCATCAAAAAGCCCGTACCCGCGTACGTTCTGGACATAATCGGGATAAACGGCGCCTTTCTCTACGTCAAGCATGTTCAGGGTTCCGCCCTGGAAAACAAAAACATCATTTTCCTGGCCGGCGAGCCATTTTATTGTTTCAGGCGTTACCGGGAAAAGGTCGGTTATATCCTTCGCGGTATTATCATCCTCCTTGATAGATACCCACAGGAACTTCTCGCCCTGTTTCGAGTCAAGACGCAGAAGGATCCCGGGGCTGTCCTCGGCGGTGAAGTATGACGTCACCTTGTCTTCAAGGAAAGGCGCGTCCTTATCAAGCAGCGGCCAGTCCTTGCCGTCCCTGAAATTATACACACGGATATCCCCGGCAGAGACCCCGGATCTTACGAGAAAGAGGCCGTTCCCCGGCATGGGTATCATATCCTTGAACGTCCCTTTAAGAAGCTCTTCCGTTTTCCACTTGTCCGGAAGGAGAAGTATCTTATCCAGAACGGTCGCCTTCTCGGCCTCGACGGGTACGGTGCGGACCCAATCAGCATGCTCCGCGAGGGTGACCTTGATGTTATATTCGCCCGGGATAAGGTCCCGGATAATGGCGGGGGCGGCCTGCGTGTAACGGCTGCCGTTCATATAGATGTCCGCGCCCGTCGGAGCGGTGGACACATATATGAGCCCCGTCTTGACCATTCCTTCTTTAGTCCCGGGCTCATATATGTATCCCAGGGCATAAAGTATCACAAGGGGGCAGAAGACGATATATATAGCCGCGAATATATAGAAAAGAATCTTTCTCAGGAGCAACATGTATGGCCCTTCCTTTATCTACATATCCTACATTCTTAACGCGGTTTTGGCAAGTTTTAGAGGCGAGTTAGAACACGGCTTTGAGTTTCGCGCCAAGGACATTGTATCCTGTCCATTTCCCGGGCTTGTCCTTGCTGGTCTGCCAGAGGTAAAAAATGTCGGCCTTGATATGCTTGTAGAGTTTTATCTGGACCCCCCCGTAAAGGCGGTTCCTGTTGAGGCGTGTGCCGTGAAAATCCACGAATATCTCGTCGGCCACGTAAGGCGCGACCTCGATATCCTTGATCTCCACGGGGTATGACATGGTCAGTTTGTTCCTGTATCTCCATTTATCTTCTTTGCCGTCCCGTATGCGCAGTTCCACCCTGTTCCTGTCCTTGAACTCAAGGTCCCACCACTGCCACTTGAAAACACCGTTGAAATGCGGCCGATATTCCTCTGCCCACTTGTATCGGGCCTTCTTCTCCCATATGTGGCGATAGTTTATGCCGAGATCGAGCCAGTCGGTAGCTTTGTAATAGATCCCTGTGTCGATATGGTCGTAATAAAGCTCGCCCATACCGTCGCCGAAACGGAGCTCGTTCTCCCCCTTCAGCGTGACCTTTTCGCCGAGCTTGGCATCAGCTCCGTACGTGTTCCAGAACTGCCAGTCGCCGTTCTCGAAGGCGAAGGCGCAAAGCGCCGGGAACGATCCCAAGAACAGTACCGCGACCATTATGACAATCCTCTTCATCTTCTCTTTAGCCATTTTTCCCCTAAAGTCCTATATCATGCTTGCATACTTTAAAGACCTGTATTTCCGGGGCGAACACCTTGAAAAGCTCGATGACCCTGTCGTCGTCATCGAAATAGATATCTATGCCGCTCTCCTGGCAGTACCTGACCTTCTGCCAGACAAATTTATGGTATTCATCCAGATCTTCATAGGGACAATCTTGGACCTCTCCGAGTTGTTTTGGTAAATGGTAAATATTATTGTAGGAAATGTCTGATGATAAGAGATCTTGAAGGGTTCTCTGCCGATCAGGTTCTGTATCGGGCCGGGTCGTGACAATGTGTACCTCCCAGCCCTTTTCTTTCGCGGCATGTGAAAGAAGGCTGAAAAGCTCGGGCTGCCTCATTATCGTGTCATCTACATCAAGCCCGATCTTCATGTATCGTCCTTACCGGAGGCCTTATCTTTCCAGGCCTTCCCAGATGGCCTCGATGCGTTTTTTGAGGTCATCGGTCGAGAAAGGCCACACCGTACGGCCGTAAAGCGCCTGCGTTATCTCTTTATAGGTCAGCTTGTTCATCCTGAACGGCGGGATCTTGTTGTCTATCTCAAGGCAATACCTCATGAGCATAAGCTGCCTCTCAAGCATCGTCGGCAAGAGGTAATGCTGCTGGACCATTTCCCGGCCGTGCCTTGCCATGGTCTCCCTCAATGGTCTATCTTCAAGGATCGACTTGATGGCACGGGCTATCTCCGCCGTCTCATGGGGGCCCACAAGAAAACCGTTGTGACCGTGCATGACCTGTTTCATTATGCCCCCGACCTTGCTGCCAACGACCGGCGTACCCTGCCATAGCGCCTCGGAGACCACAAGGCCGAACCCCTCTTTTGTCGACACATGGACAAAACATTCGGCTATGGCCAGAATGGATCCAACGACCGCGTCATTATTCTCCACATTGAGCAAGAGGTGGATGTCTTTCTCCCCTTCGGCGGATCTTTTTATCTCCTCGTACATCGTCATCCCTTCCGGGTCATCGGTAGCGGAGTTACCTACCATTATCAGCACGGGGTTCACTCCCTTAGCCAGCTCTTTCTTGAGGAGCTTGAAAGCCTCTATTATCCTTTTCTGGTTCTTATGCACATCATAACGGGATACAGCCGCGACGATCGGCCTTTCCGGGTCAATATTGTGCTCATTGAAAAGTCCCCCCAGGACCTTGAGCGCCTCTTCCCTGGTCCTGAGCTTGTTCTTGCTGCGCAAGGGGTCGATCGAAGGGTTGATCTCATAGGTGGGCACCTGCACGTTCTCCCTCACGAACTTGTCGGATGTGAAAATGGCGCCTTCGAACTGGTTTATGTAAGGAAGCAGGAACCGCCATATCCTGCGGCTCGCGCTTGACGTGTCGATGTGACAGCGCCAGAAAATATGCCCGTAAACATTACCGTTCATTATCATGGCAGCGGGCTGCGGGTCATGCACCGTCACCATATGCCCCACCACTTTCACTTCCTGCGTGTTCTCGTCTATAGTATCCAGATAAGCGTGAAATATCTCCCGCAACGTTATGTCCTGATCTACTCCCTGGAGCAGATTATGGAACTTCTTGGTAACCGTGAAGAATTCGTCGCTTCCCTCGATAACGAACCACCTGGCATCTATGCCCAGGCCTCTTGCGAAAGGCAGCACGCTCTGGAGCATCTCGGCCACTCCCCCGCCTACAAAAGTGGAATTGACGTTCGCCCAGACCTTCCTGGCCAAAGGCTCCGCGAGGAACCTTATGTGGTCCAGCTTCTCTTTGCCTATAAAGGGTTCGTACAGACCCACATCTATCGGTTCCAGTGGCACGTACTGGTTGCTATATTTTCTGCTCCTGTCATCGAACATACACTTATGCCTCCTTTCGCAAAACCAGGACTTTCCGTAAAAGCGCTTTTACCTCCGTGACGTTCTTAAGATAATAACGCGCGCTGGTCTGTTTTTTCCCGCTTCCTACCCTTATCGTGTAGGCGTCCTTGCCCATCCTCTTGAAGACATCTTCGTCCGTCCTGTCGTCGCCTATATAAAATGGCGTTATTTTTTTTCTGGCCTTTTTTTTCTGGCCGTCCAGGAGCCGCAGCACCATGGTCCCTTTATCCCAGTCGACCGGGGGGCGTATCTCCCATACCTTCTTGCCGGGTGTCACCCTGATCTGGCTCCTGAACTTATAAGGAACTATAACGCTGCCGAAGAGCATCTTGACCTCCGCCAGGTCCCTCTTTTTTTTCACCATCCTGAAATGCACGCTTAAGGAAAGACCCTTATCCTCTATGTACACGCCTTTAAAAGGCTTGAAGGCCTCTTGCAATTTACGGCTTATCTCTTTCATGGTCCCTTTGGCCTTCAGCGCGCCCGGGACCGCGAAAGAGAATTTGGGCCCTTTCGCCTCAAAACCGTGGTTGCCCACATAGACAAGATCTTTCACTCCCACCAACTTCCTGACCTCCCCCAGATCGCGTCCGCTCACGATGGCCACATACACTCCCCTGTCAGCGGCAAGTTCTTGCAGTACACGCCGGGTGCCGGTGCTGAGTTTCACCATGCGAGGGTGTTTCCTTATGGGGGTAAGAGTGCCGTCGAAATCGAGAAAAAGACACAACCGGCTGTCCTTGAGCTCCGGTCTTATCCTATTCCATTGGTTTAAAAAATTCTTTTTCCCCGACCTTTTTTTCTTCACCGTTTTCTCCTGCTGTATACTCAAAACTCTTTATGCAGTTCTCCAGCCAGGTATCGATGCTGTGGGTCCTTATGTTATTCCGCATCTTCTTCATGCGTTTTTTTCTTTCGCCCTTCGGCATTTGAAGCGCCTGATGGATGGCGTTGGCTATGTCTTCTATGCTGTACGGATTGACCGGCAGGCAGTTCTTTATCTCCGCTATGGCCCCGGCGAACTTCGAAAGCACCAGGACACCGTCGTTGTCGGAATGGGCGGCCACGTACTCCTTGCATACCAGGTTCATCCCGTCCCTGAGAGGCGTCACGAGAGCCACGTCGGCGGCTGAATACAACGCGACCAGTTCGTTGAACGGGATCGTCCCGTAATTATAATGCACAGGCGCCCAGAGCCCTGTCGCGAACTTGCCGTTTATCCGTCCTATTATCTGGTCTATCTCTTTCTTGAGCTGTATGTAAGTATCCACCTGTTCCCGGCTGGGCACGACCAGCTGATAATAGAAGAACTGTTCCCTGAGTTCCGGGTGTTCGTCGAGCAGCATCTCCAGGCCCAGGAGCCGCTCCTTTATCCCCTTGGAATAATCTATGCGGTCGACGCCGAGGATAAGCTTGGGACAAGCGGCCTGGTGAAGTATCTGATTTTTCCTTTTCATGACCTCCGGTTTTTTCGACGTCCTGTCCAGAAGATCGAAATCTATGCTTATGGGGTTCGCGTAAAAATGGCTCTTGATGCTGTCCTCTGTGGTCGTTTCCCCGAACGCGCGTTTCTCTTTCCTGTAAAGCTCGACAGCTCCCATGAAATTACGCATGTACTGCCTATGATGGAACCCCACCGTATTACAGCAAAGGAGCGATTCCAGTATCTGCTTCTGCCAGGGAAGTATCGAAAAGATGTCAGTGTGCGGGAACGGTATGTGCAGGAAAAAGTGTATTTCCTGTCCCGGCCGTTTCTTTCTCAGATAATACGGGGTCATGAACAGGTGAAAATCCTGGATCCATACCACGTCGTCCTCAGCGGCGACCTTTAATATGTACTCGGCAAAGCGTTCATTGACTTCGCAGTACGAGCGCCATGCCGGATAATCGATAAAGCATTTCTCGAAAAAGTAATGAAAAAGCGACCACAGCGTGCCGTTGGAGAACTGGTTATAATAGGTATCGTTCTCTTCCCGGGTTATCGGCACGCATCCTATCTTGTAAGTACCCTGCTTTCTTTCTTCCCTGTGAGTCTCGCCCTCTATCTCACCGATATCCCTCAGCCGGAACTCTTCCCGGCCGGCGTCCTCCACGACACAGCCGTCCCAGCCCAGCCATGTACCGTTCAGGTCAAGAAGTATGGGCTCCATGGCGGTGATAAGGCCCCCCGCCGCCTTTCCCCATCTTTCCCTCCCGTCAGATTCAATATAACGGGAGAACGGGAGCCGGTTCGACACGACGATAAGCCCTCTGTCTTTTCCTTTTATACGTATCATATCTTATTTATATATTCCCTTAATATATTTCCTTAATATATATTGCGGCTATTCGGGTATTTTCTCGCCTTTCAATATCGGGGGTATGGGGGAGGAATCTATTCTCATCCCGCCGTCATTCTCTATCTTCAGGGTGTACAGGACGCCCGGGATGAACATCGTGCCCGGGGCTTCGATCTGCGCGTTCTTGACCCCGAGCTTGTCCGAATGTCGCGGGTCCAGCGCGTATTTCCAGAAGTTAGCCCAGAGTTTTTCCTCAAATGGATCACCTTCCTCTATCACCCTGTACCCGCCGGGGACCTCGTTCACCTCCGTGATCTCATATTCCTGCGTCCTCGGCCCGTCAAGCATGAAAACCTTCCAGAAAAGATACGCGCTTTTCCCCCTCAGCTTGTCGCCCATCCTCACGTGCACGTCGTCAAACCGCACCACAAGCGACTGGAACTGTATTATGTTCCCCGTGAAGGTAAAATACCTCGGCTCTAAGGGCTTGCCCTCGGCGTCGTATTCCAGGAATTTGATCGTGGTATGGGTCTTTTGCGTCTTCTCGTCGTAATTCACGCCGGTCACCAGCACTTCCGCGACCCTCGAATCGGCTTCGAGGCGGACGATCATCTGTCTGAGCACGGCATTTTCGCGGATATGCTTCAGTGTGATGGTATAAATAAAGAAGGCCGCAAAGACAACAAGGACCATCAAGAAAAGATATCTGAATGCTTTCATGGCATCTGCTCCGGCTATGGCGCGCACTTGAACCGCGCATCCGGGGGGATCTTTCTGTCTATCAGCCGCTAAACGGCGGTATTTTGAGGGAAGACCTGCTATACCCTGGTCACTTTCGTGGCCTGTTCACCTTTAGGGCCCTGCACGACCTCACATTCGACCTTCTGGCCTTCTTCCAGGCTCTTGTAGCCTTCACCCTGGATCTCGCTGTAATGTACGAAGACATCACGGCCGGAATCAAGAGCGATGAACCCGTAACCCTTCTGAGCGTTGAACCACTTGACTGTACCTTTTTCCATGCTACTCTACCCTCCTTTTCACGAAAATTGCAGCGCCACCCGGTAAAGATAAAAAAGCCGTAAGGACATGCCTCTGCCTGCCTTACGGCTTAAATCTTCCACTATCGTTTACCTTCCACCTTCTTCACTGCGAAAATTATTATACACCAACTTTAACCATTGTCAATAAAAAATAGGCAAAAGGGCTTTCCCCGCTACAACTTACCGCGGTTGGCCTCTGTGAACCGGATGATCTTCTCCATCATCCTGACCGACTCCACGGGATACTTGCCCGCTGCCGACTCTTCCGAGAGCATGACATAGTCCGTTCCGTCAAGTATCGCGTTGGCCACGTCGGTGACCTCGGCCCTGGTAGGCCGGCTGTGCTCGGTCATGTGTTCGAGCATCTGTGTCGCGGTTATAACGAACTTCTTCGCCTTATTGCACTTCTTTATTATCATCTTCTGTATCATGGGGATCATGTAGATAGGCACGGCCACACCCATATCTCCCCGCGCTACCATGATCCCGTCCGAGGCCGCTATGATGGAGTCGATGTTCTTTATGGCCTCCCTGCTCTCTATCTTCGCTATGACCTGACATTTCGGGTTGTGCGGTCCTATATGCTTTTTCACGTAGTCGATGTCCTTCCTCGTGCGGACGAAGGACTGCGCCACAAAATCCACCTTGTGCTCTATGCCGAACTCCATGTCCCTCTTGTCTTTCGGGGTGACCCCGGAAAAAGGTATGCCCACGCCCGGCATGTTCACGCCTTTACGTTCCTTAAGGATACCCCCTTCCACGACTTCCGCCTTGATCTTCTTTCTAGTGGAACTTTTCACCTTCAGGATAAGGTTCCCGTCATCGATGTAAATGATCTGTCCCGCGTCTATCTTGCTGAGGTCCCCTTTATAATCGAAGGGTATAATACTGTCGTCCCCGGTATCAGGTCCTTCCACGATCCAGACCGTGTCCTTTTTTTTGAGCGCTTTCTGGGGTTTCTTCCTGAACTTGCGGACCCTGATCCTGAACCCTTCAAGGTCCTGCATGATCCGGACTTTACGCCGGTATTTTTTGTTGATCTTCTTGATGATCTTGAGCTTTGCCAAATGCTCTTCGAAAGACCCGTGCGAGAAATTGAACCGTCCCACGTCGAGCCCTGCCATGACCATCTTGCGCAATACCGTATAAGTACAGCTGGCGGGCCCCAGCGTGGCGACTATCTTCGTTTTGGCCCTTTTCATGGTCTCCCCTTTCTTACTGGATTATCCTTATGCATAAAGGATAGCGGAACCTTTCCCCGTTATTGGCGCTGATGGAGGCCCGGATCACTTCGATCACGGCGAAAAGCAAAAGAACCACCAGCAATATAACGCCGATGAACACGAACACCAGCAAAAAGCCGACTATGCTGTAAAGGAAAATGCTTATCTGGAAATTCAGAGATTCTTTGCCCTGGTCATCAACCAAAAGATATTCTTCTTTTTTGAGCAGCCAGATCAAAAGCGGGACAAGAAAATTCCCGAAAGGCACGATCATGCCGCCGAACGTGCCCAGATGGCACCACATCGCCAGCATTTTTTCGTTCCCCTTAAGTCTTCCGTACTGTTCTTTGTCTTTTTCCGTCTTCGCCAGGATCTCCCCGCAATACCTGCACTTAAGCGCGCCGTCCTGTATCTCTTCGGCGCAATAGGGACACTTTTTCATAAGGCCCCCCCCCCCTTTTTTTTTAATCCTCGATATTGCCGATCTCTCTTTTTTGCTGTATATACTCTGTCCTCGTCAAGCCGCCCTCCTGGTAAAGCCGGTCGAGGTTACGCATCTCCTGCCTGTAACGCACGCTCTTACTCTTATCCGTGTAGCCGGGCTCGTTGCCGGCCCTGGCTTCGGCGGCCGTCGCGAACTCCTCTTCCACCGAGGTTTTCTCGCCCCTTTCGCCGCAGATCCCCGCCGGAACGAGGCCAAAGATCAGTACCGCTAAAACAGCTAAAGTGACGAGCGCCCTCAAACGCGTAAGAAAACTTTTGTGTTCTCCTTTCCCTATGCCCATCTTCCGTTTCACGAGTTCCAATCCGCCCTTCCGCATCAGGGCGATCCTGTGGCTCTCCTGCATCTCTTTCACGATCTTGAGAATGTCCTGATCAAGCGCGTTTATCTCTTCCCGCAATCCATCTTTTATCTTCATCGCTCGCCCTCCTTTAGGCATCCTCATCCACCTTTTGCTCGTCCTCTATTTCCTCCTGGACCTCTTCGCCGACATGCTCGTCCTCGACCGACGGCATCTCTTCGAGAGTCTCGTCGAGTATTTCTTCTTCCTGCACTCTGCCGGGCGCGGCACCCTCATCCTCAGACGCCTGCTTCTGGGCGAGGATAAAATAACTCGCGAATATAACAGCTACTATCAGAGCTATAAGCCCTACCTTCTTTAACATCACTCCTCCTTCCGGACAAGAGATATGAACGGGTCCCTTCCATGTAATTATAGCTGATAATTAGGTGCGCGAGAAGGGCTAAAACGTATTTCACAAACCAGTTGACGCCCGATTTGTTCTATGCTATAAAGATATACACTTCCGAAGGGGCGGTAGTTCAGTTGGTTTAGAACGTCGGACTGTCGATCCGAAGGTCGCGGGTTCGAGCCCCGTCCGCCCCGCCAAAAATAAAAAAAGCCTGTGACTTATTATAGTTGCAGGCTTTTTTATTTTTCCATGGGGGCTCGAAGGGAGCATTTGAGCCTTTCATTTAGCGAAGTTTCCGAGATGGCGAGGAAACGAGAACAAACGAAAATGCGGGTGGCCGACCGGAGGGCGTAAGTATTTTCTGGTACGAGCGATAGCGAGGACCAGTAAAATAAAACAAGCCCGGAGGCGCCGAGCCCCGTCCGCCCCGCCATTTCCCCTATGCTCTCTCAAGGGCGAGTTTGAGGATCTTTTTGAGCAGTTTATCGTAAGGGTAACCGCCTTTTTCGGCCGCTTCGGAGAACTCGTCTCCCTGGGCGAGTTCGGGATTGGCGTTCGCCTCGAGTATGTAGACCTCGCCTTCGGACGTGAGGCGCAAATCGAACCTGGCATAACCGTCGAGAGCCAGGGCCCTGTAAGCCCTCTTGCAGACATGTGCTACCTTCTCCGGTATGCCTTCCGGCAGGCGCCCGGCAAATTCGTTCTTAAGTCCCCACCGCTTCCTGTATTCCTGGTCCCACTTGGCTTTGTAAGTGGCAAGCCTGGGTTCGTCCTCGGGAACCTGGGTGAACTTCATCTCGCGCAGGGGGAACGTTTTGAGCCTTTTACACCCCAGAACGCCGGCATAAAGCTCTCTTCCGTCTATATATTCCTCCACTAAGGCCGCCATGTCGAACTTGTCATGGATGAACCGTATCCGGTCGGTCATATCGTTCTCGTTCTCCGCGTACGAGGCCTGCGCGATACCGGTCGACGCTTCCTCGCTCATGGGCTTGATTATCAAC
Source organism: uncultured Planctomycetia bacterium (assembly GCA_964409365.1). Taxonomy (GTDB): domain Bacteria; phylum Omnitrophota; class Gorgyraeia; order Tantalellales; family Tantalellaceae; genus CAYPCX01. The sequence goes on along the minus strand of CAYPCX010000004.1, from coordinate 9,933 downwards.
GGGAACTTCAGTTTGACCGGATGGAAAATACGTTTACCCTTATGGAATATGTGAAATCTGGGGACTTTTATCCTATGGTACGTAAGGATCTTTTTCGTGAGGGCCTTGTTGTTGCAGATCATCAGGCCCACGGGACTGCACCCCGTATAAGGCACCCTGACCAGCTCCAGAAAAGAAGGGATATTCTTGTCCATGTAGGCTTTCCCGAGAAAAAGCTCGGTAAGGTTAAAGACAACGTCAGGCCTGTTCTCGTCCACCTCGTTCCACAACAGGGATATATCATCGTAGATGCCGAGGGTCCTGACCTCATGACCCATGTGCCGGAGGTTCTCGACGACAGCGGCCTCGGTGTACCAGTCTTCCTGCTTGAACTCTTCGGTGAAATCCTGGTCGGCGGGAGGCGTGCCGGCTGAATCAAAGACGACAAGTATCTTCAGCTTCTTCATTTCCCTCCTTTATACCCGCCTGTATACAGATAGTGCATGATCTGGGCCGTGACATAGCTCGTGATGCTCATCACGGTCCGTATCTCGTCGGGTCCCGCCTCCAGTCCAAGATCCCTGCACCTGCCGATGAGATCCCTGAGCAGGCGATTGATGATGAACTTCTTCTCGCCGGTCCACTTGGAAACATGGTCGAGTATTTCCCTGCGGTATTTTCTGATGATCTTGTACGCTTTCTCTCCTTTTTCGCCGGCCGGCCTCTCGGGGCATATCTTCTTAAGGCAGAAGTCGTGAAAATCGGGGTATTCCTCCTCGTACAGTTTCCTCTTGCGTTTGTAGAAGGTCCTTAAGGTCGTTTTCATCCTTGAGATGTCCCAGTATTTATCCCCCTTCGCCTTTCTGGGCGGCCCGTCGGCTATCTCTTTCATGAGCTCATCCACATACTCGAGCTTTTTCAGCGCCTTCCACCCTTTATACTTCTCCTCCCAGTGGGACTTCGGGTTAAGCCATACCGCGAAGGTCTCGGCGAAATCCTCGTCAGGGTGATACTGGGCATACCATTCTTCGAGATGCCGCACGAAACTTTTGCTGTAAGGGCGGTACTTGTAACTGCCTCCGTACTCGGCGGAGAACGGCCCGAAAATTTCCCTCCACTTCTTCCGCCTGTAAAAACCGTAAGCATAGTTCAAGGCGTGGCCGGCCTCGTGACGGAGGAGCTTCATGCACCAGGTCTTGTTGCCGCCTTCTACTTCAAGCATCATCTTATGTTCGAGCCTTTTTAACCGCGGGTGGGCCAGGAAAAAGGCTATCCCTATGATCGGTTCCCCGTCGGGGCAGAGCCATTCGTCGGCAAGATAACAAGGCGGGTGGAACTTTATGCCTTTCGCGTCGAGTTCCCTGTAAAGCTGGTCGATGCAGCCCTCGAGCCACGTCCCTTCTATCTTGAGCCCCAGGTCGCATAGACGCACGGAAAGCAGCTTCTCCTCCCCCATCCTGCTGATACTGGCCTGTCTTGTCTGGTTCATGGGATATATTTTACCATAAGAGTTGAAAATTGGCAGAAATTACAAACGGTACATTATGTGGCTATGATAGATCCCTTTTGCTTAGAAGTGGTGGGCGCGACAGGGTTCGGCGCCTCCGTCCCGCTGTTCATCTTTTTAGCTCGTCTCCTCGCTCGCTAAAAAGATAGCGGGACTCCGGTCGGCCACCCGTCTGCTCCATCGTTGTCGCCGCTCGTCATCTCGCGGCTCCCTCTATTAAAGGCTCGCAGGCTCCCTTCGACCCCTGTCTCTACGAATAAAAAAACCACTTTTTAAGCGGTTTTTTAGTGGTGGGCGCGACAGGGTTCGAACCTGTGACATCTACCTTGTAAGGGTAGCGCTCTAAACCAGCTGAGCTACGCGCCCGTTATGTGGTTGCCTCATTATATACAAGACCCTCGAAAGGGTCAATAGATTCCCGCTTGCGCGGGAATGACATAGTGCGCTGAAATGACGGAATTGAGGAACAGTAAAGGATACCCCGCGCGCAGTTTTTTTGCTGTTGGAGATGGGCGAGGCAAAAACTGTTTGAGCACGGGGTGTCCTTTGCTTTTCTTGGATTCCCGTTGGAATCTTTACTTCGGCAATGCGGTCATGGCGAAGACCATGACAAAGAGCGCGACCGTCTCGACTACGCCGATGACCATTATGTAGTTACCGAAACCCTTCCCCGTTTCGCCGAGGGCGTCGGAAGCGCTTGCCCCGGCCTTCCCCTGCATCCACGCGGAAGCCCCGAGCGCCAGACCGGCGCCGAGACCCAGGATGGCCTGGTAAGGATACGACGTGGGATCGAGGTTCGCGCTTTTGATGGCATTCCTCAGTATCATCCCGTATATCGTCTGGGAAAGAGGCGCGCCCACGAACGCTATCAATATGAACGGGGCCAATTTGTTCTGGACAAAAGCCCTTTTCCATGCGCCAATGGCCGCCATGCCGGCTACTCCGGTGCCGAGCGCAGACCCGACGGCAGCCATCGTAAGAGAAAGCCCCATGTCACCCAAACCTGAAACCATAGCTACCTCCTAACTTAATGACAAATGACAAAATCCAAATGACAAAACTAGTGTTCCCCGAAAGGTTCGTATTGCTTGCCCGACCAGCTCATGCCGAGATGGCCTGAGAACTCGAGCATGTTAAGCCGTATGCCATGCACTATGACGGCCATGAATCCCAGCGTGATATTGAGCGCATGGCCGAAAAAAAGCGTGAGCGCCGCGCCCAGGCCCGCGACAGGCCCTGAGATCCCGGACTGGAGGGCCATGCCATTGAACGTCTGTGCAAGAACGACCGAAGCATATCCCACGGCGAAAAGCCTGAGGTAAGAAACAACGTCCGAGAACGAGCCGATAACACTGAGCGGCAGGTTTGCCAGGTTGCCAAGGGTCCTTTTCAGCCAGCCCTTCCCCGGCTCCTGCGAAAAGAGCATCACCAAGAGAACACCAGCGCCGAGGAGGTACAGCGTGAACGGCGGGAAGGGCCTGTTGATCACCAGTGTCCCCGCCCCGAAGAACATGCTCCAGACGATGGCCACCCATCCCAGCTGTGACAGGGCGACGAGCGAGTTCATCATCCTCACCGCCCGCATGAGATGCGCTATGGTGAGATGCACGACCCCCAGCACGAAAGAGATATATATGATCACGTTCTGGTTGTCCGGACCGAAACTGCTGATCTTTCCTATCGTCATGCCGCTGAAAAAAGGAAGCCGGGCGATCGTCTCGGACCCGAACCACGTTCCCGTTATCGCGCCCCACACGATCGTCGAGAAACTCAAGACGTACATCAAAAAGAACGGCTGCGGGGGAAGCTTGCGGAATTTCATCCTGGCAAGGAACGTAACTATGAGAAAAAGCGTGCCGTATCCGGCATCGCCGATGAGCATCGCGAAAAAGACGCTGAAAAATATAAGGAAAACGAAACTGATGTCGAACTCCTCATACCCCGGCACGGTGTTCATGAACTGGAAAACCGGCTTTATTATATCTATCCATTTCGGGTTGGTGACCAGTGTAGGCGTCTCTTCGGGGCTGTCGGGCTCCTCGACAAGATAACCCAGCCCCTGCTGCTTCACCATGCCGGTTATTTTCTCCATCCGCTTCACGGGACAGAACCCCTGGATGTACGAGAACCTGCCTTCTTCCTGCATACCGAATTTCACCGAGAGGAATTCGTGTTCCTTCTTCAGCCGTTCCCCGCATTTGCGGACCGATTCCGCCATTAAAGCCTTTTCCGCGAGGAACTCTTCCGTACCCTTGATTATCTCTTCAAGGGCCTCTATGTCCTCCTCCAGCTCATCGGGACTCTTGGATGGAGGGGGCACTTCCTCATAAGGGAGTTTCTCGTCGGAATGAAGAGTAAGATGCGCCAGGTATACGTAGCCCTGTTCTTTTTTTACCACATGGCACGAAAGCCCCTTGTCAAGCTCCTTGAACTGGTGCTTGTTGAGGCGGTAGAAACTTATATTCGCCCCTTTTTCTTTCAGGAGATCCAGGTCCGCGGGATCAAAAGCGCCCCAAAGGCCGAACCAGTCCTGCTGCCTTTTATGCGCACGGATATTCTCCCGGCATTCCCTTATTTCCCTGGTCGCCTCGCTTACCTTGTCGGCGATCATTACTATGTCTCTTTCATCGCAGACCAAACGCCCCTTTTGCCCCTCCGTTCTCCCGGAAAGAACGTACGGCCTGAGCTCGGCGAGCATTTTCTCTATCTTTGATATCCTGTCCTCCACGAAATTGATCTCGTGGGAGGCGGGCGGATTAACGGGCTTGACATGCAGGACGCCGGCCTCTCGGAGCCGGGATATGAATTTCTCCCTCTCTTTCTCGGAAACCAGCACTGTCACCTTTTTCATCCGTTGGATCATGCAATTGCCTTCACGTGGTTCTTCTTCTGGATCTTTTCTTTCGCTATTTTGCCCGTCACAACGGCCGCCGTCTGCATGTCGCCGAGATAGATCTGTATCTTCCGTATGTTCTCTCTGGTCTGGGGTATCATCACTTTCTCGAAAAGGTTCACCCTCTGCGTGGTGATCCTGAGCTCTTCCCTGACCAGTTCGTCCTGTCTTTCAAGCACTTCCATTTTGGCGTTCTCTACCTGCACCTTTTTGAGCGCCTCGATGCCGTAGTCGACCCATAATGGTTCCGTTAAAAAATCGTATCCTTTTTCCTCGAAAATAACCTTTTCGAACACGGGTATGTCTATCCCCGCGATGTTGCCGGTCGTTGTGACTATCTTTTCCAGTTTAAGCAGCTCCCCTATGCCCGCTTTCTCGCCGAATACATCCACCCACTTGTAGATCGTTGCTTTGGTGTACGCCTTTTCCTTTTTCAGGTCTTCCAACTGGCGGTGTATCTTGAGGACCTCCGACTGAAGCTGCTGTTTCTTCAGCTGCAGCGTAGGAAGAAACTGCTCAAATCTCTTGAGCGCGTCTTTCTGTTTCTTGAGTTCGTTTTTGGTCAGTCTTAACTTCGCCATTTTTTTGAGAAAAGTAAAAATATATTCTGGGGACATGTTTGGTCGTCTGCATGGTGTTGCCGCAAACGTGTCCCCAGAACCTCCGTTAGATGTTTCTAGTGCGGCCAGAATTCCTGTATCAGTTCTTTCCTGAAGTTGGTCTCTTCCGGTTTGAAACAGTCAGCAAGTATTTTCCACCCGTTGTCGAGCGCCTCTTCCAGCGGGACATTGACCTTGAGGTCCATCATCTTGCTCTCGAAAAGGCCCCCGTATTTCAGGAGTTTCTTATCCCAATCGCTCATCCTGAAACCCATGGACCTCTTCTCCTCGGTCTCCCTGTACTGGGCGTAAAGCTGGATCATGCCGTCCATTATGGCCCTGTGATCCGCCCTGGTATCCTTGTTGACCTGCTGCTTAAGACGGCTCAGTGAACCGAACGGTTCGATCCTCCCGTTCCTCAGATAGAACTGACCTTCGGTGATGTATCCGGTATTGTCCGGCACGGGATGGGTGACGTCGTCACCCGGCATTGTCGTCACGGCAAGGATCGTTATGGACCCGGCACCTTCGAAATCAACGGCCTTCTCATACCGCGCGGCAAGCTGGCTGTAAAGATCTCCCGGATATCCCCTGTTGGAAGGCACCTGCTCCATGGTTATGGCGATCTCTTTCAGCGCGTCCGCGAAGTTGGTCATGTCGGTGAGAAGCACGAGCACCCGCTGCCCGTCGAGAGCGAACTTCTCCGCCACGGCAAGTGAGAGGTCCGGCACCATCAGTCCCTCTACTATCGGGTCTGCCGCAGTGTGAACGAAAAAGATGGTCCTGGAAAGCGCCCCGCCTTCTTCAAGGGTATCCTTGAAATACATGTACTGGTCGTACTTGAGGCCTATGCCGCCGAGTATTATGATGTCGACTTCCGCCTGGAGGGCGATCCTTGCCAGGAGCTCGTTGTACGGCTCGCCCGACACAGAGAAGATAGGAAGTTTCTGCGATTCGACGAGCGAGTTGAAGATATCGATCATCGGTATATTGGTCCTCACCATGTTCTTGGGGATTATCCTTTTGGCCGGGTTCACGGCCGGGCCGGCGATCTCGATCAAGTTCTCGGTCACAGAGGGACCGTTGTCCCTGGGCTGGTCGCTCCCGTTGAATATCCTGCCAAGAAGGTTCTTTGAAAAACCGACTTCCATGGGCCTTCCCAGGAACCTGACCTCGTCCCCGGTGGATATGCCCCTGGCGCCCGCGAAAACCTGGAGGTACACTGTTTCGCCATCGAGGCGTATCACCTGCGCGAGAGACATCCCCATGGAGGTGGTGATCTGGGCCAGCTCTTCGTACGCTATGCCTTCGGCTTTCACGGTAACGACGTTACCGGCGATACTCAGTATCCTGGTACATACTTTTCTCATCCTGTTATCCTTCCAATGATTTGTTTATTTGCTGTTCCTCTTTTTTGAAGGTGTCGGATCCCCACTCTTTATAGTTCCAGTTTATAAAAGCGTGCCTCAGGTTGTAGAAGAAATCTCTCGCGGCCGATTTATCACGGAACGTGAACTCCTTGCGCAAGACCTCGACGACCTTCGCGAAGACGTATTTCTGCCTGGTAGCGTCGGTCGATGCGTCCACCTTATCGAACCCGTTCTGCTGGAGATAGACAACGTCCAGGAAATCCGATTTGAGGTACACGATAAAGTCCTCCAGGGATGTGCCTTCTTCCCCGACGACCTTCATCATCTGGCCGACTTCCCGGCCTTTCCTGAGAATGCTTTTTGCCGTCTCTATCTGGCTCCCGTCTATGAAGCTCCTGTATTTGCTCCAGCTCTCGAGAGGGTCGACGGAAGGAAATTTTCTGGCCTCGGCCCTCTCCCTGGAAAGGCCATGAAAAGCGCCGACCACTTTGAGGGTGCCCTGCGTGACGGGTTCTTCAAAGTTGCCGCCGGCCGGACTTACCGTACCCCCGATGGTCAGGCTTCCCATCTTCCCGCCATGGAGTTTTACAAGACCCGACCTCTCATAGAAACTCGCTATACGGGATTCCAGATAAGCCGGATACGCCTCCTCGCCGGGGATCTCCTCGAGGCGGCCCGATATCTCTCTCATGGCCTGGGCCCAACGTGAAGTGGAATCCGCCAGAAGCAGGACGTTCAAGCCCATCTGCCTGTAATACTCCGCCAGTGTAGTGCCTGTATAGACCGAGGCCTCCCTTGCCGCGACAGGCATTGAGGAGGTGTTGCAGATGATTATCGTCCGCTCCATGAGGGACTTGCCGGTACGCGGGTCGATGAGCTTCGGGAACTCTCTCAGCGTTTCGACCACTTCGCCCGCTCTTTCGCCGCATGCCGCGATCAGCACGATGTCGACCTCGGCATAACGGCTGGTAAGTTGCTGGAGGACGGTTTTCCCGGCGCCGAAGGGTCCCGGTATGCAGTACGTCCCGCCCTTCGCCACCGGGAAGAGAGTGTCGATGATCCTGATCCTCGTGACCAGGGGGTCCTTCGGTTGAACTTTTTCCTTATAAGCCTCTATCGGGACTTTCACGGGCCAGTCGAACGTCATCGTGATATCAACACTTTTCCCTTTCGTATCTTTGATCGTCGCTATTTTATCGGTGATCTTATAACTACCGGCCGCGGCCACATCTTCCACGATATATTCATCCAAAAGGTCGAAAGGCACCATTATCGAGTGTTCGAATATGCCTTCGGGAACCTTCCCCAGGACGCTTCCCGCGATCACTTTATCCCCTTTTTGCGCGACGGGCGTGAAGCTCCATTCCTTTTCCGCGGAAAGCGCGGAAAGCTCCACACCGACAGGTAAAAAGAACCCGAACTCTTCCGCAAGCTCCGGAAGCGGGTTCTGCAGGCCGTCATAGATCTGGCCCAGAAGTCCCGGCCCCAATTGGACCGAAAGCATGTTGCCCGAAAAATCCACCTCGTCCCCGACCTTTATGCCCTTGGTGTATTCAAAGACCTGCATGAAGGCGGTGTTACCCTTTATCTTGATAACTTCCGACTTAAGCCTCCTGCCTTTGCTGATAACATACCCGACCTCGTTCTGGATAATGTCCTTTTCAAAATCCACGGTTATCATATTACCGTTTATGGCGGCTATTTTACCCGATTGCTTGCTCATAATTTACCTCGCATAACTCATAAAAATAACTTTCGCCCTTATCCTTGTTGAAAAGGGCCAGCCGTTCAAGTATCTGCACTTTCAAAAAATACAGGATCAGGAAGTTGAGATCGAAAAAATATTTCGCCTCCTGCTCATCCAGGAACGCCCACCTGATCCTCTCGAAGGCCTTTTCCATGGCAAGAGGATTCTCCTGCTCCATCACCGGCCTCAGGCGATCGGATATCTTCCGGTCTTCTGCTCCTTTTTTGTCCGCGCGCGCTAAAGCCAGTTCTTTTTTCAGGCCGGCGCTGAATTCTCTCCATGCCCCCAGGACCTCCGCATCCCCGGCTCCCCGTTCGCTATACTCAAGGCCCGCCGAGCGGACCAGCTCAAATTCGGCAGGGGGAAGCCATTTTTCGCACTCCGATAAAAACCAGGCTCCGGAGACAGTCGCCTCTTGTCCGAATTTGAGATAGGGAAGAGTCGAGACCAGGTAATAGTATTTACTCTGCATTTTCCTTCTCGCCGGGGGCCAGGATCTCTGCTATTTTCGGGTTCAAATAAGAAATGAACGCTTCGGCCACGGCTTCGTCCGTAAAATCGTAGAAAGAGGTGCCGTCTTTCTCTCCGATAAGGAACCCGCGTTCGACGCTGGGTGAGACCTTTAACGTTACTGCCTTTTTTAATTTCTCGCCCAAGGCCGTGAAAAGCGTTTTTTCAAGATTTTTCCTGTCCTCTTCGCTGAGGAGGATCTCCACGTTGAAGGTCTTGTCTCTGGCGATATTCTCCACCAGACGCACTATCATGTCTTTCAGCACGTCCGGGGACATCTCGGCGCTCACCTGCTCCCTGAAAACCCTGTCGAAAAGCGTGGTGATGCTTTGTTTAAGGGCCAGCAGCGCGTCTCGCGAGGCTTGCTTTAGCGCCTCTTCCCCGTTCTTTTTCAGCATCGCGGCTTTCTTTTCGGCGCTTTTCAGTATTTCCTCTTTGTCTTTCTCCGCCCCGTTTATTATGCCTTCCGCCTTCTCTTCGGCCCGGGATATTATCCCGGAAGCCTGCTTTTCGGCCTCTTCGACCCCTTCGGATTTCAATTTTTCGATTATACTTTTTAATTCTACTTCCATAATGTGCGCTCCTTCACCCGATTATACATCGGGTGTGTACACTCCCGATGTATATACGGTTATTTTCTGGATCCGGGTTTATCTATCGGCATCCCTTCCTGGCAAAGGGGGCATTTGCCCTCTTGAAAGGCCGGAATGTTTAATTTTATCAAGCTTTCACACTTTATGCCACCAAAATCAACGGGCCTGGAGCTCCTGTCTACGAGGCAGGCGATCCCCGCCGGCTTCACGTTCTCTTTTTCAAGCAGTGCGATCACCTCTTTTACCGACTTGCCTGTCGTAAGAACGTCTTCCGCTACAAGGACCTTGCTCCCCGGGAAGACCTTGAACCCCCTGCGCAGCTTCATGACGCCTTCCGCGTCCCTTTCGGCGAATATCGCCCTCGCGTTCAGCGCCCTTGCAAGTTCATATGCCAGGACTATTCCTCCCATGGCGGGTCCGATAATGATGTCGGGGTTGTCGGCGCGGAATTTTGCCGCCAGGACGCCGCACATGCGCGCGGCAATGATCGGGTCCTGAAGGACAAGGGCGCACTGGAGGTAAGCCCCGGAATGCAGCCCGCTGGAAAGCTTGAAATGCCCCTGCTGATACGCACCCGTTTTGGTCAATATCTCCATTATCTCCATCTCTTGCATTGCGAGTCTCCCTTTTGTTAAAAGCGTGATGCCGTATCATAGTAACCAGTTTCCAGCAACCAGGTAACAAGTAACAAGGATAAAGGATAAAGTAACAAGTATCAAGTGTTGAGTTGTGAGT
>CAYPCX010000003.1:19641-162093 GCA_964409365.1 uncultured Planctomycetia bacterium | reverse complement strand
CAGGCAAAATCACAACCTTCATATTCATAAATTTGGAATTACCTGGATATTCTTTAAGCAATGTTTCCATTACCATTTTTCTACGATTTCCATTTATTAAGAAACCATCGCAAGTAATAATAGCGGGGTCTCTTTGACCGCTATGTTTTATTGATTGTGTTAATTCTTCTGTTTTTTCTTTGTCTTTTTCCATTAGAAATTTTTTTATTATTTCCTGTGTTTTTTCACTAGTTTCGTCCAAAACACCTTGATTTTTTTCATAATTTAGGACATCTGAAGCTATGCGGCCATTGTCTTTCCTATAACGAAGCAATTCAATTGGTATAAAAGATATAGGTCTTTCATGACCCGTATCACGTTCACTTCTAAAGTCAATTACAGCTTTAGCAGGTTTTGGGCCTGTTGTTTTTTTCTCAGCTATAATTTGTGCAAAATCATCAATTATTTTTCTTGTTGCGGGTCTTGTTATTTTATTCATTACAAACTCCTTTTTCTTGAGAATAGATACATTTTCCTATGATAAATAACGGAACATATAAAATAAAATCATCCTCTTCCTACCAACTCATCCAACCCAACCCCAAAAACATTAGCCAGTTTCCGCATTGTTTCAAGGGTTGGATTTCCATTTGCCCCCGATTCCATCTTTATCAGGGTGCTATATGTAATTTTTGCCTTTTGTGCAAGTTGTTCCTGGGTAAGATTTTGTTTTTCTCGTAGTTTCTTGATGTTATTGGCGAGCATATTTCCTCTTGACATTCTATTAATATATTGCTAGCATTATACTCATATGTTGCTAGTAATATATTGCAACTAAAGCATTATTATTTTAACTCCAAAACCCTTTAAAATCAAGGATTTCAGCTATGTACCCATACTTCCGATTTTATTTTAAACGATTAATGGTAGGATTGGCATTTCTGGTAATTGTCCTGGTAATCCATAGGATATGCACACTTTTTTGAAAGAAAACCAGCCTAATCCGTGTCTAGCATACTAGAGGCGCGGAAAAAGTGGCCTATCCGGGACTCCCAATTGGAGTGCGGCAAGTGTGGTACCCATAAGTCTTGCCTGAAATAGCGATAGATATATCCGCGCCCCCTCCCCAGCCCTACCACCTTACTCAGCATGCTCTGCGTCGGTGGCAGAGCTCGCTAAAACATGTGCCACCGACGCAAGCCCCAAACACTTGGCGCGCTAATACCCGGTCAATCTAAAATACAAAGCAACATAAACCCCTTATCTATACCTACCCCACAGGCAGCACATAGAACAGGACCGCAAAATAATGGCATATACTGCCGCCCAGAACGAATATATGCCATATCGCGTGGTGAAAATTCAGTTTGTCAAAAAAGTGAAAAAAGACCCCCGATGTATAGAGCACTCCTCCCGCGATCAACAGGACGATCCCGTTGAATGGAACGTTATTTAAAATAGGCTTAACAGCGATAACGGCAAGCCACCCCATTATCAGATAGATAACCGTGGATAGAACGATAAATCTGTCTATGTCGAAAAATATCTTGAATGCTATTCCTGATAGAGCTATGGCCCAGATCGCGCCGAACAAGGCCCACCCCCATGCTCCCCTCACTGATATGAGCGCAAAAGGAGTGTATGAGCCGGCGATCAAGATATAGATGGCAGAATGGTCTATTGTTTTAAAGATGTTCTTTGCGCGGCCCCGGGGAAAAGCATGATACAGGGTAGAAGCGGCATATAATATGATCAGAGAGCCGCCGTAAATGCTGAAACAGGCGACCCGCCAGATGTCTCCGCTTATGCCCGCCGATGCAACGAGGATGAGTAAACCCGTAACGCTTAACAAAAGGCCAAAGCCATGGGTGATGCTGTTCGCCGCCTCTTCTATTAAGGACTGGTCTTTTCTACTCATGGCTTTTATTTTACTCCCATTACGAGAGGGAATGCAAGATGTTAGTAACCACGCCCCAGTGTGCCCTACTTGCTTACTACACATGTTTCCTCCTCCGCCGTGCTACTTTCGTGCACGGCTACGGAGGACTTCGCCCTCCTTCGCCCTTCGATACGGAAATGACTTGTAAGGGCTACGGAGGACTTTGCTGCATTGATGGCCGTGGAGATAAAACAACCCCCGAGGTTTACTATTAGGCTTACTATTTCACATATTATTCAACCTCGGGTGTTGTTCTAAACCTCGGGGGTTGTTATGGGAGCCATTAACGCAAGCCCCTGATTGTGCGCGCACATACCCGGTCAACCTAGAAAACCCAAAAAATTGAAAGAATTTGGGCGAAAATGTGTCTAATAGATATAGGGAAAGGAGAGCTTTATGGAAAAGAAAAGGAAAGCGGCTACTGTGAGCATGGTCCCGCAGGAGGTCATCGAGGGCAAAATACTGCTGATCAGGGGCAAGAAAGTGATGCTGGACAGGGATCTGGCGGTTTTGTATGGAGTGTCAACTAAGGTTCTAAATCAAGCTGTTAAAAGAAATCGTAAGCGTTTTCCTGGTGATTTTATGTTCCAATTGACTAAAGATGAGAAGGATGAACTGGTCACAAATTGTGACCGGTTCGAACCTTTGAAACATTCTACCGCATTGCCCTATGCTTTTACGGAACATGGGGCATTAATGTTGGCCAATGTAATTAGGAGCTCTGTTGCAATAGAAGTCAGTATTTTAGTGGTTCGAGCATTTGTCAGGATAAGGGAAATGATCGGAACCCATAAAGATCTGCAGCGGAAGATCGAGAATATGGAAAAAAGATACGATTACCAGTTCAAGGGTGTTTTTGATGCAATAAAAGAACTTCTGGACTCTCCTGTTAAGCAGAAACGTGAGATAGGGTTTCATGTTAAGCCATGACACCCGCGCGCCCTACTCTTGACCGCGAATGCTCTGCGTTAATGGCCGTGTCGGCCAAGTTCCAGTCCCGGACGTATTATCTCTCGTATTATTCCTGTCCGGGACAGGAACGGCACACTCGCATTAATGCAAGCCTCTGATTGTGCTCGCTAATACCCGGTCAATCTAAAAAACAAGGAGACCACGAAAAAGACTCCCGAAGACAAAAAAACACCCGAGGTCTATTATCTCGCGTATTATTCGACCTCGGGTGTTGTGCTGCTGAAGGAAACCCTTCCCCATCACCTTTTTCGTGTTATCTACCCTCTTTCAAGACAGTTTCGGCCATAGTTACGGTCCTTTTCGTCAGCGCCTGTACTTCGCTTCTTAGTGTTTTGCTGGATCTGACGAATTCCATGTTGTTTTCCATATCTTCAGCGGCCCATCCGCGACTGTGGCCTACGAACGGGAATTGCGGGAAACAATAGCCGAGCTGGGCGAAAAACATCATCATCTGCCCCGCCACTGACTGCACATTGTCCTGTCCCCCGGTTATAATAAAAGACGCTACCTTGTTCTTTATCAGAACTTCGTTCTTAATGACGCGCTGGTTCTCGATACAATTCAGGCGTTCCGCCATCTTATAATAAAGAGAGCTGGCGCTTCCCCAGCGTATGGGTGTGGCCACGATCACAGCGTCAGCCCAGAACACCAGCGCTTCATAAAGCTGGTCCATCTGGTCTTTTTCGTCCGATTCGGTGTAAGTGCAAGGCCATGTGCAGGCCTTTTCATCTATTGAATAAAACCCCCCGCAATGCTTGAATTTCATATCCCTTATTTTTATCATTTTTGTTTCGGCTTTCATTTTTGTCTTCGCGCTTTTAAGGGCTGTATCCAGCAGGCTCTCGGAGGTCGAGTATCTTGAGTGCCATGTGGGTATGGGGGTCGTAGATATGCCGAGCACTCTTATGGGGCCTTTTTCCCTTTTGACCTCTCTTTCCAGCGGGTGTTTCGGGTGCGGGAAATGCGCGCGCCTGTTAAGCGGCTTGAGGTTGACAAAAAGATGCCCGTTTTTCTGCTTGACCTCGTGACGGGGCAGACATGAAGCCTCGAAAGGCGGATGACCATGCCCGGTCTGCCGGTGAAAGTGCCAGCTGTGCCAGGGGCAGACAATGTAATCGCCCTCCATATGGCCCTTGCCCAGGGGGCCGCTTTTATGGTTACACTCACCTGAGACGGCGGTAAATTCGCCTTTCTGATAAACAAGCGCTATCGGTATGTTTTCTACAATTAGATGTTGAAGCTGCCTTTTCTTTAATGTGCTTACGGTACCGAGATCGACCCATTTGTTTTTCTTCATAGATCCTCCAAGCGTCTTGTTTTTATCCCGCAATTCGCTTAAGCGCGTTCAAAGCTTCGTCATAATCCGGGTGCGAAGTGAGTTCTTTCACGTATTCGACATATTGCACTTTATCCTCTTTGTCCAATATGAATATCGCCCGTGATAAAAGCCGCAGTTCCTTGATCAAAACACCGTAGTTAAGGCCAAAAAGACCGTCTTTGTGATCAGAAAATGTTTTAACCTTTTTTATATTATACGCCTGGCAAAATCTCTCCTGCGCGAAGGGCAGATCCATGCTAACGAAAATGACGAACACATCCCTGGACAGTCCTGCGGCTTCGTCATTAAAACGTTTTATTTGCAGGTCACAGATCGGGGTATCCAGCGAAGGAACCGAAGCGATGACCTTTATTTTGCCTTTAAAAGCGCTTAGATCAACCTCTTTCAGCTTTGAATCCAGCACCTTAAAACCGGGCGCTTTTTGTCCGACCTTGATCTCTTCCCCTAAAAGTGTTACGGGGTTCCCTTCGAGAGTGACTGCATTTTTACGTTCCATGATATCTTCTCCTTTTTAGAGATACAAGACGCTCTGCATTACCCGTTCTCTTTCTCCTCCATAATATCCCGTATCGCCCCCATCAGCTTCTTCTCGGTCTCTTTATCCCGTTCGTCACCCCACGGCGTCAACGCAAAGTGACGAACCGACCTTATCAGGACCATAACGGCCGTTCTACCGTACTTTTTAAGCTTTATGGTGTTCTGGGTGTTGGCTATGATGGCTTCGTCAGTAGCAAAGGCTATTATCCCCTCTTCTTTATCGGCCCTGGTCTCAAAGGTGACCTTACCGGCGGCGGTGGATTTATGGTGACCCTTGGTGGCGTATTTGTCACGAACCTCTATACACGCCTGCCATACTTTGTCGTAGGTTGTTTTCTTGAAGGTATACCGGGTATAGTTTGCGGCATGACACGTGCCGGGAAAGAGCGCGCAGAGGGCTATGGTGAGCGTTAAGGCGGTTAATGCGGGAATGTATCTTTTAACTGAGGGCATAAGACAGCTCCTAATACTTTTCTTGATCCCCTAATAAATCCATTTTACTATTTTTAGTGACAGGGCACAAGGGCTTCGCCCGCCCCCCCCCAGACACTTGGCGCGCACATACCCGGCCAATCTAAAACACAACACTAAAAGACACGGAAAACACAATAGACAAGGCGAACATGAAAAACAAGGAGTAAACGGAAAACCCAGGAATATGGGTATATCCCTGGGGTGTATGTATGAGAGGAATATTGAAAATAATTGAATGTAAGGGAATGAAAATAAATGGTAATAAATTTTAAGTCAAAGCATTACACTACAATAGTTAATTGTTAGCATTTTGTAGTGTAAGTTGCAATTTTTCTATTTCTTCGGCATATAAAACAAGTTCTTTCCTCGCTTTTTTCAGCATGTTAAGAATTGATAGTCTCCACTTTTTAGGAAGGGATGTGAATAATTTTATAAATTCCTGATCGCTTACTATCACGGACGTACAAAGGGCCTGTTGCAGGTCTTTAATGCTTTTATCGAATTTTCTTCTTCGTGAGGTTATTATGAGTTTATGCAGACAAAAATTAGCGGGGTTCGGGACCAGGATCTTTATGCCGTTCTCGTTGATAGTGACCGGGTCATCCAAAAGCAGAGAAACGAATCTTAAGGGGATCGCATTTAATCCCAGTTTCTTGATCTTGATCGAACTATCGGCGCCCCTGCCCTTCTCAGGTGTCATGAATTCGATCTTTACTTCCTCGCTCCAAAGATATAAAGAGCCATCTCGTTTAAAGTCATAATTAAAGCCAAGGTTCTCTAATTCGTTTATAAAAGAAGGATGGTTTTTGCCGCGAAAAGGATTTGGTATAAGAAAATCGATATCAAGAGTTCTCAGGGGGAATTTCTTGGCCCCCATATGTTTTTGGTATAATTGAAAACACCAGCTGCCTATAAGTTCAACACCTTCTTCGAAAAGACCATTTTCCGCAAAAACCTTCAGGATCTTAGCTATTGTTTTAGTCACGTTTTTTCCCTTCCACCCTGCCTAGTATTTTTAAGGATTCATTGACTTTTTTCAGCTCTTTACGTAAAAGTCTCCTTTGTTTGATCTGTTCCAGGAGCTTTTCGGGCTTATTTTTTCCAAGATATTTTTGGACTATTTTTTTTCCCTTTCGTTCCTGGAGATAGTAATACTTTCTCCCACGTATTTTACGCTCTTTAACACTTCCCTTAGGCAAACGGGACAGTTTTACCTGTATTTTCTTTTTTAGGTCAAGATAGTATTGTTTACTTTCCGCCAGAACCCCTTTTAAGACTTTCATTTTTACAATCCCTCCTTTACACTACATTATACCATAAAATTGAAATTGTAGTGTAATTTTATTCTTAAAATTATTCCCAAAAGCATCAAAGACTGGAGGTGCCATTTTGGCGCCTCCAATTGGATATCGCAATATGCGATATCCAATTCCCCCTCCCCAAAACCAGTGTCCCCCGTGCACCTGCTCTGCATCAGTGCCTCGACGGTACTGATGCTCATCGAAACCTTTCAGGTTTCGATATAAATTCGGCCATACAACTTACGTTCGCTGTGCTCCGTAAGTTGTGGCCTCATTTAACCCCCAAACACTTGGCTCGCCCCGTTAGAAATATCGGTTAAAGCCCCGTAAATAGCAAATTTTCTAACGGGGCACGCACCTACCCGGTCAATCTAAAAGACTCAAAAAAATTGAAAGAATTTGGACAAGAGGTGTGTCTAATACAGTGAAGGTATTAGAATATCTTGTTTTTAGAGCATTGACAATACAACTAAATAGTTGTATAATAAAGGAGTAAAAGATGCTGTCAGACAGGCACCTGTGCGTGTTTTACCAGACCCTTGATGGCGGGACGCCGGTCGAGGATTTTATCAGTTCTTTGGATGAGGAGACGCAGGATAAGTTCATTTTCAAGAAGGAGCTGCTTGAATCATTCGGCGCTCGGTTGCGTCTCCCCCACACCGACAGTATCGGTGACGGGATCTTTGAGTTAAGGTTCAAGGGAAAAGAAGGCCAGATAAGGGTTTTGTTCTTCTTTTTCCATAAGAGGCAGATAATACTTGTTCACGGCTTTATTAAAAAGACAAGAAAAACCCCTAATCGAGACATCAAAATAGCCAAGAGAAGAATGAGAGAATATTTAGAAAGGCATAAATAGGAGAAAAAAAATGAAAAAAGTCGATGATTATATAAAAGCGAAAATGAAGAAAGACCCGGATTTTGAGGCCCGCTATACCTGGACCATGCAGAAGGCCGAGATAGCCAAGAAGATCATTAGATTCCGGATCGAGAACAAGCTCACCCAGACACAGCTCGCCAGGAAACTGGGCGTGACCCAGCAGTATATATCCAAGATCGAAGAAGGCGATTTTACCAACCTTGAGACCGCTGAGAAGGTTCTCTATCTTATGGGTTATGGCGTTCAGATAACCATTATCCCCCTGCGCAGGAAACATTCAGGAAAACTAGCCACGACTTAAGGTGCCAAATTGGCACCTTAAAGAACTGGTCGCAAAATGCGACCGGTTTCCCCTCCCCCCATAAACACCTAAAAGCTTATAATTAAGATGGCTATGGAAAATGGCACACAGTGTGTGCATAATTGGCAACGGTTTGATATTCCAATATGGAATAGCAAATTGGGTATCGCAAATTGCTATACCCAATTCCACGACCCCAGCGCGCCCTACTCTTGACCACGAATGCTCTGCGGCGGTGGCAGAGCTCGCTATAACACCTGCCACCGGCCGCAAGCCCCTGATTGTGCGCGCACATACCCGGTCGATCTAAAAAACCCAAAAAAATTGAAAGAATTTGGGCGGGAAATGTGTCTTATATAGTGAGGTTATATGAAAAGGTCTAATTCAGGGAAAGGAGAGTTTTATGGGAAAAGGGGTTTCCGGGAAGGATATTGAGCAGAGGATCTTTTTGATACGCGGTCACAGGGTGATGCTTAGCCCCCATCTTGCTGAGCTTTATGGTGTGAAGCTGAAAGCGCTGACCCAAGCGGTAAAACGTAATATCGAAAGATTTCCTGAGGATTTTTTGTTCCAGTTAACGTGGGAGGAAATGCGGTCTCTAAGGTCACAATTTGTGACCTTAGAAAACGGTAAAAACGGGACTTCTAAGCGGGGTAAATATTCTAAATATCTTGTATATGCATTTACAGAGCAAGGTGTAGCGATGTTGTCTAGTATCTTACGCAGCAAGCGTGCTATACAAGTGAACATCAGTATAATGCGGACTTTTGTGAAAATAAGGGAATTTCTTGCCGCCCATAAAGAACTTGCTTATAAATTGGATCAACTTGAGAAAAAAGTGGGAAAACATGATGTAGAGATACAGGCGATATTTGAAGCTATCAGGAAGCTAATGGAACCGCCTCCGGCTAAGAAGAAACGGGAGATCGGGTTTCATGTGAAGCCGTGATACTATCGCCCCCCCCTCCCCTAAAATGCTTGTAAATACCGCCTTAAAGGTTAGAATATACGTAAAAGGAGGAGATATTCTCATGAAAAAGAAGGCATATCCCGTATCACGGGTATACAGGCTGCTTGAACCGGGTCCGGTCGTAATGGTCACGACATCTCGTGACGGAAAGGCCAATGTCATGACCATGTCATGGCATACCATGATGGAGTTCACGCCCACGTTGATAGGATGCATTGTGAGTAACAGGAACTACACGTTCGATGTCCTGAGAAAGACAAAGGAATGCGTTATCGCCATACCTGCGGCGAAAATGGCGAAGAAGGTGGTACGTGTCGGGAGCGTCTCGGGTAAAAATGTAGATAAATTCAAGAAGATCGGATTGACGGCGGAACGGGCATCGGTCGTTAAGGCGCCTCTTATCGCTGAATGTTTCGCCAACATCGAATGCAGGGTAGTGGATACGGCCCTGGTCAATAAATATAACTTTTTCATACTCAGGGCGGTCAAGGCGTGGGTCGACCCGGCGCAAAGAAAGCCGGTGACCCTTCATCATCAGGGCAAGGGTAATTTTCGTGTTAACAGCAGGAAGATAAAGGTCCCGTTCAGGAGCGGGGAGCCGTAAGAGGCAGAAATGGCAGGGATGGAAAGATCATCTTCCCTGCTCCGATCATGGGTTTGCGTTCTTCGCTTTCCTGTATTTTCGGTATCCCAGGCCTATCAGGGGCACCCCGATCACCACGCCTGCTATGAAAGCGATAACTCCCCCGAAAAAACGGGGAATTATGAAGATCAGGACAAAACCGAGTGCCTGTATTAAAACCGCCTTGTTCATCTCTTTCTTATTTGCCATGATCTTTCCTTAAAACGGGCACTAGAGGTGTGGCGCAGGATGTTAATGACCATTTTGTCTTTTACAGCTTCTTCTTGAATTTGAGGCTTTAAGCTAATCCCTTGGCTTTTTCCCAGTCGGATACAGTCATTGAAAGCATTTCTGATGCCGGCGCACCTTCTGGCACTGCATTTTTTGCTAAAACCACATAAGGCGCACAAGTAAGAGCACAACCCACATAGCCCTCCGGGATCCATTCAGTCGTATATCCGACGAAAATCTCTTTATACTTCACGCCCGAATCGTCACCGCAGCGTACGATGCTGAGAGCTATATTACGCATCAGGGTATCCAGATACGCCACTCTCTCCTCATCATTCTTTAGATCCGCGACATCCCCGGCATCCTCAATAAAGAGGTTGGAATCCTTCTCACGGTCTTCCGCTATGGCCAGGGCTATCGCGCACCAGATGGTAGTGGGGCCCTTTACCGTATGGTCTTTGACTGCACAATTCACATGCGCTCCCGGAAGTAACGGAAACCTCCTCTCTTCGCTGGACCCGAACAGGCGCCTTCCCGCCTCCAGCAGCGGTTCGACCGAGTATACCGGGATATCCACCCCGTCACTGCGTTTATTGGTGAACATGGGCTTGATGGACCCATCCGCGATAGATTCGTCTTTTGACAGGTGATACCCCCAGACAGCTCCGTTCAAACCGTTAAAAGAGGACGCTGCGACCATGTTGATCTGCCCGACATAGGTCCCCAGTGATTCGGCACGATCATAAGAGACAATGTTTTCGAGAACGACATCCATATCTGCTTTGACCTTCCCTGTCTGCAGTTTCAGGACCGAGATATAACCCAGCCCGTTCGATCCAACATTCCCATAACCGTCACAGTAGTCATCGAACGGTCCGATCGCGCCATTTACAATGTCTTCAAGCTTCATGATGCCCTCCTGTCTCTTTTTTCTCGGCTCTCGAATAAAAGATAATAGGTATCGCGACAAAAATTATCACTCCCACAAGAAGGAACGTGACATACGCTATCATGGCAGGTATTCCCTTGTCACGTACCGCCTGTGTGGGGATAAACCCGAAAATGGCAACGAAAAGCGACGTCAGGAAAGCTATTCCTGATACGATCCACATGCCGATATTCCCCCCGGGGATCTTATACGGCCTTTCGACTTCCGGCTGGGAATAACGAAGTTTAATGGCCGCGGCGAACATAAGAAGGTACATGACAAGATAGAGTTGGACCGCCAGGGCGCTCATGATCCAGAAGGCGCTGCTCACGGTAGGCATGAGAAGAATGGCAAAAGAGAGGATCGTCGAAAAGACCGCCTGTACAATAAGGGTGCCGATAGGCATTCCGTATTCATTCTGCTTTTGCATGAACTTCGGGAGATACCCGTCTTTCGCCACTTCCAGCACACCTTTTGACGGTCCCGCCATCCAGGTCACCACCATGGTAAGCGCTCCGTACGCCAGA
Organism: uncultured Planctomycetia bacterium; assembly: GCA_964409365.1. Classification (GTDB taxonomy): domain Bacteria; phylum Omnitrophota; class Gorgyraeia; order Tantalellales; family Tantalellaceae; genus CAYPCX01. The sequence goes on along the minus strand of CAYPCX010000003.1, from coordinate 151,096 downwards.
AGCAAAGAAATTATCGGTGTCGCCCAGGGGATGCCATGCGCCTGGAAAAGATCGTGGAACGCCTGGAAAACACCGGCGCTGAAGCTTATATCTTTGATAGGCACCACAACGGCTATAGATAAAGACCCGACGACGCTCAAAAAGATGATTATGGCGCAGGCTATGAAGATGGCTTTGGGAAAATTCTTTTTCGGGTTTTCGACGTCAGTGACGTGGACAGCAGACATCTCCATGCCGGATATGCCCATCAGCATCCCGGCAAGCAGCATCAGCTGGTTCAAATTGTCCAGCTTAGGCACAAGCGCTTCGGGTGAGAACGTTATGGCCAGGGCCTTACCCGAAAAAACATGTATAGCGCCAAGAATTATGATCACGATCCCCGGTATGATAGTTCCGGATATGACACCGGAAGAGCTTAGAAAAGCGGATAATTTCATACTCCGGAAATTAAGGAAGGTCGCCGCCCAGAGCGAGACCCATATGACCGCGACAACGAACAGCTTGTTCGAGGCAAGAGCGGGGTTGAAGACATATGCCACGGCCGCGGCGGCAAAAGCAAGTATCGCCGGAAACCAGGGCAAGTTCTCCACCCATTGCATGAAGATAGCCACAAACCCCCACTTGGGCCCGAAGGCCTCTCTTACCCAGAGAAAGACACCGCCTTTCTTGGGCCACCCCGAGGCAAGTTCGGCCGAGACCAGAGCCGATGGTATGAAAAAGCAGAAAGATGCCAACGTCAGATAGAAGATCAGCGCGTACCCGTAGTCAGCCATACCGGGCATGCTTCTCAGCGAAAGCACAGCCGCGACGTTGATCATCGCCAGAGAAAAAATGCCAAGTTTGGCCCCGTTCTTAGCCTCTCCCATAACGCCTCTCCTTTCTCATGTTGATAAGGATCATTTTTTCACGCACAGTGTCTTGAAGTACTTTTTCCCGCCGGACTCTTCCCGTTCCACCCCGTGTATATCGCTTTCATAACCAGGGAACTCGTTCTCGAAGTCCTGACGCTTCTTTAAATACTCGAAGATGGGTTTGGCCTTTTTATTCATCGCCTCCCCTCCCATCATTATAGGTATACCGGGAGGATACGGCACCATCATAACGGCGGGCACGCGTCCCATCATGTTCTTCAGTTCCACGTATTCCACGTTTTTACGCACCACTTCGTGATATGCCTCTGCCGGCTTCATGACCTGGTCCGGTATGACCTGGAAAGCCGCCTGCATCATGTCGAGTATGGCATGCTTCTTGAAGTATTTATGTATTGCGACCGCGTGGTCTTTCAGGCCGACCTTTTCGTATCTTTCAGGGTAAGCCTTGACCAGTTCCGGAAAGACCTCGCTCAGGGGAGCGTTCTTGTCGTAAAGCCGTTTAAACCCTATCATGGCCGAAAGAAGTGTCCCCTGCTTGGCTTCTGTAGTACCCAGAGAATTAAGCAGGAGAAATGAATAATAATCGGTTTTCTCACAGACAATACCCTGGTCTATCAGGTAGTTCGTCACTATGGAAGCCGGGATGCCTTCCGGGGCCATTTTTCCGTTACCATCGATGCCGGGGGTCGTAAAGGTGAGCTTGATCGGGTCCAGCATGACAAAATTTTCTTCTATGTCCCCGAACCCGTGCCAGTTATTGCTTTTGCTAAAGACCCAGGCATCCTGATGTCTTGCAAGATAGTCGGTACTGACATCCTCGAAATTCTTCATCTGGCCCTTGACCTTGACCTTTTTCGGCTGCCACATGTCAAAGAACCAGTCGCCCTTCTTGTTCTTCTGCATTTCTTTCTTTACCCGTACAACGTTCTTCCTCAGGTGTATCGCTTCCCTTATGATATCGTCCATCATCACCTTGCCGTTATCCTGCATCATCCGCGTAGCGACATCCAATGATGCTATCATCGTGTATTGGGGGGACGTTGAGCCATGCATCATGTATGATTCATTGAATTCATCGGGTTCCACCTTTACTTCTCCCCCGTCCTTTACGTGTATCATGGACGCCTGGGAAAGCGCTGTGAGAAGTTTATGTGTCGACTGCGAGCAGAATACCGGCGGATGGTTCTTCTCCAGCTTCCCCTCGGTCATACCGTAATGGTCCTTATATACGGGGTGGAAATGCGCGTAGGCGTACCACGCCTCGTCAAAATGAAGGTTTTCGACACTTTTCTCGAGCTGCTTTTTTATTTTGGTAACGTTGTAGCAAATACCATCATACGTGGAATTCGTCAAAGCCGACATCTTGACCTTGTTCTTCTTGAGCTCCGACGGGATAAGTTTATTTTCTTTGATCTTTTTCTTGATAAAAGAAGGGGTGAACTCGGAAAGACGCACGGGACCTATTATCCCTCTTTTGTTCCTCCTGGGTATCATGTAGACCGGAAAAGCATCTGTTATCACCATGGAATAATTGAGTGATTTATGGCAGTTACGGTCGACGAACGCTATATCATCCCTCACCAACTGGCTTCTCCAGATGATCTGGTTCGCATTGGACGTGCCGTTCAATACGTAATAGCTATGATCCGCCCCGAAGACCTTTGCGGAGTTTTTTTCCGCCTCGCCCGTTACCCCGCTGTGGTCCAAAAGAGACCCGAGTTCAGGCACCGAGATGGAAAGATCGGACCTGAGCATGTTCTCACCGAAAAACTTGAAAAATGCGGCGCCCGCGGGGGACCTCAAGAACCCTGTGCCGCCCATATGGCCCGGGGTGTGCCACGCGTACTTGAATTCACTGGCATACTCGACAAGCTCTCCGAAAAAGGGAGGATATACTCCTTTAATATATTCTACAATATGCCTGTCTATCCTCCCTGCCAGGAACTGGATCGTATCCGCGGTCTTCCAGAGACATTCGTTAATATCTTCAAGTGTCTCCGCCGGGATCTTTCCCGTTTCCATGCGTCCGGTCAAAAGCAGTATCGGGATTTTTTTATGCCTTTCCCGCATAAGTCTTACGATCTGCATGGGAGAGATCTTTTCTTTGGGGGTTTCTTTGGGTATATCCCAGTCGATGACTATACACCCGAAATCGGACCTCGACCGGAACACCTCATACCCGTCTTCATAACTGAAAGAAGGGATAACGCTGCAATGCCAGACCTCTGTAAGTTCCTCTTCCAGCTCCCTCAGCCGGAAGCCTTCATCATTCGTTGCATTAAATTGTGCTGAAATGATCAAAACCGGCCAAGTAATTTTGTTAGATTTCATGGTTTCTCCTCTTATTATTAAATGCTCAGGACTGTTAACTTTAATAAAATTGTATCATACAACACATATATCTTAATGATATATTCTGAACATACAAGGGGTTATGCCAAAAAACTATTCGTTGTCCCCTTTCACAACTCGCGCATGCCCGGTCGATAAACCTTCGTTAAAGCATTCCCCCTACCATAGAGCTTACTAATTAGCCTTTTTTAGAGCGCTGCCACACAAGAAGGACCACCAGGAGTATGATAATCCCTATTGCTATAATGTTATAAAGTGCCATAAAAGCCCCTCCTCCCTTTCACGCTGGTATTTTAACTTAAAATCCCCACCCCGCTCCTACGTATACGGCAGATTCCCGCTTGCGCGGGAATGACGAGGACCTGCGCCTAAGGAACCTTACGAACGCCTCACCGTCACCCTTGAGTATCTTGCGGGATAGTTCCAGGGACAGTTCAAGGTCTTTGTTCTCCATGTCGTTGGTGAGACGGAAGAGGACCGTGTCTTTGTCGGTGAGCTCGGCATCGGCCCCGAAGACCATGGAGTACGGTTTTTTATCTTTGTATTTCACCTCAAAGACGAGGCCCACGTTTTTCAGCAGTTTCCACCTGCCGGAGAGCGTCAGGGTGCGTTTGACGGGCTTTGAGCTGCCGGATAAGCCGATACCCAGTTCGTATATAATGCGGTTACCTTCGAATATGCCGGCGCTTGTCCTGAAGGTGAAGGCGGGATCGGAGGCTTTGCTGAGCTCGTAGGATATGCGGTGTCTCTCGGTGACGTTCCAGTGGCCCTTGAACGTGAGGGTGTGTGTCTTTTTCTTTTTCCTGAGGAGGGAGGCTTTTTCATAGGTGTATGTGATCTGGTGGTCTTTATTGATGTCCCAGGCGCCCTTTAAGGTGAGGATATCGTGGCGTCCCTTTTCTTTCTGGACGTGGAAGGTCAGGCGGTTGTTGCGGTCGGCCTGCCAGGTGCCGCCGAGCTCCAGGACGTACGTGAGGCGCGTGTTCTTTTTTGTCTTGGTGGTGACGGCAAAAAGGAGCGAATTCTTTTTGACGTCCAGTATCTCGCCCTTGAGGGTTATCTTGTCCTGGAGGGTGTCCCTGCCCTTCTTATCCAGGGTGAGGCGCAGGTCATGATCCTCTGTCAGGGACCATTTCCCCTTCAGGCGGAGCTGGTGGGGCAGGTCCTTCCCTTCGGCCGCCAGAGGGGCCCTTACGGTGTAAATAAGGGTGTTTTTGGCGTCTGTTTTAAAGCGGCCGGTCAGGACGCGGCGGTATTTCCTGAGGGGGCTTTTCTTGCCCTTGGGGGCCAGGATAAGCCGGTTGTACGGGTCCGTTTCATAGCGGAGTTTAGTAGGCATCAATTGTTATTTTACTAAAAAAACGAAAAAATTGAAAGAATTTGGGCGGGAGATGTGTCTAATATAGTGAGGGTTCATGAAAAGGAAGATATCAAGAAGGGGGAAAAGCATGGGAAAAAGGGTTTCGCTGGAGGACATTAAGACCAAGATATATCGGATCCGGGGGTATAACGTAATGCTAGATAGGGATTTGGCGGAACTCTATGATGTTCAAACAAAGGTTTTATTGCAAGCAGTAAAGAGAAATCGTGATCGCTTTCCTGGGGATTTTATGTTTATCATTACAAATAAAGAAGTTACAATCTTGAGGTCACAATTTGTGACCTCAAGTTGGGGCGGACGGAGATACTTGCCTTGCGTGTTTACCGAGCAAGGGGTCGCAATGCTATCGAGTGTATTGAACAGCAAAAGGGCAATTAAGGCGAATATTCAGATCATGCGGGTATTTGTGAGTATGCGGAGAATGATCATGACGTATGAAAGTCTAAGGAGAAAAATTGAAACTTTGGAAAAGAAATATGACGGACAATTTAAGATCGTTTTCGACGCTATCAGGAAGCTAATGGAACCGCCTCCGGCTAAAAAGAAACGGGGATCGGGTTTCATGTGAAGGGGTGATAGAGACATCTTTGTGTTCCGTCACGCGTGTTCCTTTTTTATGATCTCCAGGGCCCGGCGAGAGGTATAAATGGGAATACCTTGAAACTTTTTAAGCTTCCGGAGGTGCGCGTCGTTCGAAACGATCATATCGGCCCCGGCCGCTACGGCGCATGCCAGGAACTTATTGTCTTCAGGGTCTTCGGAAGCATCTTCAATTCTTGGCATATCTTTCACTTCGTTCTGTTCCCTGAACACCTTGTCCAGGTCGATCTTCACTTTCGGGACCGCCCTCTGGATCTGGTCTACAATGAATCGCGCTTCGTTCCGGGTCTTTTGATGCCACATCACATCGACAGCGCCCTCTTCGGCCTGGCGTATGATCCGGGCGGAAGCGCTGCTTTTATTGAACATACAGGCCACTAACAGGTTGGTGTCTATTATTATTTTCATGTGAGATCCTCGAGCGTTATCCGGGGATTTCTGTAGCGGGTACGGCCCGCCGTGTTCTTCCCGCATTGGATCGCACCGGCCGGACACCAGTGCAGGCACGCCAGGCAGTGTTCGCAGTGATGCAGCCAGGTCGGGACCCCGTCCCGCAGCCTGATATTACGGACAGGGCACACCTTTTCGCACGTACCGCAATGCGTACATTTCTCGTCTACCCGGAGGTATTTGTCCGCCGTCGCGAATCTTGAGGAGGCGATGCCGTGCATTACCCCGGAAAGCAGCCAGTTCGCCAGAAAGGAGCCTTTTTCGATGGAGCGCTCGCCGGCGGTGATCTTTCCCGCGATCTCCCTGACCCTGGCCTCTTCTTCCTTGAGCCGGTCTTCCTGCTCTTCTTTCGATATGATATCGTACATGAGAAGATAATTTCCCGGCATCCGGACGAAGAAACCGGCCGATAGATCCAGGCCTTTTTTCCTGAAGAGTTTCCGGGCCAGGTCCAGGGCGCCCATGGGGGAATTTTCGTCTCTTCCGCTGGTGACGGCGAACAGGTATTTCCCCGGCTCAGGGGTGATCGTACCAATAAACCTTTTGACGATATTGGGGATCCCCCCGTAGTACATGGGAAAGACAATGCCTATACGCTCGGCCGATAGATCGGGGGTTTCATGTATGACCTTTGGGATAGAAAAGACCCGGGTCTCTCCGAGCTCTTTTGCCAGGTCATTGGCGATCTTCAATGAGTTGCCGGTAGCGGAAAAATAAAAAAGATGTGTTTTCATGGGGTTCCTTTTTTATGCCAGTTCTTTTAAGACGCCGGCCGTGTCCAGGACGTCGCCGAAGTATATTTTAATATTGAACAGGCTGGCTTCCAAAAGCGCCTTGTCGAAAGTCGTGGTCGCGTCGGAGACCAGCGTGGCTTCATACCCTTTCTGCATGGCGTCACGGATGGTGCTTTCAACGCATACGTTCACGGCGGCACCGGCGAAGATCAGCTGTTTCTTCCCGAGCTTCTTCAGCAAATTATCCAGTTTTGATATTTTGCTCTCGAAAGCGCTGTACCTGTTCTTGAACACGACGTGGTCCTTTTTCCCGTCGAAATGGAGCTCTTTGTAGATCTCCGTGCCGGGCCTTCGGTTCGTTATCTCGCGGGATAAAGGCGTTTTGTGGAATTTATCGTACAGGCCGCCGTCGCTTTTGCCCTTTTTCATGGTGAAATTCTGCCTTATCCATATTACGGGTATGTTCGTCCGGCGGCACAGGTCGGCGATCCTGTTGATATTGGTGACGACCTTTTTAATGCCGATCATCTTTTTGGGGCTTTTCTTGGGTTTACAGACGAAGTTCTGCATATCGACGACTATAAAAGCGGCTTTATTCCTGTTGATCGTGAATACCCGGTCGGCCCTGCCGATATCCCTGATTATCGCTTCAGCCTTTTTCTTCAGCATTATGTGTTCCCTTTACGTTTTGTGCCCTGCCCTATTAACAGGCCTTGAGTACAAATTATAAGTCTAAGGCGTTCTTATGGCAAGCATATACCTGGATAATTCAAAAAAAAGTGAAAGAATTTGGGCGGGAAATGTGTCTAATATTGTGAGGGTATGGAATCCACAGTATTAAATTTGAGGATAGGGAGGTTTTATGGGGAAACGGAAGAAAACGGTTATGACAGGACTGATTTCGCAGAAGACCATCGCGGGTAAAATACTGCTGATCAGGGGCAAGAAAGTGATGCTGGACAAAGATCTGGCGATCCTTTATGGAGTACCCACGAAATCTTTAAATCTGGCTGTAAGGCGCAATAAAAATCGTTTTCCAAAGGACTTCATGTTCCAACTGAATAGAGCGGAAAGCGAAAGTTTGAGGTTTCAATTTGAAACCTCAAAACGAGGAGGCAGACGGTATCTACCTTATACATTCACCGAGCATGGGATCTTGATGCTTTCCAGCGTATTGAACAGCGAACGGGCAGCGCAGGTAAACATTGCTATTATGCGAGTTTTTGTGAAACTCAAAGAAATGGTCGTCACGCATAAGGAGCTAATGCATAAATTAGCCGAGTTGGAACGAAAAGTTGAAAAACATGACGGGGAGATCTGTGCGATCTTTGAAGCCATCAGAAAGCTAATGGAACCGCCCCCGGCTAAGCGGAAACGGGAGATCGGGTTCCATGCGAGGCCGTGACATCGGCTTTGTCTTTATCAAGGCCTATTATCTCGGGCCTCTCCGGTGACGGGTAGAAACACATCCATTTTCCCGCCTCCCATTCCTTGTCCAATACTTCGCTTAATTCTTTGGAATAATTATCAAGCGCATCCTTGCACTTGGTGAACAAAAGTTCCGCATCCCTGTCGGAAGCGTAAGCTTTATGTTTTTCGACCAGGCCTCTTAGGACGTAAGGCCTGTCGATTATCATACATGGCCTTAAAAGATTGCCGTCATAGGGAATATTGTTCCTTATCTCAGTGAAAAAAGACGACTTAAGCGCATCTGTTATGCTCATATCCTTGATGTTACCTACGGCAAAATGGACAAAAACACAGGGTTCAATGTCACCGTTATTCGTTATATGAAGGTATTTCCTGCCACCGGCCATGCAACCGTTGACCTCAGGGCCGTCATTCCAGAAATCGATCAAAAGTATCGGTTTTGTGTTCCTGTGCCTGTAAAGACTATACCTTACGGCATTCCTTTGCTCGGGCGTGGGCATTAATTCAGGATCGGGATCCCTTCCGACCGGAACATACTGGAAATAGAAACCGTAATGGCAGCCTTTTTCAAGCATGGTATCGACGAACTCGTCACTGGCCAGGTATTCGATATTTTCGCGGGTAGGACAGCTTGAAAAGCCGAATATGACACCGGCTTTCTTCAACCTCTCCATGGCGTTAATGACCTTTTTATATACGCCTTCCCCCCTTCTCGCGTCAGTATATTCCTCATTGCCTTCAATGCTTAAAAGCACATAAACGTTCCCTAATTCGGCTATTTTCTTTATCTTCTCGTCCGTTAAAAGCGTCCCATTGGTATAGAGTATGAATTGGCAATCGGAGTATTTCTCAAAGATGTCAAAAAGGTTTTCTCTTATAAGAGGTTCTCCCCCTGTTACGGCGATATGGTTAAGCCCTATTTTGTATCTTGCCTCATCCAGTGCTTTTTCGATCAGCTTCATATCGAGATCTTCGGCCTTCTTATCATACTCCCCGGCCCAGCATCCCTTACATCGCAAATTACATCTGGCCGTGACATCGAGCACCAGGACATCGGGACCGCGGAAACCTTCCCTTTCCCGGAATTCCAGGCCTATTTTGCTGATATCGTGATGGACCAGATGCGCGTTCTCGAAAAACTTTTTCATGCATCGCGGATTTAGTTCATCAATAAGGCGTTTGAAAAAATCCAGGGTCCCGTAATTGTTCTTCAATCGCCAGATAGTTCCGGATATGTCTTTTTTGTCCTCTTCAGTGTGGGCGAATTTGGCCGCAAGTTCGAACATACTTATAAGGTTCTTCTTGGACGCCCTTTTTAAAAAGAAAGGCAAAAAATTGATCAGCTGTTTCGTGAAAAAACTGTTAATATTTTGCGATATTTTTGCCGACATGGCATTTACCCCCTGCGTATTTGTATCTATATGTCAATTCAGAATTTAACGCAACAAGTATATTTTAGTGATATACGCGAAAATTTCAAGGGTTTTCCGCCTCCGGGCCTTTTCATGATCACCTTAGTACAGGAGCCCTGAAGAACATGGAGTGGGAATATTCGCTTATGAATTCCGGGAATTTGGTCTCTTTCTGCCTGTAAAACGCCTCGAAATCCCTTTCGGGGTAGTATCCCAGACAAGACGTGACGGTTTTCATGTAATCCGCGAATTCCTCCTGTCTGCCTTCCACTTTGGCTATCAGCGCCCTGGAGAGGTATTCAAGCGTCTGGAAAGTGTTGGCGACCACGAAGATGTTCTCGCGCTTGTAGTATTCCGAGAGGAGATGTTCCAGGATATGCTGGCTCGTGATAACGTTGACGTTCTTGTTGAACCTCTTCTTGCGTATCACCTGGTAGCCGACGGGCAGGCAGAACGTCTCTATCTCTTTCTTGTAATCTATAGAGCTGAGCAGGACGTCGAATTCCTCCTTGAACTTAGTGATGTTCTCGGCCAGCTCCGCGTAATGGGGTATCTGGAAGTGGCCGCTCATCTTGTCCCCAGAAAAGTTCTCAATGATGTTTATGTAGAGCTTGTGCCTGTTCTGGTTGAACCAGGAACCCGACGATAAAAAGAAAAGGTCCTTCGCCTGTGTCCAGTAGATGTCAAGGGCCCCGAAGGCGTAGCCCATTACCTCCGCTATGTGGTGGCAGAGGTAGTTCGCGTTCATGATATTATAGACCACCTGGTGGTTGAAAGAATAAGCCGTTTTTTTGGAAAGGAACATCATCCTGGCGTAAGGCAGGAACTTTTCCCTGTCGCAAAGGGGGCCTTTGCTGCCGGAATAGTCCTTGCCAAGGTAAAGCTCGTCTATGGAAAGGCAGGTATCTTTCAGGCTGTGCTGGAGGTGGCGGTGCGTCCCGTGGGCGGTTATCGTCAGCATTACCGGCGTGCAGAGCTTGACGATGGATCTTCCGAACACGCCGCTGCCGAAGGTGTTGATCTGGAAGGCCAGTATCTGGAAGGTGCGCTTGTCTATTTTGTGGACGTAAGCGGCGCCGTCCCGGCAGTAGACCTTGTCTTTCACGTCGAGGTCTTTGTTCGAGAGTATCTTTTTGACGAGAGCGTCGAATTCGGCCTCCCCTATCTTTTTTTTCTTCCTGAGAGGGCTGATCTGTTTTTTGACCTCCCGCTGGAATCGGTTGTATTTTCTGGTCAGCATCCCGTGACCCCTTTCAATTAATCCGTTTTCAGTTTGAATTCGAACGGTTTTGAGAAGACAAGCGTGGCCAGGCCGGTTTCCGGGTCGGGTTTTCCGTCGCGCTCATAGAACCTGACCCGCATCGAACGTTCGTTAATATCGACTACCGCGGTATACAACGTCCTGAGGGGCAGGTCATGATGTCCCCCTTCCGACGCTTCATCTACGCGCCCGTATGCCAGGCTCATGGCGTGCTCGCCGTCCTTTTCTGAAAATTTGCCCTTGTGGTCCTCGACGTATTTTTCCAGCCTGCGGTAGCGGTTAAAAGTGTCATAATCGTCTTTGCCCGCTTCAGGGAATTTATCGACCGTCGGGTAATCGTGAACGGAGTGGTTGGTTATTACGACAGGTTTTCCTTTGCTGTCCGTAAAATGGTCACTGAAATCCTCGGGAGACTTCTCAAAAATGAACGAACCGCCGGAGGAGTCCATGACCATTATGTGCGCCGGGATAAGGGACAGCGATATCTTGTTGTTCAAGAGGACCTCTTTCGCCTCATCCAGCGTCGCGCAGGTATCCATGATAAGCCGGATAGCCTGGTACAGATGAAGCCCGGATTGCCTGGTGAGGTCCTTGAGGGTGTGTTCCATGCCGTAAGTATCGTCCTGGAGGGCCGTGACGCTTAATCCTTTTGAATTTACCGCGTCGATATACATATTGAGCAGGTCCAGCGCGCCGATGCCGATAGAGGAGTATCCCTTATCCGGGTACATTTCTAATACGATCATGCGCGACAGCATGTCTTTCTCGCCCAGTTTGCGTTTCTTGCCCATGACCTCCGACATGCTTGCCAGGTAGTAGTCCCTGTTACAGGCGTAAAAGTTGTGGCCGTTCGCGGATACGGCAGCGGGAAAAAAGATCGCCGAACATTCCGGCTGGCCCGCGCAATAGTACAGGCTGCTTGTATCGTAGTCGGTCTTATCTAAGGAAAGGCCGTAGTAACGCGCTACCCCTTTCATGCGTTCAAGCAAGACCGGGTCGTTCTTTTTCATGTATTCGAGGCGGGCTTTAGCGTAGACCGGGGCGGCGTATTTTATCAGTTTGGCCCTGTAATCCTTGCGAGCTATGTCGGCCAGGGCCTCGCCGATCTCCCCGTTGGACCCTTTAAGCACTATGTGGCGGACCTGCATGTATTTATTTAGCCCTTTGTGAAGGATTATTTCGTTCTTGACGATCGCGGGGTGGGGTTTCGGCCTGAATACAAGAAAACCGATAGTGACAATGATAATGATGATAACGGCGCCGGCCAGATAAATGAGGTTCTTTTTCATGTTTTTCACTCCTATTTCTTTTAGATACCGGTGTTGAAGATCGCGCCCTGCACGCGGAGCAGGCTGTAAACCATGACGATCACAGACCAGTACACCCAGATGCCCCATGCGTAGGTAAAGAACGCCAGCTTTCCCCATTTAGTGTAGATCTCCCTGCCTTCCAGGAACAGCAGGATGAGGTGGGCATATATCGTTACGGCCGCCCCCGCGAACCATAGCATGTAACCCCACGGGCGCCCGAACAGCACGGCGATGCAGCCGGCTATCACGAAAGGGATCGGTACGAGCATGTCGGCCCAGCCGTGGCCGTGACAGAAAGAGGCATGGGTCTGGTCCTTGTAATCTTCCCCCTTTCCCACCAGGAGGTCTTTGGTCTTCTGGCTGCGGGGCCTGCATATGGCGAGCACTTCCAGGTAGATCGGGGGAATATAAATGATCAGGCCCGTGATGCTAAGGATCCAGGTTATTCTTGTGGGTTCGAACGCGTTCACGCTCTTATTTTACTATTATTACGGAATAGTTCAAGTTGTTAGTTGCCGCTTGCAATTTTTGTGTTACAGAACTGTGTCACAAAAAAAGAGAGGTACTTTTCCCTTCCCTATTCAGCTTACCGGGAGTATAATCGTATGAACTTACTAACCCCAACCGGAGGTGCGATATGATAGAGATCCTTCCCCAGAGCCACGATAATATTATAGGCGTCAAAGCCAGCGGCAAGGTCACGGCCGCGGATTACACCGATGTGATAATCCCCGCCATGGACCGCATGTTAGCCGATCATGACAAAGCCAGGTTCGTGTATTACCTTTCGGACGAGTTCGAGGGCTTCGAAGTGGGCGCCATGTGGGATGACATAAAGTACGCCGGCGGGCACCACGAGAAATTCGATAAAATAGCCCTTGTGGGCGGCCCCAGGTGGATCGACTGGACCACTAAAATAGTAGGCCATTTCATGAAGGATACCGAGGTCAGGACTTTCGAGGGCGACCAGCTCGACGAGGCCTGGCAATGGGTCGAAGCCTGAAATAAGGGTATTATTACTTCTTCTTGGTAGTTTTCTCCGTCCCGGTCTTTGCCGGTTCTTCCGTCTTTTTCTTTCCGCCGAATACGGCTTCCACGGGAGCTGCCACGGTCTTTCCGGCTACTTCACAGGTGGCCGTGACCGGATCCTTCGCTTTTGTCGTTTTCGCGCCCTCGGCGGCGAAACACACCGAACCGGCTGCGAACGCGAACAGCACTACCAATACGATTATCCTCTTCATTCTGTACCTCCCCCTTTTGCCGGTATTATACCATTTCCAGGGGGGACCTGTCACTGCCGCATGCCGTCACGGAATCCCTGCTCATACCCTTCCTTGTACCCCAGGTAGTACCCCCGCTGGAAGTAATCATCGAAGCTCTCACCGGGGGTGCTGTGCGCGGTGTACGAAGGCTGAGAATACGTTACCGGCTGGGAATACGCCGCGCGCTGAGGCTGCACATAGTACCGTTGGGTCTGCGTGGTGGTGCTACTGCGGGTAATCGTGTCCAGAAGGGCTCCCCCTATGATATTGGTCCCGGCCCCCGCGAGGGCCCCTTTCCAGATGTCCCTTCCCTTGGCTCCGGAAGCCGCCCCGCCGATAGCCCCCGCGCCTGCCCCCAAAAGGCCCGCTTTTATGATCGCTATAGCAGAGTCTTCCTGGGCCGGGCACGGCAGTACTAAGGTCATGCTGAACGCCAGAATGAGCACGATCATGGTCAACTTTTTCATCACGCACCTCCTCCCTTCTACTGTCTTAGACAGTACGGGAGGCGAAAAAGTTCCCCAGGGGTATGTTTATATCTGTCGGGGCGGAGGAAATCGACTACCTGAACTGCTTTGTCACGTCCATGACCCGGGCGTTTTTGGGTAATTCGAACATGCTCTCGGGTATAGGCTCGTTTATGCGGACGTTACGGAAATAGACCTCGGAATTCCCGAAAGGGTTTTCCATTATCATTTTCAAAGGAAAGGGGTGTTTCTTCCACACCCACACGGTCGCCGAGACATCCATGCCGTGCGAGGATTCGGTGTATTTGTAGATGTCGCAGGGCCGGCCGTCTATGTCCCCGGAGCCGGTCTTTACGGCACCGACGCTTTTGAGGTATCCCATATAATCCGCGGGATCCTTCACGTAGTTCGGGCTCCCCCCTTCCATTGCCCCGAAATTCGGCATCTTGATCACCATGTTCCGGTCCGGGTCGTAGTTGTAGGTGCCGTCTTCCCTTATGAGTATGACCCCTTTTCTTTTTCCCATTGAGGTCTCCATGCGCATCTTTTCATCCTTTATCCAGACGCGGCTTGTCATGGCGCGCTGCCCGCCGGCTATGACTTCCTGGTCATAAGAAGCGGTCGCGGCGTATGAATTTTGGCAGAAGAAAATCAGTGAAAGCACGATCGCGGCTATATTCACAGAAAATTTGGATCTTTTCATGTTTCCCGCTCCTTCAGGTTTTCTTTCAGATCGCGCATATTTCGTCGGCGAATTTTTCGGGTGATTCGGTCTGTATCGAATGGGCAGTGCCGGCTATGTGCTTGACCCGGGCGTTCGGTATCCCGGACGCGAGCAGGTCCGTTTCCTCACGCGTTATGAGTATATCTTTTTCGCCGGAGAGGACCAGGGTCTCGGCCTGTATCCTGTCCAGCCTGTCTAGGGAACTGTACTCTATATATGCCTCGACCTGCCTTTTGAAGTCTTCGGGTGTCTGCCGGTACGGGTGATCCAGCGCGCATCTGATGAACTCGTCCGTTCTTTCTTTATCATCGAAGTATCCCGGTGTGAACATCCAGACCATGAATTCTTTCAGGAGCTTTTCATACGAGGCGGTTTCTTCGTATATGTCGGCCATGTTCAGGAAAAGATGCTTATTCCTCCCTGATGTGCATGCGGCAGTGCTTGCCAGGACGAGCTTGTTCACCCTCGCCGGGTATGTAATGGCGATCTCCTGGGCGATATATCCGCCCATGGAATGGCCCAGGATAGCGGCGTTTCCGACCCCGAGATGCTCAAGGAGCGTAACAGTGTCGTTCGCCATGACGGGAATATCCAAGGGCTTGCCGGCGTCTTTCGTGCGCCCTACTGCCCGGTTATCGAAAATAATGACCCTGAAGAGTTCTTTCAACCGGTCAAGGACAAGCTGCCAGGTCTGGCTGTCGCTGGCCAGGCCCCCTATAAGAACCAATGGCCGGCCGGTCCCATGGATTTCATAGTAACATTCGATATCGTTGATCTCAGCTATTGTCATTGAAACCAAAGCCCGGTGACGACGTATTTATCTCCCCTTTTGGACATCAGGAGCTTGATCAGGACGTCGTCTTCAGTTTTCGCGAATTTTGCCTTCCAGAGGACCGCCGTCATCTTCCCTTTCCGGAGGAACCCCAGGTACTTTTTGCTTTCGCAGTTCCCGAACATGTCTTCGATCTGGCCGTCCACCCGGACGAACTCCCCTTCCGGGATGGCGTCTTTAAGTGTGCCGTCGAAGTCCTTTGAATACAGGGCGTAATCGTCGGTCTTAAAACCTTCCAGAATGCCGTTCAAGACCGGTTCGGCGATAGCTTTTACCTGTTCATCCGTTGTACCGATCACGTCGGCTGAAGCCGGATGTACACCCATGAAAAGGCACAGCATGGCCCCGACCAGAAAATACTGCAGAAACCTCATCTCGAACCTCCTTTTTGGATACCTTTAAGGATCTTCTTAATTTTACACCTATTACGGAATAGCGCAAGATGTTAATGGCAAAGGCCGGCGCCCTATATGAAAAGGTTCCCGCGGTTCAATATGTTGTCCGGGTCGAACAATGCCTTCACCTTTTGCATCTGGCGGATACCTTCATCACCATACATTTTACGAAGGAACGGTATTTTCAGTTTTCCGATACCGTGCTCGGCGGATACCGTGCCCCCCATTTTAATGACTTCCTGAGCCCATTCAAGGTACAGCTGTTTCCCGCGTTCATATTCCTCGAGGCTGTTCGGGAGTATGTTCACGTGCAGGTGGTTGTTCCCGATGTGACCGAAGATCACGTATTCAAGCCCGGCTTCGGCCAGGCCGGCGTGATAAAGCGAAATGACATCTCCCAGCATCGAGTCGGGCACTGCCATGTCCGTGCCGAGTTTGGTCAGCCGGGGCGTTTTTTTGCGGCGCTCGTCTATCAGCGTGTTCACCGCCTCGGGAACGGCGTGCCTGAAATCTTTCAATCTTTCGATATCACGCTCATTGCTTGCCGCCCAGATAGCGTCGGGATCTCCGCCGCATTCTTCCATGATCCTCGACATGTCCATGCAGGCGTTCTCTACCGCTTCTTCGCTTTCTGCGTGGAATTCCAGGTAGACCGCGGTATGCCATTCGGGCGGCATCTCCGGGGTTTCCTTGAAAGCCGGGATGTCTTTTTTGTGCCTGCGGAAGAGGTCCAGCCCCCTGTGGCCGAAGAATTCTATCGCGACCAGATGCTGCGCGCCGCGGCGGATCGTTTTTACGAAACTAAGGGAAGTCTCTTCCGAGGGAAAGAAGGCCATTGTCACCCATCGCGCCGCCGGCGCGGGGATCAGCCTGAGCTCGATCTCGGAGATGATCCCCAGGGTCCCTTCCGAGCCGATAAAGAGGTCCACAAGGTCCATGTTATCCCGCGCGAAGTAACCGCAGGAGTTTTTCACCTCGGGCATTCTGTAGGAAGGAAGTTCCCCAGCGATCACCCTGCCGGTATCGGTTACCAGGGAAAATGAGCGGTTATCGGCCTTTTGATCGCCGCGTTTGAGATCCAGAACGGAACCGTCGGCAAGGACGACCCGGAGCCGTTCCACGAACTCGCGCGTCGGGCCGTAAAAAAACGATCCCGCGCCCGATGCGTTACAGGCGGCCATGCCCCCTATCGTGGCCGAGTTCTCCGTGACATCAGGTGGAAAAAAGTACGCTCCCCCCGCCCTGAACTCTTTTACCTTTTCCTGGACCTCGGAAAGAGGCACACCGGGCTGGACGGTAATATAGGAAAGGTTCGAAGAGGCCTCGTGCCGCAGGTCCAGTATCCGGTCCATCCTGCTCAGATTGAGTATATGGCCGCCCTCCGGCACCGCTCCGCCTGTGACCCCCGTGCGCGCGCCCTGTATCGTTACAGGCCTCTCCAGCCCGTGCAGGACAGCAAGATGATCTTTGAGCTCCTTTTCCGTCCGCGGGAAGGAAATGGAATCGGCCCTGCCTGCGCGGCGGGATTCGTCACGCAGGTAATCGGGGTAATCCCGTTCGATGTCCGTAATAAAGGTAGTACGGTCAGCCATACGCGCCCTTATTCTATACTGATATCTGCCTGTTGTGCAATTCTTTTCGAAATTTCAGGTGAAAGATCCGATCGGGTTTTCAGGTGAAAGGTCCGAATTTTTCCCTTTTTATATGCGACAAAACCGTTGTATAATACAGGAGCTAAATATAAGGAGTGATCATGAAGATCGTTATAGTCGGTGCCGGGATGGTGGGATACAGTCTGGCGGAGTATTTTTCCGGGCTTGACCACAACATAACGGTCATCGAAAAGGATAAAGAGCTTTGCGAACATATTAACAGCAAGCTCGATGTTTTCGTGGTCGAGGGCATAGGTTCGAGCCCGGCCGTTCTCGATCAGGCGGACATCAGATCGGCCGATCTTGTCATCGCCGTTACTCCCAGTGATGAGACCAATCTCCTGGTCTGCCACTTTGCGATGCAGAACGGCGTACCGAAGCGGATCGCCAGGCTCAAATCGGACATCTATACCGAGAACACGCCTAATGTCAATCTCGAAAAACTGGGGGTCACCAGCGTTATCGAACCCGAACGCGAGGTGATGAAAAGGATCCTCCAGTACGTGGAGCTGCCAGACGTGATAGAGACCGCGAATTTCGAGTCGAACAATATCTATCTCCGGGGCTACCGTGTGACCGAGGATATGCCCATAGCCAATAAAACGCTTGCCCAGATCAGGAACATGACCGGGGCGTCGCAGATGCTCTTCGTGGTGATCGTACGGTCCGGGAAGAGCCTTCCCCCCACCGGTGACCAGAAGCTCCTGGCCGGCGACAAGATAGTGGTCATCATGCCCAAGGAGTCCTTCGGGGCGTTCCGCGATCTTATCAACAGCCAGCCCGCGAAAATGAAAAAAATAGTGATCTCGGGCGATACCCTTACGGCTGTGCACCTGGCCGAGGCCTTGAAGCCGTATTCAGAGCAGGTCATTCTGGCCGACCCCGACCTGGAACACGGGCGCATGGCGGCGGTCGAGCTGGAAGGCGTGGACGTATTCCATATTGACAGCACGAAGACCGAGATGCTCGAAGAGATCAATATAAGCAGCGTCGACTGTTTTATAGCCGCGGGTAAATACGCGGAAGAGAACATCATGTCATGCCTCCTGGCAAAGGTCGAAGGGGCCCGTAATGTCATCGCTTTAAGGGACGACAAGCGGTATGACAGGCTGTTCACCGTTCTCGGGATAGACCACATCATATACCCGCAGGAGATCACGCTTAACGCGATAATCGAGAAGATACAGATGGTCTCTTTGGACACGTACCTGAAGCTGAAGACCGCCGACCTGGAGGTCCTGCGGGTCAGGACCAGGAAGAATAGCCCCGTTACGAGCAAGCCGCTCTCGCAACTTGACAAGCTTTTCAAAAAGTCCATTGTCGTGGGAGCGATCATCAAGGACGATTCCGTTGTCATCCCCCGGGGCGATACCGTTATCAAAGAGAACGACGAGGTCATGATCGTGAGCCACAAGGATAATATCGGTCTGGTCAAAAAGGCGTTCAGGGTCACGGACTGAATTCGATCGACACCCTTATAATATCCGATGAACAAGAGCTTTATAATATATTCGGTCGGCAAGCTGCTGGAGATCCTTGCCTTGATCCTCTTTATACCCGCCGCGATCGCTTTTTTCGAGATACCTTCGAGGGTCCTTCCGGAGGTTTTTTTGGATCCACGCCTGCTGGGGTTCCTGATAGCGATAGTCTCTTCTTTCATATGCGGCAACCTGCTTAAGCTTATCGGGAGCGACCAGCTGACCGGGACCGGCATCAGGGAGGGGTTCGCGATCGTCACTTTCGGGTGGATCGTTCTGACGCTTTTCGGGGCGATCCCCCTTTTCGTCTATTTCATGTCCCAGGCGGAGGCCGCCACGCTGGAGTCGGGGGCGCGGGCGTTCACCGACGCCTATTTCGAGATAATGAGCGGTTTTACCACTACCGGGGCGAGCATCCTGACCAACATAGAGTCGTTCCCGCGCGGGGTGCTTTTCTGGCGCAGCATGACCCACTGGCTGGGCGGCATGGGGATCGTCACGCTCGCGCTGGCCATACTGCCCGTTTTTGGAATCGCCAGTTACCAGATGTTCCGCGGCGAAGTCCCGGGGCCTACTTCCGAGCGTCTCAAACCACGCCTTGCCCAGACCGCCAAGGTCCTGTGGGGGGTCTATGCCCTGCTTACCCTGGCGGAGACGGCGCTTTTGTATTTCGGGGGCATGACGGTATTTGACGCGTTCTGCCACTCTTTCGGCACCATGGCTACCGGGGGGTTCTCCACTAAGAACGCTTCTATCGGGGCCTACAACAGCGCTTACATCGACTGGGTCGTCATCGTCTTCATGTTCTTCGCCGGCATGAACTTCATCATACATTACCAGATCCTGTTCGCCAGGAAATGGAACCTCGCGAAAAACAACAAGGAGTTCCATTTTTACGCCGGGGTCCTTGTATCGGCGGTCCTGATCGCCACTATCGTGCTTGCCGCGCGCGGCATCGCCCCGCGGGAGCAGATCGAAAGGAGCTTCCGGAGCCGGCCTCTTTCCGAAGAGGTGCTCGCGGAGAAAATGATCAAGGAAGAGAAAAAGATCGGTTCACTGCACGATACGGTGCGCTGCGCGGCGTTCCAGGTGGTCTCCATAACGACCACTACCGGTTATTCCACTGCCGATTCGGACATGTGGCCCAATTTCATACGTTTCATGCTGGTGGTGCTCATGTTCTTCGGGGGGTGCGCCGGGTCTACCGGCGGCGGCATAAAAATGACGAGGATCATGGTAGGCGTCAAGACCGCCTGGCGGGAGGTCAAGACGATCATTCAGCCGCGGCTCATCTTGCCCATAAAGATAGCGGGAAAGGAGCTGAAGGAAAAACAGGTGGCGAATATCGTGGGGTTCATAGGGCTTTTCCTGGGGTGCTTCGTGATCTTTTCCGCGATAATGAGCTTTGTGATAGATGATTTTACCACGGCCGTCACGTCGGTAGTCGCGACGATGTGCAATATCGGCCCCGGTCTTTCGGGTATAGGGACCACTGAGAATTACGCGTGGATCCCGCTCTCGGGGAAATGGGTCCTCGCCCTTTGCATGCTGCTCGGACGATTGGAGATATACACCGTGCTTATCGCCCTTTCCCCGATATCATGGAGAAAATAGGCGCGTTTTATTTCCACAGGCCCATGACCACCGCCAGAAAAGTGATGATGATCAGGAATACCCCCATGAATTTGGTGTTCCGGACCTCTTTTTCCATAGAGACAGGTTCCATGCGCCAGTTCAGTTTTTCATAGAACTTCTCCTGTATCTCGATGGCCGAGGCGGGGTTTAACAGCAAAAAGAGGCCCAGCAGCAGGCATGCTAAAGAGACTATTATTAAGACCAGGAAACTCATCATTTCGATATAGTATATCTTATTTTTGCCGGAAAGGAACAGAAAAAGATACTGAACGTCATGAATAAGCGCGATCTGATACATAGAGAGATGACGGAACTGATGGATAACGCCCCCTTGAGGCCGATCCACTGGAGGATATGGTGGCTGTCCGCTATGGGTATATTCCTGGACGGGTTCGATCTTTTCATTATAGGGGTGGCCATGCCCCTTATCATGAAGACTTTCCCGACGACCCCGCGGATCGTCGGTTTAATAGGCGCCGCGGCGCTCCTGGGCGCGGTCGTGGGCGCGTCGGTCGGCGGCACCCTGACCGACCGCTGGGGACGCAAGGCGTTATATATACTCGATCTTGTAGTTTTTATTATCTTATCTTTATTCTGTGCCGTATCCTGGAACGTGACCTCGCTTATTATATTCAGGTTTCTGCTGGGTATCGGTATCGGGGCGGATTATCCCATATGCGCTTCGTATATCTCGGCGTTCATGCCGGCCCGGGTGCGCGGGCGGATGCTCATAAGCGCTTTCAGTTTTCAGGCCCTCGGAATGGCCGCCGCGGCGTTCATGGGCCTGGTGATCTTGAAAGTATTCCCCTCTTTCCAGGCCTGGCGCTACATGCTGGCTTTCGGCGCCCTGCCGGCGCTCGTGGTCATAATCCTCAGGACCACCGTGCCGGAAAGCGCCCGGTGGTACCTTTTGCACAATAAGAACAAGGACGCGGCGAAAGTGATCAGGAAGCTCGTGCCTTCCAAGGAGGAGGAACTCCACGTGCTGGCGGCAAAAGCCCACAGTCTGCCCGGCGACGTTAAGGTGAAAAAGGTGGACTACAAGGCCCTCTTTTCCCGGAAGCACATCAGGCGCACGATCCTCTCGGCTGTGCCCTGGTTCCTGATGGATATCGCCACTTACGGCGTGGGCATTTTTACGCCGATAATCCTGGCGTCCATGGCTTTTTCGGGAGAAGGCCTTGGCACGATCGCAAGGGATTTCAAGGCCACCGAGGGCGCGATGTTCCTCGATATCTTTCTCGCGATAGGGTTTTTGCTGAACATCCTCTTGATCGATAAATGGGGGCGCATAAAACTGCAGCTTTTCGGTTTCGGCGGGATGGCCTTAGGGCTGCTGGTTCTGGCGGTATCCTCTATAGTCGTTGTGGGCCATACCTGGAACCTCGTGCTGGTCTTCTCAGGATTTATCATATTCAATGTCTTGATGAACATGGGGCCGAACGCGACGACCTTTGTGCTGCCCGCCGAACTTTATCCGACAAGCTTGAGGGGGTCGGGACACGGCTTTTCAGCGGCGGTGGCCAAGATAGGGGCGGCTTTCGGTATATTCCTGCTGCCCGTGGTCAAAGCGGCGGCGGGTATCACTTTCACACTCGTGATGCTGGCGATATTCTCGGTCCTTGCCTTCATGGTCACGCTCGTCTTTAGGGTCGAGACCAAATGCAAGTCACTGGAAGAGCTTAGCTTGATGCTGTAGTTTTTCGCGCGGGTCATTTCTTCTTGTATATCGAAGAAAGCAGTCTCCGGAATGGCCCTGTATCCGATCTCAGGGGGTAGATATTGTCTTCCCGGACATATCGTATGTCTTCAACTGTATAGAAGGCGTTCGGGTTGAATTTTTTGATCAATTTTACCACGTCCGAGACATGGTTCCGCCTGAGCACGGTGAAAATGAGCTTGACCATACCGTCGGCCCCTTCTCCGTCGATACTGGTGACGCCGAACCCTTTCGCCCTCAGGGCCCTGATCAGGTCGGCGGCGTCTTTCTTCGTGATTATCCTG
The DNA here is from genome assembly GCA_964409365.1 of uncultured Planctomycetia bacterium. GTDB lineage: Bacteria > Omnitrophota > Gorgyraeia > Tantalellales > Tantalellaceae > CAYPCX01. Next base: position 128,844 of record CAYPCX010000003.1, on the reverse strand, counting down.
ACGGTCCTGTTACCCATCGAGAGCCATTTCTCTATCGAGATCCCGACAAAATTGCCCATCCCGAACCCCGCCGCGTAAGCGACGTAATGCATGGGGTTGTTCAGGTTCTTCATTATCTGGCTGATCGCGAAAAGCCAGATCAGCACCTCGAAAAATCCGAGTATAGCGGCGAATATCTTTATCCCCCTGGAGACGAAAATTATCCTTATCGTCCCCATGCTGACGTCCGCTATCCTCATGAGGAATATCAAGCCGGGTAAAAAAACGTAGTTGATGAACGCGCCGTGCGGGTCCATTTCAAACCTCTCTCAGGTAACCCCAGGTATGCAGTTTATCGCAGTCCTCGAACCACCTGTCGCCTATATCGGTCCTGTAATACATGTTAGGTATCAGTATGTTCTTTATCCTGGCGTAGACCTGGTTCTGGGCCTGTTTCATGGTCTGTCCCGTCCCTACCACGGCCAGCACTACGCCGGAAGTGCCGGCGACGAGCCATTGGCCGTTGATGTTCTTCACGTCCTCGATGTGGATACCGTCGTGGTTCTGCTTTTTGAAAAGCACGGCGGCATTGTTGGAATAACGCTCGAAAGTGTCCTGGTCTTCGAACGGGTAAGGCGGAACGACTATTCTCACCCCTACCTGGAACCCTTTTTTTACCTTGAACTCTGAGAGGGTGCCTTCGGCGAGGCCGTACAGAAAATCGGACATCGGTATCTGTATCCCTTCCTGCTGTATAAAGATCGTCGGGTAGCCGAAGCGGGCGGTAAATTCCAGCGGGTAGATGCCGTTCGCGTTGACGATACAGTTGAGGTCTATGTACCCCGCGTACTTCTCTTCCTTCAGGCGGGGTTTGAGCTTAAGTAGCGTGGAGTTGAATATCTTGTTCACGCCGCCCCAGTACATCGACGTCCCCATCTCTCCGGTAGAAGGGCCTATCTGTCCGGGGAAAAGTTTCTTGTGCTCGAAATTTATGTTTATGGGATACACGAATTGTTCCCCGTTGAAAAAGGCACCAACGGCGATCTCGACCCCCGTGACCTTTTTCTGCAGCTGGAACACCCGGATGTCTTCCGTTGACACTTTCTTGTAGGCCTCGAGCACCTGGATGACGTCCCTGCCGTCCTCTTCTTCCCCCACGAACAGCATGCGCTTGATGTTCTGGGCTTCCCCGCTGGGTTTCACAACGTACCTGTCGGGGTTGTTATTGACATATTCTATGGCATCGTCGAACGAGGAGAATTCACGGTATGGAAGGATGTTTATGCCGGCTTTTTTCAGCTCTTCCTGTCCGAAAGAGCGGTCGTCCTCGAGCTTGTCGGTGTATTCAGTGCCGCCGACGACCTTTTTACCCGCCTCCCGCAGTTTTTGCGCTATCGCGCCCTGCCCCAGGACGTCGTCGAAGACGATAACATCAGCCCAGTCGATCTCTTTTTCCCAGTTCTCCGTCTTGGGGACGAAACCGTCGACTATGTCCTGGTTATCCTCGTTCCGGATATAATACTTGGCCTCGTGGCCTTCTTTGACGACCTGCCAGGCTATGTCGCCTATATACCCGTCCCAGGAAACAAAGAGAAAATTCTTTTTACCCATGGTAGTATCTTTCCCGCCTGAAAATATGGTTTTTTATTATTCTTCCTCAATATATACGTACAGGTACGTGATCTGCTTCTTGCCGTCCACCTCCACGTATTCGATGTCTACAGTTTCTCCCCCCTTGAGCTCTTGGATGGAGGTGATGTTCTCTGTCTCCATATCAGGGTTCGCCGCGTAGATCGTTTCCGTTTCGATCTTTTCGCCCGTATCTTCGTTATACTCCGTTTCGCTCACAGTGATCCTGTTGCCCGAGACGCTAACGATCTCCCCGTACACCCAGTCCGAATCGGTTTCCTGGGCGAACGAAGCGCCGTTCATCCCGAAAGAAAGAATAACGGCCGTTATTGCCACGCACGCCACCAACAGTTTTTTCATGATCTCTCTCCTTTGTCGGGTTTTTTTCTTAATCAATTCTTTCAGTCTCATTTCATCCCTTTTGAACCTTTCCATCCCGGAAAGTTCCTTCATTATGGCCTTGGGCAGCCTATTATGCTTTTCGCCCGCGGTTTTGGGGATAAAATAAAATACTTTGTTGCCGCTGCGCCTGTCCCGAACGATCTCCGTCAGCCGCAGCCTTGTGAGATGTTTCGACACGTTCGGCTGCTTTTTATCCAAAAGCAGGCAAAGCTCGTTCACGGTCAATTCCTGCTTTTCTAGCAGGTTGACTATCCTCAGGCGGGTATCGTCCGCTAAGGATTTCAGGATCTGCCGGGCTTTTTTGATTTCCATATGGCTCTTTTCTTATTGCTCAAAAACACAGATTGATATATAACTATATGAGTATATTGTAATATATCCTGCTAAAAAATCAAGTCAAATACAACTTTTGATCGCGGGAGGGTGGTGTTTGCGTCTTACTTCTTTTTGCGGGTGTACCACTCGTTCCATTCTTTTTGATCACGGCCGAAATCCTTTTTTGTGATCGATTTGAGGGACTCGGCCGCGCTCAGCTGGACGTCTTTATAGTCGTCTTTAAGAGCCGCTATAAGGGCGGGGATAGCTTTCTTGCTTTTGATCGTGCCGAGGGCGATCGCGCACGCCCGGCGCACGGCTTCTGAGGTGTCCTCGGCCAGCGACTCCGAGAGCGTGCCTACCGCGGCATCGTCCCTAAGGTTGCCGAGGGCCTGCGCCGCCGTCATGCGCACGGAGGCGAATTCGTCGCCGGCCAGCGCCTCGCGCAGCGGCCCGGAAGCCGCCGTGTAGGGGTGGCCGTCGAGGTACTTGGCGGCGTTCAGACGGACCGTATCGTCGCCGTCACCGAGCATTTCGACGGCCCTCGGGGGTATCCGCAGGTCGCCGAAAGGGTTAAGCGCCCATATCGCTTCGGCCCTCACCTGGTCGTCTTTGTCCTGCGTGGCTTGAAGAAGCGAGTCGACCGCCTGGGCCTCCCCGATCTTACCGAGGGCCCTGGCCGCGGCCGCGCGCACCGTGGCCGAAGGGTTCCTGATCGTATCGATGAGAGCGGGCACCGCGGCCTTCGCCTTTATCTCGCCGCAGATGTCGCACATGAGCGCCTTCGCTTCGAAATTGACATCTTTCTTTTTCAGCTCTTCCGTAATGTACGGTACCGCGGCCTCGCCGAAATCCTTTACTTGCCTGTAGCCTTTTCGCTGGACGCCGCGCGCGGGGTCTTCCAGTTTCGCGATCGCGTCCTTGATCCTTTTTATCGTGATGGATGATAATTGTTTCTCTGCCGCGGCCGCGGAAAAAATCCCTGTAAAAGTGAAGATCGCGACCAGTAAGAGAATAGCCGCCCTTTTCATGACCCCTCCTTATATTTGCTGTCTTCGGAGAACATCTCGACGATATGCTGCATCATTACCACCGAGTTCTCCATGCAGTCGTGCCTTGCCCCGGGAACATCGATCATCTTCACGTTCTTATTGCCGGCGTCCCGCGCTATTTTTTTCAGCGCCCCGGGCTCCCAGTCCTCGACCAGGAAATCATCCACGCCCCTCAGGATCAGTATGGGCAGTTTGACCTTGCCGATATGCTTATAGGCCATGGCGTTGCCGGCCTCGGGTCCGGCCATGAACCACCAGGTCTTGTAAGTGAAGATCTCGCTGCTTATGGGTTCGTGGTTGGGCCCCCGGGACTGGTACACTACGAAGGTCTCGTCGTTGGGGCTGTTGTACGGGTCGTCTCCCAGCACGGTTTTCGCTTTCTCGTAAAGCTCTTCATAGCTCGGGGTGCTGCCCCACTTGTGGAAATCGTTCTTCCATGAATCCGGGATCGAGTAGTGTGCGCCCTCGAGGATCAAACCCCTCACGTTCTCTTCTTTTCTCTGTGAGGCCCAGTACACAAGCATCGCGGCCCCGAGGCTGTAGCCGAGGATGAAAATGTTCCTGAAACCTCTGTCGTTCAGGAACGCTATCGCGGCGTCTATGTCTTTGATGGTATCGTCGAAGATGCCTGTGCCGTTGATCTGGCCGGCGTAAGCGAGCCTTGTGTTTATGGAAAGTGAGCTGTAGCCTTTTTTATAGAGAGCGCGCGGGAGCTGGCGCGGGGTGCCTCTTGAGAGAAAATGGCCGAGAAGCCCGTGTATCTGCAAAAGGACGGGTACTTCCATAAGGTCCGTGTCGTCCCCGCAATCCGCCGGCATAAGGTACGCGCTTACCGTAAAGCCGTCCGCGGCCTTGAACCTCATCAGATACTGGAACTCGTTGAACTTTATTTCCATCTTAGTCTTTCGTGAACCTTTTATTGAGCCACTTAATTATTATGTCCCCGAGCTCGTCCTGCATGTCGTCCATTTTATGCCCAGTGGAAAGGAATATCTGCGTCACGTCCCTGTTCCCCGCCTCGGCGGCTATTATGGGCAGCTCGCCCGTCTTTTTGTGGCCGATGAACTCGTCCTGCAGGCCGTGTATCAAAAGCAGCGGCGCTTTTATCTTACCTATATGCTTGTAGACCTTAGTGCCCTCGGCCTCAGGTCCGGTGAGCGACCACCATGTTCTCAGCGTGTATACCTCGGTGTCCTTCGGCAGGCGCGTAGGCCCCTGAGCTTTTTCTACCACGATTATCTCGTCACCCGGTTGTTCCTCCCCCGGGGCGGGATGAAGGATACGGTCGGCTTTTTCATGAACCTCGTCGTAGGAAGGTTCGCTTCCGAACTTTTTCCACCGGTTGCGGGTGGTCTCCGGCAGGGAATACGGGGTCGTTACCGCTATGACCCCGGCTATCTCGTCGGCTTTACCTTCCTCGGCCTTCCATGCCGCGTATCTTACCGCCATGCAGCCGCCTACGCCGTGGCCCGAAAGGACTATTTTTTTGAAACCCAGTTCCTTGAGGAACGCGCATACCCTTTCTATCTGCGGCATGGTATCGTCGAAAACCCCGAACCCGAAAAAAAGCCCCAGATTGGAAAGCAGGGTGTTGGTCGTAAGCGAAGAATAATCGTTCTTTGAAAGGACGGTCGGCAGGTAATATTCGGTCTCGTCCAGGAGGTTGCCCAAAGTGCCGTGAAGGCGCAGGATCACCGGCTTTTCCTTCAAATGTTCTTTGTCGGAGACGATGTGGTACAAGCGAGCGTCGATCTTGTGCTTGCCGAACGGGATAGATATTATAGTACCTGAATAAAGTTCTATATCCATTTCAAGACCCAGTTGGTGATCGTCGGGGCGATCCTGCCTTCAAACCCTTTAAAACTGTGACTCGCACGCTTGACGGACAGGAATTCGCCTTTTTCGTATTTCCTGCCGTAATACCGGGCGACGGTATAAGGGACCATATTATCATCTGTCCCGTGGATTATCAAGCACGGCACCTCGAGTTTTAAAAGGGTCTGGCCGGGTTTGTACCTGCTAAGCTCCTTCAGGAGGCCATGCCCCAGGGGGAACCCGGCAAGGTCGAGCCTGCCCGTTCGTTTTGCCCGGGCTATCGCCTCCGGGGAGAACCATTTCGCCGCTTCGGCGGTCTCGGGTTCCAGAAAGGTCTTCCGGTAATCGAGTACCGGGCATAAAAGCGTGATGCAGGAAACGTTCCGGGGTTTTCTGCCGGCATAAAGAACGGTTATCCCGCCCCCGAAGCTGAAGCCGATGATAGCGACCTTCTCATATCCCCGGGCCCTGACGAGGTCCACGGCCGCCGCGAGATCGTCAAGTTCCCCTTTTATCGTTACCGTCCACGGCTTTCCGCCGCTTTCACCGTGTCCCCTGAAATCAAAGCGCAGGCTCTCGACACCTTTACCGGCGAAGAGCCGGGAGAGCTTCGCGTAAAGGCCGCCTTCGTCCTTCTCCCCCGTGATGCCGTGGGCGAATATGACGGCCTCTTTTGCTTTTTCGCCGGGAGTTGTCAGGATGCCCCGCAGGGTAACGCCGTCCTTTGACTTGAAACTGATCCGCTGCTCTTTAGGGGTCATATCTTCTTTTTCATCACCAGGATGTTCTTTCCGTCTTCCCGTTTGTATTCCATCGAGTTCATGATTCTCCGGGAGAGGAATATACCCAGGCCGCCTTCGGTCCTTTCTTCGATGGGCCTATCGGTATCCGATACCGGGGCGCTCAGGGGGTCGAAGGGTTTGCCGTCGTCGGCCACTTCCAGGACGAGCTCCCCGCTTTCGATGTTCATGCGCACGTGTATAAGGTGTTCTTTTTTATCTTCATAGGCGTAATATATGATGTTATTCACGATCTCTTCCAGGGCGAGGTTCGCGTCGTTTATCAGCTCCTGTGACAGGCCGTTCGCTTTCCCGAAGCTGTCCATGATGCCCGCCATCCTCCTGATCTCGGGGAGGTCGTTCTTGAGGGTCATCTTACCGTTGTTCTTTTGTTCTGCGCCAGTGCTTCCCTTGCCGTAATACTTGAGCACCATGACCGTTATGTCGTCGGACTGGGGAGCGCCCCGGGCGAAAGAATCTATTCCGCTCACCAGCTTCTCGACCATTTCCTTTATCGGGTCGTCACGGTGTTTTGACAGCCCTTTTCGCAGCCTTTCTTCGGAGAAGAGCTGCCTTTCCCTGTTCATGGCTTCCGTTACGCCGTCAGTGTACAAAAGCAGGGTGTCCCCGGGCCTGAGGACCATCTTCTGCTCCTCATAGAAAACGTCTTCAAAGGCGCCCAGCGCGAAACCGGAATCCTCTTCGAGAAATTCGGGGTCCTTTCCCTTGCGGATCACCAGGGGCGGGTTGTGCCCCGCGTTGGAGGAAAAGACCTCGCCCGTTTTGACGTTCAGGATGCAGCAGAAAGCGGTGACGAACATGCCCGAATCGTTCCCGATGCAGAGTTCCTTGTTGGTCTTGTACATGACGCCGGGCACGTTATGTATCACCTTCACCGTCGATTTCATGTAGGTCTTGGTCATGGCCATGAGAAGCGCCGCCGGAACGCCTTTATCCGCGACGTCGCCTATGGCGAGGCAGAGGTGGTCCTCGTCGATGAAATAAAAGTCGTAGAAATCCCCGCCCACTTCCTTGGCCGGCCTCATCATAGCGAAGATATCGAACTCTTCCCTTTCCGGGAAGGGCGGGAACACCTTGGGAAGAATATCCATCTGGATGCGCTGCGCGATCTTCAGCTCGCTCTGGATCTTTTCCTTCTCGGACGTGGTCTCGGTCAGCTTCGTTATGTATCTTTTGAGCGCGTCTTTCATGTGCCGGAAGGACTCGGTAAGGCTGCCGACCTCGTCCTTCGATCTTGCCGGCGGGAGCTCGAAATCCAGATGTCCGCTTCCCACGTCCTTTGTCTTGATGGCCAGGACCCTAAGGGGTTTTGTTATAGAGTTCGAAAAAAGGGTGATCGCCAGTGCCAGGAACACCAGTCCGGTCAAGCCGATGACAAGGACGGCCCTGTTGAGGGCGTGGAGGTCCTGCATGAGCTCACCCTTAGGGAACATGACCGCGAACGACCAGTCACTGGCGGGCACGGGAGCGAAGGCCATCCATGTTTCTTTCCCGGTGGATGTATCTTTCACGGGGGCGAAACCTATTTCGCCCCGCATCATCTGCCCGCCGATCTTGAGCAGTGCCGGGTTGTTCCGGAGCCTGGCCACTTCCTGGATGGTCTTGTCCATGACAAGGTCCGTCTCGGGGTGCGTGATCAGGGTCCCTTTTTTGGAAATGAGAAATCCGTAACCGGTCTTCCCCACCTTGATGGAGGCGATGAATTTCTGGAGCCCGACGAGGGACATATCCGCGGTGGCGATCCCCAGGAATTCCTTCTCCCCGCCCGTTTCCCGGTAGAACGGGACCGAATAGGTGGTCATCAGCGTCTCGCCCCCGCCCTTGTCGAAGTAAGGTTCGCTCCATACCGGGCGTTCGAGCTTTTTAGGGACCGTGTACCAGTCCCATTTGCGGTACGAGTACGAATCGCTGCCGAGGTCGGCGGACCGCACCTCGCCGTCCCTTCTGTAGAAGTAAAGCGCCAAGTCGGAGACGTTCGGGTCGAACTTGTAAGGTGCGAAGGCTATGGCGGCGCCGTATATCTCGGGGTTCTTGTCCACGACGGAAAAAAGCAGTTCTTCGAGCTCTTCCCTGGTGTGAAAGTGCTTTCCCAGCGCGAGGGCGAGATGTTCCGGTATCTTTTCTACGGGAAGCAGCACGGACTCTATCTTATTGACAGCGCCGGCGGTAAGGGTACGCGCCAGGTCGTCTATCCTGTCTAAGACTATTCCCCGGGAAACACCGTAATTATAGCTGAAGACGACCGCGAAAATGAAAGTGCAACTTGAGAGGATGAAGAATACGAGCTTGAACGCTATGCTGCGGTTCCGCAATAAAGATATCATATTGTAATTTTACATCTAAATAATAATTATTACAAGACCTTAGCGGATGTTCCCCCGGCGGGAAAGTTTTTGACTTTTTCAGTTGCGGTTGATAAAATTAAGCTTATCTTCATCTTTAACGGTTTTGCTCGAACCAAACCCGGGGGGTATCTAAATGGCCGTTACAAAGTTGGTCGATATCGAAAGAATAATGGAAAAGGCCAGAAACGCGGCCGCCGTTTTCAGCCAGCTCTCACAGGAACATACCGACCGCATAGTCAGGGCGGTCTATGAAGCGGCGTTCAACGACCGCGTGAGGCTGTCGAAAATGGCCGCTGAAGAAACGGGCATGGGAAAATGGCAGGATAAGGTCCTCAAGACAGTGCTCGCGACCCAGATCGCCTACGAGGACATCAAGGACCGTAAGACCGTCGGGATCCTGTCCGAGAACACGGTAAAAGGGATCACGAAGATAGCCCAGCCGGTCGGCCCGATACTTGCCTTTGTGCCTGTCACAAGCCCTACGTCGGCTATCATCTTTAAAATACTCGTCGCTATGAAGACAAGGAACCCGGTCATCATAAGTTCTAATGCCCGGGCGATGAAGTGCGGGGAGGAGGCTGCCCGTATATGCTATGAAGCCGCTCTCAGGGAAGACGCCCCGGAGGACTGTGTCCAGTGGGTCTCTCTTTCCCGCGAACAGAGGCGCTCCTTCATGGGCCATAAGAACGTCCGCCTGATCCACGCGACCGGCGTAAGAAAGATCGTAGAAGAGGCTTATAGTTCGGGCACGCCCGCTCTCGGGGTCACGGCCGGCAACGTGCCGGTCTTTATCGAGGACAGCGCCGATGTGCCCTTCGCCGTTAACGAGATCATGCTGTCCAAGACGTTCGACAACGGTACGATAGGCGCCAGTGAACAGGCTGTCGTAGTGATGCACGAGAAAGTCCGGGAGATCATCAAAGAGTTCAAACAGCTCGGGGGACATGTTCTCACCCGTGAAGAAGTGAAGAAACTCGGGGAGATAGCCGTTGACCGGCAAAAAAGAACTACAAGCGTCCAGGTCCTTGGGCAGCCCGCTTCGGTCATCGCCGAGAGGGCCGGCATAGACGTCCCGGAGGGCGTGAAGCTCTTGATAGCGCCGCTTGAAGAGGTGGGGCCGCATGTTCCCCTTTCCGGACAGGTCCTCGCGCCGATACTCGGTCTTTACACGATACATAACTTCGACAGCGCGGTCAACCTGTGCATAGACCTTATCTCCCACGGGGGCGCCGGCCACACGGCTAGCATATTCTCCAACGATGACGAAAAGGTCATGCGTTTCGCGGCCATCATGAACACGGGGCGCGTCCTTGTGAACACGCCTTCGTCGCACGGGTCCCTGGGGTTCATGTACAACATGCTCACCCCTTCCATGTCGCCGGGCTGCGGCACGGCCGCCAAGACGACGACGACCGACAATATAAGTGTGGAACATTACCTGAATATCCAGCGTATCGCGCGGCGGCGCGTGGACGGGCGTTGGGAGCATTTCGACATGAACGAATATTTTGACGAAACGCTCGACGCGAAGACCCTGGAAAAGGAATTTAACAGGGATTTTTAAGCCAAGGAGGAAATTAGATGGTCGATTTCAACATAGAAGACAACATAACGCAGGAAAAGACCCTGGTGTGTTCCTTTTCCAGAAAGATGGACACGGCCGAATGCCAGAAAGTCGAAGACCAGCTTTTCGATAAGGTGGTCGAAGAGAAGATCCCGGTCGTGTTCGACCTGGATGAGGTGGACTATGTATCTTCCGCTTTCCTGCGTTTATGCCTGCGCGTCGCGAAGGAAGTCGGACCCGCCAATTTTTCGATAATGAACGTGCACCCCAACGTGAAGAAGGTCTTCAAGATCGCGGGATTCGATAGACAGCTTACCATCACTTAGCAGTTGCGGGTGGCGATGAGGTTGGCGTCAAGGCCGATCAGGTTCGGTACCACGACCTCACCCACTTTAACGGACTTGCGCAGCCTTACCTTGCTTATCTCCCGCATCGCCTCCAGGAGCCGCGCTTTGGGTATCGGACGGTCGGTCTTTACCGAGACCGTTCTTAGCGGGAGGCCTTCGGTCAGCACCGTCGTCGTGAGCACGCGCACGGGGTTTTCCGTCTCCTCTATCGCATACTTCTCGCCCTTGGGGCACTTGTTGCGGGAGACCGTGACCACCTTGCCGCTTTCGCCGATCTCCACTTCGAGCTGGCATCCCACCGGGCATTCTATGCAGGTCATTTTTTTTATCATTTAAGGCCCCTCAGGTATTCGGCGGCCTGGCGGCCGGCTATTTCGCTGTCATGCGTGACGGAATCGACGATATCGTATACCTTGAACGAATTGCCGCACACGAAAAGCCCTGGTATGGACGTCTTGTTGACCTCGTCCGACACCGGTGAGTTCGTCCTTCTGTCGAGTTCGACGCCCGCCATCTCGACGAGTTCGTTCTCCGGGATAAGCCCCACGGAGACCAGGAGAGTGTCGCACTCTATCTCAAAACCGGTACCGGGCACCTCCCGGTAATTTTCGTCGACCTTTACGATCTCTACCTTCTCTGTCCGGTCCTTCCCGAGAAGGCGCTTTACCTTGTGGCCGAAATAGATGGGTATCTCGAAATCCTCTATGCATTGCACGAGATTGCGCGTAAGGCCCCGGGTCTTGTTCTGTATCTCGACGACGGCTTTGACTTCGGCTCCTTCCAGGAGGAACCGCCTGGCCATTATCATTCCTATGTCTCCCGAGCCCACTATCACGATCTTTTTGCCGGGCAGGAGCCCTTCTATGTTTATGAGTTTCTGCGCGAGGCCCGCGGGGAACACGCCGGCCGGCCTTGTTCCTGGGATGTGTATCATCTCGCGCGTCCGTTCGCGGCAGCCTGTCGCCATAATGAGGGCTTTAGCCCTTACCTCTTCCATGAGGCCCGGCTTCAGGTATGTGATGGCCTTTTCGCCGGTAAGGTGCACCACGAAGGTCCGCAGGCTTATCTCGATCCCGGGTATCGCGGTGACTTTCGCGATGAACCTTTCGGCGTATTCCGGTCCGGCCAGGACCTCTTTGAAATACTCTATGCCGAAGCCGGTGTGGATACACTGGTTGAGTATCCCTCCCAGGTACTGGTCCCTTTCGATGAGGAGTATATCCCTCACCCCGTTCTCATGCGCGGAAATGGCCGCCGCCATGCCGGCGGGACCGCCGCCGACGACTATGAGTTCCCGTTCATGCATCGCGCCTGTCCTTCTTGACGATCTCTGAGGCTTTGCCCCTTTTCGTCACTTTAGTGCGGGTGGTACCCGTTTCTTCGGCAAGTATTTTCATGAGACGGGTCGTGCAGAACCCCCCGTGGCATCTTCCGGCCTGGGCGCGTGTCCGGAACTTTATCCCGTCGAGCGTCCTCGCGCCCCGCTTTATCGCGTCCGTCACTTCTTTGGCGGATACCATCTCGCACCGGCAGATTATGTCGCCGTAGGCAGGGTCTTCTTTTATCAACTTTTTTGTTTTCTCCAGCGGTATCCCGAAAAGGTGCACGGACCTTTTGCGGTGCGGGTGGTAGAAGAGTTTTCGCCTTAAGGCGAGGCCGTTGTCCTTCAAAAGGCCCGTCACCATATGCGCGATGGCCGGTGAGGCCGTGAGCCCCGGCGACTGTATGCCCGCGACATTGATGAACCCCGGGACTTTTTCTTCATGGCGTATGATGAAGTCATGTCCGGCGGCGGGCCTCAGGCCCGCGAAATACGCGATTATATCGTTCCCGTCTATCGCGGGCACCAGTTTCCGTACGCCGGCCAGCACTTCCTCCAAACCCGCATCGGAAGTGGAAAGGTCATGCTTGTCCTCGATATCATGGGCCGTAGGCCCGATCATCGGGTTGCCGTCGGACGTCTTTATTACAAGTATCCCTTTTGATCTCTTCGTGGGCAGCGGGAATATAAGGTGGTTAGTGAGGTACTGTCTCTTCTTGTCCAGAAGGAACTCCTCGCCCTTTCTCGGGCTTATCTTGAAATCGTCCACTCCGGCCATACGGGAGATATCATCCGCGAAAAGCCCGGCGGCGTTGACGACGTATCTGGCCCCGAACTCGCCTTTCGTCGTTTTGATCACGAAACGGTGCCTGTCGGACGGGGCGGCGGCAATACCCTCCACGGTGGTCTCCAGGTGGATCTCGGCGCCGTTCTTCGCGGCGTTCTCCGCGAGGTCGTATGCCCACCGGTAAGGGCTGATTATACCTGCCGTGGGCACGTGAAGCGCCGCCACTACTTCGGGATTTAGGTTGGGTTCGTTCCTGCGGAGCCATTTGCTGTCGACAATGCTCATCCCGCGCACGCCGAGAACCTCGGCCTCTTCCTTGATCTTTTGGAGGCGCGGCATGTCCGTCCGGTCGAAGATGACGATAAGTTCCCCGACTTCCTTGAAATCGACACCGAGTTCTTTTGATATCTTTTTGACCAGGGTGTTGCCCGCCACGCACAACTTGCCCTTGAGGGAGTCCGGCGGGTTCTGCGTGCCGGGATGTATGATGCCGCTGTTGGATTTCGAGACGCCGAAGGCGAGCTCCTCTTCCTTTTCCAGGAGCGCCAGGCTTAGGCGGTAACGGGACAGTTCCCTGACCATGGCCGTCCCGGTCGCCCCTCCGCCGATTATGAGGCAATCATATTTTTTCATGTCGTTCTCGAAAGCGTCCTTTTCACCGCTTTCTCCCAGCCCCTGTATAAGGCGTCGGCGTCCCTTTTGCTCATTCTGGGAGAAAATATCCTGTCTTTTTTCCAATATCTTTTTACGTCCGCCGTCCTTTTCCAGAAACCGGTCGCGAGCCCCGCCAGGTAAGCCGCTCCGAGCGAGGTGGTCTCGATTATTCTGGGCCTTATGACCTTTATGCCGAGTATGTCCGCCTGGAACTGGCACAGGAAATCGTTCGCCACAGCCCCGCCGTCCACCTTAAGCTCTTTTATCTTCAGGCCCGCTATCCTTTCCATGACCTCCAGCACGTCCCGGGTCTGGTAACACATGGCCTCGAGGGCCGCCCTTACGATGTGTTCCCGTGCCGTGCCCCTGGTAAGCCCGGTAATGGTCCCTCTTGCTTCCTGGTCCCAGTAAGGAGCGCCGAGCCCCACGAGCGCGGGCACGAAATACACCCCGGCATTATCTTTGACGGACAAGGCCATTTTTTCCGAGACCGGGGCCTTGTGCAGGAGTTTTAACCCGTCGCGCAGCCACTGGATAGCGGCGCCGGCTATGAAGATGGACCCTTCCAGGCAGTATACCGGTTCGCCCGCCGGGCCGCAGGCAAGGGTGGTTATGAGCCCGTGCTTTCCGCGGGGCCGCTTTTTTCCCGCGTTCAGCAGGACGAAGCTTCCCGTGCCGTAAGTGTTCTTCATGGTCCCCGGTTCGAAACAGGTCTGCCCGAAAAGGGCCGCCTGCTGGTCTCCCGCGTCGCCCGCTACGGGTATGCCCGCGGGGAGCTTTCCTATCCTGACGGTCTTGCCGAAAATGCCGGAAGAGTTCTTGACTTCCGGCAGCATCGGGCGCGGTATGCCGAATCTTCTAAGGATGGACTTGTCCCAGTGCAGTTTATCGATATTGTAGAGCATCGTGCGCGAGGCGTTGGTGTAGTCGGTGGCATGGACCTTGCCTCCGGTGAGTTTCCAGAGCACCCAGGTGTCCGTGTTGCCGAAAAGGAGCCTGCCCTTTTTCGCCTTCTGCCGGGCCTTCGGCACGTTCTTCAGTATCCACTCCACTTTGGTCGCCGAAAAATACGCGTCGATCTTAAGCCCCGTCTTTTCGCGGAATTCGTGCGCGACTTTGGGGTCGCCCTTAAGCCGGTCGCACCTCGGGGCAGTCCTCCTGCACTGCCAGACGATCGCGTTATACACGGGTCTTCCCGTTACCCTGTCCCACACGACCGTGGTTTCCCTCTGGTTGGTTATCCCTATCGCTTCTATTTTGCCGCTTTTCGGTACGCTTGAGAGGGCTTTTTGCATGGAAGCGTTGACGCTGTGCCATATCTCTTCGGGATCATGTTCCACCCACCCGGGTTTCGGGAAATACTGCCTGAACTCCCGGTAGCAGCTTGCTTTCACCCCGCCGCTTTTGTCGTACAGGACCGCGCGGCTGCCTGTCGTGCCCTGGTCTATCGACAGAACGTATTTCATCTACGGTTCCTCATAACTTTTGTTCCAGCCAATTCAGCGCGTCGTCGAACACCTTTTCCCTGTCCGTGTCTATGGATAGCGCGTGGAGCATCTCCGGGTAGTCTTTCAGCGTCTTGTCGGCGACTTTCAACGAGTTGAACACTCTGACGCTCGCTTCCGGGTCCACCAGCATGTCACTGCCCGCTATCTGGAAAAGGACCGGTTTCGTTATCCGGCCACAGAGCCGCCGGGAACGTATCTGCGCGACGGCGATCCCGACAAGAAGCCCCGAGGAAGCCGACCGGTGTTCATCGGGGTCATGGTCCATCGCCCTGCGGTATTCCGCGTCGCGCGTGCACATGTCGGAGTCGAAAGGCAGGTCGAACTGCTCTTTCGGGTTGAAGATCCCTGAGAGGAATATCCGGATATAGTCTAAAAGAGAGAACTTCATCCTGTTGCCGAAAGCCGGTGAGATGCAGATAACCCCGTCAAAAAGGTCAGGGAAAAGGCCCGCGGCGATGAAGGATATGAGCCCGCCCAGGCTTTCCCCCAGGATGAACACCTTTTTGCCCGGGTTCTCTTTCGCAACGAGAGCGCATAGTTTGCGGATGTCGCCGAGGTACGTCTTTAAAGAATCCGCATGCCCGTTCGTGGCGGCTGCCTTCCCGAAACCCTTCAGCATGATCGCGTAAGAGGATATGCCGTGCGCCCGGAAGAACCTGGCAAGAAAATTCCACCTGCCGGTGTGCGCCCCTATTCCGTGCACGAGGACCAGCACGGCCCTCGGCCCGGGGCACACCCATTTTTCGTACTTTATGCCTGTCGTTTTATCGGTCGCTATCTCGCCCATATTAAACACCTATAGTATACCTGCAGTAAACCCGAAAATCACAAAAAACAACCCCCGGGGTTGTTATCCGGCCCCGGGGGTTGTGACTTCAGGCGCGTGCATCCTTAGAATTGCGGTTTGCTTATTTTCTTCCTCTGTTTTTCGGCCTGTTCTTTCGTCTGCTCGGGTGTTATGTCTTTTGCTCCCGTAGCCCCTTTTGCCCAGGAATCGCCCAGAAGCCCGTTGAAGAATTTCGTGAAAAACCCTCCATCGCCGGGCGGACGTGCTTTCGACTGCGCAAAAGCCGGAGTGACGCACATCACTAAAGCGACTATGAGCAAAAACGCGATAAGTTTTTTCATCTTTCCCCTCCTTTCCTATCGGATATTTTATATCTTGTTATAGTTTACCTTGTGATCGTGAACTGACCAGTTAAAATTGCTTACTTTTTTAAAATTAACGCTATTTCCGGGCCGATCATATCAAATATCAAGCTTGTCCGATATTACTCTGCCGCTTCGGTCGGTCTGGGTGGTCCGTGTACCGGCCCCCGTTCTGTCAATGGTCGTCGTAACGCCGGTTTCGGGGTCCGTGTAACTTGAGCGTCCGCTCGGCGGCGCAGTTCCCGCCGGGGGCGTGGTCCGGCGCTGGATCACCCTGCCGGTCTGGTCATCAGTTTGCGTGATCGAGTGTGAACCGTCCGCTTGTCCCTCGGACCGTGTAGTTACGCCCTCGCGGGGATGGTCGTAACCTTCGGCCCACGGCCGGTCTTGCCGGCCGGCAGGCGCGGCGGGCTGGCCCGCGGGCGCTCCGGGTTGGGCACCGGGTTGGGCGGCGCCAGGCGGAGCTCCGGCTTGAGGTCCCCGTGCACGCGGCGGGGGTGTTGTTTCACGTGAGATCACATTGCCGTTTTTGTCCGTTCTTGTAATGGTGTGCGAACCGTCAGGGTTCGCTTCGGATCTCGTAGTGATGCCTGTAGCGCGGTTGGTGGATTCTGCCCATGGCAGGTCCCGGCCGCCAGCGGGCGGCTGTGCTCCGCCGGCCGGCATGTCGACCTCAGGAACCGGTTCCACAGGCGGTTGAGGTATTTCCGGCACTTCCCCCCCCATTGACCTTATTGAGTCTTCAAGACCGGGAAGGATCCTTCTTATAGTCTGTGCTTCGTAACTGTCGGGGGCGATCTGCTGCAAACGCCTGGAATATTTATCGTAGTCGGTCATATATCTGAGTAACATGGGGTCTATTTCCTCGCCTTCAGCCGGCCCGATAACCTCCAGGGTACCGGTCACACGCACGCGCTTACCGCGGTCATCGACCATCACAAGGTGGATCTCCCAGGAACCGGGCTCTATCGTTATTTTGTCGTAAAGGAGTACCGTGAACCACTGGTCTTTGTCCATCATGGCACGGCCTATCAGGGCCGTGAACGCGGCAAATCTCTCAGCGCGCTCTCTGTCACTGACCCTGTCCTCATGGCAAGGTTCTTGGCCGCCGCCTGTCCCTCCGCTACTCGGACAACCGCCGTCCGCGCACGCCTCGCGGGTCAGGATCGAATCGACCCTTTTACAAAAATCACCGAATATCCTGCCGACAGATGAGATCTGGTCAAAATACTGCCCGAGCTGCCTGGAAGGCACCTGGTCCGTGTTGGAGGACTTGTATCGTTTACCCGACGGGCTTATGAGCTCCATCTTCTGTACTTTCGCTTTTGCCCTTAACGGGGTCCTCACCAGCGCCGCGAGTTTTTCCGGGCCCAGCCGTATCAGGGCTACACCGGCTTCGTTCCTTCCCCTCTTAACGCGGGTCTCACCGATAAGTTCCCGCTGGGCCGGACCCTGTCCAGAAACAGGACCGGCATTGAAAGCCAAAAGCAGCGCAAGTGCAAAAGTGATAGCCCTTTTCATGTTGTCTCCTTTTTGGATCGTTTTGTTTAATTTTACACCTAAAGGTTCTCCTTTTCCAGTTCTAAACGGTCGAGAACACGAAGTATCTCCACACGATGAAAGCGATGATACCGTGGGAAAAGGCCGGCCCCCAGATGTTGCCGAAGTATTCATACAGGTACCCCCAGAACGCTCCGGCCAGGGTTATGAGCCCCAGGAAAATAAGTCCCTCTTTGAAAGGGATGATGAAGAACAGGTAGCTGTGCACCAGGGCGAACAGGACCGCTGTTACCCATATGGAGGCAGGCACGGGTAAAGTTCTTGATATCTTCCGCTGGATGAACCCCCTCCAGAATATCTCCTCGCCCAGCCCGACGAGGAGCACACAGTATATCAGGGACAACAGGACCCAATTCAGTTCATTCCCCGCCGAGAGAAGCTTGAATCCCGCCTCCCCCATGAACGTGATCTTTATCCCGAAGGAACGGAGGAAACTGTTCAATTCGTGGACCTTGTCCAGGGAATAACCCGTCATTCCCAGGGCCTTCAGGATAAATCCTCCCGAAACAGCGAGGACGATGCCCGTTAGTATGCCCGTTGCTGCGGAAGGCCAGAAAGACCTCCTTTTGAGGCCGAGAGAGTTTATTCCCTCTCCCAGAAAGCAGAACTGCCAGATCAGGGGGATCGAGAACGTAAAAGAAAAAGTGCCGTACACGCCGAAGGCCAGGAGCGCGAGAGGGATAAGAATCGCGGCAATGGCAACCGCGAAACGGTTCGTTGCGGGTATTCTATGGAACGGGATCGTCATTGATCAATTATATCTTCGACACTCGGGAACGAAAACAAAAAAACCCCCGGGGGTATTAGCCCTGGGGGTTACCGATCTTTCCGTACTGTTAATATCGCCTGAATTCACGCCTCGGTTTGGGTTTCATCGGGCGGGCTTCATTGACATTTATGTTGCGTCCTCCCACCTGGGTCAGGTTTAAAGCGTTCTTAGCGGCTTCCGCTTCGGAAGAGCTGGACATCTCGACAAACCCGAAACCTTTGTTCGGAATTATGTTGACGCTCTCTACCTTGCCATGCTGGGCGAACAGATCTCTCAGATCACTTTCCTCGGTGGAATAGCTGAGATTTCCGACGAAAAGCTTCTTCTCTCGCATTGTAGCTCCTTTTGAAGCAGGGCCCGGCATTTCTGCCGGGCCCTGCTCTTTGTGTTACAGTTTTACTACGTTGACGGCCTGCGCGCCCTTGGGGCCCTGCTGAATATCGAATTCAACCGCCTGGCCTTCATCCAAAGACTTAAAGCCTTCGCTCTGTATCGCGCTGTGATGTACGAATACATCTTCGCCCGACTCAGGAGTAATAAATCCATAACCCTTCTGGTTATTGAACCATTTTACTGTTCCTTTTGCCATTACTTACTACCCTCCTTTCTTGCTCTTGTGTCATAGTAAATAACGGCAGAAATTAAAAAACCACAAGGCGCTACATTCTCAACCTTGTGGTTCAAAACTTTACTCCTTTATTTACTACTACTGTGTTCATGGTTATTATACACTATCTTTTGTCCGTGTCAACCTATATTTTGTGACGTCAGGGCCCGGGCGAGTTTTTCGCCGTCCTTGCGGGCCTGGTCAAAATAATAGGACATGCCTCTTTTTTCGAGTGCGCCGGCGTACATGTTCCCCGTTACCTTCGCGTTGAGGCAGCATTCGCAGAGATCCTTGAGGAGCCTTGTCGCGTCGTCACAGAAGCACCTCAGGATCGGCGGTACAAGCCCGGCGCTCAATATGAACATCGCCGCTCTTTTCTTGTCGGTGCGCGGGGCCGGGCATCCCTTGACGGGTTTGGTGCCCGGTTTCGCCAGGATCCAGGCCGCGCGTTCATAGAACGCCTTCCAGACGGCGGTCACCGTGCCGCAGTTTATGGGAGTTCCCAGTATGTACCCGTCCGCTTCGACCAACTTCTGGCAGATCTTTTGCATGTCATCCTGTATAATGCATCTGGATATGGGTTCGGCGGGGTCAACGGTCTTACACGCGGCGCAATTGGTGCAGTATTTTATATCCTTATCGATGAGCTGGATCTTTTCGACCTCCACCGAAGGGTCGACCTGTTTGACGCCTTCGATAGCTTTATCTATCAGTGTGTCGATGGTCTTGCCCTTCCTGTAGGTTCCGCTGACAGCTATTATCTTCATTTGTACCCCTTTTTGGTTGATCCCGCACCGTTAAGCGCAGGGTTTCTGCCTTGCGAGGTCTTTGATCTGCGGCAGCATACGTACCGCTTCGTTGCGGCCTGTCCGGATGAACAGCCGCGCCTTATGGAACTCGTGCCAGTCCGCGGTCCCGAGTACGGGATGCAGGTATACGTCCGCCTGCTGGCATGAGTTGACGGCCATGGTGTATTCGGCGGCATGAAAGCTGTTCACTATCACGTTATAGAGATTAAGACTCCTGGGGCTCGTGACGGCCATCTCTTCCGGGGAAGGCAGCGTGTTCACGGCGACCACCTTCTTGATGCCTGCCCTTGATAACACGCTTACCGGTAAAGGATCGACGATCCCCCCGTCGACGAGCTGTGTGCCGCCGAAGGGCACCGGCTCGAAGACCCCGGGTATCGCTATGCTGGCCATTACAGCGTCCACGAGGCTTCCGGAATCTATCACGAATTTCTCCCTGGTCTTTATGTCGCATGTCACTATTTTCAGGGGCAGGGTCGTGTCGAAGAAGGTCTTGTCCCCCAGATATCTTTCCAGTACCTTCCTGACCGCTTTTCCCTTTATGAGCCCCCGCAGGGGCAGGGTCGGGTCGAGCAAGAAGAGGGTCTTGAGCCTGGTGTCAAAACCGCACACGAGTTTTTCGATCTCCGCGGCGGAGGAACCTGCGGCCCATAACGCCGCTATGAACGCCCCGATACTGCAGCCCGCGACGATATCGACGGGCACTTTTTCTTTTTCCAGCACCTTGAGGACGCCGATGTGGGCGAGGCCCATAGCGCCGCCCGCGCCCAGGGCAAGCCCCACCCGCACCCCGGAAACCTCCCTGGCTATACGGCGCACCGCTTTTTTGTACACTGCTCCGCGTCCGGGAAGCGTGGCGAACACTTCTTTTGAGAGCGCTTTGACCTTTTCCTCATAAGAGAGGTCCGGATAATGACGGTCCTCTTTCAATATGACCAGGGCAGCTTGATCGGAATGTTTTACAAAGAGCTTTTCCGCCTGTTTGACAAAGGACGCGGTCCTCGTGAGCGAGGCCTTATCGGAAGCGCTAAGGATATGGCAGGCGTCGGATTGCCTGATGATCTCCAGGTCTATTTTCCTGTCGCCGGGGAATATATCCGCTATTATATAGTGGTGGTCACCCGTAAGGGCGCTTAACCTGGAAGAGACCTCTTTTTCTTTTGAGAACGAGGTCGACCGTATGACCAGCGCTTTTTTACCGGATTCCTTTTTAACGCTTTCCGCCAGGCTCCGGGCGTAAAAGGCGGCGTCTTCTGGGGCGGTCATGCCATAAACGGAGATTATCCGGCTTTCGAATATTTCCTTGAAAGGTTTCCGGCCCAGCCTCCTGGAAAGGGAACGGCTCAGTTTTATCGCAAGGGCCGGAATCTTGTTCAGTATGCGGCTGAAATTCCTGTTGTTTATCCTGAGCACCACGGAATCGTTGAGCGCCCGGGCGCTTACGGTATGGGGTTTACCCGTCAGCGAGGATATCAGGCCGAAATAATCGCCTTTTCGGATAACTTCGAGCATGAACTTCCTGCCGGTCCGTGTCTTGCCGGCGGGATGGTATATCTCGACCCTACCGCTTACCACGCAGAAAAAATGGTCGGGAGCGTCGCCTTCTTCGTAAACGTGCTCGCCTTTTTCGAACTCAACGACGTGGCAGCTTGAAGCCACCAGTATCTTTTGGAAAAGGGACAGGTCCGAGAATACAGGCAGGCTGTCGACCAGTGAATACTTATTCGTAACTACGCTTTTCTGCATGGTATCCGATATTTTAACCCCGCCAGGTGCGTTTGTAAAGGACCGCGGTCCATTCCCTGTCCTTTTTTACCCTAAGGCAGCGGAGGCGTTTTGTGTCGAATTTTCTGCGGAATTCCCCGTAATTCTCAACGGCTACACCCGATACGGCCAGGTATTTACCGGGGCGCGTAAGTGCTATGAGCTTGCCCCGGTTAGCAAGAAGCGTCCTCGTGTTGATATTGGCCGCCACGAAGTCGAAGGCATCTCCTTCGGGGAAGCTCCTGAGATCCATCTGTTTGACGGACCCCTCCCCGCAGCTGTTCTCTTTAAGGTTCTTCCTCGCGGCCTTTACGGCTTCCTTATCGATATCTATACCCCATACGCGCCGGGCCCCGCTCTTCCGGGCTATGATGGAAAGTATTCCCGATCCCGTGCCGGCATCGAAAAAGTCATCGAACCTGCCCTCTTCCATCTCGATGAACTCGGCCATGGACCTGGTGGTAAAATGCAGCCCCGTACCGAAGGCCAGCGCGGTGTCGATAGAGACGCATTTTTTCGCTTTCTTTTTACATGTATCCTTGAATCGCGCGGGGATCACGAGGATGTTACGGGTGAGCATGAAAGGCTTGTAGGTCTTTTTCCATTTTGTTTTCCAGTCCGAATCTTTGAGGGAGGCGCCTTTTACCGTTATCCCCTTCAGTCCGGACCTTCTGAGCTTTGATGCCAGGGACCGGGCTCTGGTACGCTTTTTCGTGTAGAACGAGAGATGGACCCTTCCGTCGCGGTAAAGTTCGGCTGTTCTTTCGGGCGGGACCCCGGCGCCCAGGAGAACGGTCCGCAGGATCTCGGCTTTTCCCGGGTCGTCGTCCCCGGGGCAAAGATCCACTTTGTAGGTCACTCCGCGCATGCTATTTTTCCCGGAACACCAGTTCTTTTTCCTGGGCGTCCACGGTAAGATTGAACTGGCCCAGGAAGGACATGCCCAAAAGGCCGGCCGCGTGTTTGTGGTCGAGGTTCTTTATGTCATAGACGATGGCTTCGACGTTCCTCGCTTCTATGTCGGGCCCTATTTTGACGGACCTCAGGATCACCCTGTTCCCTTCCGAGACGGTCCCGTCGGGCCACATGAACTTATGCTCGAGTTTTCCTATCCTGCTGTTTATATCCGGCAATAATATGGCTATTTTTCTGGGGATGTATACCAGGGGCGCGCCCGTGTCCACTATCATCCTGGTCTTCACCTTATCGTCCAGCATGACGTCGACGATGATCCGTGACCTGTCGCGGAACGGCACACGGTATTCTTTCTGAGTGCGATCGTACTCGGCGACGCTTTCTTTCCACTCCGCGTATATCCGGTCCCGTTCGTTTATTTCATCCAGCTGTTTTTTTCTCTCTTCCTCGCTGATCGAGGAGTTCGACACGATGGTGCCCGTTTCATCCGCCGGGAGCGGGGTAAGGCTTTTCACGTCGCTCTTGTTCAGAAGAACGGTGCCTCCTCCGATATTCAAGGCTATGCTTTCCCCTGTCTGGCGCTCTATGACGCCCCTTAGTTCGCCACCGTTGTTCAGTACGATGAAGACCTTTTCGGGGTGCGCTGTCAGGGCGGGTCCTTTAGCCTGTGTTTCCTCTTTTTTGGTATTTTGGCTTTCAGCCGGGAGCGGTTCTTTCAGTTCGCGCCGCGCCGGTTCGACGGCCGATCCGGCCCCGTGTCTGTAAGAAAGGAAAACGACCAGAGCCGTGCCTGCGGATATGAAAATGATCCCGATCGCGAACAGTGTTAAGTTTTTCGGGGATATTTTCTTATACATGACGTTTGTTATGAACGTCTCGCCTTTAGACGACCTCTATGGTTGACGGCGGCTTGGTGGCGATATTATAGGTCACGCTGACCACGCCGGGCACGTTGCGGGTTATTTCGTCCGCGATCTTCCGGAGCGTCTGGAACGGCACGTTCGTCGGGGCAGCGGTTATGGCGTCCTTGGAATCCCAGCAGCGGACCTCTATCTGCAACCCGTAGTCCCTTTTGCCTTCCCTCATGCCGGTCACGCGGTCCCGGTGAAGTATGGCGAAGTACTGGAACGCGCCTATCGGCGCCAGTTCTTTTTCCACGATGACCGTTGCCTGCCTCACTGTCTCTACCCTCTGGCGGGTGACCTCGCCGATCACGCGTGCCGATAGGGCCGGCCCCGGGAACGGAGGCCTGGTGTAAATTTCTTTCTGGAGGCCGAGCGCTTCGCCGAGGCGCCGGATGCCGGTCTTTCTCAGCCGGAGGACCGGTTCGAGGACATGGTAACCGAACGCTTTCCGGGTGTCTATGCCGAGCTGTTCGAGTATGTTGTGCTGCCGCTTTATGCCGGCCACGGTCTCTTCCACGTCGGTGTAGTTCGTGCCCTGGAGCAGGTATTTCGCGCCGCTTTCCCGGACCAGTTTGCCGAACACCTTCTTGTAAAAGGTCTGTGTGATGGCTTCCCTTTTCTCCTCGGGGTCGGTCAGGCCCTTCAGGGCGCCGAAGAAATCGTCTTTCGCGTCTATTATTTCTACAGGGACGTCCAGTTCGGCGAACCAGCTCCGGACCTGCCGGGGTTCGTCCTGCCTCATGAGGCCGCTGTCGATGAAATACGTTTTTAGCTTATTGCCGAGGGCCTTGTGCCCGAGCATGGTGACCACCGATGAATCCACCCCGCCCGAGAGGGCGTTTATGGCCAGGCCGTCGCCTACGGTGGACGAAAGTTCATCTATCTGTTCGTCGATAAACTGCTGGGGATTAAGTTCTTCGGGTTTGATCTCTGTGATGTTCATTGCACGCTCCTTCCGTATTGAAAGAATTAAAGGTGTTCGGCCGCTTCGCGGGTTATCTCGTCGATCATCTCTTTCACGGATACGATCTTGTCGATCCGGCCGATGTAAGAGCTCGCGAATACGACCGCGTTATCAATATCGCCTTCCACCGCGTCTATAAGGGCTTTGGCTATGCAATAGGGAACGGCGTTGGGGTCACAGGTCCGCAGGCATATGTAATTGCAGCTGATAGGCCGTCTTCCGCCGGCAAGCATCTCTTCTATGAATTTTGTCCTGATCACTTTTGCCGGCATGCCGACCGGGCTTTGTATATAAAGGAGGTCTTTCTCGTCGGAGTCCAGGTACAGCTGTTTGAACTCCTTGGCGGCCGAACATTCGTGCGTGGCCACGAACCTGGAACCTATCTGCACGCCTTTCGCGCCGAGTTTCAGGAATCTGGCGACGTCCTTTCCGTCGAATATGCCTCCTGCCGCTATAACGGGTATATCCGCTCCCGCCGGCTTCGCGTACTTGTCGACGACCTCGAACACTTCTTTCAGCGTGGTCTCAAGATCGGTCAGCCTGCCGGCTTTAAGGTCCTCTACGGAATGCGCCGCGATATGCCCGCCGGATAACGGGCCTTCGACGACAAGGGCGTCAGGCAGTCGGTCATAGCGCCTCGTCCATGTTTTGAATATTATCTCCGCGGCTCTGGCCGACGAGATGAGAGGTATGAGTTTTATGGTCGATCCTTCCGTGTATTCGGGCAGTCTCAGGGGAAGTCCCGCCCCGGAGATTATAAAATCGGCGCCCTCTTTGACGGTCGTCCGGACGATGTCCTCATAGTTGCTCAGCGCGACCATTATGTTCACGCCGATGACGCCGTCGGAGAGCTCACGGGCTTTCCGGATCTCGATCTGGAGGTGCTCCCTGCAGGATTTCGGGACATCCGCCCTGTTCTCCGCAGTGTCGGGAGGAAGGCCGACGCTCGCTATCGTGCCCGCGGCCCCGCAGTTGGCTACCGCGCTGGCCAGGGCCGATGTGGACACCCTGACACCCATGCCCCCCTGGATTATGGGTACGGGTACCACCAGGTCTCCTATGATCAAAGGTTTCAGTTTTTTCTTCATGATATTATTTTTAAAAACAAGTCGGACACATATTATAAACGTAAATACGACATTGCGCAATTATTAAAAAAACGGGGAGTATAACTTGTTGCGCAGCAATAAGATAGGACGCCGGGACCGGGCCCCGCTCCGCCGTGGGACGTGCCCGGTCCGGGCGATCAAGCGTTTGACGCTTATTTATTGCGTCCAGGCCTTTTTCTTCGCCGGCGTTGCGGGTTTGTCCCCTTCTTTGGTTTTTACGACACCCTTGTTGGCCGCTTTCAGCTGTTTTACCTGTTCCCGTATCGATTTCTGTTCTTCCTGGTAAGCTTCCTCGATCTTTTTCTTTTCGGCTCTTTTCTGGTCCAGGAGAGCTTTGCGGCCGTCCTTGTCTTTCGGGTCGAGCGCTTTCATCTGCTTCAGTGTCGCCTGGTCGACATCTTTCTGCTGCTGTTTGTAGCTGTCCCTCGCGTCCTTCATCTGCTGGTTCAGTTTGTCCAGCTGGGTCTGGAAGTCTTCCTGCGCCCCTTGCGCGGAAAGCAGGCTCAAGCCGGTGATAAAGAGAACCGTCAGAACCACGCTCACGATCTTCTTCATTATTCCCCCCTTTTCTTTATTTCCATTTATATTATTTTACTTTTAAATGAGCTCTTTTGCCAACATTATTTGCTATAAATGATGTTTTAGGTATACTTGAAAAAATGACGTTTTCAAGGGGGCAAGGATCATGCAGATGGAATTGAAGAAAGACCTGGGATTCTGGCATGTTTTTTGTATAGCTTCCGGGGCGATGATAAGTTCCGGCCTTTTCATCCTCCCGGGCATGGCTTTCGGCAAGGCGGGACCGTCGGTGATACTCTCCTACATCATAGCCGGGCTTTTGTGCGTCCCTACCGTGTTCAGCATGTCCGAACTTATTACCGCCATGCCCAAGGCCGGCGGTGACTATTTTTATATCATGCGGGGTTTCGGGCCTTCCATAGGGACGATCGCGGGGTTCAGCACCTGGTTCTCCCTCAGCATGAAAAGCGCTTTCGCCCTGATAGGTATCGGGGCCTACCTTACGAAGATAGTCGGGATGCCCCTGAGTCTCATCGCTTTTCTTTTCTGTATATTCTTTATTCTTCTGAACCTGGTCGGTGTCAAGGAAGCGGCGCGTTTTCAGCTGGTCATGGTAGCGGGGCTTATCGCCATACTTATCCTGTATATCGCCTGGGGGATGAAACTGGTGGACCTGACGCATTTTACGCCTTTTTTCAGCAAGGGGCACACCGCCGCTTTTACCACGGCGAGTTTCGTTTTTATCTCTTACGGCGGCCTTACCACCATCGTGGCCGTGGCCGAAGAAGTGAAAAACCCCCAGAAGAACCTCCCGGCCGGTATCTTTTGGGCGCTTATCATAACCTCCGTGCTTTATGCGTTTACCGTTTTTATCACAGTCGGGGTCCTTAAGGCGAACGTCCTCCAGAAGTCGCTTACTCCCGTATCCGACTGTTCCGTCGTTATCGGCGGCGGGGCGTTCCAGATCGCGATAGGCGTGGCGGCGTTCCTGGCGTTCCTCACGACCGTGAATTCCGGCCTCATGACCGCCTCGCGGTACCCGTTCGGCATGAGCAGGGACGGACTGCTCCCCGAATCGTTCCAGAGGATCAGCAAGAGGTTCAGGGTGCCGTACATAGCGGTCCTTTTCACCGGGGGCTTCATGGCGATGGTGATCTTCATCAAACTCGATATCCTGGTCGAGGTGGCATCGGCAATACTCATACTGCTCTATATTTTCGCCAATCTTACCATAATGCTCTTCAGGGAAAGCAAGATCGCCAGCTATAAGCCCAAGTTCGTCGCCCCCCTCTACCCGTACATGCAGATCATCGGCGTGATGGGCGGCATTCTCCTGCTCGTCGGTATGGGCGATTTTTACATAGCGCTGACCATGATGTTCGTCGTCGTCTGCGCCCTGTGGTACAGGTATTACGTGCAAAAAAGGGTCGTGAAGAACTCGGCGCTCTTCTTTTTCATGGAGAGGATGATATCCCGGAGCAAAGAACTGAGCACGCAGGAAGACATCCTTTCGGAACTGCGGAAGATAGTGATGCAGAGGGACCAGCTTGCCGTGGATAAGTTCCATGAGCTGGTGAAGACCAGTACTTTCATGGAAATAAAGGAGCCTCTCGACGTGGAGGATTTTTTCGGCAGACTGGCGGGCCTGGTGTCGTCCGGACTCGGCGCGGAACCCGGGAAATTGGCCGGGCTGCTCCTGGAACGGGAAAAACAGTCGAGCACGTACCTGGAGAAAGGCCTCGCTATCCCCCACATCGAACTGGAGAGGGACGTTCTTAAGCTTATCATGGTCAGGGCCAGGTCGGGGATCATCTTCCTCGACGACAGTGTCGCGCATGCCGTCTTCGTTATCGTCACCTCCCCCGGTAAGGAGGAGATGAAACTGAAGATAATGGCCGCCATCGCCCAGATCGCCCAGAACCCTTATTTCGAGGACGAATGGATGCAGGCGGCGAACGAGCTTGATCTCAAGAACGCCGTTCTGCTCGCCGAGCGAAAACGCGAATGACTTTTCAGGCGAAATAGCCCATGTAACACAGCACCGCCCCGAGGATGATTATGACCGTCAGGTTGGTCGCGAGCGGTAACATATTTTCGATATACGCTCTGGACAGTTTCATCATGGCGCCCGGACACACGATCAGCGCGATGCCTTTCAAGATGCCCAGCCAGCCCATGATAGTGATGATCACGGCCCAGTTGAGCGCCCAGTAGTTGTGGAAGAGGACGATGATAAGGCCGAAAAGCAGCGCCATCACCCCGCCCAGGTAAAGCATTGCCTTGTTCTCCATGAAATCCGTTATCATGCCCTGGTAGTACTTGAGGTTCGCCAGCACCCCTATCCCAACGATGACGAAATACGGCCCGAGAAGTTTTGCCAAAAACACCGATGTCTCCATTTTCGCTCCTTTTGTTCGTTACTTCGAAAAAACGATCTGGCGGCCGTCCGGCGAGAAGGTGTAGCCGGTCTCCACGAAACCGGATTTGCGGACGGGACGCAGCTCGTTGTTCTCGAACGTGAATGAATACAAGTAGAACTGGAAAGACAGTTCCCTCGCGGGCCGGCCCTTGAATATGATCTCGGGCCGCGTGGGGTTGAACCGGAGTTCGTCGAGATTGTTGAGGCCGGCAAGACTGATGACCCCTTTTATGTTGCCCTCAAGGTCCATGATCGCGATCTCGACCAGGCGAAAAAAAGCTATTCCCTTGGAATCGGGCAGCCACGCCGGGGATTTGGGCATCTGTAATATGTTCTTTGTCTCTGTAAGGCGTATTTTATCCCCTCCCCCTGACGGGATGATATGGATCTCATCGATCCCCCCGGTCTCGGCCCGCTGTGTAAAAAGTATCCATTTTCCGTCGCGGGAGAGGCGGGGTTCCCTTTCGGAAGCCTTGTCGTCGGTGATCTTTTTTGAGACCGCGGTTTCAAGTTCGAGTTCCCATATGTCCCGTTGGCCGCCATGGTCGGAAGCGTAGTAGATCGATCTCATGTCAGGGCTCCAGGTGGGGCTGTAGTTGTAGCCGCCGTTATCGATGATGGTGTTTTCCGCGCCCTTTTCGAGCGTCAGCATCTCGATCGTGGATGAGGCCGCCTTGCCGCGGGATGCGGGGATCCTGTGGGCGTATACCAGGAATTTGCCGTCCGGCGAAAAAGCGGGAGTGACGTTGGAGCCGGACCCCGTTAAGCGTACCGTCTGTCCGGTGTCGAGGTCATAGAGCCATAGTTCGGACCTGTCGATCCGGCGGGTCAGGGAAAATATGGCCAGGGCGATGCCGCCGACAAAAAGAGCGG
The DNA here is from genome assembly GCA_964409365.1 of uncultured Planctomycetia bacterium. GTDB lineage: Bacteria > Omnitrophota > Gorgyraeia > Tantalellales > Tantalellaceae > CAYPCX01. Next base: position 99,964 of record CAYPCX010000003.1, on the reverse strand, counting down.
CCACCAGGGCTATAATGAGTAAAATCTTTATGGGCGTTTTCATAATATTACTTTCACACCGGGAGAGGCACTTCGTGCCTCTCCCGGTGTGTTGCCTATTTCTATTCGTTGTTCTCGCTCGGGGCGATCCAGGACGGCGGATGGCCGCGTTCCCTTTCGGCTCCCCTGTCCCTTACCCTCAACATGAGCAGGGCGGCGAGGATAAAGCAGCAGCCCCCTATCACGACGCCGTAAAGACGGTTGTTGCCCAGGAAGTGGAACATGACCCAGCCGAGCCCCAGCGAGACGATTATCTGCGGTATCGTGATGAAAAAGTTGAATATCCCCATATAAACGCCCATTTTCTCTTTGGGTATGGCCGTTGACAGTATCGCGTACGGCATCGCGAGTATGCTCGCCCAGGCGATACCGACGCCTATCATCAAAAGGAGCAGCATGTTCTTGTCGTGGACAGCGGTTATGCCTATAAGGCCGGCGCTGCCGCATAACAGCGCGATCATGTGCGTGTATTTGCGGGTGATCTTCCCGGCGACTTTTGCCAGGACAAGAGAAACGAAAAAACATACCGCATTATACGTGGCGAAACAGATCCCCGCCCATTCGATGCCTTTCAGGTAAAGGTCGCTTCCTTCTTTGGCGCCGAAGATGTTGTTCGCGACCGTGACGGGGAAATAAATGAACATGCAGAAAAGGCCCATCCACGAGAACACCTGGACCCACGCGAGTTCCTTCATCGTGGGCGGCATACGAAGAAGGTCACGGAATATCTCTCTGGCGGCCTTGCCGAGCCCTCCTTTTTCGGCTTTTCTCTTTTTGAAAGCTTCCAGGTCCACGGGGGGATATTCCTTTGTAGTGAAGACGGTCCAGAGGACGGCGCCGATGAACACGGCCGCTCCCACGTGGAACGATATCCGTACGATGTCGGGTATCACGTTGTGTGCGGCCTGCTGGACCGCGGGGATCGCTTTTTGTATATGGTGTACCGCGCCGTGCGCCGGAATGACGGCCGCATGCGGGTGCGGCCCGCCTTTAGCGCTGAAACCGAAGACGTTCTCCAGGAGCCACGGGAAAGCGGAAGCCGTGACGGCCCCTATCCCGATGAACATGCCTTGCATGGTAAAACCGAACGTCCTCTGCTCTTCCGGCAGGAGGTCCGCCACGAAAGCCCGGAAGGGTTCCATGCTCACGTTAACGGAAGCGTCCAGCACCCAGAGCAGGCCGGCGGCCATGAGGAGTGTCCCGGAATAAGGCATGAAGAACAATGAACACGACGCCAGGATGGCCCCCACGAGGAAATACGGGCGTCTCCTGCCGAACCTGCACCACGTGTAGTCGCTCATGTGCCCTATGAACGGCTGGACCAAAAGGCCCGTCAGCGGGGCGGCCAGCCACAGTATGGGTATCTTATCGGGCTGGGCCCCCAGGTATTCGTAGATGGCGCTCATGTTCGCCATCTGCAGTCCCCAGCCGAACTGTATCCCCATGAACCCTATGCTCATGTTCATGATCTGCCATATACTGAGGCGCGGCTTGACCATTATCTGCTCCTTTCGGTTGTTTCGGTTATCCCGCGAAGCTTCCCTGCGTGTTCCTTCGTGAACTGTCCGGGAAGAAGGCGCCACTTCCAGTTGCCGAAGGTCTCGCGGGGCTGGTTCATTCTCGCTTCGCTGCCGAGGGCAAGTATGTCCTGTACGGGTATGACGGTGGTGTCGGCAACGGATCCCATGAGCCGGGTTATTATTTTCCAGTTGATACCGGGGCTTATTTTCCGTTCTCCCAGAAAATCCAGCACCCTGTGCGTTACATCGGGTGTGGCTTCTTCCCGCAGCCAGCCCATCAGCGTGTTATTGTCGTGCGTGCCGGTGTATGCCACGCAGTTCTTTACGTAATTCTGCGGGAGGTACGGGTGGTCCGGTTTGTCCTCGCCGAAAGCGAACTGCAGGACCCGCATGCCCGGGAAACCGTAATGGTCCATGGCCTCCTTCACGTCGGGCGTTATGAGGCCCAGGTCTTCCACGATAACGGGGAAATCCTTGAAGTGCCCGAGCAGCGTGTCGAAGAAATCGTAGGTCGGTACGTCCTCCCACTTACCGTTCATCGCGGTCTCCTCCCCCGCGGGGACTTCCCAGTACTGGACGAGCCCCCTGAAATGGTCTATGCGCAGTATGTCGACGCAGCTGAAGGTGTGCGAAAGGCGTTCTATCCACCAATCGTATCTTGTATCTTTCAGCACGTCCCACCTGTAGACGGGGTTGTTCCACAATTGTCCGGTCGCGCTGAAATAGTCGGGCGGCACTCCGGAGACGGCCATGGGCCTTTTGCGCTTGTCCAGCTTGAATATGTGCGGGGCGACCCACACGTCGGCGCTGTCGTAACTCACGTATATAGGTATATCGCCTATTATCTTTATGCCTCTTCCGTTTGCGTACGATTTCAGGGAGGACCATTGTTTGAAGACCATGTGCTGGATGAACTTTTGCCGGTCGATCTTTCCGGCAAGACGCTTTCCCGCCTCTTCCAGGGCTTCCGGGTGCCTGTCCCTCAGGGAGGCGGGCCAGTCATGCCATATCTTGCCCTTCTGCTCTTCCTTTATGGCGGCAAAAAGGGCGAAGTCGTTAAGCCAGCCCGATTGCCCGCGGCAGAAATCGTCATAATCGTTTTTTTGGTCTTTTTTCCGGAAACGTTCGAAGGCTTTATCGAGGATGAGCTTCTTGTGCTTCGTCACGCCGTCATAGTCGACTTCCCCGGGGTCGGCTCCCGGCACGGGCGGGATATCTTCCAAAAGAAGGAGCCCTTCCTCTATAAGCAGGTCCGGGCTGAGCAGGAGATGGTTCCCCGCGAAGGCCGAATCGCTGAAGTACGGCGAGTACCCGTTCGACGCTATGGGAAAGTTGAGCGGAAGTATCTGCCAGTATTTCTGTTTTGCTTCCGCGAGGATGTCGACGAATTTGTGAGCTTCAGGCCCCATATCGCCTATACCGTAAGGCGCGGGAAGTGAAGTTATATGGAAAAGGAGTCCGTTACCTCTTGTGCGCAATTAAGCTTCCTTTACGTTTCGGCCCACTTGTCTTTGCCTTTAATAACAGTATACTTATATAAAATATACCTGAAAAGGGGGCGCGATGAAAATATCTTTTAAAAAAACTATTTTCATTTCTTTCTTTTTGGTCTTTTTTGTTTTGGCCCCGTTCGTTCCGTTGAGTTTTTCCGATGCCATAACCCGGGCGAGGCAGAAACCGGCGACCGCCTCCCCCTGGTTCCCCCCTCCCGTTACCGAACCGTATTTCACGGGCAACTGGGGCGGGATGCGTGACAAGCTCGCTGACGGCGGCGTGACGGTCACCAGTTCTTACGTGGCCGATTTTCAGGGTAACCCGAGCGGCGGGCACGTGCAGGGTGTCGGGTATAACCATTCCTGGGGCCTGGATATCAACTACGACCTGGAAAAGCTTGTCGGCTGGAAAGGGCTACAGTTCCATGTGTCCGGCCTCTGGCGTAACGGCGTCAACCTCTCGCAGAAAAAGATCGGCAACGTTTTTACCGTCACCAGTATCTACGGGTCGGAAGAGCTCAAGTTCTACGGGCTTTACTTTGACCAGGCGCTTTTCGACGATAAGGTGCATTTCAGGATCGGGCGCATAAGCCCCGGCGACGATTTTGCCGCGGACCCCATCTACTGGATATATATGCAGAACTCGATAGACGGCAACCCCGTAAGTTTGCCCGTTAACCTGCCCTTCATCACCTATCCCACGGCCATATGGGGCATGCGCGCGAGGATCGAGTATTCTGACCTCTTCTATTCCACGCACGGCATATATATCGCCGACCCGCGCGTGGGGCGCGATTCCGCTCACGGATTGGATTTCAGCATGCGCCTGCAGAGAGGGTTCGGTACGGCGCATGAGATCGCTTTTACGCCCAATTATGCCAAAGGATCCGAAGGCATGCCCGGGCATTACAAGGCAGGCGTCTATTACCACAGCGGCGTGACCCGGGAGTTTCTGTACGATAGGAACGGGAACTCGCACGTGATCTCCGGGCTCGACCCCGCCAAGCACGTAGGTAATTACAACTTCTACTGCCACGCCGACCAGATGATCTACCGTGAAGGCGGCCCGGGGAGCGACCAGGGGCTTACCGTTTTCGCGGTCGCCACGTTCGGCCCGGAAAGCCTTAACCAGTACCCGTTCTTCGCGGACGGCGGCATATTCTACAAGGGCCCCATACCGGGCCGGGATGATGATATCGCGGCTTTCGGCACCGCTTACGGCATTTTTAGCCGTGACCGGCGCCGCGTACAGGCTGACGTGCGCGATATCACGGGCGGCTCTACACAGGACCCGCAGGAGTACGAACTTGTGCTGGAATTGACGTACAGGGCCGTGATACTGCCTTATTTTTACATCCAGCCGGATTTCCAGTACATTATACACCCGGGAGGCACGGGCAATTACCCTAACGCGACCGTGGTGGGTTTCCGGGTGGGCGTAACTTTTTAAAGGAGAAATAAGTGAGCGCTATACTTATAACGGGCATAATACTTTTCTTCGCTTTCGTCCTGGGACAGGAATTCCAGCGGTTGAAGATGCCCAAGATCCTCGGTTATCTTCTGGCGGGTGTCCTGCTTAACCCGCAAATATGCACGTTCGTGCCCAAAAGCATCATCGCCAAGACCAACGTGATAGAGATCATCTCTATCGCTTTCATAGCTTTCATCATCGGCGGCACGATCGAATTCGCGAAAGTAAAAAAGATGGGCAGGAGTCTGCTTCTCATCACTTTTTTTGAGGCCGAAGTGGCGTTTCTGGCGATCGCGCTGGGGTTCGTCGCCGTGCTCCCCTTTTTCGCGCACGTACCGAACGCCACGTACCTGGGGGTGTGGATACCGGCCGGGCTTATACTCGGGTGCCTCGGGTCCCCTACGGACCCCTCCGCGGCCCTGGCGGTCACCCATGAGTACAACGCGCGGGGCGAGGTGTCGTCCACCATGCTGGGTGTCGCCGCGTTCGACGACGTGCTCGGGATAGTGAACTTCAGTATCGCGGTCGTAATAGCGAAAGTGCTTGTCTCCCACCAGGATTTCAGCGTTTTCAACGCTTTCGTGGTGCCCTGTTTCATAATCTCAGGGTCTGTGGTACTGGGCTGCGCGATGGGGTTCATCTTCAACCTTATCGCCAGGCGCCTTATGCGTGATACCGAGGGCATCATGTTCGTGCTTATTATCAGTTTTGTAACCGTTTGCTGGGGGCTTGCTACCCTGGCGCACGTCGAGGAGGTCCTCTCGGTCATGGTGATGGGGATATTCGTGACGAATTTCAGCCACCACCGTGAGAAGATATTCAAGATGCTGGAAAGGTATTCGGAGGAATTGATCTTCCTGGTGTTCTTCGCGCTGAGCGGGATGCAGCTTGACCTCAAGGTGCTGGCTTCGACTTTTCTCCTGGTGCTTTTTTTCGTCGTGTTCAGGATGCTCGGCAAATGGGGAGGCACGGCCGTGGGCGCGTCGCTGGCAAATGCCTCGCCGAACGTAAAGAAGTATACGATAGGCGGCCTTATCCCTTACGGAGGGATCGTCGTGGGCCTGGCGCTCATCATGGAGCAGGATCCCGTCTTTTCCAAATTCTCCAATTTCCTCGTAAGCACCGTCGTGGCCGCGACGGTCATCAACGAATTCCTGGGCCCCCTCTTCATCAAAAGAGCCCTCAAGAAAGCCGGCGAGATAAAACAGTAAGGTCAGATAGCGGCGAGCGCCACATTGAGGGCGATCGTCAGGACCTGCGCGAGGATGCTCCAGGCCTGTCTGGTGTTCTGCCTGTTGCGGAGCTCCCTGACGATCTCTTCCATGCCGGTAAGCCTGACGATCTTTGTGGCGTTGTCGTTCTCGGAAAGTTCGTGTGTCGTTTGATGATCGTACACTCCCGGTTTTTCGGCCAGGGCCCGGTAAACGCTTATGAGGTCGTCTTCCGGCCAGACCTTGAGATCTATCTTTTCGTATTGCAGGTCAAATACGCCGGAACCGGCGATATAGTCGGACTTCCGCTTTTGGAGAAGTTCCATGTATTTGGTGATAGTGATGTTCTTGGCTGTTTTGTCCTCATATGTTTCCGTCGGGACGTTATAAAGCATGACCACCATTTTGAGGGATTGCTCGTCATCGAGCTCTTTGAAGGAGGCGTATTGCTGGCCGTCGACCTTGTACCCGTAATGCGCCTTGGTGCTGGCGCAGCCGGAGATCGCCGCGTATACGAGCACGGCCAGAATGAATATACCGCATTTCCTGATCCAGTGGTCCATCGGTGCCGACCTGCCGGGTAGTTTAATCCGCCTTCGCGGAAATCCCCATACGTAAGTGCGGGGATGGATAGCGAGTTCCGCTACGGCGGGCTTTCGTTTCAGCGAAAGCAAAGGAGAGAACCCACGGACGTGAGTCCGTGGAGCTTCAGTCGTATTCGCCGGTCCCGTCGTCCTCTACATAGTCCTTTACCGGGTTGGGGTCTTCCACGGTATCAAAAGGGTCGCCGAACGCGTCCCGGTCTGCCCTGTCGATGACCTCTACGTCCTCACCGGCCACTCCGGGCTCTTCCGGTATATCGCTCAGGTCGACAGGCTGGGGAGTATCCTGATCGGAGGCCTTTTCCTGAGAGTGGCAGTCGGCCGGTACTGTAAGGGCAAGCAACATGGCGATCAATAGCAGGCTCAATGGCTTTTTCATCTGTCCCTCCGTCATTTTAGGGAAAAATTCAAAAACGCCCTCTCCCCTTTTTTGAAATGCGGAGAGAGGGCGTCCTTACGTCAAGCTATGCAATAAGCAAACTTAATTCTGCGCGCCCGTTTTGCCGCGGCCTTCCGTCTGCTCCCATATCCTGTGTGTCTGGCTCTTTTCGTTAGGAGTGTTGGGAATGTCTTTGGTCCAGAGCTTCTTGAAGTCGCCGAAAAAGGTCCTTACCATGGACTTTTTCTGTGTCTGAGACGTTGAAGTTGTCTCGGCGGCGAACGCGACCGTGCATCCCACGACGAACACGAATACCACTAAAAGTGCTACCACCTTTTTCATCTTGCCCCCCTTTATTAAGTTAAAGAATATTATTTTTAATCGGGAATATTATACCCTCTGAATGCAAGTAATTCAACAGTAAACGTTCTATTTGATCGTTATTTTTTTCAGGAAGCCCTTGGCTTCGCGGGCCTGGGGGCTGCGGGGGCCGTACGCGTCTATAGCTATTTCCAGAAGCTTGCCGGCGGAAGCGGAAGCCGCCTCGTATTTGCCCTGCTGGTAATAAGCCGCGGCCAGGAACCTGTAGATGTTCATGATCTGGGGGCTGTCGCCTCCTACAGTTCGCTCGCCTATGCGCTGAGCCCATGTAAAGACGTCTTCCGCCTCGGCGGGGTTACCTGCCTCCATGTAGATGATCCCCAGCATTGTAAAGCTTTCGCGACACGGATATCTTCCAGGCCGTATGTTTCGATAGTAAGGCCCAGGGCTTCCTTGTAAAGTTCTTCGGCGCGCGCGTAGTCGCCGTTCTGGAGGACGGTCCGCGCCTGGACGTCTATCTGCATTATCCTTTCCGTTTTTTCCCGTAAGAGCCGTCTGCCGGACTGTGTCCGTCTCTTGGACCTGGACGGCGCGTGGTCCTGGTGCCATCTCGCGAATTCTTCCCAGTTCTCCGCGGAAGCGGAAGTGTTCCCGGAAAGAGACAAAAGGATCATGATGAGGATCAAAACGGTATTTTTTATCATATCAGGAATGGGGCCAACATGAGGGCTACCCGCGCCGCGATAGTCGCCGTTACGCCCGCAGCCGTGCCGACGACGGCCCACCTTGAAGCGATCTTGTCCCTCCGGCTCAGTTCGTTCTCTATCGAACAGGCCGCGGTCAGGCGCATTATCTTTAACGTTTCATCCGCGTTCTCCGGGGCCGCTGCTTTTTCTTCGTCCCGCGCCGAGCTCGTGCCCCAGTAAGCGCTGTTATATCCATTCGTGTCAGCGGCGGCTTCCGCCGCCCCTGTGTCCAGCTTTACCCGCAGTGAACGGTAGGTGTCAAGTAGATCGTTATCGGTCCATTTCTTGAGCTCCACTTTTTTATGTTCCGCCTTAAGGACACCGGACCCTTTTATTTCCCGGGACCTTCTGGCCTCCATGGCGTTCGTGAGCGCTGTTATCGTGATGTCTTTGGCGATCCGGTCGATCTGGTCCTCTGCGGGTTCATCATAGACCTTGTGAAAAAGCTCGATCATCTGGCCGTCGCTAAGTTCCCCGGTCCGGGGGGTATTGATACCACCGGCCGTGTACCCGCTTCTTGAGGAAGTGGTAGCACAACCTGCCAGCGCCAGGCATGTAAGCAAGATAAAAAGTTTTCTCATTTTGACGTTAACCTCTACATAATTTTACCTTGCGCCGGGGGGTTTTGCAAACGGCTGGAGCGGATTACCAGAGAGAAAGGCCGGTATCGGGGTCGGGTTTGCGGGAGAGTTCAGCGCCGATGAGCTCTTTTATGTGGTATTCGGCGGCGAATATGGTCGCGCCCGGCATGAGGTGGCCGCCGAAGCACTTCCCTTCCCTGTCGGCCATGGTGATATGGGCATGCACGAATATTTCCGAATCCATGAGCGATATGTTGCCTATGCAGGAGGTGATCTCGAGCTTTTTATCAAGCTCCACGTTCGTCACGTATCTTTTGGCGGCCTGGTCATAGTAGCCCAGTTTAGCGCATTTCAGCGCGCCGATGACCGTGAAGACGCCCAGCCTGATGTTCTCCTCTTTGCAGAGACCAGTGAGGGAGCTTAAAAGGTCCGCGTTCGAAGAAAATCTGCCGATAAAGGTCCTTTTTTCGTTCACCTGCATTTCGTTATTTTCCGTTCTGTGAATTGAGGTAGCTTTGCCGGCCCAGGCCCCCGAGCCTTGCCATGGGCGCGGTCCTGCGTGGAGGGGCAGATGTTTCCTTAAGCTCGAGGTCGTACCGGGAAGCGATCTGGCGCATCTTTGGCATCACGTCGGAACTGTTCCTGGCGTTCACGTAAAAAATCTGGGCCTGGGCAAGCTGCTTATCGAAAAGCTTCCTTTCGGCGAGGTACAGCATCCTGTTCAATGTCTGTCCTTCGGCGGGAAGAACTATAAAATCATAGATGTCCGTTTGTTCCTTATCCGCGTCTTTGAGGAGCACTTTTCCCCTCCTCTGGATGTATTGCGCGGGGCTGGAATCGGCGGCCAGGAAGATGACCGTTTTCGCCGCCGGCATTTCAAGTCCCTGGTCGAGACAGCGCGCGGCGCAAAGGGCCGCGACAGAGCCTTTTTTAAAACGTTCGAGCATAAGGCGTCTTTCTTCCCTGGATTCCCGCAGGTCGAGGCGGTGATACGGGATGTCCTTGCCTTTCAGCGTTTCCGTGACCCAATCGAGCTGCTCCGGCCTGCAATAGACCAGGAGATGGTTTACCTGACCCTCTTCTTTAAGGTCCTGTATGATCCTTTCGAACCCGGCACGTATCCCCGGGTTTTCCAGAATGACCCTTGCTCTTTCTCTTGATAGCCGCTCGAGATCCTCCCCCGCCTTTTCAGCGTATCTGCTGAGCTCGGCGGGTCCCATTTCGACCGTTTGCGGGAAATAGCTGTAGGGGCTCAGGAATTCCGGGATAGCGTCCTGTAAAGTAAAGCTGTAAACCGTACCGCCGAAATATTGTTTTAGCGTATCTTCCCCCGCGTCTTCGAGCCAGTCGCGCGGCACGGCGCTCAGGCCCAGCCTGTACCTGTACGTGTCTTTCATGCCGCTTCTGAACTCGGGGAAGTTCATGAAACGGACCTCGTCTGCGACAAGCAGCGTCTGGGGATCCCCGCCCGGAAGACCGGCTGCAAGGTCCTGGAACCTGCTTGTGGAAAACGTGTTATACATGGTAAGGATCGCCAGCCGGTCCATTTCACCCGAGGCGTATTTCTTAATGTTTTCTTCAAGGATCTCAGGCCATTGGGACATATCCCCGCGAACTTCTTTGACCGCGAAATCATAACCGAAAAAATCCGTTAATTCCTTTTTCCACAGTGAGATCTGGTACTCGTGAGGTACTACTATAACGGCCAGGAGTTTCCCTGTTTTAATGCTCAGGGCCTCGATCGCATGGACTGACGTGAAGGTCTTGCCCGTTGCCGGGGCCATTTCCAGTATGCCTTTGGCGCCGCTATCCAGCCAGGCATTCACGGCCTCTTCCTGGTATTTTCTCAGATCTTTTTTTACGACGCTTTTCCTGCGCTGGCCCATCAGCCGTTCGGACATCGACCGTGCCAGGCGCAGGAATGCGGCCTCGTCGTCCGGGGCGAACCGGATAAGGCCGTTCGTGAACATCTCGGACGCGGGATAGACCTTTGTCTTTTTTGCCTCGCATTTCCAGAGGCCCGCGAAGATACCGAGATCAGCATCGACGTATTTTCCGCTCTCGTCCCAGCTCCTGAAGGCATGCACTGCCGAGTTCCCGGAACCCGCGAAGGAAAGGCGGTTCCCTGTATTATCTTCCAGTATGCCTATCTCCGGCGCTTCCGCTCCCTCAGGAACGACGGCTATCTTTATCTGCAGGTTGCCCGTCTTCAGCATCCATCCCAGAAGCGCGATACCGTCCCTTTTTGCCTCGTCCTTGACATAGCCGATCTCTTTGAGGACCCTGTTCTCGGTGTTTTTCACGATATCTTCCGCGGAGACTGTTCCCCCGCCGGGCAGGACTATACTGGTGATAAGAAAAGTGCGTCCGCCTTTTCTGGCGAATTGAGGGAGGTTCTTCGCGAGATCCGAAAGGGTCTCGGAGGATAAAGGGCCGGTTACCTTGCTGCAGGCGGATGCTGCCGATAGCGCGGGAAGATAGAGGTCGAAAAGGATGTCATCCCGGTCATACCAGTAACAGCTCTTGAGGTCAAGTTCTCTTAGATCTCCCATTCATGCTCCGTTTTTATTTATTCTACGTGGATTTATGGGAGAGTTCAAGTTAATATTGTTCCAGCCGGGTCTTGTGTCTCGCCTCGACGCGTATCCTCACTATCTTGGTCGGCGCCAGTTTCTTTTTCAGCTCGATGGTGTGTCTGCCGGCCGTGGCTTTGAGCGAGTGTTTCTCCTTGTTGAGCGTTCCCGCCGTTCCCTTATAGGACCCGTCCAGATATATCTTTGTGGATGTGGGGTATACCTCGAAGTCGATAAGGCCCTGGTCCGGCTTTATACCGCGTTCTTTAATGATTTCGGGGGATATGGGTTCCTGGGTGATCGCTTGCGATCCCCAGCCTTCGGCCACTTTCGTTGTCTTTGCGGGGCTGGTCACCACCACTCGCGGTTTGGTGGTCACGACCACCGGTTTGACCACCCTCCTTCGGGGATACCATCTGTGGGGAACGGCGGATGCCGTCTCGGCCAGCATTAATACCGCGCAAAAGATCATGACAAAGATCGTCGCGTTCCTGGTCTTCATCTTGTTCTCCCTTCGTTATGAACATTTATACATCGGGTGTATAACCTGGTCATACACCCGATGTATGTTCGGTGTGTTCGCCCGGGCTCTATGTTATCAGTCCCAGTCCCCTCGCATGTGGTGCTTTTTTTCCATGCGGCGTTTGCCGCCGCGGTGTTTCCTCTGTTCCTTCAGTTCGAGGAGTTTCTGGAACTGTTCGGGGGTGAGGATCTCCTTCATCGTGAGAAAACCGTTCACTCTCTGGTCGATCATTTCTGACTGCACCGTTTTCATCTTTGCGACGGTGCCCGCGACCGAATCCATGCTGGCGTCGGGTTTTTTCAGTTCGTCCCGCAGGGCGTTGCGTTCGTTCCTGAGGGATCCCATGAGCTCTTTCATCTTCTCCCTGTTCGCCTTGCGCTGCTCTTTCATCCGTTCTTTCTGCTCGTCGGTGAGATCGAGCTGTTCGAGGAATCCGGCGCGCGCGCCGCCCCTTGAGCATTCTCCCGCGCCCTCGGGTCCGCTGCCCTGAGCGGGCTGCGCTAAAGCAAGCGGCGCCGCGGTCAAGAGAGTTATCGCGACCAAACATGCCGTAAATGTCCTTATTGTCATTTTCATCATTCTCCTCCTTTTTTAAGATCGTCCTTTTTCCGCCTCTCACTGTCTTAGACAAAGGTGCTCCGGAAAAAGTTCCCTCTAGAGGAAAAGATCTTCCATCGGGATGCCTATATCGTCATACGTGTAGCCGTTGCCGTTCCCGTTGTTAAGTGTCTCCAAAAAATCGACCTGTTCTTCAATATAACTGTTAAGCCGGGATCTTTCTATGAACGTCCCGGTGAAAAAGACAGCCGCGATCAGGATAACCGCAAGGGATGCCAGGGCCAGGGCCGGCCTTCTGACGACGAGAACGGACTCGAGCCGTTCTTTCAGCGCGGTGAGCGGGTTTTCCTTGGCCCTTTCCTCTATCGCGCCTTTGATGCGCGACCACAGGTATTCGGGGGGTTCGAGCCGCTGCGCTTTTCTCAGGGGGTCGGAGACCCTGCTTTTAAGACGGGCTTCGAACCGCCGGCAATTTTCGCACGTCCGCATGTGGGCTTCGACCTCTACGCGCGTGCGTTCATTAAGTTCCCCGTCCGTATAATCCGTGAGGACCAGTTCTCTTATTTTAGAGCATCTCATGGCTTTTCTCCTTTTCCGTATATCGTCATAAGTTTTTTCCGCGCCCTCTTGAGCCGCGTCTTTACCGTGTTTATCTTTATTTCCAGGGTCCGGGCTATTTCCTCGTACTTCAGGCCCTCGATCTCCCTGAGGACCACGCAGGCGCGCTGATCCGGCGGGAGGCTCTTCAGCATCGAATCGACCAGCGTCCTGTTGTGATCGGCGTCGAATTTTTCATCGCCTTTCTCCCCGGGGATCACGCGGGATAGCACCTCGTCCAGGGGCCTCTCCCGGCGGAACCTCTTGGCCTTTTTCCTGTACCGGTTGATGGCGGTATTCGCCGTTATCCTGTATATCCAGGTCTTGAACGAAGACCTGAAACCGAAACCGCCGAGTTTCCGGTATATCTTTACAAAGACGTCCTGGGTCACCTCTTCGGCGTCCTCTCTGCTCGCCGTTATCCCATAAGCGACCGTATAAACATAACCCGAAGAGGCCCTGTATATCTCCTCGAAGGCTTCCATGTCGCCTTCTGAGGCCCGCACCAGTAATTCTCTCGATATCGCTTTTATCATGGTCTCACTATATTAGACAAGTTTCGCGCAGGAAAAGTTTCATCATACATCCATCATACATCGGGTGTATAATACACCCGATGTATGAAAGTGGTTCGGTTTGGGTTTAAGTGGTTTGTTTTGAGGCACTTATGTCTATGACCGAGCCGGCCCAGGATTCGATCCATTTCGAGATCCATACCCCGAGGAAGCCGGCCGCCGTAGCCATCGCCAAAAGTATCCCCCAGGCCTTATATCCCAGCGGCTGAAGCCCGAAGAACGTGTTCACATCGGGTGTATAAATGATGAATACCTGGAGAAAAACCGCGACGCCCAGTGATATTACGAGCCACGGGTTCGACCAGAATTTCAGCGTATCGAACGTTCGTATGACGAAAATGCGGACGAACGAGTAAAGTATGATCCCGGTGAACGTCATGGTCTGGGCGTATTCCAGACGCGCCGCGTGCGGAAGACCCTTCCCTATCCAATAGTAGCCGGCCAGAAAAACGCCGAAAAGCATGCAGCCTTTTTTCAAGCCGATAGCGACGGTCGTAAGAAGGAGCGGTTTGTTGAGTATGTGCTCGTCGTGCGGTCTCGGCTTGCGTTTCATGAGGCCCGGGTTCGGCGGGTCGACCGCGAGCGATATCGCCGGAAGAACGTCGGTTAGTATGTTGACCCAAAGGACCATTATTGCCGTTACCGGTTGAAGGCCCCAGAACGCGCCGAGCATGACGGTGAGCACTTCGCCGATATTACAGGTAAGGAGGTAGTTCACGAACTTGCGTATGTTGTCGAATATCCGCCTGCCTTCCTCGACCGCGGCCACGATGGTAGCGTAATTGTCGTCCAGAAGGACCAGTCCCGACGCCTCCTTCGCGGCGTCGGTTCCCCTGAGACCCATGGCGACACCGACGTCGGCCTGTTTCAGGGCGGGCGAGTCGTTCACGCCGTCGCCGGTCATCGCGGCGAAATGTTTATTTCTCTGGAGCGCCTGAAGAACGCGCAGTTTATCGATCGGCGTGGCGCGGGCCACTATGTCTATGCCGGGGACTTTTTTCTGCAGTTCGTCGTCGCTCATCGCATCGACGTCGCGGCCCGTCACGGCGTTCTGCCCCATCCCCAGGCGGCCGGCTATGGCGCGGGCCGTCAGCGCGTGATCGCCCGTGATCATGACCGTTCGTATGCCAGCTCCCTTCGCTTCGGCGACGGCCGCGCGGACCTCGGACCTCGGCGGGTCTATCATGCCCGTCAGGCCGTAAAAGGTAAGGTCCTCTTCCATGGAGCCTTTGTCCGCGCCTTCGGCTACCGGGCGGCCGGCAAAGGCAAGGACTCTCAGGGCGTCGTTCTCGAGCTTCTCGAGGGTCTTTGATATCTCCGAGCGGTTCGCCTCATCCATCGGCTGTTTATCGCCGTTCTTTGCCACGTGCGTGCATTTCGCCAGGATCACTTCCGGCGCGCCCTTACAGACGGCGGTCTTTTCGCCCTTGATCTGGTGTATCGTCGTCATCATCTGGCGTTCGCTCGTAAAGGGTATTTCGTCGAGGCGCGGGGAATCCGAGATCGTGCCTTTGACCTTGAGGCCGCCTTTTTCGCCCACTACCAGGAGGGCGATTTCCGTGGGGTCCCCGAGGTAGATGCTTTTCTCGTCCTTTACCGTTTCTTTCGCGTCATTGCACAAAATGCTGGCTGTGAGGAGCCTTTCCAGCGCGCCCTGCTTGCCTTCGTGGAGATGTTCGATCTGGCCATGTGTGGGGTCATACCCTTCGCCGGTAACATGATATATACCGTGGCCCGGAAGGAAAAGCGCCTGGACGGTCATCTCGTTCTTTGTGAGCGTACCTGTCTTATCGGAGCCGATGACGTCGAGCGATCCGAGCGATTCCACTATGGCCAGGCGCCGCGCGAGCGCCTTTCGTGTGGCCATCTGCTGGGCGCCCATAGCGAGGGCGAACGAAAGGACCACCGGCAAACTTTCCGGTATGGCGCCGACGCCGAGGCTGAGCGAGAATATGGCTATGTCGGGCAGTGGCATCGTGTGGCGGAAATACAAAAGCGAAGCGACGCCCGCTAC
Source organism: uncultured Planctomycetia bacterium (assembly GCA_964409365.1). Taxonomy (GTDB): domain Bacteria; phylum Omnitrophota; class Gorgyraeia; order Tantalellales; family Tantalellaceae; genus CAYPCX01. The sequence goes on along the minus strand of CAYPCX010000003.1, from coordinate 84,761 downwards.
CAGAAAGAGTATAGCGAAAGTGATATGCTTGGAAAGCGAATCGACCTCTATCTCGAACGGCGTTGGGGGAGTCTTGGTCTCGGCGAGCGCCTCGGCTATTTTTCCGAGTTCCGTATCCATGGCGGTGGCGGTAACTACGGCTTTACCCGTTCCCCTGACAACGGTCGTTCCCGCATAGAGCATGTCCTTCCTGTCACCGAGATCGGCGTCTTCTTTCGTTTTTTCCGTGATCTTGTCGACCGGTGTGGATTCGCCGGTAAGCATCGATTCGTCGACACGGAGGGCGTACACTTCAAGGACCCGGGCGTCGGCGGGCACCTTTTCGCCTTCCTCAAGCTCGATAACGTCGCCGGGCACTACTTCGGTGACGTCGATCTCTATCGTCTGGCCGTCGCGCGAGACCTTTACCTTTTCGACAAGGAACTGCTTCAGCGCTTCCATCGCGCGGCTCGCCTTGTATTCCTGGAAAAAGGAAAGCGTGGTATTGATCACGAGTATCGCGCAGATGAAGATCGCGTCAGGGAGCTTGTGGGCCCAGAAAGCGATCACCGCGGCCACGTAAAGGACGATATTGAAAAAACCTTTGAGCTGGCGGAAAAGTATCTCCCAGCCCGATATGGCTTTCTCCTCGCGGATCTTGTTGAGACCATACTTGTCGAGGCGTTTTTTGGCCTCCTGTGAAGAGATGCCGCTCGTTGAACTTTCCAGCTGTTTTATACAATCGTCGATATCCAGAGAATGCCAATTTGCCACGGGTTTTTCGTCCGCCATCTCCAGCCCTCTTCCTTTCTTGTGCAAAAACCCTATTTGATCTTTTTGGCTCCCGGCAGTACCGCTTCCGTTACCTTCGGGAGACGGCCGTATATGCTTTCGTATATTTCATTGTACCTGTCTTTGCCCCCGATGAAAGCGAAAGTGAGCGGCATGACCTTCCCGGCCTCTTCGCTCATGGCGCGGGAGATGTTCCTGATATCCCACTGGGCGTGGGCGTCTTCCCGGAGCCGGGATATATGGTAAAGTTCACGCGCGTTCAGGCGCATGAGCACGCGCTTGCGGTGCGCGTTGGTAAGGATATACGGCGCCGCGAGGGGTATCTCCTTCCGTATCTTTTCGTAGAGTTCGGCGCTTTTCGCCGCGATCTCGCGGAAATCTTTTTCCATGCCGGTCTCTGTTATAGACCCGGGCACAGTGATACCGAGTTCCGGGTCGTAAGACTGGGAAGTGATCGTGGCCATCCGGTGGCGCTTGAGCTGGCCGAAACAGGCGGCCGAAAGAACGATGTTGAACGTCAGGTCCGCGTATTCGAACTCTCTGAGCATGGAGTCGTAGAACTGCATGTTACGCCAGGCCGCCTTGAAGATCTCCAGTTTCTTTTCTTCGGACATGCTCTCCACTGCTTTCTTGCACTGGTCATACGGCATATCGGAAGACGAATGGAGGAGCGAGGCCGCCACCACGGTGTCGCCGTCCGCGGTATGTTCGAGAAGTTCCACTGCCCTGCCCGGTCCTATGGGGATACTTCCGGTCGTCGTGCCGCAGGCCAGTTCTTTCAGCTCAGGATATGTCCTGAGATCGCGGTCGTTGGCTTCGTGGAACAGTACTATAGAAGGGGCTACCTCGGCTATCACCTTGTAGACTGCGCGGCCGAGCTGCTGCACTTCCGCCAGGGGGTGGGAAGCGAACCTCCTGAGCATGAGTTCCAGGACCCGCGCGTTCACCGTCTGGCCCACTTGCGACCCGGTCGCGAGGGCCGTGATGTACCGGGCGTCCTCTTTCGCCCACCCTTCCAGCATGTTGTGTTTTTTCGGATCGGCGGCCAGGCCGGCGTATTTCTTGAAAACGTGGCCCTTTAACTTTTCGAAGAACCGGAAGTAAGCTTCGTTCTGCTCGCGGATCATGTCCGTGAACGCATTTTCGAAGTTCGTGCCCCTGATCTCCCCGGGGACCACAAAATCCTTCTCCAGGGTGATATACCGCTGTGATTTCTCGGTATAGGACGAAAGGCGGAATTTCTCCACCTCTTCCATCGCGAGGCGTGAGAGGCCGATAATATCCAAATTGAAGACGGCGTGCTCGGCGACCGAATGGTGCCCCATCTTGAAGATGATGGAAGAATTGGACTTTCTGGCGCGTTCCACTTCTTCCCGCGCGTCTTTCCGTATCTCGTTTATCGGACGCGGGTCCCTGCTTATCCGGGCGTATGCCGCGGAAATGACCTCGGGGGTGATATCATCGCGCGTCCCGGCTTTTTCTTCCATCTCGCGCAGGACGGCGGTGTCGACGTTAAAACCGGCTAAATGCACTTTCATGACTCTAGTTCCTCCCTGAACGCGAAAACGAAACACCCCGGGATCTTCACCACCTCGTCCGTTCTTGGATGAATGCGGTAATGCTGGGTAAGGCAATAAGGCATCTTGTCCCAGATATAATTGTACCTGTCGGAACCGAGGAGATAGACTATCTCCATCCTCCTCTTCCCGAAAAAGCCGGCCTTGAACTTTTTCAGGCTGAACCCGGCCCTGAAAAGTGAGCCGAGGGCCCCGAAAACGCCCTTTTTGTTCATGCGCCCCAGGAGCAGGAAAAGGTAACGGGGCAGATAATACGTGTACACTGCCGTTCGCCAGGCGAGACGGCCTAAAAGGCCGCCGGTGAACCTTGAACGCGCGCGCGCGATCTGGTCTGCCAGGCGGTTTATATCGCGCCCCAGCCCATAGACGTTCGTATCGGCGTCCCTGACAAAAAGGTCGATGAGCGAGTGGAACCTGTTCTCTTTATCCTGCCACACGAAACCCATGTTCCCGCAGAACGGGCTCGGCACCGCAGCCATCCAGCTTTCCGGATCGAGAAAACCCATCGATTTAAGGGGCTGGAGGAGCGCGAATATGAAACTAAGGGATACCGTAGCCGCTTTCACGTCCAGCTCTTTCCTCAGGTATGTCTCCACGCAGTCGCCGGTAAGGCGCGAACTCGAAAGGTCATCTTTGCGGTCTATCCTGCCGCAATAGACCTCGGGGGAGATCATGATCCTCCTGACGATATCGGCGTTGTCCATCGCGAACTCGATGGCCTTAGGGATATCTTCCACGTTCAAGTCCTTCACGGCGGTGATCGAGGCGATTATCCACGCCTTCCCGTTCTCCCGGATGTTCCGGAGGGCCTTTCGAAGAGAATCATAAGAGATGTAGCTGCCCCGGATCTTTTTGCAGGCTTCCCTGTCCGTTCCGTCGAAGGCCAGGAAGAACTTCTTTATGCCCGCCTCATGGACTTTTTTTGCGAATTCCCTGTCGGCGAGCGTGATGGCGTTGGTCGCGATGAAGGCCCTTTTCATCAGGCCCTTTGCCCTGATCTTGCCGAGGATCTCAAAAAAGTCCTTGTGTATAGTGGGCTCGCCGCCTATCAGGATGACGTGCGTTTTCGGGTCCTCTTCTACGATCTTGTCCAGGATACGGTCGATGTGGCCGAGGGGCATGTCTTTGCCCTTTGATTCGGCGTCGGCATAACAGACCGGGCATTTCATGTTGCAGCGGGTAGTTATCTCGATAAAGGCGAGCGGGGATTTTCTGGCCACATGGTCGCGGCACCTGAAGATGCCTGTCTTGCACTTTTCGACGCTGCAGGGGTTGGGATATACGTGGTCCAGCAGGCTCATCCGGTCGAGCCACATCGCCGAGTCGGATGAAAGGAGGTCCGTTATGATCCCGTGTTCGGGGCATTCTTTTTCAAGAAAGACCTTTTCTTCTTTTACGTAGATCTTTCCCTTGATGGATTTAGAACAGGTCGGGCATAGAGCGTGGACTTCCCGGTCAAGCATCCTCTTTCACCTTTTCAGCGGGCTGTTCGTCGTAAAGGCCTTTGGTGTACCCTTTTTTGTTGTATTTCCTGGCCATATCCTTCATGGCGACGTTCTTGAACCTTTCCCATATGCATACGGGTATCGCTTTTATGGTATCGGTCGCCACGTCAACGTACCCGAAGCATGATTTGCACATCTCCAGGCGGTCGGTCTCGGTCGTGGCGGAGTCCTCGAAAGGCAGAAGGATGAGCAGCAGGATGTCCTTGACCTCCGTCCTTTCCTTGAAGACGTCCTTGAACTTTTTGCCCGTCGCGGCCGAGGCGAAGATCCCCATCCACCGGCCGAACGCTTTGAGCCCCCTCGCCTTCACGACCGCGCCGAAATCGACATGCTTGAGAAATAAGCGCCCGAGAGAGAGAAGCACAAGAAGCTTTCTCAAGGCGCCTGCCTCCCCCGAAGAAACGGGCTTTTCCAGGGAACCGTCGAGCGCGCGCATGTCGTTCACGAACGCGAAAAAATCGGTCTTGAGGTATTTGTTCAGCGGCACGTATTTTTCGCCGTTGGAGACGAGAAGCGCGAAACTTTCACAGTTCGGATGGACGCCCAAAAACGGCATCCGTTTTACCTTGAAGATCTTCGCCAGGTTCGAGAATGCGAGCGCCCCCAGCGGGACGAAGTCTATCCTCTCGCCCACGGCTTCCTCGACGATCCTTTCCGTGTCCTCCTGGGTGGTCCTTTCGGGATCATACTTCAGGCGATCTTCTGACCACACGTGGGTGAGCGGCATGAGGAATATACCGCGGACGACGCCGGAGTTCTTGAGGCAATAATCGAGGAAATGAGGCATGTCTTCGGCGTTAAAGTTCTTGTCGACCACCGTCATCAGGACGACCTTGCCTTTTTTGCGCCGGGATATGTTCTCGAGCGCTTTCAGTTTCAAGTCGAGCGCTTCAGGGTGACCGCGCAGCGTCGCGTACATCTCCCTTTTAAGCCCGTCGAATGATATCAGGACCGAGGCGCCGCTTGACATGATCTTTTCGCAATATTCCGGATCGGCGAGCTTGAGGCCGTTGGTGACCACCCGCGCCGAGAGGCCGTAAGACCGCGCAAGGGCGATTATATCGAAAAGGTCTTCCCGTATGGTCGGCTCACCCCCGAAAAGCTGTACCGGGGGCGGGAAATCACATTTCGCGTAATGGCTGAAAAGCCTTTCGAAGTAGTCCATGCCGGGCTCGAACTCGAATCCCATGGACGGCACGTTGGTCAGGCAGATCGGGCAGTTCATGTTGCACCGGTTGGTCGTCTCGACGAACAGGACGTCGGGGACCTTATGGAAACACTCGAGGCAGTTCATTTCGCAGCCCGGGAATTCCACGTCGGCCATCATATCGCGTTTTTTGTTGTAGCGCGCGGCGTCGTTCGATATAAGGTCGAGGTTGTTACCGCAATCGGGGCATTGTTTTTCCAGATACTCTTTGCCGTCCTTTTGGACATGCACAGCAGGCACTATTTTGGAGCATTTTCTGCAGATACTGTAATTCATTTTATCCTTTTTTGTGTTTGACCCCCGGAAGCCTGATCTTCGGGGCTTTTAGCAGGTACATTATATCATACTGCGGGCGTAAAGCAACGAAAAAGCCCGCCCTCCCTACCGTCTTTTATAAGGTTTATTGGTAATGAGCACGTATTCGCCTGATACGGCTACCACCTCAAGAGGAAGATCGGATTTATTAATCTTCAGCTGGGCGAAATGTTTGTCCTGGATAATAGCCCAGACCCTGTCCTTTCTGGAGACAAAAAGGCCGAGGTCATGGTAAGGGTGAACATCCTCTATATCCGTTCTGCCCGAATAGAAAGCGATACCCCGCCTGTGGTCGCATTCCCCCGCGACGGCCTCTTCCGCCCCGGCAACGGACCCGAGGATCTCGGCAAGGGGTTTACTGGACTCGATAGTGGCTATGGCCGGCGCTATACGCGCCCCGAACGGCAGGACAAGCACCATGACGGCGAGGACAAGGGTGAAGAACGACTTGTATCCCTTACCTTTAATGACGAAAAGGTACGAGACAACTACCGCCGCCGTAAAAAAAGAAAGGACCGACAGTACGGGCCATGCGATATCGCCGTACCTTGCTTTTATCACGAAAAACGCTGCCACCTGCCCCGCGAGGCTCACCAGAAGCAAAAGGCCGAAAGACAGGTTCATCATTACGTCTGAGCGTCTGTTACGGCCGTCACGGATATATGCCTCCCAGAACCTGCCGCTGACAACGGCAAGTACCGGAAAAAGCGGGAAGATATACGTGACCAGCTTCGTGCGCGCTACCGTAAAGAAGACAAATACCGTAAGGAACCAGGCAGCGAGGAACAGCCGGCTGCCGGCCAGACGCGCGCCTTCCGTGCCCTTTTTATACAGATGCCAGGCGCCGAAAACAAGGAAAGGCGTCCAGGGGAATATCCCCCCCAGGACGATCGGTATATAAAAAAGAGGCGTGCTCCCGAGCCGGTGTTCCGGCACGAGGAACCTCGTCACGTTCTGGAAACCGAAGAAATGAGACAGAAAATCCCCTCCGTGGATACGCGTTACCATCACGTACCAGGGAAGGCTTACGGCCAAAAAGACCAGTATGCTCCAAAATAGCGGTATACGCCCCAGTTGTCTCCATCGCCTGCCTGCCGCGACGTAAGCTGCCAGGGCCGCGCCGGGTATCAACAGACCTATCGGCCCTTTAGTGAGGACGGCGAAGGCGGCCATGGCCGCCGCCACCATATACCATATCTTTTTACCGCTCTGCCACCCGAGGATAAAAAGCAGCATGCAAAAAAGGATGAAGACGGTGAGCACGATGTCGGTGACGCACGCCCTTGCCAGAACTATGTAAAGCGCGGACGTGGACATCGCAAGGGCCGAAAGCAGGCCGCACAGCGGCGAGAACAATACCCTGCCGAGAAGGTATACCCCTATGACGCCGATCACGCCGAAAACGGCCGAAGGCAGCCGCGACGAAAATTCGGTCACTCCGAAGAGTTTATAGCTGATCTCGACCAGCCAGTAATAAAGAATCGGCTTTTCGAACTGCGGCTTGCCGAATATGGTCGGCGTTATCCATTCGCCGGAACCGGCCATCTCTTTCGCCGTCTCGGCGTAAAAAGTCTCGTCAGGGTCCGTTAACGGCATGCCGCCCAGCGCGAAAAAGTACAGGAACGACGACACGAGCAGCAATATTGCGATATGTTGCCAGGTGCGCATCGCTGTTTAGGCCTCCTTCGTGCCCACGTAAAACCTTCCGCAGTAGTAATCCTTGGGGTCGAGGCCCTGGGCCGCGAGCTTAAGGCGTTTTTTCTTCCTTTTTTGCCTCTGTTTGTATTTTATCCTTTTCCTGTGTTTCATCCCCATAAAAAGACCTCCGATCTATACTTCGGGTGTGTACACATCGGGTGTGTACGATACAACCGGTCATATATTATAACATGAAATGATATTAATTCTACGTTCAGTTCAGCTTGAACAGTCTTCTGCGGAAAAAATGGATAGACCCGAGTATGATGAACGCGGCCAGTATGCCGAAAAGGTAAAAGACACAGTCGATCCCGAGCAGGTCCATCACTATGCCGGCGATCAGGGGGGTGATCGCCATGCCTACGGACATCGCCGTGTTGAATACGCCCATCCACGCGCCCATGCCTGATTCCCGCCCTATCCCGATGGATACGCTCATGAGAGCGGGCGCCGATATAGCGGCGCCGATCCCCAGGATAGCGCCGGCGGTAATAAGCATGTGAAAGTCCGGGCAGAACGGCATCACAAAAAGGGCGAGCATGCCGACAGAGATACCTATACCGACCTGTATCATCTTTCCCGTCCTGTCGAGCCGGTCGGAAAGCCGGCCGAACGGGATCTGGAAGAGCCCCGCCAGAAAAATGCCGACCGAGATTATCAGCCCGATATGGTAAAGGTCTATATTTATCCGCGCCGCCAGCGACGGGAGAAAAGACATGAACACGGACACCATCAAAGCGATCGCTACCGCGCTGATAAGGACGGTCTTTATGAGGCTGTACCTTATCAGGCTGTGGAAGTTGAAAGGAGGTACCTCCGCTTGTGTGCCCTCGCCTTTAAGGGCCGGAAGAAAGATGAGCACAACTAAAAAAGCGAAAGCGCCGAGGGCGGTCATCGCGTGGAATACCGCCGCGAAGCCGTAAAGCTCGCATATCAACCCGCCCAGGATAGGCCCCGCGGCAAGACCGGTGTAGAACATCATATTAAGGGTCCCGGCCCTCAAACCCTCTTTTCCCTTTTCGGCCAGGTCGCCCATATACGCCATGACGATGGGAATGATCATGCCTACTGCCAGCCCGTGTATCATCCTGATGGCCGTCAGTTCTTTGACGTTGTCGGCCCTTGGATAAAGCATCGATACCACGGTGTAAAGCGCAAGGCCCGCCGCGACGAATACCTTTCGTCCTATACGGTCGGAGACCCTCCCGACAAAAGGCATTATGACCATGCGCGAGAGCCCGAAACCGGCAAAGATCATGCCGAGCCAGAAACCGTTGGCTCCGTGCTCTTTGGCGAACCCCGGGAGGAACGGGGATATAACCCCCATCCCGATCATGCTGGAGAAAGCCGCCATCATCAAAACGCTTAGTGTGCGTGCCGTCATATGCAAAGGCCGGTCGTTAAAATCTTTCCCAATGGATAACGTCTTTTGTGTTGCGGTTCTTGGTCTGCCGGGGCTCGTCCGCGGGCCAGCCGAGCGATATAAGGCTTACGAGCTTCAGGCTGCCGGATGCTCCGAGAATATCGGCTACTTCCTGCGCATACGGCTTCTTGTCACCGGCCACCCAGCAGGCGCCCAAGCCCAGGTCGGCCGCTTCTATCAGGATGTTCTCCGTGGCGGCGCACCCGTCCTCGAGGTAATACTTGGTGTCCTGTGAGAACACGGCTATGCAGCTTGCCGCATCACCGATGAACGGTCCGGTGCTTGCCACCTCGCCCAGCTTTTTCAGCACGTTCCTGTCGGTCACGACGACGAACTCCCAGGGTTCCACGGCCCGCGCGGTCGGCGCGCGCCTTCCCGCGTCAACAAGCTTTTCCAGCAGCTGTCTGTCTATGGATCTTGCCAGGTACTTTCTTACGCTGGCCCTTTTTGATATGGCTTCAAATGTTTCCATCAGTCTAAATCCTTGTCCAGTTCTTCCTTGATCACCTGCATCGCTTTTATGGTCTTATCCAGGTTGTCGCTCAGGTCTTTTTTCAGGGCTTCCTGCTCGGCCGGGGTGGAGCTTTTGGCGCGCGGCTCGTCCTCCACTTCCGCGGCGACCTTCCTGACCGCGGAAAGGATCTTGCGCAGCTTGCTTATCAGCCTGCGCAGGTTGTCGGCCCAGGCGCTTTCGTCCTCGGGCGCGGCGGCGGCACTCTGCGGCGCCGCTTTGGCGGCCGGTTCTTCCCCGAGGTCGAGATCCTTCAGTTCCCTTTTTATCACCTGGAGCACTTTTATCGTTTTGTCGAGCTTTTTGTCCAGGTCGTCGGTCAGTTCCGCGTCGTCTGCCGCCCTGCTCGCCTGCCGGGTGGTGTACGCGCCCTGGGCCGGCAGGTCGCCTGCCGGCAGGATCACGGCCGCGCAAAAGAAAAGTACCGTTATCGCGGATATCACCCTGTTACCGTATGGAAAGACGCTCATTTTTCCTCCTGGTCCTTTAGCGATAAAAACAAAAAGCCGCGTGATAACGCGGCCTTTAAAAGAATTTTCGTCGGATTATCAGCTTTCGGGTCCTTCTTCCAGCTTGTACCCTATCCCTCTTACGTTCTTGATGAAATCGCCGGCGTCACCGAGTTTTTCCCTCAGGTGCCTGATATGAACGTCTATAGTGCGCTCGATAACGACTTTTTCTTCTCCCCAGAGATAGTCGAGGATCCGGTCCCTCTTGAAGACCTGGCCGCGCCTCGAAGACAGAAGTTCCAGTATCTTGAACTCGGTAGGTGTGAGGTCTACCAGCTCTCCTTTGACCCTGACCTGGTATTTTTTCAGGTCTATTTCCAGGATGTCCCCCACGCTTATCTTTTCCTCGACCTCCTCGGGGCCGCCTCTCCTGAGCACGGCCGTTATCCTGGATTTGAGTTCGTTAAGGGAGAAAGGTTTGATCATGTAATCGTCGGCGCCCAGGTCCAGCCCCGAGACCTTGTCGTCTTCTTCCGTTTTCCCGGAAAGTATGATAATGGGGATCCCCGAGAACCTTTCTTTGCCTTTAAGGGTCTGGCATATTTCGAACCCGTTCATCCCGGGGAGTACGAGGTCGAGGATAATAAGATCGGGCCTCTCTTTTTCAAGGTAAGAAAAAAGCGCTTTCCCGTCATGGAGGCCTTTGACCCGGTACCCCTGCTTCGAAAGGAACTCGGTTATCGTGGAAACGATACCGGGGTCATCGTCAACTACGGCTATCAAATTGTCATCCATTTTACTGCCTTTACAGTTTTTTCCGTTAACGTAATATTAACCAATACTTTAAGATTTGGCAAGTATTAATGTTAAATATTTTTACTGCCTGTTCTTTATCGCCAACGACTCGAGGATACGCGCCAAGAGATAAAGCGCCAGCGAGCAGAATATCCCTTTCGCGAGGAAGTACCAGGCGATCGCGTCGTTCCTGAAATTGCCCTTGAACACCTCGTTGCCCAGCAGGAAGGAATATACGCATATAAGAAAAACTATCACTGCCGCGACCGAAACTAACATTTTAAAGATCTTCACGCTACACCTCCGTTCATTGGCTATCGGTTTTGCAAGGCATCAGGGGCGCCGCTCTTGCTGAAGTCTTACCAGGGCCGCGCGCGCGCCGAGGCAGATAGCTTCGTAACTGTCTTTCGCGCCGAGCGCGAGGCCCTCCCTTTCCGCCTTTTCAACGTCCAGCGGTTCGCCATATATGACCTTTATCGGGTGCCGCTTCGGGAATTTACTGGTCCTGGGCCATGACCGGAAGGCCCCTTCTATCACTACCGGCACCAGTTGCGCGTTCGTCTCTTTCGCCAGTATACCGAACCCTTTTTTGAAAACGCCTACCCGGCCGTCAAGAGTGCGCAATCCTTCCGGAAAAAGGCACAGCGCCTTCCCGTTCTTCAGGACGTAATAGCAGCTTCTCATCGCCTCCAAAAGGTGCGCCGAAAAATCCAGCGGTATGATCCTGCCTATCTTGATAAGATTGCGGATAACGGGGACATTGAAGTAAGGCCTGAACCCCACAAAGAAAAGATCGAGCCTCGGGAACCGCGGCAAGGTGGACGCGACAACAAGGCCGTCGAAGTAACTGGTATGGTTCACGTACATCATGAACGGCCCGTGCTTCGGGATGTTACCCTGTCCCTCGGCGCTCAAACTGTTGAATATCCTGAAAAAAACTTTATTAAGGCAAATGAACATGAACCCGCCGAACCAGGATATCGGCCCGGGGTCAAGGTCGATCTTGTCCAGGTTCTCTTTTTCAGGCGGGATATCAAGGGTTCTTTTCCAGCTTTCGGGGACGACCGCTTCTCTCCCGGCGAGGACCGGACGGCTTTCTTTTTCCCGGAGCAGGGGTTCGATGCCCGTGATCAGGTCTCTTACCGTGAAAGATCTTCCTATTATCTCGTCCTCTATCTTTATGCCGAATACCTGCTCAAGCCCCGCCGCGAGCTCTATCCTTCCCAGCGAATCTATCCCCAGGTCAAGCTCCAGGAGGTCCGCCGGCATGATCCTTCCTTCCACGCGGGTCTGGTCCTCCAGATAGCGGATGATCCTCTTTCCCGTCTCCGTTGACATCATTTCGAGGTCTTCCGGTGAAGGTCCCGCCTTCGCTTCCGGTGTTTCCTGCAGCGCCGCCTGCGTGTAGATCTCTTTTACGGCGTATCTTTTTATCTTCCCGAGGGGTGTATGCGGCAATTCGTCGAGCGTTATCGTGAAACCCATGAGACGTTTGTACGGCGGAAGCGCCCGGGAGACGTTATCGAACCTCTCTTTTATCACCGCGCGGAGGTTCACCTCGCCGTATTTTCTGAAGAACCCGAGGTCCGGGACCACCACGGCCCATAGCGCGAGGCCGGCGACCTTGCCTTTTTTCTGGGGGAGGTCGAAAACGCACATCTTGCTGACCGGGGCCTGGGCCATGTAAGCTTCCTCTACCTCTTCAGGATACACGTTGACCCCGGAGCTCAGCACGATGACGTCCTTGGCCCTACCTGTCAGGAAAAGATAACCGTCCTCGTCCAGGTACCCGAGATCGCCGGTATGGAACCAACCGTCTTTCAGGACGCTTGCCGTCTGTCCGGGCCTGTTATGGTACCCTTTCATTACGTTCGGCCCGCGGGCCAGTACTTCCCCGACACCCTCCTCGTTCATGTTATCGATCTTGATCTCCACATCAGGCACCGGAAGGCCGACCGAACCTGTTTTTGGCCTTTCCTGCGGGTTGAACGTGAGGACCGGCGAAGTCTCCGTAAGGCCGTACCCCTCGAGTATCGTAAAACCCAGCCTGAAAAGATCCCGACCGACGTCCTCGTCAAGTTTTGCCCCGCCGCTTATGAACAGGCGCATGGCTCTTCCGAACTTTTTGTGGACGCCATAAAGCAGGTACCGTGACAGGTTGATGCCCGTCGCCTTCCTGAGCTTGTGAAGGAGCGCCGTCGACATGCCGAGGAACAGGTTCAGAGGGAACGGCACCTTCTTAAGGGCCTCCGTGATCTTCCGGTGAAACGAATGGTAGATCTGGGGAACGGCCACGAATACGGTCGGACGCGTCTCTCTCATCGCCGCGAGGACCTCTTCGCCGCGCATGGTGCCGGGGTAGATTATAGTGCCCCCGTACAACAGCGGGAGGAGAACGGTGCTGGTCAGGGGATACGTGTGGAACAGCGGCAGGATCGAAATAATGCTGTCTTCCGGGGTGACGATGCCCAGTTTGAAAAGCGACCGGCAATTGGAAAGAAGGTTGCCGTGAGTGAGCATCACCCCTTTGGGTGCCTGCGTGGTCCCCGAAGTGTACAAAATGCAGGCCAGATCCCCGGCGGCCGTCTCTTCTTCCGCCGCGCCACCGGGCCTTGCCGCGGCTTCGGCGAATTCCGGAGAATCGACAGAGATGACCTTTTTTACGGACGGGCTTCGCGACAGGATCTCGCCGGCCGGGGCGGAAAGAACCCTGCCGGTGAACAGCATCACTGTTCCGGAATCGCTCAGGATGTTGCCGATCTCCTCGGCCGGGGAATCGGTGTTAAGAGGTATCACGACCCCCCCGACAGAAAGGACGGAAAAGAACACCACCGGCCATTCCGGCCGGTTCTCCATCAGGATGCCTACCCTGTCACCTTTTTTTATCCCTTCCCCGAGCAGGAAGGGCGAAAGGGACCTTATACGGTCCCGCAATCCGTCGTATGTGATGCCTGTCCAGGACCCGTCCTTTAAATAACGGATGGCCGTTTTACCGCGGTACTCCGCCGCCGTTCCTTCCAGTCTTTTCCACAGGTTATTCGTCATTCGTCACTCCGCGGCGGCCTTATCTTCCGGCACGCCTCTTATTACCAGCCAGCCCAAAAGGATGAAAAAACCCTGTATGAGCATTGCCATCCTGTATTTAGCCACGCCCATAAAACCGAAAACGAGGATAGAAAGCCCCCACACCAGGGGACCGACTATGGCGGCTGATTTGCCGACCGTCCCGAGCAGGCCGAAAACCTCGCCTATTTTCTCTTCGGGGCAGAGTTTGACGACCCAGGCCCTTGAGGTGGTCCATATCGACCCGAGGGCGATCCCCATCAGCGGGCCGGCTGTCCAGAACATCGGTCTGGTGAACGCGGAAGAACCGGCGATGATCGCGAACATCCAGAACACCAGAGAAGCGATAACGGCCCTTTTCGCTCCAAGTTTATCCGCCGCTATCCCGGAGACAAGGGCCCCTGCTATCGCCATCACCGTCGATACGATATAAAGCGGTATGAGCTCGCTGTCGGGAAAATCTCCCACTTTTTTCACGTATACCGACATGAACACGATCGCCGTGTTGACGGCGTTCAGGAATATGAACGCCCCAAGGAGGAAGCGTCTGAGCCCCGGATATCTTTCGGAATCCACGAAGGTCCCTTTTATCCTCCTGTACACCTTCCCCATGCTCATTTCGGGCCGGAGCTTGTTCACGGGGGGAGTCTCTTTCACGAGTATGAAACACGGCAACGAGAAAATGAAAAAAAGCACCGCGGTAGGAATGAACGCCGCCTGGTACCCGTATTTCAGGGCAAAGGGCTTGGTCGCCAGAAGCCCCGTAATAGCCCCGACGTATCCGAGCCCGACGCCCAGGCCGGACACCCTGCCGATCTCCTTCCGGTCGCAGATAAAGGCGAGTAGAGCGTTGTAAAAGACCGCCGCGGTCTGGAAAGCGATATTCGCAAGCGCAAAGACGAAAAGGCCGATAAGGACCCCTTTTACGCCTCCGAGAACGATCGTCAGCAAACACGCGAGGCACGTGAAGAAAATAAGAAAAGGCATCCTCTTTTTGTAGATATCCGAAATGGTCCCGAGGAGCGGTTCCATGACGGCCGCGACGAACAATGACCCGGAAAGCGCGATGCTGTACAGGATATCTTCACCCGCTTTATCGATGGTCACCCAGAGAACGAAGTAAAGGGATATGATGTTCATCGAGAAGATGGTGTTCGCGAAATCGTACAGGGCCCACCCGGTTATGGTCCATTTTTTCCCGCGCATCAGAAAAGCTCTCCCAGGATGAATTCCGCGTCCTCCCGATCTATTTTTTTCGGGTTCGCGGCCGTCGAACCCGACGTGAGGACCGCCTCGATCGTCTTTTCCTTATCTATCAGTTCTTTGCCCTTGAACGGAGACGTTATGTTCATCCTCCCGAGCAGTTCTTCCACCCTTTCGGCAAGGTCCGCCCCGATAGCGCCGCTTATTATGCCGTATTTCTTTCCCATGGCCTCTTTGTTGAGCTTTATCGAGGGCGGGAAACATGCCGAACATATCAGCCCGTGAGGAAGGCCGTACAGCGCCCCCAGGGGGTGAGCGATACCGTGTATCACCCCCAGCCTCGCCGACGCGAGGGCTATCCCGGCGAGGTGGCTTCCTAAAAGGAGGTCCGGAAGGCCGGATCCCCCTGCTGTTTCATACGCGGGAAGGATATTAGTGTCGATGAGCTGCAGGGCCTTCAACGCGAACGTCTCGCTGAACCACGTGGAATTTTTAGATATGAAGGACTCGTACGCCTGTACCATGGCGTCCATCGCGGCGTAGCTCATCACCGTGGACGGCATTCCCCTTAAAAGTTCCGGGTCGAGTATGACCTTCCGCGCCATGAAGCTCTTGTCCCTGATCGAGAGCTTGGCTTTTTTTGCCTTGTTCGTTATGACGGAATTCGGCGTGGCCTCGGACCCCGTCCCCGCGGTGGTCGGCACGGCGATGAAAGGGATGCCTTTTTTCTCGAGGCGCCCGCCCTCCTGGTAAAAGGCGGGGTTTTCTTTCGCGTTATAGAGGCCTGCCGCCGCCTTCGCGAGGTCAAGAGCGCTTCCCCCGCCGATGCCCGCGATCCAGCAGGCATCCATTTCTTTCGCTTTTTCTATGACATGTGTTATGTCGTCAATGGTGGGTTCGCCCGGCCTTCTGCAAAACGTTCCTGCCCCGGCGGCGAACGTCGAAAGCAGCCGTTCCTTTTTGCCGCTCTTCTCGAACGAGCTGCCGTGGACAATGAGGCCTCTGGCCCCGAACTCGAGCGCCTCGTCGGCCAGTCGCAGGACGGCCCCGCTGCTGAACAGCGTTTTTTGCGCAAGAAGCGTCTCTTGTGGAAATACCTCGGCCATGTTCTTTCAGTATGGGATTATTACCGCTGTAATGAGCAGATCGTCCATGCCGACGTTCCTGACGGAATGAGAAGCTCCTTTACCCGTGAGGATGGAGTCACCTTCCGCGACCGGGATCTCGCGGCCGTCGCTTGTAACGATGCCTATGCCCTTCTGAATGATGAATATCTCGTCCTCGTTCTGGTGCTCGTGGACACCGATACCCGCGCCGGGAGGGATGCAAAGCTCGGCGCACAGGCGGCACGGAGCGTTCATCTCGTCCTTTTTGAAGAAGTGCCTGATGGTTACGGCTCCCGCGCCACCTCGCATGTTCTCTCTGACCTCTTTTTCCCGTTCATCCTTCTTCCTGAACATAACTGCCCCCTTTTATCTTTTAGAGCCGGGACAAAAGAACCCTTATGTATTGAATAGTATACGTAATAAACCAGGGGTTGTGAAGGGTAAAGACGACCCTATTTGCGGGCGATGACCTTGCCGGGGGCGCCGGAGCGGCCGGTGAAGGTGAGCATGATCCAGTCGGGGTAATATTTTCCGATGGCGTCGAGCATGTCGCGTGCACCGGTGCGGAAAAGCTTGGAGTTGGACGTGAAATTGTATGTGCCTTTTTCCGTCCTCCAGACGCATACGGCATGTGAGATATTCATGCCTTTGAACTTGATGATAAGGACGTCATTGTCTATTCCCCGTCCGGTCATGAATTCCGAGACTACGGTCGCGAAATCCTCGCAGTCGCCCTTACCCGATCTGATGGTCTCCGACGAGCTTTGCCACCGGTCGTTCAGGCCGAACTCGAAAGAACATTCCTCGGAAAGCCAGTCGACAAGTTCCTGTGAGGTCTTTATTGAAGCGGGAATGTGGTCGGATTCCTGAGCAAATGCGGCTGCCGGGAACAGGCATCCTATCACCAATAGGACTGTGCAGATCTTTTTCAGCATATCGTTTTATGTTCCGGAGTGCTCCCTATACCACTGAAGTTTATCTGGGTTATGTTAGAAAAAAGTTAAAATAATATTAATTTTTGGTTAAATAATAAAATAGTGTGCATGAGGGGTCTGGCTGTGCGCTTTAAATGCGCTCAGGAACTGCCTGTAATCGGCTCTGTCGATCTCCCAGAGGCCGCCTATCGCCTGCAAATTACCCCGCAAGGCCGTATCAAGCTTCCTTGATTTGGCCTTCCACCCCCTGACCTTTTGCAGTGTTACCAGGTCCCGGAACGAGTATATCTCCGGCTGTATGGCGACGGCATTGCGCCACTCTTTTTCAAACAGGTCTTCGTTCTTCCGGAGTTTGCCAAGGACCCTCTGGGTGCCGATAAAGCCGCCCTTTGGGAATTCTTTGGCTCCCCCTATCACGCAGTAAAGTACAAGCCTGTCTCCCTTTTTAAGGCGTCTCGGAGCGCCCTTACCGGTCTTGAAACACATCTGGGAAAGCAGCATCCTGGGGAATCTGCCTTCAAAGATGCTGTTCTTCTGCCGTCTTATGCCTATGGTCTTGATATAGTATGCCATGGTCTAACCGCTTTCTTCGCTGCCGCTTTTTCCCCTGAGGCCCCGCACGGCTTTATTGAGAAACCTGAACATGACCCTCAGGAACCAGACGGAAAACACTATGAACGATATTACGAGTATCCCGGCTATCACGGGGTGTTTCATTATGAGCCACAGGGCCACGATCACGAGCGCGTCCTCGGAAACACTGGCGGCCGAGTTGGTAAAGGGCTCCGGGGACGTGTTTATCGCTACCCGGGTCGTAGCCTTTGTAAGGTGGGCATCGAGCGAGACAACACCACAAAGAAGCGCTGCCGTGAACTGAACGGGGGCGCTCTCCATGCCGGCCGTCGCCATGAAAGCCAGGACCGCCGCGCCGGCCGGACGTATGAACGTATGCACGGAATCCCAGGCGGAATCCACGTACGGTATCTTGTCGGCGAAGAATTCTATTAGGAAAAGAAGTGCGGCGACGGCTATGACCAGCTGGTTAGAGAGAACCTCGAGCCCCGCGGGAAGCTCTATCCATCCCAGCCTGCCGGCTATGCCGAGCCCGGCGACCGTGAGGTAAAGATTTACGCCGGAGGCCCATGCCCCGCCAAGTAGCATGCCTATGCCGCTCAACAAGTTCATTTCTTTTCCTGGCCGCTGAAGAGGGATTTTATCGAATCGAGCGTCTTCTCCGCGGCGTCTTCCTCATTCTGAGCGCCGCTTTCGGTCCCGCCAATACCCGCTTTTTTCTTCAGGAAGTCCACGCCGGCTTTTATCCCCTGCTCTTCCAGGTCCTTCATGGCCGGTTTGACCAGCTCGAGGAGCACGTCCTGGAATCCCGAGAATTGCGGGTTCTCCACAGTGCCCGTTATATCGAACTTAAGTTTGACGGGATTTATGGAGTTAAGCGCCTGGCAGATCATCGGCATGGGGACCAGGCCGACCGCCTGCCGGCCGCTTTTGGGTTCGAGCTTAGGGTCTTTCAGGACCAGGTAATTGTGCGAATCGAGTCCGTCGTTCAGCATCCGCGTCTTCGACTGGATGTCGAGCCTGCCGCTTTTGACAATTACCGGAAGCGAGTCATCGTATATGAAACCGATCGCAGCGAGGTCTATACCCCTGGCTTTCACGTCGATATCGGTTACGAGGTCGTTCTTTTTGAACGCCTGCCGGTAGGAAATATCGAAGTTCCCGGCTTCTTTTTCTTTCTTTTTCAGGATGCCGTTCAGGAAGAGCTTATCGAAACGCGTGCCCTTTTTGGGGTCTACGGCCAGGCCGCTCATGACTATGTTCGCCCGGTCCACGTCGGCGGTCTCTCCGTCATCCGCGATCATCCTGATGCGGCCGTTATTGACCTTCATCTTCGTAATAGCGAACAGGTAGTCGTCCCTGACGGTCGTGAAGGTGACCCTTCTGCCCCTCGGTAGTTCGGTCACTTCACGGGTCACCTTCCCGGCGGCCTGCCGGGACGATTTTTGTTCCTCAACGGCTTCCTTGGAAGAACGTTTCTTCAGCATGTCATAGACCCTTCCGTACCAGTCTTTTTTCTTCTTGAAGCGGTCAAGCACGCCGGAGACCCGGAAGGGCTTTTTTTCTTCCTCTTTCGGCTGGCCCAGTTTCTGTATGTTAAAACTGCCGTCCGGCTCGCCCTCCAGGGTGATGTCGACATCGTTTAGAGTGACGCTGGAGAGGACCAGGCGCTTGGAGAGCATGGCGACCGGGCTTAGGCGCACGGAGGCGCTTCCTATGTTCACGATACGCTCGTTGTCGCTATCGGGATTGAAGACCGCCAGTCCCTTGAGGGACACGGAAAGCGTCACCGGCCAGACGTGTACCTTGTCGATCGAGATCCTGGCATTACTCGCGTCGTTTATCTTCTCGATGACGAATTTGCCCAGAAAAGGGCTCACGAAGAGGCCTACCCCGACCTGGATCACGGCCAGCACGACGACCAGGATTATAATTCCCTGTATATTGAACCTTTTCATCATCATTGTTCCCCCCTAAGACGTCCGATCACGAGCGTGAGCTTGTGCACGATAGGTATCTTTTTCACGAATTTGACGAACTTCATGTTCTTTATCTTTTCGCCGTATTTTTCCCGTATCTTGACGGTCACTTTTTTAGCGCCCAGATAGACCGGGTAACAGAGTGCCGTGGATACGGCGAGCCCCCCGATCACGAGCGTGTTGTTCAGGTCAAGATATGCTACGACCGGAAGATGCGTGACCCATCTCCAGAAGCCCGTCAGGAACCGGAAGTCGATGAGGATGAACCCTCCCACGGCGTCCGCGAGAGCGCTCACCCCGAGTACGTAGAAAAGCTTAAAGACGGGCAGTGTGAGCAGGGTCGAGAGCCGGTTGAGCTTGAAGAACAGGAAAAAGAGGATCAAGAGGACCACCATCGGCCCGTTGAGCGGTATGAACCCGATGTACATCCCCAGGCACACTCCGGCGGCGATCTCCCCTTCCGATACGTTCGATTCAAGCAGCTTTATGATCTTTGCGGGCAAGGATATTATGGATACCATCATATCTCCTCTACTATTTCGTATATTTCCTGGTCCCTGAAGATAAAGGGGTCTCCTTTTTCGATCCCGTGGTTGGCAGTGCATACTACGTGAAGGTCAGCGTCGCTCTCGAAAATGGCCCCGACCTCTTCCCCGGGGCTGCCGGCGATGCGTTCATCGAGATATTTACCTACCTCGATCGTGCAGAACTTGTAGCTCCGGGTGCGGGTGTAAAGGCCTATCTCGTCTACCTTCTTGGCGAGCAGCGTGTGTCCCGTTCTTTCTTCGGCCAGCTTCCGCACCGCTTCCCTTTTCTCATCGGTCATGCTCCTGAGCAGATCGCCTTCCGCCATGGCAGCTCCTTTCGATTTTGTTAAGGTATTATACGCCATTCTAAGGGCTCATGAAAAGGATAAATTGGCGCCTCAGGATCAGTGCGCCGTGACGTGGCCGTGTTCTTTGAGGAATAATTCCTCGGCGTCGAGATGCGACCAGCCGCTGCAGTATTCGGGCTTTATCGGCGCCGCGTGGAACTCCGGTTGATCCGGCCTTGACGGTATGCAAGGGCTTTCCGGCATGGAAACGGTGTACGGAACGAACGGGAGGCTCACTATCGCCCCCTGCTGGAAGGCCAGGACGCGGTTGCAGGCGTCGAAAATGACGTCGGCCTCGAACCACCCTATGTGCTCGCCGGTCCGGGAATAGATATCCCTGTTGTTCACCAGCCACCCGATATCATGACCGTCCCGGCTGATGAACCGGTCTTCATAGAGAAATACACAGGGTTTCCCTTTCCTGTCATAAAACCAGCCGTTCATCTCTATCCTCCCGGTTATGCCTGTACTCCTACACTTTAAGTATATAATATTAAGATTAAGCACAGGTTATGAACCAGGAAATTTTTGGTTAATTTTTCGAGGGGCTTCGGTCTGTGATCCTGGCCGTGAGGAACATCACTACCCTTTTCCCGTCTTTTTGGTATCTTTCAGGCAGTGCTATTCCGGCATGCGGCAGGCTTTCCTGAGAGGCTTCGCTTCCTTGAGTGTACATGTCTCCTATCACGATGGTGTCCCCGTCCATTATCCTGGCTTTCGTTACGACCGATCTTTCATATACCGTCCGGCTGTCCTGGAATTCGCTCATCACCGGCCTCAATGACATATCGATCGTACCGTCAGCGTTCACTATCGGCAGGACTTCCAGGAAATCCCCGGCTGACCTGGCGGACGGCTGGACCACCACGGTCCGTCCGTTCCTGCTTGCCACGACGCCTTTTACTTCCTCCTCGCGGGACAGTTGTATGCGGGCGGGCTCGCCGCTCGTGGCCAGGACCGTCATGCTTGAGCGGACCTGCGTTTCTTTACTGTTAGAAATAAGGTAGATCATCGCATCGAATTTGTCGGGGGCTATGACGGACTTGCCCGGGATAATGCCGTGCCTGCCCAGGAAAGCATCCGTAAGCTCCACTATGACCACCCTTATTTCGACCTGTTTCGCAGGTATATCGAGAAGGCCTATCACCTCGGCCATTTTGCTGATGTTCTGGGGGTAGTCGATCACTATCAGGCGGTTCGCCCCCTGGTCCATGCTTATCTTTCCCTCGCTGCTTTTAAGGTGCTCCACCACCGGGTACATGGTCCCGACGTTCCTGTTCTCGATCTCGAACACCTGTACTTTCAGGTCTTCGGTGTCCGAAAAGGCCCATCCTGCGCAAAAGAGCAGGATCACGAACAGCGTCAGCGGCTTCATTTCTCGATCACCCCTATGACGTTGGCGACTTCGTTCTCGGAGTTCATTATCGGGTAATAAACTATCGTCCTGCCCATGGACTCTTTCGTAACGGGCACGCGCGATTTTTCAAGGTCAAAGAAAAGCTCCTCGGGGTCGGTATCTTTGAAAAGAACGCTAAGTCTGCTGCCTATTATAACTTTTTTTTCGGTCTTTAACTCGGACGAGAGGCCGTCGCTGCAATTCTGAACGATCCCGCTGCGGTCCAGCACAAAAAGCGGCGCCTCGCACCTCGCCACTAAAAAACCGGTCATGCCGGACAGGGAACTTATCTTGAGCGATTTCATCTCGTTCAGCCGCTTGTAGTGGTACAAGAGGTACTCCACCTTGTTGCCCAGTTTGCCTATCTTCTTGAGATGAGCGCTTATGTCGTGCTTGCCGTATTCGGAAAGCTCGATCATCTTATCCAGCCGCTTGAGGATGTTCTCGCTTTTCCTGATGAAATACACCAGAAAGAGGACGACCACGAGCGTCAGGACGATCGACGCGAATATGAAGCTTTCGACCTCGTATTTGAAGTCAAGGTTCGTATGGGTCTCGATGCTTTGGATGGCCAGGAAGAACCTCAGCTCGCCGGCTACCAGCAACAGGAGCACCAGGGCCGTAACGATGTAAAGACTTGTCTTTTTTATGATGATCATCTTGAGAGCTCCTTGATCTTGTCGATGTCTTTCTCGGCGCCCAGCATCACAAGAATATCGTTCACTTCCAGCACGTCCTCCGCCCCGGGCGTTATGACCGTTTCTTCCCTTTCCGGGTTGCCTATATCGTCTATGGTCGTTTTTATCCTTTTTATCGATACGATGTTGACCTGGTACTTCTGTCTGAGTTTGAGGTCTATGAGGGACCTGCCGACGAATTCCCTGGGAACGCGCATCTCCACCACGGACTGGTCCGCGGAAACGGGTATGATGTCCATGAGATCGGGCGCGAGGATGCGCCTGGCCAGCCTCTTGCCTTCCTCTATCTCAAGGTTCAGGACCTCGGTGGCGCCGGTCTGTTTCAGGACCTGGGCGTGCACGTCGGACATCGCTCTCGCTATGATATAAGGGACGCCTATGTTCTTCAGGAGCGTCGTCGTCAGGATGCTCCCCTGGATATTGGAACCGAGGGCGACTATACCGACATCCACGTCCTGCAGGTTGGCGTTGAGGAACGTCTCCTCGTCGTTGGTCTCGATGAGGATCGCTTCCGTTACCATGTCCCTTACCTTGTTTACGCGCTTCTGTTCCCTGTCCACGGCGATCACCTTGGCGCCGCTATCGGCCAGCACTCTGCAAACCTCATACCCGAACTTCCCGAGGCCGAACACGGCGAAAAGTTTTTCTTTTCCTTTTTCCATTTTTCTCTCCTTTGACTTGTAACTTGCGACTTGCGACTTGATTATCCGATGCTTACCTGGCTCTCGGGATATTTTATGTCGTATTTTTCGCCCTTCCGCGCCACGGCGGCCACTATGGTCATCGGGCCCAGCCTTCCTATGAACATGAGGAGCGTTATGGTCAGTTTGCCCGCGCCCGTCAGTGTCGGCGTGATGCCTGTCGAAAGGCCTACGGTCCCGAAAGCGGAGAACGCCTCGAACGCCACTTGCAGAAATCTTTTGTTCTCGAACAGCACAAGAAGCATCGTCCCGCTGAAAACGATCGTCAAAGACAATAATATTACCAGGAACGCCTGGTTGACAAGATCTTTTGATATCGAGTGTTTGAACAGGACCACGTCCTCCCTGCCGGTGAACACGGAACGTATATACGCCCAGGCCACGCCGAGGGTGTTGACCTTGATGCCGCCGGCCGTGGAGCCGGACGCGCCCCCGATGAACATGAAAAGCATCATGATGAAATAGGTCGCGGGGCACAGTTTAGAGATGTCCATGGTATTAAAACCGGCGGTCCTCAGGGTGACCGACTGGAAGAACGACATGAGGTATTGCGTCTTCAGGCCGTATTGCAGCAAG
Source organism: uncultured Planctomycetia bacterium (assembly GCA_964409365.1). Taxonomy (GTDB): domain Bacteria; phylum Omnitrophota; class Gorgyraeia; order Tantalellales; family Tantalellaceae; genus CAYPCX01. Next base: position 61,406 of record CAYPCX010000003.1, on the reverse strand, counting down.
TTAGGCTTGTGCTCTATCCAGTATATGATAAAGGTCCCCGTTACGATCAGAATAACGGTCGCGGTAAGGACTATCTGCGTGTTCAGCTTTAGTTTTTGCCGCGGGATGTTCCTGTTGAGGAACTTTCTTTCGAACGAGGTCTTTACGTTACCGAACGAGTTCAGTATCACGACAAAGCTCAACCCCCCCGCTATTATAAGAACGGCTATTATAAAGTTCATCGATACGGATGACCCGAACTGTGCGAGGTTGTCCGAGAACAAAGCGAAACCCGCGTTACAGAAAGCGGACACGGCGTGGAAAATGGAATAGAACGCGTTTTTGAGGTTGAAACCGAGTACATGATGGAACGAGAAGAACATCAGCAGCGCGCCTGTGATCTCGAAAATGAACGTTACGAGGATGATGTTCTTGATGCCCCAGGCAAGTTTTCGGGCGTCCTTTTTCTCGAGCTCGAGCATGTAGGCCATCGCCTGCCGCTCCTCGTACGATATTTTCTTGCCTATGAGGAACGCTACGAAAAAACCCAGTATCATTATGCCGAGCGCCCCTACCTGTATGAGGGTCATTATGACGAGCTTCCCAAGGAGCGAGAATTTCGTTGCGGTGTCCACAACTATTAGGCCCGTGACACAAGTCGCGGAAGTAGCTGTGAATAAAGCATTTATAAAGCCCATCCGGGAGTGGTCGCTTGTCGAATAAGGCATCATCAGAAGTATGGTCCCGACGAGTATTACGAGCACGAAGCTGTACATGATGGTCTGCGCCGGATGGGTAAGGAGCGTCTGGATGTAGGAGTTGAGCTTCTTTATCCTGGCCAGGACCCTTACGATGTTAAAAACACTCAAAATGAGTATTATCTTGGTGGGGAAATTGTGCCCCGCGTAAGGGTTCACGTAAAAATAACGGTACTTGGCGTATATTAGTACTCCTATGAAAGCCAGCACGAAGAGTGTTTCGAAGATATTACTTCTCAGGTACTGCAGTTTTTGTTTTGCCCTGAAAAGTTCCGCAAAATACAGCGAAATAAAGAGGAACGTCACTACGACATCCAGAACATGGCTGGTGTTCGTTACCAGGGGCCCCTGATACGTGCTGTTCGCCAATATGATGGAAACAAAACCGAGCAGGACTATGAGTATCAGTATCTTATCGACCTTGCGTATGTTCATGTCGTACTATGCCTGACCTTCATGGTGTTCCTTCATTATCTCCATCGCCTCGAGCTCGTTGTTCGCGTACCTGAGGCGCGTCCTCATGTCGGAGTCCGACAAAAAGCGCGCGATCGCGGCGAGCACCTGCAGGTGAAGTTCGGGCCTCTCAAGCGGCGAAAGGACCATATACACGATATCTATCGGTATATCCCCCGTGCCGCCGAAATCGACGCTGTGGTCCCGCGGGAGGACCCCGATAGCTATCGCCGGTTCCTTAAGATCGGGTATCCTGCCGTGCAGGATCGCCGTTCCCTCGCCGAGCGTTATCCCGCCCTGCCGTTCCCTCTGGAGGATGATCTGGAGGACTTCTCCCCCGTTCTGGATGAACCCTGCGGACTGTATGGTCCTTATCAGCTCCCAGATGGCCTCGCCTTTGGAATTGACTTCCAGCGGGACCCTGAGACATTCGGGACGGATAAGCTCGTATATGTCCAGGCGCTCTTTCTGCATCTTGTCCCGGATGATCTCTTCCTCGCCGATCAGATCCCCCCCGCCCGTCACCCATGACCGCCACCTGATGAGCGCCCTCTCGGAAACGAGTACGCCGACCAGCTCGAACACTATCAGGCCCGGGAGTATGATGCCGAGTATCGCCTCCCCACGCGCGCCGAGGACCACCGCCACGAAGAACGCCTCCACGACCGCGACCCCGGCCTGGGGGAGCATAAGCTTCGGCAGGCAATGGGTGAGCCGCCGGTCCTGGCCCGTCATTTTACAGCCCAGCCAGGTCCCTCCTATCTTTCCTATCGATCTTGAGGCGATATACACGACTATGAAAATCAAGTTTTCCGGATGGAACGCCTCGATGTTGGCGTTGGCTCCGATAAGGGCGAAAAAAAGCAGCGTGTACATCGAGGTGGCGTTCTCGATCCTGAGGGACTCGAAGACATGCCGCCCGTAGAAATTCGAAACGAAGAGCCCCGCGCTTACGGCCGTGATCAGGAACGGGAGATGCCAGTGCAGGGCGAGCCCCACGCCGATCGACACGAGGCCCCAGACGACTACGAACACCTCGACCGAAGGTCCCGGCATCTCGGTTATGAGGCGCGACAGGAACTCCGGCCCGAGGACCACTCCCCTGCGCGCCCTGTCCCCCTTCGGCATAAGCCACCTGCGCGTCAGGGTGATGCGGATGACCAGAAATATCGCCAGGCCGAGAAGGATCGCGAAACCGAATTCCTTTGCCATCGGATAGACAAGGTCCGGGAGGGACACTCCGCTGTGCCTGTGAAGGAGGTACGCCGCCTGGAACATGATCGAAAAAACGATGACCTCTATGACGTCGTCTAGAACGACGATGCCGCCGAGCATATTACGCATCTTGCCGGTGATATCGAGCTTGTTCATTATGACAAAGGTCGCCGCGGGCGCCGTGGCGATGCCTATACTGCCGATGATAAGCGCGATTATCGGCTCGAATCCCAAAAGCAGGAAAGTCGCGCTGACCAGCACCCAGGTGGCCGCTGCCTGCACGATGCAGATGATAAGTACATCCCTGCCGACGCTCTTTATCTTTCCGGAACTGAGCTCGTCCCCGATACCGAATACGATTATGCTCAGGAAAACAAAAGTAAAAAAATGCAGGGATTGTATGGCTTGCCTGTACCCCGGCATCTTATGTTCCAGAAAGAAAAGGAGCACGGGGCCGACGACCAGGCCCCCGAGGACCTGCCCCACCACCTCGCCTGCACGCAAGCGGCGGGCTATCCTCCCTCCTATGCTGGCGGCAAGAAGAAGCACCCCGAAACAGAGTATCTGCAGGTAGAATATCTGGAAGCTCATCAGCTGATAAAGTAGGCCCTTTCTCCGGTCATTCGGTCACTTTGTACACTTTGTCGTGCGGATGCACTTTCTGGGTGACGTTGATGCCCACGAGGTCCCCGGCTTTCGCTTCGGCCACGTCCTCGTGCTCGATCTGCATCGTACCCACTGTCTCCGTGAAATCCTCGGAATGGCCCTTTATGTGGACCTTGTCGCCCACCTTAAGGGTGTCGGTGAGTTCGATTATGCCGACACTGATATGGCCGAAATAATGCGTTATGACGCCTATTTCTTTCTCCTCCATTGTTCCCTCCCCTTTTTTTGTGAATAGACTTTAATCCAAAAGCCCGAGCATTTCCCGGTCGTTACGTTTGGAAAGATGTTCTTTTATCTGAAAGCGAGTTATCTCTTTCCACGCCACCCCGTTGTGTTCGAACGCCGTCTGGAGATGCGGAGGCACCTTGTCGGATACCATCATGACGCTGACGTCAGGGGCCTCGCCCGCGAGTATGGCGTTCTGGTAAGAGACTATCTCGCCTACGTGCTCTTTCTCTATGGGGCTGGCCTTGACCTGGACGGCTGTCCTTTTTCCCGCCCTGTCCTCGAGAAGGATGTCCACTTCCTGGCCGTACAGGTTCACGCCTCTGTCCCTGACCGTACAACCGGGATCGATAAGCTCGGGATATTTACAAAGTATATCCTCGAGGAACTTTTTGGACAACATGCGCACCGCCTTCCTTGTTCAGGGTCTTTTTCTAATATATTCCGCGGGGATACGTTTTGCAAGAAAAAGTTTGCCTTCTTTCCAGAACTCCACACCGCCGAGAGAGGCTTCCCCGGCCGTGATCTCCAGTATAACCGGGCTTTCGTCGTGCCTTTTGCCGACCATGCGAGCGTCCTCGTCGCTGACGCTGAGATGCACGAACTGCCTCCCCATGGGCATAAGACCGTCTCTCAGTATCCTATCGGCGCTTGCCGCGGAAGTCCCGTGGTAAAGCGTCTCCGGCGGCGTTACGTTCCCGGATCTCGGTATGACCGTTATGGAATGGCCGTACACGGCCCTTATCCTGCCGTGGACGATCTGGAAACGTCCCTTCTGGTCGTCCCGTACGAGGTCAAAAAGATCCTCTTTTTTGAAATTCCTGAACCTCTTTTTCAGTATATGGAGCACATCCTCAAGCGGACCGAACCCGTACCTGTCAAGCTCAAGGCCGAACCTTTCCGGCGCGTGCCTCAGGACATATGAAAGGAATTTGCTGAGCTTTATCCTGTACGTGAGCATGTATGGCTCTTTAAGTCCTGTCGGCCCCCTCGGGGCTGACCTTGATGGCCCTTACCGGGCGTACCGGGCATTTGGCCTGGCATATGCCGCACCCCACGCAGAGGTCCGGCAGGACATAGGGCTTCTTGATGATAACCCCGTCCACGAGTTCTTCTTTCACCCTTATAGCTTTATCGTACACGGGGCAGTGCTCCTCGCATACCACGCAGTGCCAGTTCTTCGACCAGGCGACACAGAGAGACCGGTCCACTTTGGCGGTGCCCAGTTTTGTCCTTTTCTTTTTCCAGAGATCGATCTGCGGGATAGCTCCGGTCGGGCAGACCTCGCCGCAAAGGGTGCATTTATATTCGCAGTACCCTATCTCCGGCACGAGGTGCGGCGTCCAGATCCCCTCCAACCCTGTCTGGAGCACTGTCGGCTGGAGCCCGTTCGTGGGGCATACTTTCATGCAGTTGCCGCATCGTATGCACCGTGACAGGAACTCATCTTCCTTCAGGGACCCGGGCGGCCTTATGACAGCACCGGTGGCCCGATCGCGTTCGGGCCAGTTGAAACCCATCGCGAGAAATGAGCCCAGCATGAGAAATATGAAGTTTTTCCTGGAGACGCCGTTTTCCTTTTCGGCACGGGATAAAGTGCCTTTATCGGCACGCCTGCCGACCGCCGGGAGTGCGAACTTCGTGACACCGGGAGGACAGGCGTAGACGCAGTCCATGCATAGTATGCATTCCCCCTTCGCGTAACTTCGGCCGTCCATTATCGCGCCTGTCCGGCAAAGCGGAACGCACGTGTGGCATCCGACACAGTCGCCGACCACCCTGCTCATAAAAGAAAATCTGGATACGACCGCGTAAAGGCCGCCCAGCGGACAAACGGCCCGGCACCAGAGCCTGGAGATAAAAAGCGCCGACGAGATCACAAGCAGGAAGAACAGGAATATTACCGGTGAACTTGAGAAATAATGCGGCTCTATGCCCAGGAGCGACGATCTCAGCCCGTGATAGACGTCCTGGACGCGGCCGTAAAACCCCAGGTCCCTTATCAGTATCACGAAAACCTTGTTAAGAAGCAGTGTAATCGTGGGGATCAGGAAGAGTGACACGAACCGGGCCGTTATCACCATCGGGTCGAGTATCCACGCGGCCTGTATGCCGGCCAGCGAAAAACCGGCTATAACGGCAAGTGTCAGGAACTTCCCCTTCCTGATCCAGCGGTTCACCCGGTCGCCGGGGTGCGGTTTCTTCTTCCTGAGCGCGCCCGTCCAGTCGATCATCGTCCCCAGGGGGCAGATCCATCCGCAATAGAACCTTCCCACGACAAGCGTCAGGACCAGCATCACAAGGGCGAAGATAAGCCCCGCAAGCAGCAGGCGTTCGCTCACCGAGGTGAATATCATGATGAGGGGGTTCGTGTGGAAGAACGTCTTTGTGGGAAAAAGCCCTTTCAGGGGATACGTCGTCGACCACAGGATATAGATGAAAAGACAAAGAAAAAAAGCCTGGGAAGCCCGTCTCGCTATGACCAGTTTTCTCATGTGTTTACCCTGAGGATGTCGGCTTTCGAGATATCCGTGTTCCCGAAACCGCGCTGGGCCGCGTTCTTTATATAGGGAACGGTCATCGGGTCGCGGTTTACAAGCGTGCAGGCAAAAGCGTCGGCGAGAGTGGGATCCGTCGCGACTATGACCTTGTCAATCTCTTTGACGTCTTCAAGGTTGCCCCCGCTCGGGCCGTGTTTCACGAGCACGCGCGTCGCGTCTACGACCGTAAGGTCGGGGTTGATGAAATCGGTAAGATCGACCAGTTTCCTTCCGATATCCATGTGTATCAGCCCCCTGGTGCCGCTGCAAACCCCCATCAGGTTCTTCATCGAAAGCGTCAGGCCCGTAAGCCCGTGGTGTTTAAGGACGGGGACGTTTATGAACGTATCGCATTTCACGGCATCCCTGAGTATCGGCCAGTTCTCCATGGGGCTCTTGTATGAAAAACGCGCTTTGAGCACGTTCCAGTGGTTCGCGTAATACACGTGGGCGCCGCTTTCTTTTGCGGCCTTCGCTATGCCGCTGTGCTCATAGCAGAACTTGTCCTCGTTGCAGGGAATATCGAACACGTTCACCCTTTTAGCCCCGGCTTCGTAGCACATATCGACGAGCGCGGCCACGACCTGCGGGTCGGTGTTGGCGGCCTGCGCCGGGGTGCGGTCCCACGCCATGTTCGGCTTTACGACCACCACGTCGCCCTCCTTTACGAATCTTCCCATCCCGCCCATCTTCTCCACGGCTTTCACCGTGTTCGTGTACGGGTCTTTGCCCCCGGCAAGCACCAGGTCGTGGTCCCCTTTTATGTCCTTTTTCGGCCTGCCGTTGGATGGGGCCGCTTTGGCGAAAGCGGCCTTCAGAAAGGTGCTGTTCGAAAGGAAAAGGACGAACCCGCCCAGGCAGACTTTCAGGAACCTTTTTCGTGATATGCGCTCTTTGAGGAATGACTCAAGATTGTAAAAAAAGCTGTCCACCTTAACCTGCCTTTTTCTCAAAGCGATAGAGCCCGGGCCTGTCAGCGGTATTGTTCGGGGAGCTCGGTGACGGATGCCACGCCTTCTTTGATGGCCGTTTCCGCGACGGCCTTCGCCTCCCAGTCGATTATCCTCGGGTCGAACGGGGTCGGTATGAGGTAGTCCGGCCCGAATTCGAAATCGTGGCCGTAGGCCTTCTTGACCTTCCCGGGGACGTTCCCGTCGCGTGCCAGGGCGGCGAGAGCTTCCGCGGCGGCTATCTTCATGCCCATCGTGATCTTTCCGGCCCGGACATCAAGCGCCCCGCGAAATATGAACGGGAACCCGAGAACGTTGTTGACCTGGTTCGGGTAATCGGACCTCCCGGTGGCCATTACGTATTTTCTGCCCTTCATGCATTCCTGCACCGCCTCCGGGCGTATCTCGGGTACCGGGTTGGCCATCGCGAATATGGCAGGGAAGTCGGCCATGGAAACCACCATCTCCGGGGTGACGCAATCGGCGACGGAGACGCCTATAAAGACATCGGCGCCTTTCATGGCGTCGGCAAGCGTCCTCTTGGGGGTGTCTACGGCATGCGCCAGCTTGCGCGTGTTGAGATTGTCCCTGCCTTCGTACATCACCCCTTTCGAATCGCATATGACGCAGTCTCTCACGCCGTCGGTCTTGATCATCTCGGCTATTCGGAGGCCGGCGGCGCCGGCGCCGTTTATGACCACTGAAAGGTCCTTCGCTTTTTTTCCGGAAACCACGCAGTAGTTCTTAAAAGCCGCGAGCGTTATAATACCCGTTCCCCACTGGTCGTCGTGGAACACGGGGATGTCCAGCATCTCGTCCAGCCGGTCTTCCAGCTCAAAGCACGCCGGGGCGGCTACATCCTCGAGGTTGATGCCGCCGTACATGCAGGCTATCTTCCGCACGGCGTCCGTGAACTTGTCCACGTCTGTATGCCCGCCCGCGTCAAGGACCCCTTCTAACGGTACCGGCCAGGCGTCGACGCCGGCGAACGCCTTGAAAAGCACCGCTTTGCCTTCCATCACGGGGATCGAGGCCCTGGCGCCTATGTTCCCCAGTCCGAGGACCGCCGTTCCGTCGGTGACCACCGCCACGAGGTTGCCCTTGGCGGTAAGGTTGTAGACAAGGTCCCCGTCGTTCTGGATAGCCTGGCATATCTTCGAGACCCCGGGGGTATAGGCCATGCTCAAGTCCTTCTGATCGGCCAGTTCCTTTAGAAGCTCAAGGCCGATCTTGCCGCCGAGGTGATATTCGAAGATCTCTTCGTCGGTCATCGTAAACTTACTTGCGGGCATGTCATTTCCGTTTCTGTTGTGCTGTTCGGACTTTATTTTATTTGCCAGACGGTTAAAGTGTCAAGAAATAAATCAGGTATCAGGTATCAAGTGTCAGGTATCAGGTGGTAGGTGGAAAAAGGAGACGGAGGGAAGTGTCACAGCGTCATCGTTCGTCATGCTCACCAGTGTCATAGTATCACAGAAAACTCTGACACTTTGACACTAACGAACGAAGTGAGTGGTGACACTCTGACACTAAAAAGAGACCTTGGACCAGAAACCTGAAACCGATACTTGTGGTCTGATATAAGAAGGTGTATAATTGCCTGAAAAGGGGGTTTTGTTATGAAACGATTATTTTTCGTATGTCTGGTGGTTGCCGCGAGCGCGTTGATCGTTGTCGCTTTTTTCATGCCGTGGGCGAAAGTCGCCACTTCCGTGACCGGCATATCGAAAGAGGTCACCAAATCTGTGGAAGATACCCCCTATGCCAGTAAAGTGGTCGGCAAGATCGCCGCCTTTACAGACGCGATAAGCGCCATCGGCGGGGACGTGGAGATCAAGACGACCGTTACAGGCTTCCAGGTGCCGAAAATGGTCAACGACGAAAGCTCTAAGGTCGCCCTTTCGCTTGCCGAGACATTGTTCAACAGCCCGAAAGGCATCGACAAGAAAAGCTACCTCGTCTACCTTCTGCCCGGCCTGGCCGTTGTCTGCGCTTTTCTGGCCTTCCTGGGCCTTTCGAACAGGTTGTACGTGATACCCATGCTTCTGATCGGGGGCGCGATATCCATAGCGGGCCTTTACAATCTTTACACTATGGACGTCTCGAGCCAGGTGGTACAGATAACCATAATGGACGGCCTGTGGTACTCGATGTACTCGTTCCTCTTCATATTCCTGGTGGGGATCGTCTGGCTTCTTACTGACAGGAAAAAAGCTTAGAGCTTTACCCGGTAGGCGCAGTTGTCCTTGAGGGTCCCGTGGTTGATGTAATCCCGGATAGGGATACAGTGGAATTTTTTTCCCGAGACGGTCACCTGCGGGCCCAGCCGGCCCTCGTAATCCCTGCAGAAGAACGTCCCGTCGTCGCGGCGGGCAAGATTCACGCAGGGGTCACCGCTCGCGCCGCAGCATTCGCCGCATCTTTTACATAACGCTTCGAACGCGCTTTCTTTTTCTGACGAATATTTTTCGTACCTTTCGCTGTCCATTATTTGTGATCCGGTCGTTCAGCGGCCTATCCCGAAATACTTAAACCCCAGCTCCGCCATCCTGGAAGGCTCGTATATGTTCCTGCCGTCGAATACCACCGGTATGGCCATGAGCTTTTTGACCTTTTCAAGGTCAAGCCGGCGAAATTCTTCCCATTCGGTGCAAACGAGCAGGGCTTCACTTTCCTTCGCGGCCTCATAGGGGTCCGAACAGTACCGGATGTCCGGGATGACGGCCTTCGCCCTCTCCATCGCCTGCGGGTCGTAAGCCTTTATCTTTGCCCCGTCCGCCTTGAGCTTCTCTATCGCCTTCAGCGCGGGGGCGTTGCGAATATCGTCCGTGTCGGGTTTAAACGCCAGCCCCAGCACGCCTATCACCTTGCCGTCAACGACCCATAGTTCTTTTTCGATCTTGTTGAGAAAATTGTGGAGCGCCTGTTCGTTGATCTTCTCTATGGTCTTTATAAGCGTGTTGTCGATGCCCAGTATCTCCAGTGTGTTCTTGAAAGCCGCGATATCCTTCGGAAAACAGCTCCCGCCGAAACCGATGCCCGGATTGAGAAAAAGGCTCCCTATCCTCTTGTCCAGGCCGATGGCCTCCAGCACTTCCAGGGCGTCCGCGTGGGCTTCCTCGCATACATGGGCGATGAGATTGGCGAAAGATATCTTGATGGTCAGAAAAGTGTTCGCGCCGTGCTTGATAAGTTCGGCGCTCCTTACGTTGACCACCCGGATAGGAGCGTCTTTACCGCCGGTCAAAGGCTTATACAATTCGAGCATCTTTTCCTTCGCCTTGTCGCTGTCGGCGCCTATGATTATCCTGTCCGGTTCCAGGGTATCCTTCACGGCCGTGCCCTCCCTGAGGAACTCAGGGTTGGAAACAACGTCAAATCTGGTCTCAGCCGTGCTGTAACGCGAAATGGTCTCCTTGACCTTCTCGGCCGTCCTCACCGGGACGGTGCTTTTGTCCACTATCACTTTGTAGTCGGAACCCATCGACAGCGCGGTCTCCCTTGCCACCCGTTCGACGTATCTCAGGTCGGCCTGGCCGTCCTCTTTGGGCGGCGTGTTCACGCAGATGAATATTATCTCGGCCTCGTTTACCGCCGGCGGTATCTCGTGTATGAATTCGAGCCTGCCTTCCTTTATGTTCCGCTTCATCAGATCTTCGATACCGGGCTCGAATATCGGAGATATGCCCTTCTTCAGCTTTTTCAGCTTCTCCTGGTCGTTGTCGACACAAACGACTTTGTGGCCTATGTCCGCGAGGCAGACGCCGGTCGTAAGCCCGACGTAGCCTGTACCTATTATCGCTACTTTCATCTATTTCTCCGATTTCTCCGGTGCGTTCAGCTCTTTCCGCTTGAGGAACTGCCTGGTGAGGTAACCGACCAGTACGATGACGTAGAAAATGAGGACTATGAACAGGCCCGCCGCGATGATCGAAAGGATGATCGAACCTATCCCCACAAGCAGCGGCCAGGAAAGGCCGATCAGCACGAACAGTAAAAGCGACAGTATTATTACGAAAAGGCCGATAATAAAATTTTTAATGGTCTCCATTGTACTCTCCTTGATCTTGACCCGCGCGCGGCGGTCAATCTTTCATGAGATCCTTTATCTCCTCCTCGGTGAGGTCCTTTCTTCTGAGGAACGCCACGCCCACATCATAGGACTTGCCGGGCTCCCCTTCCGCTATCCTGACGACCCTGCCGAAAATACCGTTGTTATGGATTATCAGGTCGTTTTCTATCTCTGAACAGATGTTCATCATCTTCTCGTCCAGTTCGAGCCAAACGACGCTCGAAAGCGCCGGTATGGACGATTCCGATCCGGTGCGGAAAAGTATCCCGCAGGCTGAGACGTTCCTTGAAAAGATATCGGATTTCACTACCATCTTATCGTCTTTGAGGATCTTGAAGTTCAGGGGTGTTTCGTGATCAACGCGCAGGAATTCGCGTTTTTCCTCGTATTCGGCGCACATGTTATCTGCCTCCCTTTTTATGGTAGAACTTATTGACACATTCAAGTATTTTCTTCGGTTCATCCGTGATCGTAAATATGTTCAGGTCCTTCTTCTCCATCGCGTCCGCCTTCAGGCAAACGCTGTTGATCCAGTGCAGCATGCCTTTCCAGTAGTCGCTGCCGACAAGTATGACCGGGAACGGGTCGATCCTTTCGGTCTGTATAAGAGCTACCACTTCGAAGAACTCGTCCATGGTGCCGAACCCGCCGGGAAAAGCGATAAAGGCTTTGCTGTACTTGGCGAACATGAGCTTACGCACGAAAAAGTAGCGGAATTCCAGCGGGTAGGTCACGTACTTGTTCACCTTTTGCTCCTCGGGCAGCGTTATGTTCAGGCCGATCGACTCGCCGCCGGCCTTTTTCGCGCCCTTGTTAGCGGCTTCCATGATGCCGCCCCCGGCGCCGGTGATGACCGAATAGCCGTTCCGGACAAAAAGTTCCGCGGTCCGTTCGGCGAGTTTGTAATACCTGTTGTTTGACTTCATCCGCGAGGAGCCGAACATGCTCACGGCGTTGGTCACGCCGCTCATAGCCTCGAACCCGTCCACGAATTCGCTCATGATCCTGAAGACACGCCAGGGCTCCTCAATTGGAAGGCTTTCCATGACATGTTTTCTTTTCAAGGCTTTTTCTCCTCTCGTTCAAAATGAAATCACTTTATTATATACAATTTCGCGCGAATTTCACACCATTTTTGAATATCTCCAGGCCGATACCCATCGCTTTTTTTTCGCTGTCAGAGCGCCTCCAGTTCGGGTGCTGCAGAAAAGTCACGTGCCTCTCGGGGTGCGGCATAAGGCCGAAGATCCTCCCCGTCGTGTCGCAGATGCCGGCGATGTTGTCCACTGAGCCGTTAGGATTATGCGGGTAGCCTTCGATGTTACCTTCCCTGTCCGTGTAGCGGAACACTATCTGGCCGTTCTTTTTGAGGTTCTCGAGCACCCTGTCGTCCTTCGGCATGAACTTTCCCTCACCATGCGCCACGGGGGCCTGGATCACCTCGGGCAACCCCCTCGTCCAGATACATTTCTCTGACACCTGAGACCTGGCACCTGAGACCTTTTTTAGGTATACCCACCTGTCCTCGAACTTTCCCGAATCGTTCAGGCTGAGCGTCGCTTCTATATGGCTTCCCGGGTCGCCGGAAAGGTCCGGCAGAAACCCCATCTTCACCAGTATCTGGAAACCGTTACATATGCCTATTACGGGCTTGCCTTCTTTCACGAACCTGAGAAGACGGCTCCTTAAAGAGAACCGGAGCTCATTGGCGAGTATCTTACCGCTCGCGATGTCGTCCCCGTAACTGAAACCGCCCGGTATCGCCAGGATGTCATATCTATCCAGCGCGGACCTGTCACGGATAAGTGCGTTTATGTGCATCAGGTCCGCTTCCGCTCCCGCCAGATCAAAAGCGAACGCGGTCTCCTTGTCGCAATTCGTGCCCGCCGTCCTGAGTATCAGTGTCTTTACTTTCCTTTTCATCATTTCCAGTCGTTAGTCGTTAGTTTTCGGTAACCAGTTTCCAGGCTGCTTTTTAGTGCCAAAGTGTCAAACTTTTCTATGACACTAGTGATTGCAACGAACGATGACACTATGACACTTCCTTCTGTCCTCTGTCACCCGAGACCTGCAACCTGTGACCTGTGACCTGAACCCTGACTCACCCATGCATTAACCTGTTCAGCGGTCTTTTCCAACTGCTCTTCAGCTTCGTTAAACCCGCTTCTATGACCTTTCCGCCCGTGATACCCCGGACGACAAGCTTATCACCCTTATTGACCTCGCCTATCATAGCGCAAGGTACGCCTTTCATGATACCCTCGAAAGCTTTTCTGTTCGCCGGGGCGACCTCGACAAGGAACCTCGAGTTGGATTCCGCGAAAAGTATGACATCGTTCCTTTTGATCGACCTCTCGCGGGGCACTTTTCCAAGCGATACTTCGGCGCCGAGCCCTCCCGAAAAAAGCATCTCGGCCATGCTTACCGCTATTCCGCCTTCCGAACAGTCGTGGGCCGACCTCACCAAACCCTTACGGATCGCGGAGTTCAGCTTCTTCATCAGCTTCAATGACGCTTTCGGGTCGAGGCGCGGCACGACGCCGCCCCTGAGGCCTTTCACGCGAAAATACTGCGACCCGCCCATTTCCTGGCTGGTCCTGCCGAGGGCATAGATCGAATTTCCCGCTTCCTTGATATCCGATGACACGGACCTGGTGACATCGTCCATTACCGAGATGGCGGAGATAAGCAGTGTCGGTGGTATCGATACGGTCCTCTTCCCCAAGTTGAACTCGTTATTGAGGCTGTCTTTCCCCGATATGAAGGGGGTCCCGTAAACCTTTGCCATGTCGTAGCAGGCCTGCGACGCCCTTACCAGGCCTCCGAGCTGGTGTTCCTTTTCGGTACTGCCCCAGCAGAAATTATCCAGCAGCGCCGTCCGCGTTACGTCGCCTCCCACGGCCGCTATCTGTCTCAGCGCCTCGTCTATCGCGCTTGCCGCCATCCAGTACGGGTCGATATCACCGTAAGAGGGGTTGATGCCGTTCGAGAGGACTATGCCGCGTTTAGAGTTCAGGAGCGGCCTTGTTATGGAGGCGTCAGCCGGGCCGTCGTCATCGACGCCGACGAGAGGTTTAAGAACGCTCCCGCCTTGCACCTCGTGGTCGTATTGCCTGATTATCCATTCTTTACTGCATACGTTCCAGGATGAGAGCACTTTCAAAAGATCCCCCGTGAGGTCTTTCTTCTTCCCGGGAAGCTTCTTCCTGTCTTCCTTCACCTTTTTCCAGACGGCTTTCCGCGTAAGGCGCGGCAGGCCCTCATGCACGAACGACATGTCGATATCGGCTACCTTGTGCCCTTTGTAGAACAGGCGCAGCTTTTTCGTTTCCGTGAATTTCCCTATGACGGTGGCCTGCACGTTCTCGCTCTCGAAGATATCTATGAGCTTCTTGAGCTTTCCGGGTTTGACCGCCAGCACCATCCGTTCCTGCGCCTCGGACACCCATATCTCCCACGGCTCGAGCCCCTTGTATTTGAGCGGAGCCTTTTCCAGGTGCACCTCCGCGCCGGTCTTTTCGCCCATTTCGCCCACGGCGCTGGAGAACCCGCCGGCGCCGCAGTCGGTTATAGCGTCGTACAGGCCCAGGTCGCGCGCCTTCATGAGCGTATCGACCATCTTCTTCTCGGTTATGGGATTGCCTATCTGGACGGCGGTCGACGATATGGTCTCGGATTCGGTCGTCAGTTCGGCCGAAGAGAAAGTGGCCCCGTGTATGCCGTCGCGGCCGGTCTTGCCGCCTATCACGACTATGAGGTCGCCCGGGGAGACCTTCTTTGTAGAGAACTTTTTCGGCATTATGCCGACGTTCCCGCAGTAAACAAGCGGGTTGCCCGTGTATCTTTCGTCGAAACAGACCGCGCCGTTCACCGTCGGGATGCCCATTTTATTGCCGTAATCACGGACGCCGCTCACCACGCCCTTCATCACCCTCTTCGGATGGAGCGCGCCCTTAGGGACCGCCGAACGCGGCATGTCGGGCATGCCGAAACAGAAGACATCCGTATTGATGATGGGTTTCGACCCGCGCCCCGTGCCGAGCGGGTCGCGTATAACGCCGCCGATACCCGTTTCGGCCCCGCCGTAGGGCTCTAACGCCGAGGGATGGTTGTGCGTCTCCACCTTGAAACAGATGTTATGCTTAGAGTCGAACTCTATGATGCCGGCGTTGTCCTTGAAGACCGACACGCACCACGGTTTGTCAAGATCGCGCGTGACCTTCATGACGGTCTCTTTCAGGAGGTTCTTGTATGTCCTGCCGCCATATTGAATAGTCCCCATCATCGTCTTGTGTTTGCAGTGTTCGCTCCATGTCTGCGCGAGCGTTTCAAGCTCGCATTCGGTAGGGTTGCGGCCGAGCCCCCTGAAGTATTCCTGTATCGTCCTCATCTCTGCCAGGCTGAGATAAAGCTGTCCTTCCCTGCTGAGACGCTTCAGCTGCCGGTCGTCCGCGTTCAGCAAACCTATTTCCACGGCACGGAAACTGTAGTTCTTGAGCTCCTTCCGGTCCTCTTGCGAAGTCACCACGTGTTGTATTATTTTGTTGTAAAGGAGCTTCTCGGTTATGTTGGCGAGACGCGCGCGCGTAAGGGCCCCTTTGATGGCGTATTTTTTAGAGGTCGCGACCGACTTGACCCCCCTGACGCCGAGGTCCTTTATGGCCTTTATGGCGCTCTCTTCCACGGGGTCCATGACGCCGGGATTGTAGGCGATCTCCACCAGACGGGTGCTTTTGGTCTCTTTCGTGATGAAGCCGCCGGTAAGGTTGAATTCCTGGGATACCTTGTCCGCGAGTATCTCGTCGGCTATGCGCCTTAAGTCCTTTTTCGAAAGATCGCCGCGGAGCGTATACACCTGAAAATATTCGACGTCGCTGACGTCCGTTATGCCCAGATCCCTTATGTCCTTCTTCAGGCCCTCGGCAACGGCGTCATATATCCCCTTCTTGTCCCTTACTTCTATTCTTGCGTATTTCATAACCTGAAACCTGAGACCTGAAACCTGAGACCTTTCTTATTCCCATTCGATCGTGCTGGGGGGCTTCGAGCTGATATCGAACACCACCCTGTTCACGCCTTCCACTTCGTTGATTATCCGGTTGGATATGTCCCCCAGGACATCATACGGTATCTTCGCCCAGTCCGCCGTCATGCCGTCAACGCTCGTGACGGCCCGTATAGCTATCGTGTTCTCGTACGTGCGCGCGTCTCCCATGACACCTACGCTCTTCCCGAGGAGCAGCACGCAGAATATCTGCCAGGTCTTGTTGTAGATGCCTTTTTCTTTCGCTATATCGATGACGATCCAGTCGGCGTCCCTCAGCATGTCCAGACGTGCTTCCGTGATCGGGCCGAGCACCCTTACGGCAAGGCCGGGGCCGGGAAAAGGCTGCCGGCCGGTCATCTCCGGGGGAAGTCCCAGCTCTTTTCCTACCTCCCTGACCTCGTCCTTGAAAAGGTCCCTGAGCGGCTCGACGAGTTCGAGCCCCATCTTTTTGGGAAGGCCCCCGACGTTATGATGGGATTTTATCGTCTTGCTCGGTCCCCCGAAGAACGATCGTGATTCTATAACGTCCGGGTACAACGTTCCCTGCGCGAGGAAAGTGGCGTTCTTTATCTTTTTTGCGCTTTCCTCGAAGACCCGTATGAAGGTCCTGCCGATCACTTTTCTTTTCTTTTCGGGGTCCCGGACCCCTTTTAACGCGTTAAGGAAGCGGCGCCGGGCATCGACCACCCGCAGGTCAAGTTTTATGTTCCGCGTGAAAAGCTTCTTTACCCTCTCCACCTCGTTCTTGCGGAGAAGCCCGTTGTCGACGAAGATGCAGTGGAGACGTTTCCCCAGTGCCTTGTGCAGGAGCACGGCGCTCACGGTAGAATCGACACCGCCCGACAGGCCCAGCACCACGTGCTGATCGCCCACCTGTTCGCGCACTTCGTTTATCTTCTTTTCGATGAACGACTTCATCGTCCATGTCCGCCTGCACCCGCAGATACCGAACAGGAAATTTTTCAGTATCTTTTTGCCCTCTTCGGTGTGGACGACCTCCGGATGGAACTGTACGCCGTAGATCTCCTTCTTTGTTTCGGCGAACGCAGCGCAGCGGGTGTTGCCGCTTCTGGCTATCGGGCGGAATCCCTTCGGGAGTTTTTCTACTTTGTCGCGATGGCTCATCCAGGTGACGCTTTCGGCGCTGAGACCCTTGAAAAGCGGATTTCCCCTTTTAAAACGCACGAGGGTCCTTCCGTATTCCCTTTTGCCGCTTTTTCTGATCCTGCCGCCAGCCAGCTTCCCCACCACCTGCATGCCGTAGCATATGCCGAGGATCGGTATCCCGAGATCGAATATCCCCGGGTCAAAGCCGGGCGCTCCCCTGTCGTACACACTTGAGGGGCCACCCGAAAAAATAAGGCCGCTCGGGTTGATCTTCTTTATCTTCGCCGCGGATATGGTAGGCGGCTCTACTATGGAATGGACGCGGTTCTCCCTGATGCGCCTGGCGATAAGCTGCACGTACTGCGACCCGAAATCGATCACCAGTATGCCTTCTTTTCTGTTATTATTTGTCATGGTTCTTATACTTTTCAAGTAACCCGTTTCCTGCAACCGGCTCCCAGACAACTCTGGTTACTAGCTACTCGATACTTGTTCCTTTTTCCTTGTTACTTTTCCCTTGCTGCTTGCTGCTGGTTACTCTTAACGTATCCCTTCCATTTCGCCTCAAGCTCGGGACTGTCGACCCAGTCAAGAAGATATGACGTGAATTCCTCGCCTGTCGCGCCTGTGTCGCGCCCGGTTATCGCGAGCTTCTTCTCGAACAGGCCGCATACTTCGAGGGCCATGTCCAGCCGGTCGGCCCTTTCCGGAAAACCTATGTGCCGAATGAGCATGGCGCTCGCCCGTATCATCGATGACGGGTCCGCGTAGATGTCGCGGCCCTCGGTCACCATCCGGGGCGCGCTCCCGTGGATGGCCTCAAACATGGCCCAGCGTTTGCCGATGTTCGCGCTTCCCGCCGTGCCCACGCCGCCCTGGAGCTGCGCCGCTTCATCGGTAAGGATGTCCCCGTACAGGTTCGGGAGCACTATGACCTGGAAATCGGCGCGCCGTGCCGGGTCGAGGATCTTTGCCGTCATGATGTCTATATACCACTCGTCCTGCTCGATACCGTATTTTTTGTATTCCCCCGCTATCCTTTTGGCGACGCGGGAAAACCTTCCGTCCGTGGTCTTGACCACGTTCGCTTTTGTCACTGCGGTGACCCTCTTGAGGCGGTTATTCTTCGCGTACTCGAACGCCATGCGGATAATGCGTTCCGCGCCCTGTTCGGTTATCACCTTGAAGTCCACACTGAGGTCCTCGGTAACGTCTATACCGCGCGAACCGAGTATGTAAGCGCCTTCCGTGTTCTCGCGGAAGAAGCACCAGTTTATCCCCTCAGACGGCACTTTGACCGGACGGACATTAGCGAAAAGGTCCAGCTCGCGCCGCATGGCGACGTTCGCGCTCTCTATGTTCGGCCATTTGTCCCCCTCCTGCGGGGTGGTGGTGGGTCCCTTGAGGATCACATGGCATTTCTTTATCTCGGCGAGTACGTCATCCGGGATGGCCTTCATTTTGCTGGCGCGGTTCTCTATGGTAAGCCCTTCTATCTCCCTGAACTCGACCCTGCCCGCGGAATGCTCCTCTTTCAGCATGTGCTCGAGCACGCGCCGGGCATGCACGGATATTATCTTCCCGATGCCGTCTCCCGGCAGGATGCCGATTATCACCGGTTTGAGGGATTTAAAATCGATCCAGTCCTCGTCTTTTTTCATCCGCTCTATGCGGTCGAGCTGGTCCTGTACCAGGGATGTGAAATGCTTTTCCGCTTTTTCTATCAGTTTCGGAGAGTTGGCCATCTGAACTCCTTAAAAATTGTTTTAGCACCTAAATGAATTAAGCGTTAATTATATACTTTTAGTAGGGAAAATTCAAGGGGTAGCAGGATAACCGACGGCGCTCATATAGATGACGCTTTCCCCTTCGCCGTCCACATCCACTATCGTGTTCGCTTCGTCGTCGAAGATAGAGCCTATCTGGCAGCTCCCGAGACCGAGATCGACCGCCGCCAGGCTGAGGTTAGCGGCTATATGCCCGGCGTCGAGGTAGATATACCTGTAGGCCCTTTCGCCGTATTTCCATTTTGACCGCCCGAACACGGCGGTCCACATGAATACGACTGCCGCCGTCGCGCACATGTACTGCTCCAGCGCGGCGCCGGATACCGTGCCGCTGAAATCGCCTGTTTTCAATTCATCAAGCGAATGCGTCCGCGCCGAGTAATGGTACACGCCCTGCGGGATGGTCTCCACGTCATTTATGACGATGTACGTCTCGACGGGATAAAGGGCTCCTGCGGACGGCGCCGTACGGAACTCGTGCCCGTATTCTATTCTTGTCACGCCGCACGCGGCCCACAAGAGGTATGACAGGTCCTGCGGCGCGATAGGTTTGCCGGTGAAATCCCGTACGCTTTTTCTTTTTTTCAGAAGCTCAAGAACGGAAACACGCCCCGGGGACACAAGGTCGGGAAGCTTTATTTTTTTCGCGCGCGGGTATTCTTTGTATGTCCCGGGCTGCGCCTCCCAGAAAGGCGTGCCGGCCGGCATTTTTCCGCGGATGTACTTCGTTTCGCGCTGGAACCTGTCTCCTGCCCCTCTGGGCATTTTGTCTCCTATCGGGGGCCTTGTGCCGCCGCCCGCACAAAATCCTTGAAAAGCGGGTGCGGCCTGTCCGGTTTGGACCTGAACTCCGGGTGGAACTGCACCGCGACGAACCACGGGTGGTCCTTGATCTCCACAATCTCCACCAGATCGCCCCTGGGGTGGATACCGCTGAAGGCCATGCCTTTTTTTTGGAATCTTTCCTTGTATGTCCCGTTGAACTCGTAACGGTGGCGGTGACGTTCCCACACTTCGGGCTTGCCGTATATTTTGCGGGCGAGCGTCCCTCTTTTTAACCTGCAGTTATACTGGCCGAGCCGCATGGTCCCGCCCATCTCTTTCACTTTCTTCTGTTCGGTAAGAAGGGATATTACCGGGTATTTCGTCTTTGGGTTAAATTCGGTGGAATTGGCGCCTTTCATGCCGCACATGTCGCGGGCGAACTCTATTACGGCTATCTGCATGCCGAGGCATATCCCGAAATAAGGCACTCCGTTCTCACGGGCGAACCGGGCGGTCACAAGTTTGCCCTCTATCCCCCTCACCCCGAACCCTCCCGGCACGAGTATGCCGGAGATGCCCTCGAACATCTTCTTGAACTCCGAACGCTTCTTTTTTTCGAGGTTATCCGATTCCATTTTCACGAGATCGAGTTTCAGGCCGTTCGCTATCGCGCCGTGCTTCAGGGATTCGTCGATGGACTTGTACGCGTCCTGCAGGGTTATGTACTTGCCTACCACGGCTATTTTCACTTCTTTCTTCGCCGTTTTCCTGATATGGACGACCTTCTTCCAGCCTTTAGCGTCCTTTTTTCCGCGCCGCTTGAGGCGCAGTTTCTCCAGAACGATATTATCGAGGCCGTTCTTTTCGAACATGAGCGGGATCTCGTAGATGTCGGCCACGTCCCTTGCCTCGATCACCGAATCTTCGTGCACGTTACAGAAGAGGGCTATCTTGGCCTTAGCGGCCCTGTCGAGGTGCTTCTCCGTCCTCACCATCAGTATCTCGGGCTGTATGCCTATCTCTCGCAGCTTGCCGACGGAGTGCTGCGTCGGCTTGGTCTTCACCTCTCCCGCGCTCTTTATGAACGGCATGAGCGTGAGATGCATGTTTATCGCGTTGCCCGGGCCCAGTTCGTTCTTCATCTGTCTTATCGCCTCGAGAAAAGGCAGGCTCTCGATGTCGCCGACGGTACCCCCTATCTCCACTATGACGATATCCACGTTTTTGTGTTCTTTTTTTATCAGGCGTATCTGGTCCTTTATCTCGTCCGTGATATGCGGGATGACCTGGACGGTGCCCCCGAGGAAGTCACCGCGGCGTTCCTTCTCGATGACGTTCCTGTAGACCTTCCCGGTCGTCACGTTGCTCGCCTTGGAAAGCGGCGACCCGGTATAGCGGTGATAATGGCCCAGATCCAGGTCAGTTTCTGCCCCATCATCGGTCACATATACTTCGCCGTGCTGGTACGGGTTCATCGTGCCGGGGTCTACGTTGATGTACGGATCGCACTTTACCAGCGCTATCCTGTAACCGTTCCACTCCAGGATCCTTCCCATGGACGCCGAAGCGATACCCTTCCCCAGACTTGAAACAACACCGCCCGTAACGAAGATATACTTGGTCATCTTTCTCCCTCAGGTTATGAAAAGGTTCTGCGTAGCAAAATTCGATTCCGCGGTAAGATTAACGCCCAGCTTCCTCAGGCCCGCTTCGTCCCCGGGAGTGGGCATGTGCGTCATATGCACCTCGCAGCTCTTCAATTCCTTAAGTTTTTCCATAGCCTCCTGCGCCGTGGGGTTAGTCGCGGCATTGATGCTGAGGGCTATGAGCGTCTCCTCGAGATCAAGGCTCACGTTCCTGGAATTCAACATATCTTTCTTAAGGTTTCCTATCGACTCGAGCGTCTTCGGCGAAAGAAGGTGGATCTTATCAGGAATACCCGCCAGTTTCTTGATAGCGTTCAGGACAACGCTCGATGCCGCGTGCATCAGCGTGGAGTTCTTTCCCATGACCACGGTCCCGTCCGGGAGCTCCATGGCCGCGCCGCAATATATGCCTTCGTTGCCCTTGTTGCCCTTTCTGGCCTCTTCGGCCGCTTCCCTGGCCGGTTCCACGACCTTTCTGTCCTCGGGCTTCACTCCCAGTTCCTTCATCAGGAGTTCCGCCCTCTGGACGGCGTCCTTGTCGAGAAGCCCCATGACATTTTCACAGGAAGCCCGGAAATACCTCCTTATCACTTCCTGCTTGGCGGCTTTCCGCACTACCGCGTCGTCGGTTATACCGAACCCGGCCCTGTTCACCCCCATCTCCGTGGGAGACCGGTACGCCGATCCGTCTCCGATGATCTTTTTCAGTATCCTCCGGAGCACCGGGAATATCTCCATGTCGCGGTTGTAGTTCACCGCCATTTCGCCGTTAGACTCCAGATGGAACGAATCCACCATGTTGAAATCCTTAAGGTCCACGGTCGCCGCTTCGTACGCGACATTGACCGGGTGTTTCAGCGGGAGGTTCCATATCGGGAACGTCTCGAATTTCGCGTAGCCCGCGTTGATGCCTTTCTTGTGGTCATGATAAAGCTGGGAAAGGCACGTTGCCAGCTTGCCGCTCCCGGGGCCGGGACCCGTGACGATAACGAGCGGTTTGCTGGTCTCGATATGCGGGTTCGCGCCGTAACCCTCGTCGCTCACTATCGTGTCGATGTCGGTCGGGTACCCTTTCGTAAAACTGTGCGTATACACCTTTATCCCGCGTCTCTCCAGCTTGTTCTTGAAGATCTTAGCGGCCGGTTGGTTGCTGAAACGCGTTATGACCACGGCGGTCACGTCTATATCCCAGTCGCGCAGATCATCGATCAGTTTAAGGGCGTCCACGTCGTACGTGATCCCGAAATCCGCCCTCACTTTCCTTCTTTCTATATCCCCCGCGTATATGCAAAGGATTATATCAGCCTTGTCCTTCAGCTTCTGAAGGAGGCGCATCTTAACGTTGGGATCGAAGCCGGGAAGCACCCGTGAGGCATGGTAGTCGAAGATGATCTTCCCGCCGAACTCCAGATACAGCTTGTTATCGAACAGCTTTACCCGCTCAAGTATGGCGGATGATTGCTGGTCGAGATACTTGTCATTGTCAAAACCCGTACGCTTCACCTGACACTCCTTTGTGTTTTCGGCGGACACCGTTGTCCACGCGCCAGTATTTCTATTTTTCGAACGGCGTCTTTGCCGCGCTTTTGCCCACTTTTGTAGGATATTTGCCGCTGAAACACGCGTGGCAGAACCCGCTGCCGCCGCCGACCGCCTCCAGCATCCCCTCCAGACTTAGATATTTCAGTGTGTCAACACCTATGAATTCCGCTATTTTTTCCACCGAAAGCTCGTTCGCGATAAGTTCCTTCCTGCTCGGAAAATCGATGCCGTAGAAGCAGGGGAACCTGATAGGCGGGCAACTGATCCGCATGTGTATCTCTTTGACCCCGGCTTCCCGTATGGCCTTTATCCTGCCCCCGGTAGTTGTGCCCCTCACGATCGAGTCCTCGACGACGATCACGCGTTTCCCCTTCAGGACCTCCTTCATGGGGTTAAGCTTGATCTTGACGCCGTGTTTCCTCATCTCCTGCGACGGCTGGATGAACGTCCTTCCTATGTAATGGTTTCTTATGATGCCGAAATCGAAGGGTATCCCGCTTTTCTCCGCGTACCCGAGGGCCGCATAATTGCCGGAATCCGGTATGGACATGACGATATCGGCGTCAACGGGGCTTTCCTGGGCGAGCTTCATCCCCAGGCGTTTACGGACCTGGTAGACGCTGTCGCCGAAAATGTGGCTGTCGGGACGGGCGAAATAGATGTGCTCAAAAATGCAGGACGACGCCGGCTTTTCAGGAAAAGGTCTTATCGATCCCAGGCCGTCTTCGGAGACAACGACCATCTCGCCGGGTTCTACCTCGCGCAGGAATTCGGCATCGATCAGGTCCAGGGCGCATGTCTCGCTGGCGAGCACATACGAACCGTCCTTTACCCCCAGGCACAGAGGCCTGAAACCATACGGGTCCCTGACCCCGATAAGTTTCTTCTCCGTGAGAAAAAGCATGGAATAAGCGCCGTCACACTGGGTGAGGGCGTCTATAAGGCGGTCTTCCACTTTTTCCTTGTCCGACCTGACCAGAAGGTGCAGGACCACTTCCGAATCCATCGTCGTCTGGAATATCGCGCCGTCGTTCTCCATCCGGCGGCGGAGTTTCACCGCGTTCGTCAGGTTGCCGTTGTGCGCTATGGAAACGGAAAAACGGTTATGGCTTATAACGAACGGCTGGGCGTTCCTCAATATGCTGGAGCCGGTAGTTGAATAGCGCACGTGGCCGATGGCCCTTTTGCCCTTCAGGTCCTTTAGTTTCTTAAGGTCGAACACGTCCGAGACAAGTCCCATACCCGTCACCTGGCGGATGCGTCTTCCGTTCGAGATGGCTATACCGCATGATTCTTCGCCCCTGTGCTGGAGGGCGTAAAGGCCCAGGTAGGTAAGGTCCGCGGCAAGTTCATGGTCGAATATACCAAAAACCCCGCAATATTCTTTTTTTTCGACGGGATCACATACCATAGTATTCCTGCAATGACCGGACCGTGACATCCATCTTCTTCATGGACTCGATCCCGTTGACCGAAGCCTGCGCCCCGGCGATCGTCGTTATGCACGGTATCCCGCGCATGACGGCGGCGCTCCGTATGAGGGCACCGTCACTCCGCGGCTCCTTACCCGACGGCGTATTTATTATTAGGTCCACTTCGCCCTTTCTGACCATGTCCATGACGTTCGGGCTGCCCTCGTGCATCTTTCTGGTCACCTCGACATCCATGTTGTTGTTCTTCAGGATCTTCGCGGTGCCCTCCGTAGCGATCAGCTTGAACCCCATGTCGAAAAGTTTTTTTGCCAGAAACACTATATTGCGCTTGTCGCTGTCCTGTACCGAGATGAACACCTTTCCTTCCCGCGGCAGCATCTGCCCCGCGCCTGACTGCGCTTTCGCGAACGCGTTGCCGAAATTATCGGACATTCCCATTACCTCGCCGGTGGACATCATCTCGGGGCCGAGTATGATATCAACGCCGGAAAAACGCGAGAACGGCAGAACGGATTCTTTCACGCTTGTGTAATCCAATGACGCCATCGGGTCCTTTATTCCCATATCTTTTAGTTTTACGCCGGCCATGATCTTTGAGGCCACCTTCGCCATGGGAAGCCCCGTCGCCTTTGAAACGAACGGGACCGTTCTTGAAGCTCTGGGATTAACCTCGAGTATATAGACATCACCGCCCTTGACGGCGAACTGTATATTCATAAGTCCTTTTATATCAAGGGCTTTTGCCAAACGTTCGGTCTGGCTCCTGATCTTGTCTATCGTTGCGTCGGCCATTGTATATGGCGGCAGGGCGCAGGCCGAGTCCCCCGAATGGATACCGGCTTCCTCGATGTGTTCCATTATACCGGCGATCACGACCTCGTCGCCGTCCGCGAGCGCGTCGACGTCGACCTCGATCGCGTTCTGGAGGAACTTATCGAGAAGCACCGGGTGGCCGGGGGAGACATCCACGGCCTCTCTCATGAATTCTTCTATGGCGCTGCGGTCGTACACTATCCGCATCGCGCGTCCGCCAAGAACGTAAGACGGCCGGACCACTACAGGGTACCCTATCGTTTCCGCTTTACGGAGCGCTTCTTCCGCGGAATTTGCGGTATCGTTGGCCGGTTGTTTCAAGCCGAGCGAGTGCAGGAGCTGCTTGAACTGTTCGCGGTCTTCGGCCAGTGCAATGGACTCGACTGAGGTGCCGATTATCGGCACGCCGGCATCCTTGAGCCTTTTAGCGAGATTCAGGGGTGTCTGGCCGCCGAACTGGACTATCACCCCGTCCGGCCCTTCCTTTTCCACGATGTTCATCACGTCCTCGAACGTCAGCGGTTCGAAATAAAGTTTATCCGAGGTGTCATAGTCCGTGGAGACGGTCTCGGGGTTGGAATTCACCATTATGGTCTCGAACCCGAGTTCTTTGAGGGCGAATGACGCGTGACAACAGCAGTAATCGAATTCTATACCCTGCCCTATCCTGTTTGGCCCTCCCCCGAGGATCATTATTTTCTTTTTGTCGGACCTCACCACCTCACACTCGTCCTCGTAGGTCGAATAGTAATACGGCGTGTAAGCTTCGAACTCCGCGGCGCAGGTATCGACAAGCTTATAGGTCGGTATTATGCCTGCCGTTTTCCGAAAGGTCCGGAATTCCGTTTCGGCATAGCCCATCATGTCGGCAAGCTGCTTGTCGCTGAACCCCCATTTTTTGGCTTTCCTGACCATGTCGATGAGATAGGCGTTCTTGACCGATTCTATAAGGCTTTTACCGCCGAGTTCTTTCCGGAGTTCCGTTTCATATTCGACCATGTCTTTCACATTGTCGAGGAACCAGGGATCTATCCCGGAAAGTTCATAGATCTTTTGTATTTCGTACCCGCGGCGAAGGGCTTCCTTCACATGGAAGATCCTCTCGGCGTTCGGGCGCTTGAGCATTTCCTCGAGAGCGCTGTCCCCCAGCGAAGAGGATTTTTTAAGGGTATCCAGACCGGCTCTCCCGGTCTCGAGACCCCGCAGGCCTTTCTGGAGCGCTTCCTTGAACGTCCGCCCGATGGCCATCGTCTCCCCTACGGATTTCATCGAAATGCCCAGTGTCGGGTCCGCCTGCGGGAACTTTTCGAAAGTAAAACGGGGGATTTTTACGACGCAGTAGTCTATCGTTGGCTCGAACGAAGCCGGTGTTTCCTTTGTTATGTCGTTGGGGATCTCGTCGAGCGTATACCCCACGGCTAACTTTGCCGCGAACTTGGCTATCGGGAACCCCGTTGCTTTACTCGCCAGCGCCGAGCTGCGCGAGACCCGGGGGTTCATCTCGATGACGACCATCCTGCCGTCGGCGGGGTTCACGGCGAACTGGATGTTCGACCCGCCGGTCTCCACGCCTATTTCCCTGATTATGGCTATAGCGGCATCCCTCATAGCCTGGTATTCCTTGTCCGTAAGCGTCTGCTGCGGAGCCACCGTTATACTGTCGCCGGTATGGACGCCCATGGGATCCAGGTTCTCGATCGAACAGACTATGACGACATTGTCTTTTTTGTCCCGCATGACCTCGAGCTCGTACTCTTTCCAGCCGATTATGGATTCTTCGATCAATATCTCGCTTATCATGCTGTTCTGGAGCCCGAGAGAAGCCTGGTATTTGAATTCGTCCATGTTACGGACCACGCCGCCGCCCGTCCCGCCGAGGGTGAAACTCGGCCGTATGATCAGCGGGAAACCTATGCGTTCGGCGACCTCTATCGCCTCTTCCAGCGTGTAGGCCAGTCCGCTTTCCGGGAGGTCAAGGCCGATGCTCTCCATGGCCTTTTTGAAATCATCCCTGTCCTCGGCCTTTTTTATGGTGTTATAATCGGCACCGATCATCTTGACGTTGAATTTCTCGAGCACCCCCATCTCGTACAGTTTCATGGCCGTATTGAGACCCGTCTGGCCGCCGAGGGTCGGGAGCAGAACGTCCGGTCTCTCTTTTTCTATTATCTTCGCGACCACCTCCGGGGTTATCGGCTCCACGTACGTGCGGTCGGCCGTCTCGGGGTCGGTCATGATCGTCGCGGGGTTGGAGTTCACAAGGATGACCCTGAACCCTTCCTGCCTTAGGGCCTTACACGCCTGGGTCCCGGAATAATCGAACTCGCAGGCCTGGCTTATCACTATAGGGCCTGAACCGATCACCAGTATACTTTTTATGTCTTCTCTTTTCGGCATCTTTTACGTCTCTTTTTTCACGTTTTCCAGAAACCTGTCGAACAGGTAGGTCGCATCGTTCGGCCCCGGGCCGGCCTCGGGATGGAACTGGACGCTGAAGAACTTCAGCTTCTCGCTCTCCATGCCCTCTACCGTATCATCGTTGAGGTTCATGTGCGTCACTTCGACGCCCTTCGACTTGACCGAATCGTAATCCACGCAGAAACAATGGTTCTGCGCCGTGATGCTGACCTTCCCGGTGCGCATGTCCTTGACCGGGTGGTTACCCCCGTGGTGTCCGAATTTCAATTTGTACGTTTTCCCTCCCAGCGCCAGGCCGAGCATCTGGTGGCCGAGGCATATACCAAATATGGGCTTCTTCCCGAGGAGTTTTTCTACTGTTTTAAACACGTACGGAGCGCCTTCAGGGTCACCGGGTCCGTTCGAGAGGAGTATGCCGTCTGGTTTCGCGGCGAGTATAGTATCGGCATCCGCATTCGCGGGGTAACGGACCACTGCGCATCCTCTTTTTTCAAGACGTCCCAGTATGCTGTACTTCACCCCGCAGTCGAGAACGGCTATTTTTATACCGCCTTTTTCACTCCAGGAGAGCTCTTTTTCGGGAGCGACCTTTTTCACCATGTCCGCGCCCACAAGACCCGGTGATGCCTGCACTTTCTTAACGATCTCGTCCAGGCGATCGGCCTGTGTGGTGATGGCGCCTTTCATCGCGCCCTGTATCCTGACGTGGCGGGTTATGGCCCTGGTGTCAACTCCTTCGATGGCCATTATGCCGTTATCTTTGAGGTATTCATCGAGGGTTTTTGTGGACCTGAAATTGCTGGGGTACCTGCAAAGCTCTTTTACTATGAAACCCTCTACCTGCGGCTTCGAGGACTCGACGTCCTCTTCATTCGTACCGTAATTCCCTATCAGGGGATAGGTCATGGTGACGATCTGGCCTTTGTAGGAGGGGTCGGTGATGATCTCCTGGTATCCGGAAATGCTGGTGTTGAAGACGATCTCGCCCAGGGTGGTCTCTTTTACCGCGCCGAAAGTCCGTCCTTCAAAAATCTTGCCATCTTCAAAAACAACGAACGCTTTCACTCTAAAAAAGCCCTCTTGGTTACAGGTTTACCGGGATTCGCTCAGGGGACCTTAAAGACAATCCCTCCGTACTTCCGGACAACCTTGTCCCTTTCAGCGCGACGTCGGGCTGGATGCATCAGAACATATTATATACATTAGATAATATATTGCAACCATAAAAATACACCCGATGTATTACACATCGGGTGTATTTTTTATCGGTGATATGCGGCTCGGGTCACACGGCCTGCTGCACGGAGCCCAGCTCCTTGTAATAATCCTGGAGCGCCTTGGGGCCTATGGCGTTTTGCTGCACCATCGCGATACCCTCTACGCTGGCTTCGGCGGCAGCCATGGAAGTAATGTACGGCAGCTTGTACTGAACGGCCATCATCCTGATGTAGCTGTCATCGAACTTGCTGCTGCGCCCGACGGGGGTGTTTATGATGAGCTGCACCTCTTTGTTTTTTATCGAATCCGCGATATTAGGCCTGCCTTCATGGAGCTTGTTGACCTGGGTATTCGATATGCCGTTCTCCGTCAGAAAACGGCTTGTTCCCTCGGTAGCCAGGATATTGAACCCGAGCTCGCTGATCTTCTTGGCGAGCGGCACAAGTTTCTCTTTATCTTTGTCCGTCACCGTGAGGAGAATATTTCCCTTTACCGGCAATTTGGACCCGGTCGCTTCCTGCGCCTTGAAAAAGGACGTACCGAAATTATCCGCAAGGCCCATGACCTCGCCCGTCGCCCTCATTTCGGGCCCTAACAAGGGATCAACTTCTGGGAACATGTTGAACGGAAAGACCGCTTCCTTGACGCCGACGTACGGGACGTTGGCTTTCTTCAGGTTGAAGTCCTTCAGGTTCTTGCCCAGCATGAGCTCGGTAGCTATCCGGGCCATAGCCACCTGAGTGACCTTGGAGACCAAGGGAACGGTACGCGATGCGCGCGGGTTCGCTTCAAGTATGTACACCTCGTCGTCGCAAATGGCATACTGGATATTCATCACACCGACCACCTTAAGTTCTTTTGCTATGGCGGCGGTATATTTTTCGATCATATCCAGGTGTTCCTGTTTTATGGTCCTCGCGGGGATAGCGCAGGCCGAATCGCCGGAATGCACACCCGCCTGCTCGATATGTTCCATCACGCCGGCTATGAACGTTTCCTTGCCGTCCGAAAGCGCGTCGACCTCTACCTCAACAGCATTCTCCAGGAAGCGGTCGATGAGCATCGGGTGCTCGGGGCTTACCTGTATGGCCTCTTCAGCGTACTTACGGAGCATTATCTCGTCATAGATGACCTCCATGCCGCGCCCTCCGAGAACGAAAGAAGGACGCACCATCAGAGGGTAGCCGATCTTGTCGGCAACTTTTATGGCCTCGTCCAGTGAACGGGCAGTGCCGCTTTCCGGCTGGGGTATCTTCAGGGCTATCATCTTCTTCCTGAAGTGCTCCCTGTCCTCCGCCAAGGCGATGCTCTCGGGTGTGGTCCCGAGTATCTTCACGCCGTTGTCTTTCAGCTCCTGGGCGATGTTGAGTGGTGTCTGTCCGCCGAACTGCACAATGACGCCTTCGGGTTTCTCTTTCTCATAGATGGTCAGTACGTCCTCGACCGTCAGGGGCTCGAAATAGAGCTTGTTCGAAGTGTCATAGTCGGTCGAGACGGTCTCGGGGTTACAGTTGACCATTATCGACTCGTACCCGGCGTCACGCAGCGTGAAAGCGGCATGCACGCAGGTGTAATCGAACTCGATCCCCTGCCCGATCCTGTTGGGGCCGCCGCCCAGTATCATGATCTTCTTGTTGGACGATACGGGTACCCTGTCCTCTCCTATATATGTGGAGTAGTAGTAGGCCGCGTTGTCGACACCACTCACCGGGACGATGTCAAAACGGCCCTTCTTACCTATTGTTATCCTTCTTTTCCTGACCTCGGCCTCTTTAACGTTGAAAAGGCCTGCCAGGTAACGGTCTGAGAATCCCCATTCCTTCGCCTTTGCCAGCATGTCATCGGGAAGTTCTTTCCAGGAACGGGTCAGCATTTCCTCCTCATATTCGACCAGATCCTTCATCTCCTGGATGAAAAACCTGCCGATATGCGTAAGTTTGTAGAGTTCTTCGACCGACATTCCCTTGCGGAGTGCCTCGTACATGAGGAATATGCGTTCGCTCGAGGGGGTCGCGAGCCGCTCTTTGAGCCGCTCGAGCGAAAGCGCCTTGAATTTTTCCACGCCAAGGCCGTACCTCTTGATCTCGAGCGAACGGATGGCTTTCTGGAAGGCCTCTTTGTAGGTCTTTCCTATGCTCATTACCTCGCCTACCGCTCTCATTTGTGTTCCCAGGACGTCCTTCGCCTGCGGGAACTTCTCGAACGCCCAGCGGGCGAACTTGATGACCACGTAGTCGCCGCTCGGCTCGTATTTCTCGAGAGTGCCTTCTTTCCAGTACGGGATCTCGTCCATGTTGAGGCCCGCCGCCAGCTTCGTCGATATGCGGGCGATCGGAAAGCCGGTCGCTTTTGAAGCGAGCGCTGACGAGCGGGACGTACGCGGGTTTATCTCGATAACGACCAGGCGGTCATCCTCAAGGTTATGAGCGAACTGGATATTCGTACCACCGACAACTCCTATCGCGTCCACTATTTTGTAGGAAAGGTCCTGCATCTTTTTCTGGAGTGGTTCGGGAACAGTGAGCATGGGCGCGGAGCAAAAACTGTCGCCCGTATGCACACCCATGGCGTCTATGTTCTCTATGAAACACACCGTTATCTTCTGGTCCTTTTCATCCCGTACGACCTCGAGTTCGAGCTCCTCCCAGCCGAGCACTGATTCTTCGACAAGCACCTGTCCTACGAGGCTTGCCGCCAGGCCGCGCGCCGCAACGGTCCTGAGCTCTTCCACGTTATATACTAACCCGCCGCCCGTGCCGCCGAGGGTATACGCGGGACGAAGCACTACCGGATAGCCGAGCTCTTCGGCTATTTTCTCGGCTTCTTCGACCGAGAACGAAGGTTTCGAACGCGGTATAGGTATACCGAGCTTGTTCATCGTCTCTTTGAAAGCGATGCGGTCCTCACCGCGTTCGATGGCATCGGTTTTAACGCCAATGACCTCCACGCCGTGTTTTTCAAGGATACCCGCCTTGTAAAGCGCGGACGAAAGATTGAGTCCCGTCTGCCCGCCAAGGTTAGGAAGAAGCCCGTCCGGCTTCTCTATCTCGATGATCTTCTCGATGCTATCGACCGTAAGGGGCTCTATATACGTCTTATCGGCCATCCCCGGGTCGGTCATTATGGTAGCGGGGTTTGAATTGACCAGGACGACCTCGTAACCCTCTTCCCTCAGGGCTTTACAGGCCTGGGTGCCTGAATAATCGAATTCACAGGCCTGACCGATTATGATCGGACCGGAACCAATGATAAGGACTTTGTGGATATCGTTCCTTCTTGGCATGAGTGCTCCTTTATTGCGCGGATCTTAGTAATTATGTGGTAAATGACTAATCATATTATAGCCGTAATTCAGGCAAATTCAAATCAAATTTTTTGAGCCGTCTTTTGCGCTCCCGATGTGTACACTTCGGGTGTGTAAAGGGTTACGGGCGGGCTTCCACTTCTATGGTAAGCTGGGCTTCCGTAATGTCAAGGACGGAAGTCGGGGTCTTGACCTGGAAAACGCTCTTTTTCGCTCTGGGTCTGGAAGTCTTTATATCTACCTTCCCGATCCCCAGATCAAGCAGGGTCTTCTGGATACCGGTCTTTTTGTCGATCGAAAGCTCGACCATACGAAGCTGTGTATTTTCGTAAAGCGTGATCTTTGCGGCCGTATTCCGTTCTTTGATGCTGACGACGGCCATCGAGTCCTTGTTCGTGAAGAGAAGGTCTCCTTCGCGGAGCTGCATACCCGCTTTCGCTGGCGAGAACTTCTTCGCGGCCGGACCTTTTATCTCCGCCTTCCCCTTCAACTCGATTATCCTTGCCGCGTATTGCGCTTTTTGGGCGCCCGCGTAGAACGTGGCGGTAAAAACAAGCACTATGCCCAGGATTATGCATATTTTCCGGAGAATGTTCATAGCACCTATAATATACACTAAACCGGCGAAAATCAAATAAAACTTGCAAAAATGTTTGCCAAACCCCCTTCTTATTACTAAACTTATATAAAAGAACGTTCGAAAGGTGCCATTTATATGAAAACGAACTATTTCCGTTTAGGCATATTGGTGTTTTTTTCTCTCGTCCTGTCGCTGTTCGCTTCTCGTTCCTCAGCACAGCCGGCCATTGACAGGGCTGCCCGGGAGATCGACCGTCCCATCAGGAAAGAGGTCGAGAAGAAGATGCAAGAGGCACCTAAAAAGCCGCCCGTTGTCGTCGAGGAGAAGAAAAGACCGGCCATCAAGGGGCCCAAATTCTTCATAAAGGAAATACGGCTGGACGGCACTGAAACGTTCCCCCCTGAAGATTTTCGTTATATCATCGAAAAATACGAGAACAAGGAAGTCTCCTTTGAAGAACTCAACATACTGGCCAACGAGATCGAAAGAGAATACTTAAGACGTGGCGTCATCGCCGCCTGCTTCGTCCCGCCCCAGGACATAAAGGACGGTATCGTAACGCTTCGCGTCGTCGAGGCGAAAATGGGCGACATCAAGATCCGGCAGGACAGCAGGCTCTTCGATGAGGACATCCTTACTTTCTACTGGAGGATAAAAAAAGGCGACACGCTGCGTTATGACCTGATGTCCGAAAGCCTCCAGGAGATGAACAAGAACCCCGACCGGCTCGTCAGGGCCACGCTCCAGGCCGGGACGGCGCCGGGCACGACCGACGTGATCCTCGACTCTGAAACATGGTTCCCTATCCACGTTACGGGTTCGTTCGACCGGGAAGGGCCGTTCACGACCGGCAGAGAGCGCTGGGGGCTCGGGATTAAGGACAATAATTTCCTTTTCGTCGATGATACGCTCATGGCCGGGATCAGCTTCGGAAGGGATTTCAGCAGCCAATACGCCTATCATTCGATCCCCGTAACGAATTGCGGCACGTCCATCATGTACGGGTACAGCGACAACAAGGCATATCCGAAAAAGGAATTCACGGACCTCCAGGTCGATTCGAGGTCGCGGACATACAGCATCTTTCTCTATCAGGATGTCTTCTATAAATATGAGTATGTCGGCAATCTTTCGTTCGGGCTCGACGCCAAAGATAAAAGGCTCCGGAATATCGCCGGTACCACCACCCGTGATAGGCTGAGGATACTCCGCTGGGGCGCCAATATAACGCATACTTTCCCGGGCTGCGTTACATATATGAACCCCGAGATCTCGCAGGGTATAAACGGCCTCGGGGCCAAAAGAAGGAGCGATCTCTCCTCAAGAGGCGCGGATAACACATTTACCAAATTCGAGCTGGACCTGAGCCACAGGCGGGCCCTGCCCATCGCGGACATGCAGGCCAGCTGGAGAGCGAATTTTCAGTTCGCGTCCGAAAAACTGATGCCGCAGGAAGAGTATTCGCTCGGCGGCATAAACTCTGTAAGGGGTTACCCCGACGGCGACTTCCAGGCGGACAACGCTTTTCAGACCAATTTCGAGCTTTTGGTGCCCCCTTTCTTCCTCCCCGACGACTGGACACTCCCCTACGATGACCGGCCGCTGAAAGACATAATAACCGGGGTGGCGTTCATCGATTACGGCTACGGCATAAGACGCGGGAAGAACCATGACGAAAAACGCGAGGCGAACATGGCCAGCATCGGAGCCGGGGTCAGGATACGTCTTTACCAGCAGGTACTGGCAAGGCTTGAGTGGGGCTTCGTTATCGGCGACAACCCGGTGACCGAGACGGCCGACTCAAGGTTCCATGTCTCCATAGATTTCGAGGACCAGCTCCACAGGGAGTTCGCGCGTCTGAAAAGAACGCTGCGGGAGGATGACGCAAAAAATATCGCCTGGAAACTGCTTG
Organism: uncultured Planctomycetia bacterium; assembly: GCA_964409365.1. Lineage (GTDB taxonomy): Bacteria > Omnitrophota > Gorgyraeia > Tantalellales > Tantalellaceae > CAYPCX01. The sequence goes on along the minus strand of CAYPCX010000003.1, from coordinate 26,976 downwards.
ATGACCAGATGAAGGACCCGGCCAGCCCTATCAAAAAAGAGATGCACCGCCATCTCTATCTTGCCATGCAGGCCGACAAAGCGGGTGACCTGAAAGAGGCAAAGAAACAGTACGGCTGGATCGTCAAAAGCGGCAACGCGCTTTACAGACAGGCACACACTTACGTCAAGGAGTGCTTCAAACAGCAGGATGCACTCAAAGACCTGGACAAACAGGCAAAAAGATATTACAGGGAAAAAGAGTTCGACAAGGCCAGGGATGCGTGGGAAAAGGTCATAGACGGAGCGGCCATCAAACCCCTGGCGCTGGAAATATGATATAATCTTTTTGGCGAACCGAAAGGAAACGAACAATGCGCGCGGCGAAAATATTTTTGGTCATCGTCTTCATAACCATGGTCTCTTTCGGCGGCGCCTTTGCCCAGAAAGCCCCGGTCGGTAAAACATCCGTTGAGATCGGACAGGAAACAATAGAAAAAGATATGCCCTCCTACGCGAACAGCCTCAAACGGCTTGTTAAAGAGGCCGAAAAGAACATCAAAAGAATAGACAAGAAACTCCCCCCCCGAGAAAAGATCAAAAGAAGAAAAAACGGAAGCGTCGCCCGCTAAGGGTTAGCGGCGGTCGTCGATGCTTTCGAGCCAGATCTCCTGCCCCTCCATCAGGTTAACGCCCAGATCATACTGCGGCCCCTCATCGTCATAAGGAATGGCCACCACTACCTTGCCCTTGTGGACCTTCACCTTTGTGCGGTATTTGCCTTTGATGTACCTTTTCATGTATTTCTTTTCAAGGTTTTGATCTACCAGTTTCAGGTCAAAACCATATAACTCTTCCATGCATATTATGTCGAGCATTTCATCTCCCAGGGCGATGTACTCGGCGGAGGGGATCACATAGGAAATATTGACACCTTCATAGATTATCCGGCTGGCCCGGTCAATATCCCCGTATTCGCCGTCACCGTCGTCATCATCCTGCCCCCTGGTGATATTGAACGTCGCGGACGTCCCGAACGGGACGATCCCGACGGAAGCCACGAGGGTATACCCCGTGCCTATCTGGTCAATGTTCAGATCGTTGAAGGTCGCCGCCCCGGCGCCGGCTGTCTGGTTGAGAGTACCGCTCAGCGTGCCACCGCCGGGATTAGTGCCGATAGCCATGGCCACTACGGTCGTATTGTCGTTCACGCAGTTGTTCCACCAGGTGTCTCTCAGCAAAAGCGCGACCGCGGGTGCGATATTATTGTTCTGCGGCGTATCGGTCGGCTGCTGTGTGAACGTACAGTCGGCCGCGGTTCCCGGATCGACCGTTACGGTCAGTTCATGGCCCAGTGAATTGATCGTACCGTCATCGGCATGGACGGTCCCGGTTTCCGCCCTGTACGCGGTAAGGGTCGCCGCCCCTCCAGTGGCGATGCCGGCGGTGAACGTGACGTTCGCGGCCGTGCCGAAAACAGCGCCTTCCAGGTTTGGTGCCGTTCCGTCCGGGGCCGGGTTGAGGCCTGTGAAGGTCACACTTTTCACTCCGGTATAGGTTACATCCACATTGCCGAACGTATCATATGCCGTTATCGTGAGTTCCTGTGAGGTGCCCGCGGTCATAGTGGCGCTACCCGTTATGGCAAGATAACCTATTGTTGTGGAAGTGACGTCTATGCCTGTCTGCGCTCCCGTCTCGCCGCCGACCGTGTCCGTCGCACGCACCCACTGTGTGCCGACTGTCGTGAGCTGGAGTTCGTTCGTGAATGTGTGTACACCGTTATCCCCCGCAACAAATGCATAGTCTGTTGGAAGCACCGTACTCGCACCCACGTCACTCGATGTGAACGTCACCGTACCCGTATAGTCCGTCTTCGTGTTGCCGTAGATATCCAGTGCCGTTACACGCGGACTGGTCAGTGTGCCCGCGACCTGCGGATCAGTTATCTGGTCGACCCTGAATGAGCCCAGAGCCGCGGGATTGACGTCTATACCGGTCTGCACACCCGTTTGGCCGCCGACCGTATCCGTCGCACGTACCCACTGTGTGCCGACTGTCGTGAGCTGGAGTTCGTTCGTGAATGTGTGTACACCGTTATCCCCCGCAACAAATGCATAGTCTGTTGGAAGCACCGTACTCGCACCCACGTCACTCGATGTGAACGTCACCGTACCCGTATAGTCCGTCTTCGTGTTGCCGTAGATATCCAGTGCCGTTACACGCGGACTGGTCAGTGTGCCCGCGACCTGCGGATCAGTTATCTGGTCGACCGTGAACGAGCCCAGTGCCGCCGGATTGACGTCTATACCGGTCTGCACGCCGGTCTCGCCGCCTACTGTATCTGTCGCTCTTACCCACTGCACGCCTGTTGTCGTGAGCTGCAATTCGTTCGTAAATGTGTGCACACCGCTGTCTCCGCCTACGAATGTATAATTGCTCGGAAGCACCGTACTTGCGCCGCCGTCACTCGATGCGAACGTCACGGTCCCCGTATAATCCGTCTTCGTATTACCGTAGATGTCCAGTGCCGTTACACGCGGGCTTGTCAGCGTACCCGCGACCTGCGGATCGGCTATCTGGTCTACCGTGAACGAGCCCAGTGCCGCGGGATTGACGTCTATACCGGTCTGCACGCCGGTCTCGCCACCGACCGTATCTGTCGCACGTACCCACTGCGTGCCCGTTGTCGTAAGCTGGAGTTCATTCGTGAATGTGTGTACGCCGCTGTCGCCGACTACGAACGTATAATCACTCGGAAGTACCGTGCTTGCACCGCCGTCACTCGATGTAAATGTTACCGTGCCCGTGTAATCGGTTTTCGTGTTACCGTAGATATCCAGTGCCGTTACACGCGGGCTTGTCAGCGTGCCCGCGACCTGCGGATCGGCTATCTGGTCTACCGTGAACGAGCCCAGTGCCGCGGGATTTACGTCTATTCCTGTCTGCACGCCGGTCTCGCCACCGACCGTATCTGTCGCTCTTACCCACTGCGTGCCCGTTGTCGTGAGCTGGAGTTCATTCGTGAATGTGTGTACGCCGCTGTCGCCACCTACGAATGTGTAATTGCCCGGAAGAACCGTGCTTGCACCGCCGTCACTCGATGTGAACGTCACGGTCCCCGTATAATCCGTCTTCGTATTACCGTAGATGTCCAGTGCGGTTACCCGCGGGCTGGTCAACGTACCCGCGACCTGCGGATCGGCTATCTGGTCGACTGTGAACGAGCCCAGTGCCGCCGGGTTGACATCTATGCCTGTCTGCACGCCGGTCTCGCCGCCTACTGTATCTGTCGCTCTTACCCACTGGACGCCCGTTGTCGTGAGCTGGAGTTCGTTCGTGAATGTATGTACGCCGCTGTCGCCACCTACGAATGTGTAATTACCCGGAAGCACCGTGCTTGCGCCGCCGTCACTCGATGTGAACGTCACGGTCCCCGTATAATCCGTCTTCGTATTACCGTAGATGTCCAGTGCGGTTACCCGCGGGCTGGTCAACGTACCCGCGACCTGCGGATCGGCTATCTGGTCGACTGTGAACGAGCCCAGTGCCGCCGGGTTGACATCTATGCCTGTCTGCACGCCGGTCTCGCCGCCTACTGTATCTGTCGCTCTTACCCACTGGACGCCCGTTGTCGTGAGCTGGAGTTCGTTCGTGAATGTATGTACGCCGCTGTCGCCACCTACGAATGTGTAATTACCCGGAAGCACCGTGCTTGCGCCGCCGTCGCTCGATGTGAACGTCACGGTGCCCGTAAAATCCGTTTTCGTGTTGCCGTAGATGTCCAGTGCGGTCACCCGTGGACTCGTCAGCGTGCCCGCGACCTGTGGATCGGTTATCTGGTCGACTGTAAATGAAGCAAGCGCCGCGGGATTTACATCTATACCTATCTGCACACCCGTCTCGCCGCCTACTGTGTCTGTCGTACGCACCCACTGGACGCCCGTGGTCGTTAGCTGCAGTTCGTTCGTGAATGTATGTACGCCGCTGTCGCCACCTACGAATGTGTAATTGTTCGGCAGCACCGTACTTGCGCCGCCGTCGCTCGATGTGAACGTCACGGTGCCCGTATAGTCCGTTTTCGTGTTGCCATACGTGTCCAGCGCCCTTACACGCGGACTGGTCAAGTCACCCGCTGTCTGCGGGTCGCTTATCTGATCGACTGTAAATGAAGCAAACGCCGCCGGGTTTACATCTATACCTGTCTGCGCGCCCGTCTCGCCGCCAACCGTATCCGTCGCCCTTACCCACTGGACGCCGGTTGTCGTGAGCTGCAGTTCATTCGTGAATGTGTGTATGCCGCTATCACCGCCTACGAACGTGTAATTATTCGGAAGCACCGTGCTTGCGCCGCCATCGCTCGATGTGAACGTCACGGTGCCTGTATAATCCGTCTTCGTGTTGCCATAGATGTCCAGTGCCGTTACACGCGGACTGGTCAGCGTGCCCGCAACCTGCGGATCGGCTATCTGGTCGACAGTGAACGAGCCCAGTGCCGCCGGATTTACGTCTATACCTGTCTGCACACCTGTCTCGCCGCCGACTGTATCCGTTGCCCTTACCCACTGAACGCCCGTTGTCGTGAGCTGCAGTTCATTCGTGAACGTGTGTGCACCGTTATCACCGACCACGAACGTGTAATCACTCGGAAGCACCGTGCTTGCACCGCCATCGCTCGATGTGAACGTCACGGTGCCCGTATAATCCGTTTTTATATTGTCATACTGGTCATAGGCGGTAACAATGGGTGAACTCAAGGTACCCGCCGCCTGTGGATCAGTTATGCCTGTTACGGTGAAGTAATTGATCGCCGCCGGGTTTACCGTGATGCCTGTCTGCGCGCCTATCCTCCCAAGGTCATCCACGCTGACACTATGTTCACCGGTGGTCTTAAGTTGCACTCCGTTGGTGAATGTATGCGTGCCGCCTTCCCCTATCAGGAAGGTGTAATCCGCCGGCAGGACCGCCTGCACATCGCTCGACGTGAAGTGAATAGTACCCGTATAGTTCGTCTTAACATTGCCGAATTGATCATATGCGGTCACCACGGGCGAACTTAAGGAACCTGCTGTCTGGGGGTCGGTAATACTCGTGACGGTGAAATATTCTAACAACGCGGGAACGACCGTTATGGCTGTCTGCGAACCTGTCTGGCCGCCTACCGTGTCCGTCACTGTCACGCTCTGTTCGCCTGCCGTTCTCATCTGTACACCGTCAGGAAAAACATGGGTCCCGTTATCCCCGGCTACGAACGTGTAATCGGCCGGAAGCACCGCTATCGCATCGCTCGATGTAAAATGGATCGTCCCCGTATAATCCGTCAGCACATTGTTGTATTGGTCATACGCGGTAACTATGGGAGTGCTCAATAAACCGGCGGTCTGCGGATCCGGTATGTTCGTTACCGTAAAATGGTCAAGCGCGGTCTGAGGTGTTACCGTTATACCTGTCTGTGCGCCTGTCTCGCCGCCGACCGTGTCTGTTGCCCGCACCCATTGTTCGCCTGTCGTCGTAAGCTGGAGTTCATTTGTGAATGTGTGTACACCGCTGTCGCCGCCTACGAATGTATAATCACTCGGCAGTACTGTACTTGCACCGCCATCGCTCGATGTGAATGTCACCGTGCCCGTGTAGTCCGTCTTCGTGTTGCCGTAGATATCAAGTGCCGTTACACGCGGGCTGGACAGCGTACCCGCGGCCTGTGGATCGGTTATCTGGTCTACCGTAAATGAACCCAATGCCGCCGGGTTAACGTCTATACCTGTCTGCACACCCGTCTCGCCGCCTACCGTGTCCGTCGCTCTTACCCACTGGACGCCCGTTGTCGTTAGCTGGAGTTCATTAGTAAATGTGTGTATGCCTGAGTCTCCGCCCACGAACGTGTAATCACTCGGCAGGACCGTACTCGCGCCGCTGTCGCTCGATGTGAACGTTACCGTGCCCGTATAATCCGTCTTCGTGTTGCCGTAGATGTCCAGTGCGGTCACCCTCGGGCTGGTCAGGTCGCCTGCTGTCTGCGGGTCGGCTATCTGATCCACCGTAAACGATCCCAGCGCTCCCGGCCCCACGTCTATACCTGTCTGTGAGCCCGTCTGACCGCCAGGCACATCTGTCACCGTCACGCTTTGCACTCCAACCGTTTTCAGTACAACATCGTCTGTAAAGGTGTGCGTGCCATAATCACCTGTTACAAACGTGTAATTCGACGGTAGGTCCGCCTGGGCGTCGCTTGATGTGAAGTGTATCGTACCGGTATAATCCGTTTTTACATTGTTGTATTGGTCATATGCCGTGACCACTGGTGAACTCAAAGTGCCCGCGGATTGCGGATCAGGTATACCCGTTACAGTAAAATGGTCCAACACGCCGGCATCCGTTACCGTTATACCTGTCTGGCTTCCCGTCTCACCGCCGGGGACGTCCGTTACCGTTACGCACTGCTCGCCGGCTGTCTTCAGTGTTACCTCGTCAGTGAACGTGTGCTGGCCTGAGTCGCCGCCGACGAACGTGTAATTCGACGGTAGGTCCGCTTGGACATCACTCGATGTGAACTGTATCGTACCGGTATATGTATCGAATATATTGCCATATTCGTCCCGGGCGGTAACTACGGGCGAACTCAAAGTACCCGCGGATTGCGGATCGGGTATACCCGTTACAGTAAAGTGGTCCAACACACCGGTATCCGTTACCGTTATACCTGTCTGGCTTCCCGTCTCGCCGCCGGGGACGTCCGTTACCGTTACCGACTGCTCGCCGGCTGTCTTCAAAGTCACTTCGTCTGTAAAGGTGTGTGTACCCGCATCACCGCCTACGAACGTGTAGTTACTGGGCAGGTCCGCCTGGGCGTCGCTTGATGTGAATGTTATCGTGCCTACATACGTGTCGAATACGTTGCCGAACTCGTCCCTCGCAGTGACCACCGGGCTGGTCGTCGTACCGGCTGTTACCGGATCTGTTATACCTGTCACAGTAAAGTGGTCCAACACGCCGGTATCCGTTACCGTTATACCTGTCTGTGAGCCCGTCTCGCCGCCGGGGACGTCCGTTACCGTTACCGACTGCTCGCCGGCTGTCTTCAAAGTCACTTCGTCTGTAAAGGTGTGTGTACCCGCATCACCGCCTACGAACGTGTAGTTACTGGGCAGGTCCGCCTGGGCGTCGCTTGATGTGAATGTTATCGTGCCTACATACGTGTCGAATACGTTGCCGAACTCGTCCCTCGCAGTGACCACCGGGCTGGTCGTCGTACCGGCTGTTACCGGATCTGTTATACCTGTCACAGTAAAGTGGTCCAACACACCGGTATCCGTTACCGTTATACCTGTCTGTGAGCCCGTCTCGCCGCCGGGGACGT
>CAYPCX010000003.1:0-19541 GCA_964409365.1 uncultured Planctomycetia bacterium | reverse complement strand
TGTAGTTACTGGGCAGGTCCGCCTGGGCGTCGCTTGATGTGAATGTTATCGTGCCGGTATAGTCTGTCTTAATGTTAGCGTACTGGTCAAGTGCCGTGACCACCGGGCTGGTCGCTGTGCCTGCTGTTACCGGATCTGTGATGCCCGTTACGGTAAAATCATCAAGTCCCGCGGGATCGACTGTAAGTGCAAGGCCGTGACCACCGGTAGAGTCTATAGAGCCATCACTTACATTGACAGTGGAACTTTCCGCTTTGTACGCTGTAAGCGTAGCGTCTCCGACAGTGGTTACTCCATCAGTAAAAGTGATAGCGATCGGCATGTCGTCAAAGTTGGTTGATTCGATCTTCGGCTTATCGCCGTTAGGTGAATCTGAAAGACCTGAAAATGTAAGGTTTTTGGATCCCGTATACCCCATGGACACGATATCATTGACGTCATAAGCCGTAACAGTAAGCTCATTGGTCCCCCCGGCCGTCATCGTGGCGTCGCCCGTGACCGCCAGATAGGTCGCCACTCCGCTCAGTACCCAGTGCGGATCAGGCCCTGCGTCATCGTTGTTCCCGCTGTTTACCGAGTTAATGGCTATAATATCACCGCCGCTGGCGTCGTCCACATTTGAATTTTTGACATTTACATAGCTCGTGTTCTGTTCGCTGGCCACTTTCAATGTGAACTGAGACGAACCATCCTGGCTATCCAGCTCGACTTCCGTGCCTTCCGCCTGGCCGTTAAGATCGAGTGTGCCGTTTATCGTGAACGTCTGACCCTCCTTGAATTCCAGCCGCTTTGATGCCGTCGTACACGTGAAATCGTTGAACGTCGTCGCGCCGGTTATCTGCGAAGTCACACTACCGTCAAACTCTACGGTCGTGGTGGATCCCGTATCCGTGAACGTCCCTGAATTCGACCAGCTGCCCTCAATATTTATCTCGGTAGTCCTGCCGCCCTGCGTGGTAGCGTCCAGTTCACCGGTCGCATTTATCGTAATACCGCCTGTGCCGATATCCAGGTCGTAACCGGCCGTTGTCAGCTTATCGCCGCCGGATATTGTGAGAGAATCCGCGATCATATTTGACGCCAGGGTCGTGGTGTCCGGGCTTGAGCCGATGACAACTACCCCTAAATTCTGCCCGGCAGCCGTGTTGTCCGTGAAGGTAAGGTCTCCGTCAAAGGTCAATGTGCCGCCCTTTGTGAAAGTGGTGCCTGAATTCAGGGTAAAGTTCCCCGCAACGTTCATGTCCTGACTGTTACAGTCAAAAGTGCCTCCCGAATTGAGAAAAGCACCGTCTATATTGACGGCATTGGTCGAAAGCTGGAGCGTTCCCGCGCCGGAATGCGTAAGGTTGTAGAATATCTTTCCGGCACCCGTCCCGCCCGAATTAAGCAACTGCGTGCCGTCCCCGTCAAAAGTTACCGTACCGTCCCCGTGAGTAAATGTGTCTGAATTTGTCCAGTTCCCGCCTACATTTATGCCGTTCCCGGCCGTGGCCAGCGTTCCGTTCGTTATGGTAAGAGTACCGTTCACATCAAGCGCGGCATCAAGCGTCCAGTCTCCCGCGGCGTTATCGAACGTAAGATCATAATAATCATTTCCTGTAATAAGCCCGCTGTAAGAAGTGCCCCCGTTGAATTCAACGGTACCCGAATCGGTGTCATTGACGAATCCCGTTAAAGATTCGGCGCCCTCAAGGGCGAAAGTCCCCTTATTCTCGAATTCACCGCCCGACGTGAACGCTTCCCCGTTAAGATCGAACACTCCCGAAGTACCTGCTATGACCAGCCTTCCCGAAAAAGAACCGCTGTCATCGAGGGTCAAAGCGTTCTGGAGTTGCAATGTCCCCGTGAAACCGCTTCCCAGAGTAATATCTCCAACGGTCAAAGCCGCGCCGGAAGGCGTTGTTATGGTAGCGCTCCCCGTACCTATATATACTTTATCCTCACCGTTATCCGGATAACCCTCATCCCTTTCCCAGTTCAATGGATCCGTCCAGGTAGTACCGTCCCCTCCGCCGTCCCAGCTCCAGTACTGATACTGGAGGTACGGATAAGTATATTCTTCGTCCATGCCCCAGGTAGCGACAAAATCCCAACCGCCGAAAGTCGCTTCCCGGTGCATCTCGGCCGTGGTCTTTCCTGTCACGCCTGCCGGATCCGGATCGACATTGCCGACACCGTCCGCCGTACCGCTGGTCACGGTGTCCCAGTAGTTGCTCGTATAACTGCTTCCGCCTTGATCATAACCGATCAAACCACCAACCCAACTCGTGCCGCTTACAGCCCCCGCCGCGTAAGTGTTGGAGAACGAAGAAACAACAGCATATCCTGCCAGGCCGCCTACATATGAGGTGCCTGCCACATCGCCTATGGCATAACAATCAGTAACCGGCTGTATGCGCTGAACTCCTGTCAACCCTCCTACATAGTTAACGCCCGACACATCGCCTGTGGCATAGCACTCACTAAGCGGGGACTCCCAGTTGTATCCGATCAGGCCGCCCACATCATTGCCTGTTCCTGACACATCCCCGGTAGCATAACAATACTGGATCGATGTGCTGGAGTTAGTGCGTCCGATCAGACCGCCTACATCTTCACTACCTGTCACGTTACCGGTCGCATAACAGCTTGTCACGGGGCCAATGCGTTGATGCCCGATCAACCCGCCTACCTCATCGGTCCCGGCCACTGTTCCCGTGTTGCTGCAATTTGTGATAGCAGAAGAATTATTATATCCCACCAGTCCTCCAACCTGGTCTTGCCCGGTAACACTTCCGCCCGACATATGGACATTGCTCACGGTCGCCAAGCTTAAATACCCGTACAGACCGATCCTGTCGGTCGTCGCTCTACTGATATAAAGCCCTGTAATTGTATGATCATCTCCGTCAAGCGTCCCCCTGAAATAACTGGTTGACGACGGCCCAACCGGGCTAAACCCCGCCCCTGAATTCCAGCTGGAAGTACCCGAAGCATCTATATCATTGTTGATCTCGTAATATGCCGTCCTGTAGCAATTCATCGCCTGGAGGTCATATACATCACGCACTATGTACGGATCGCCGCTTGTCCCCGAACCATCGAAGCGGTTGAACGTACCGCCGGAGATCGAGAAACTCACACCCGCGCTGAAAGAATGCGTGGTGGGATCTGCGCAGCTGAATGCCCCTGAGGATTGAGCATAATCTCCGGTTATTGATATATTCGCACCCTGGTTGATCGTTCCTCCGGACAGGGCAAGATCATCATTCACGGTAACCGTGCCGTCCGGATTGAACGTAGCACCGCTCAGGACTTCAAGGTCGTCGCAATTGACCGCGCCGCCGGGAGTGAATCCTCCACTCTGCAGGAGCAGTTTGAATCCGGAGTCCACCGTAAGATCGCCGCCTGATACGTTATACTTGATATCGTCATCGCCGTCGTCGGCATTACCGAGATCGGTATTCGTTATTGCCGCCGATTCGCTCCTCACGATAACGTCACCGTTATAGATATTCAACCCCAGCATCGTCGCGCCGTTCGACCTCGTGCTCGTCGTGCCCTCGTAAGAACCATGGTCCTCTATGTACACCGTCGCTATGTCACCGTCTGTAAGATCCAGCCCCGTGAACGAATATACGCCGCCCGCTGCCGTCGTGTCCGTCAGGCTGATCGTGGATCCCGCCGCGGAATACATATACAGGTTGATATCCACACCGCTACCCACATTCGTTACGCCCTCATCCTGATATACCGTACCACCGATCGACTCACTGCCGCCGAAGAGCCAGTTTATGTTATTCCCGGAATCCGTGCCGCTCGTTACCGATATATACGCGGGTGTGCCTCCTACACACGTCTGGTCCTCCACGTCCACGTCGGTCATATTGAACGTACCCGAGCCCTGCCAGTTGCGCTGAGTGCCGCCCGCCGTCGACCTGATAAGCACGTTGTCCGACGCGTCACCGTCAAACGTGACCGCACCTTCATTCGAAACGTCGCCTCCAAGAGTAAGGTCGCTTGCCGGATCGGTACCGTTATTGAGAAGTGCTGCGGCCGCGGCTATATCCAGCGCGTATGCCGCCGCTCCGTTATTGTTGATCGTAAGGTCCGCCGCCTCGGCCGGGTTCATGAGGATCGAACCCGTCGTGATGGTCATTGCTCCGTTGACCGTAATGGCCGTCGCCGGGAGCGCGAATGTGGCTGTGCCCACGCCAAAGCCCGAATCAAATGCCATGTTGTAATAAGGAGTAAGATTGCTTGCTATATTCACCGTGCCGCTCGAGGCGTAATACTTCACCATGCCGGTATCCGAATCCATCGTCGTTATGTTTACCGTCTCGTCCCCTTCCATCTGCAATGTGCCGAGCATGTCCAGTGTGTCAAGCGTAAGGTTCTCTCCCTTAAGGTCCACTACCTTACCTGTCTGTATCTCCAACGTGCCATCTATCTCAAGGGCATTGTTGCTAAGCTCCAACGTGGATCCCGAAACAGTAACGTCGTTGAAATCGTTATCGTCGCCCGTCCCGCCGGAATCGAGCGTCTGTGTGCTCCCGCCGTCAAACACGACAGTGGAATCACCTGAGGTGAACACACCGCTGTTCGTCCAGTTACCGTCAAGCGTTATCGTGGTATCCCTGCCGCCCGCGCTCGTGGCGGTAAGCGTGCCTCCGTTTATGTTCAGGTAATCTGTCAGTGCGATGTTGTACCCATCGGTGATCAATTCATCACCGCTGTTTATGGTCAAGGAATCCGCTGACATATCGGATCCCAGCGTAGTCGTGTCGGGGCTTGTGCCGATTACCACTGTTCCGATATTCTGACCGGCCGCAGTACTATCCGTGAACGTAAGATCTCCGTCAAAGGTAAGCGTGCCGCCTTTGGTGAAGGCGGTGCCTGAGGCCAGGGTAAAGTCACCGGCAACGTTCAGGTTCTGGCCGTTGCAGTCAAACGTGCCGGATGTAAGATCGAACGTACCGTCAACGTCAAGGGCGTTATTTATAAGTTGAAGGGTATCCGAACCTGAATATTCCAGGTCATTGAACGCATAGCCCGTACCCGTGCCCCCGGAATCAAGTGTCTGGGTACTGTCGCCGTTGAATTCGACAGTGGAGGTGCCTGATGTAAATGTGCCGCCATTCGTCCAGTTACCGGCCACATTTATGGTATTGCTGCCCGCATCAAGAACGCTTCCGGTCTGGATGACCAGATCACTGCAGGTCAGGTTCCCGCCGGGAGTATAGGTCTTATCGCCCCAGATCAGTGAATCCACCCCTGTATCAAGCGTAAGATCCGACCCCGATACCGAATAGATGATGTCATCATCACCCATCGATCCTTTTGCCGTATCGAACGTGGAATTGGTGACGGGGCCGGTGTTTTCGTGCCTGGCTATGACAGTTCTGCCATAGACGTTAAGATCCGTTATATTGGCCGTGCCGGCAATGGTGACGGTATTACCGTCCGTGGTATCCCCACTGATATAGATCAACATTGCATCGGTCTCAGATAATTCGGATTCATCCATTTCGAAATAATACATACTTGACGAGCCCGTGAATACGGTGTCCGCAGCCGCGCCGTTTACCGCAAGCACGATAGCAACGTTAGGTCCTATTTCGATAGAACCACGGTCAGTAAACACATAACCCCTTATCACACGTGCGCCAGATGGATATCGCCATCCGAAATACGGGTAAGTCTCATCTTCGACCATGGCCCATATACCTGTCACCGGCGTGAAGTCCCAGCCCGCGTCGGTAAACGTGGTTTGCGTCATCATCTCGGCGGTCGTTTTGCTCGTCACAACGGCATCCCACGATGGACCCGACTGGTTGCCGACACCGTCGCTTTCTCCGGATGTCTCCACGTCCCAGAAGTTAGCCGTATAATCGCCAGGATCACCATCGGTATCCATGCCGACCACCCCGCCGACATTGGCGGAATTTGCAGTCACCACTCCTGTCGCATAGGTGTTGGTGACCGTGCTGTTCAACCTGTTCCACCCGAGCACTCCGCCGACGTTATTGTCCCCGTCCACATTACCGGTAGCGTAACAATCCGTTATCGTCGACGAATTGTAGTTGTAACCCACCAGGCCACCGACATAGTTGGAATCACCGGATATATTACCCGTAGCGTAGCACCGGCTTATGCTGCCGCCTGACTCGTTCGAGCCCACCAGACCACCGACATAAAAATAATCGTTCGCTATATCCCCGGTCGCGTAACACTCCGTTATCGTCCCGGCATGCCACCCGACCAAACCGCCGACATAGCTCTGCCCGGATGATATATCCACCTCGGCATAACAGCTGGTTATCGTCATGCCTGTGGTACTCATCCCCACCAGGCCTCCCATATTATTATTCCCGTCTACACTGCCCGTGGCATAACAGTCCGTTATGGAACCCGCACCTCTGGCATCCCCTGCCAGGGCGCCGACACTGTTGCTTCCGGTAATATCGACATTCACCAGGCCCAGGTCGCTTACTGTGGCAGCCGTCATATAACCAAAGAGACCGACATAAGTAGTAGAAGGCCTGTTTACGTAAAGATCGGTGACCGTGTAGCCTGCACCGTCAAGGACGCCTACAAAGTGGGCCCCACCGTTCCCCACCGGCTCAAAACCGGCACCGGAGTTCCAGTTGGTCGTGCTTGAAGCGTCGATATCGCCATTAAACTCGAACACCGACGTAATAAAGCATTTCATGGCCTGCAGGTCATATACATCGCGGATGATATACGGAGAACCGCCCGTACCGTCACCCGTGTACCGGTCGAACGTGCCAGCCGAAATGGAGAAGCTGTTACCTACGCTGAAACCGTCAGAAGCGGGGTCGGCGCAGGTGAAGGTTCCACCGGATTGGACGTAATTATTCGAAATGGACAGATTGGCATTTTGATTGAACGTACCGCCGGATTGTGTGTGATCTGCCGGAATGGACAGATCAACATTTTGATTGAATATGCCGCCGGATTGCATGTAATCCTCACCCAAAGATACTGCAATATCCTGATTGACCGTGCCACCGGCTACTTCCAAACTCCCGCCAATGTCGATAGCGTAAGTATCTATATCCAGTGTTCCTCCATAAACGGAAAGGTAGCCGGAATGTTCCGCCGCATCCGAAAGCATAATGTCATTGCCAAAGCTGAACGTCCCTGAGTAACTTGAACCAAGCTGGAGCCCGCCGATAGTCAAAGCCAAACCCGAAGGTGTGGATATCGTTTCTGATCCCGTGTTTATGAAAGCCCTGTCGCTGGCATCATCCGGATAACCGGTATCTTTGTTCCAGTTAAGCGGATTCGTCCAGTCTTGGTCGCCGGCATCGCCGTCCCAGACATATTCCTGATACTGGAAATACGGATAGCTCTTATCCCCATCGATCGCCCAGATATTCCCGAAGTCCCAGCCCGCGTCGGTAAACGTGGTTTGCGTCATCATCTCGGCGGTCGTTTTGCTCGTCACAACGGCATCCCACGATGGACCCGACTGGTTGCCGACACCGTCGCTTTCTCCGGATGTCTCCACGTCCCAGAAGTTAGCCGTATAATCGCCAGGATCACCATCGGTATCCATGCCGACCACCCCGCCGACATTGGCGGAATTTGCAGTCACCACTCCTGTCGCATAGGTGTTGGTGACCGTGCTGTTCAACCTGTTCCACCCGAGCACTCCGCCGACGTTATTGTCCCCGTCCACATTACCGGTAGCGTAACAATCCGTTATCGTCGACGAATTGTAGTTGTAACCCACCAGGCCACCGACATAGTTGGAATCACCGGATATATTACCCGTAGCGTAGCACCGGCTTATGCTGCCGCCTGACTCGTTCGAGCCCACCAGACCACCGACATAAAAATAATCGTTCGCTATATCCCCGGTCGCGTAACACTCCGTTATCGTCCCGGCATGCCACCCGACCAAACCGCCGACATAGCTCTGCCCGGATGATATATCCACCTCGGCATAACAGCTGGTTATCGTCATGCCTGTGGTACTCATCCCCACCAGGCCTCCCATATTATTATTCCCGTCTACACTGCCCGTGGCATAACAGTCCGTTATGGAACCCGCACCTCTGGCATCCCCTGCCAGGGCGCCGACACTGTTGCTTCCGGTAATATCGACATTCACCAGGCCCAGGTCGCTTACTGTGGCAGCCGTCATATAACCAAAGAGACCGACATAAGTAGTAGAAGGCCTGTTTACGTAAAGATCGGTGACCGTGTAGCCTGCACCGTCAAGGACGCCTACAAAGTGGGCCCCACCGTTCCCCACCGGCTCAAAACCGGCACCGGAGTTCCAGTTGGTCGTGCTTGAAGCGTCGATATCGCCATTAAACTCGAACACCGACGTAATAAAGCATTTCATGGCCTGCAGGTCATATACATCGCGGATGATATACGGAGAACCGCCCGTACCGTCACCCGTGTACCGGTCGAACGTGCCAGCCGAAATGGAGAAGCTGTTACCTGCACTGAAACTATACGAAACCGGATCCGCACACTCGAAGGTGCCACCCGTCTGAACGAAGTCCCCCGTTATGGAGATACCGGCGGTCTGATTCACCGTACCGGCCACTGAAAGATCTCCATTAACGGTAAACGTTCCGTTGGCATTACAGGTCGCCCCGCCCTGAACGACCAGGTCCTCGCAACTGAGAGCGCCGCCCGGCGTGTACGTGTCATTTGTCCATACTATGAAATCTACACCCGAATCAAGCGTGAGATCCGATCCCGATACCGAATAGATGATGTCACCGTCTGACAGCGAACCATCAGCAGCATCGAACGTGGCGTTGGTGATGGGACCGGCATTTTCGTGCCTGGCTATGACAGTATTCGCATAAATATCCAGACCGGTTATGTCGGAGCTTGCGTCCGCGGCTATCGTGACAGTGTTCCCCTGGTATGTAAGATCATTATTTATATATACCAATATCGCGTTGCCGGCGCCCACCGAAACCGCAAGGAATTCATATTGCCCTGTACCTGTGGTATTCTCATCATCTTCCACAAGACCATTGATGACCAGGACAATGTTCACTCCCGACCCTATCCCGGTAGACCCCCTGTCGATATAAACATCTCCGGAAATAGTGATCCCGGACGAGAACCAGAAAAGGTTATTACCGTTGTCGGTCGAATTCGCGGGGTTGATGTATACCATGCTTATGTTGTCAGAATCCTTCACATCCACGTAGCTCACATTACGTGTCCCCTGCGGGTCGACCTTCCACTGCGTATCCGTAACGGTACTGCGAAGGACGATCAGATGATCGCTGGCACCGGTCAGTGTGAAGGCCCCGACGATCGTTTGCGTCTTACTGGCTTCGAACGTAAGGTTTTTATCCGAGGTCGTACAGGTAAAATCGTTGAAAGTGGTATCGCCCGAGATAGTAGAAGTCTGGCCGTTATCATTGAACACTACTTCTGAGCCGCCGTAACTGAACGTGCCGCTGTTCGACCAGTTACCGCCCAGGGTGATGACCGAATCCCCGCCTTCTCCCGCGTCGCTTGTCGCGTCAAGCGTACCACCTGTTGCGCCGCCGGCTATCGTAAGATAATTGGTAAGCGTGATATTGTAACCCTGGGTAATGAGCTCGTCACCGTCGTTGATCGTAAGCGAATCCGCGACCATGTCGGTCTCAAGGGTAGTCGTGTCGGGGCTCGTGCCGATATGGACATTGCCCAGGTTCTGTCCTGACGCGGTGCTGTCGGTGAACGCCAGGTTCCCATCAAAGGTCAATGTGTCACCTTTCGAGAAAGTAGTCCCCGAACCCAGAGTAAAATCCCCTGCCACGTTCATCGTCTGGCTGTTCAGGTCGAACTCTCCGGACTGGAGATCGAACGCATCGTCCACATCCAGCGCGCTGCCAGGCGAGAACGTGTCGGTGCCAAGGGTGGAATTTATGGTCAGACCGTTGTACGCCGCGCCATAACAATCCGTAATGGTATAGCTTGTCGGTGTCGCGTTATCCCCCACGTATTCGACGATGCCCGAATCCGTATCCCTTGTGAATGTCAGTGTCTCGTCGCCCTGGACCCTCAATATGCCGGTATTATCGAACGTGCCGCCGACAATAAGGGTGTTTCCGTTGGTGTAGAGAATACCCTGGCTGATATCTAAATTGCCGGTAGAATACAGCTCCAGCTCATTCTGAAGAATTACCTGCCCCGATGTCTTGTCGACCGTCCACGTCCCATAAGCAACCAGCGGGCCATCCGGGGGAAACGTATGCGGAGCGATGTCAACATTCTGATCACCCGATCCATCAAGCACCAAATTTGCCATCATGCGGGCCTGGGTATCATCCATGCTGAAATCTCCACCAAGATTAACAGTAAATTGATATGTGGTATTCCCGAATAAAACGGCAGTGCTCTGTACCGTAGAAGGGAATTCCATGTTCCCGTTAACGGTTATGGTGGGATTTACCCCCGATTCCCCGTACACATAGTAATTCCTGGACCCTTCGTTCTTAATGATCAAATCATTGTCGATGGTAAAATCATCCTGGAGATAAATATATGGCATAGTACCGGCGATATCATTAAACTCGACGTCATAGAATTCGATGCCCCCCGCGGTGATATCATACCCGCTCCCCGCAGCACCATCCACATAAAAGAAAACCGTTCCGTCGTTATGATTAAACGTACCGCCGCTTACGGTAAACGTGTCGTTAATGTTCAATGTTCCGGACGGGGCACCAAAAGTCCCATCGGACAGGTTAAAACTCGTGAAAGTCGCGTTTCCGGATCCTCCCGTAAATGTGCCGTTTGTTTGGCTATAGGCCAAGCCGTAAAAATCCCAACCATTCAAGTCTATCTCACCGTTGCTCACTGTCAGGTCAGGCCGTAAACTCACATGATATATATCACTTGACAGGTAAAGGGCCCCTGAAGACTTACTGATTTCCCAATCTCCCGATATTGCCCCCGCGGATTGGGTAGCGTACTGGGCGCCTCCACCATCGAATATTATAGTTGCGTATGAAATGGCGGAAGTGTGTGACATAGTAAAATCACCGGCCAGATTTATCACGAGATCTTCATTGTATCCAAGACGACCACTTCCGGTACCCGTGGGAAATTCAATGTCTCCCGAAACGGTTATCGTAAAACTTTCGCCTGTTGACGTCTGTATGTAATAACTCGAACCCGTATCATTAGTAACGCTTAAATCATTTTCAACAGTGATATCGTTTTTAATATATATCCTTTCTCCCCCAGCACCACCAAAGGACAGATTATGAAAAATAACATCAGCGGTCGTAAGATCATGGTTGGTAAAAACAAGAAACATGACCGTGCCTGAATTATGGTTAAACGTGCCTCCCGTTTTTGAAAAAGTGTCCCTTATGGTCAGTGTTCCCGTAGGTGAACCGGGAGCGTCAAACGTGCCGGCGGAAAGATCAAAACTGGTAAAGTAGGCCTCCCCGGAACCTCCGGTAAATGTCCCGCCGGACTGGGAGAACTCCGCGCCCGTGAAATCGAATCCGTTGAAATCGACACCGCCGCCGCTTATGGTCAGATCTGTACTGGATACTGTAACATCGGTCAACAGGTAGATCGTCCCTGAAGACTTGTCTACCGTCCATTCCCCGCTGAGAATAGTACCGGAATCATGCGTGATGTTCTGGTCACCCATCCCATTGAAGGTGATATCCGTATAACAGGTAACATCGCTATCGGACATCATGAAATCTCCAGCCAAATCTACCGAGGCAAGCGAGGTCCCAAATTCCACAATGCCCAAATGCGCTGTGCTGGACATGAGAAGGTCTCCTGAAACGGTGACCGTTGGCGTCCCGGAACCTATAATATCCAGGTCCCTATTGTCGGTGTTCTCATTTTTTACCGTCAGGTCGCCGCTAACGGTCAGATCCTCGGAAATGGTAATAGTGCTGTCAACATCGCGAGTTCCCGACCGTGTTAATACAAGATCGTCAAACGTCACGTTACCCGGTGAAATATCATTCCCGTAGTTGGAAACGATCGTCACTGTCCCGTTCGTAAAACTGCCGTCCGT
Source organism: uncultured Planctomycetia bacterium (assembly GCA_964409365.1). Taxonomy (GTDB): domain Bacteria; phylum Omnitrophota; class Gorgyraeia; order Tantalellales; family Tantalellaceae; genus CAYPCX01. The sequence continues at coordinate 7,522 of CAYPCX010000003.1, read as the reverse complement.
ACCGTCGAAATCCCCCTGTAAAGTGAGTTCGTAATTATTAAGATCAAACGTGCCTTGTATGAAACAAAATGTCCCCGGGCTATCTTCAACAGTCAATGTTAGATCGTCCAATAGCTTAACTTCACCGGTGGAGTTGTTGATAGTCCAGTTGCCGTCACGAAACACCGCCGCACCGTCAACCCCGTCAATATTCTGTGTCCCGCTGCCGCTGAAAGTCAGATGCGTATATACACGTACATAATAAGAATCAGAAGTAAGCATAAGATCGCCCTTAAGATCTATACTGAAATTGGATAAATCAAAATCAGTTCCCAAATAATAGCAATTGTTCGAAGATAGCAGGTCGCCGTTAACGGTGACCGTGGGTGCGCCATCCCCCCACACCTGGAGAAGCGCGAAAGCTGAGCCTGCCTGATTGTCAATGGTTAGATCGTTATCAATGGTAAAACTATCCATTAAGGTCACCCACCCATCGGTACCGTTCGTTATGACGATATCGACATCATAAAAAGTCGCTCCGTCTGTGGTGATTTCAAAATCATTGGTATCAAGCGAGAATACAACTGTCCCATCGTTGTGGATAAACGTGCCGCCCGTCATGTCAAAGGTGTTGCCTACAGTAAGTGTCCCGGAGGGCGCGACGAACGTTCCACCCGATACCGTAAATGTTTCAGCGTCAGGTATGGTCAGATCCGCGGGACTTGTGAACGTACCGGCGGTCTGCACAAAGGAACCGCTCAGGGACACGGTAGAACTCGTGCCGTTGAACGTCCCCGCGGTCGTCAGGTCGCCGCCTATGGTCACCGTATTTGACTCGGCGTTGTAAGTGGAACCCGTCTGGATCACCAGATCATCGCAACTCAAGCCCCCTCCCGGAGTATAGGTTTTGTTCGACCATATAAGCATGTCGATACCCGTGTTAAGCGTCAGATCGCTTCCCGATACGGAATAAATAATACCCGTATCCGTCAGCCCGCCTTTGGCCGTGTCAAAAGTGGAATTCGTGACAGGCGCAGCACTTTCGTGTCTTGCTATGACCGTATCGGCGTAAATGTCCAGTCCGGTGATATCGGTCCCCGAAGCCACGGTTACGGTATTCCCTTCATAGGTCACGTCATTCATATAGACCAGAACGGCGTTACCTTCGGTCATGGATATTGACGAAAACGTGTATTGTCCGGTCCCGGCGGAAATCACATCGTCCTGTTCCACGCCGTTTACCACAAGGACAATATTTACACCCGTGAGTATCAGGCTCGTCCCCCTATCTGAATATATATAACCCGAGATATCACATGCGACGGGGGGCGGACTTGCCCACCTTAAATATGGATATGTGGTGGTTTCTATAATGTTCCAGATGTCCGTGAAATCCCAGTTCGTGAACGTGGCCTGCTGTTTCATCAGGACGGTGGTCTTTCCGGTTATTCCCGTAACGTCACCACTGTCCCCGACGTCCTCGGTCTGTGAAAGTCCGGCTGTCTGGTAATCCCAGAAACAGTCCGTATAAGTCCCACTGCCGCCGTCCGTCCCTACAAGCCCGCCATAATCCGTGCTGCCGCTTACCGCGCCCGTAGCATACGAATATTTTATGGGCGAGCCGCCGAGCCCCACCAGGCCCCCGACCGAACTGTCGCCGCTCACAGCGCCCCTCGCATACGTGTTCTGTATCGTTGAACCGGCTATCCCGACAAGCCCGCCTACCTGTCCGTAACCTCCCACGCTGGCCAGTGAAAAAGACTCCTGGATAGTCCCGGATTGCTGATTCCCAACCAGTCCGCCCGTCTCATCAAAACCCGTAACAGTACCCGAGGACCAGCAGTCGGTGATATTCACCTCCGAATGCCCGGCAAGCGCGCCGCAACTCACCCTCGGGTCCATCATGGTGCCGTCGGCGCCCCCGGTAATACTTACGTCTTCCAGTCCTATGGCATCCAGCGTGCCGCTGCCCGTGACATACCCGAAAAGCCCAACATGATTACCCCCCCGGTATGTATACAGGTCTGAAATAGTGTAATACTGGCCGTCAAGCGACCCCGTGAAATTATCCGCATTATCACCGACGGGGGCGAACCCTTCATAGGTCGATCCGTTATGGTTCCATATCGAGGTCTCCGACGCAGCGATATCGTTCGCTATCGTGTAATACGTGTCCAGGTCGAGCGCCATCATCTGGAGCTGGTAGACATTGGTGATCGTCGCCGACCATTCCGGTTTCTGGAGATGCGGGTACCCCGCCATTATCCAGTTGCCCGAACCGGCTGCTATACCGTCTATCGTGAAATCCCACCCGGCACCGTATGTAGACTCCATCATCATCGCGGTCGTGGTCTCGCCTGAAAGACCCGTTGAGGCACCGCTTCCCACTCCGGTGGAGGTACCGCTTGTGTCCGTATCCCAGTAACAATCCGTGAAAGCGATCCCGTTCAATCCCGCGAATCCGCCGACAATGGACAGGCCGCTCGCCTGTCCGGTCGAATAACAGTACTCGATCGTACCGCCGTTATAACCGGTAAATCCTCCGACCCTGGTGGCGTCAGAATGCGCGTCTCCTCTGGCGTAACAATTACTTATCGTGCCCTGCTGATTGCCAGCAAAGCCGCCCGCGTAATTACCGGTGGCGGTAACACTCCCTGTGGCGTACGACTTGGAAACAGTAGTACCCGCAAGCATGGTGCCCACAAAACCGCCTACCTCCGAGCCGGCATCCACATCACCGGTCGCGTAGCACTCCGTTATAACCGATCCGGAACCATGCAGATACCCCACAAAACCCCCGACGTATGTACCTCCGCTTATGATATCGCCGGTCGCGTAACAATTAGTGATAGTGTTAGCGCTGGTATTAAGGTTCACTCCCATAAAACCGCCCACAAAATGCCCTGTATCCTGCACCGCTGTAACAGTAGCCGTAGAATACGAATTATCGACATCACCATAGTAGTTGTACCCGATAAGCCCGCCTATGCTTACGCTGCCGGCGGACAAGGCTTCCACGGCCCCGGTAACATAACAGTTATCCACCGCACCAAGGTTATCGCCTATCAACCCTCCTATCCAGCCGCCTGCAGCTGTAATATCCACATTTACAAGACCTATGTTCGACAAGGTGGAATCTACCGTATTGCGTCCGATCAGACCCGTATAGTTCCCCACTCTGTCAATGAACAGGTCCGTGATCGTGTAGTTATTTCCGTCCAGGGAACCTGAAAAATACGGTGACGTGCTCCCGATGGGGATAAAACCGTCCCCGCCGTTCCAGCTAACGGTATCCGAAGCGTCGATATCGTTCGCGATGATATAATCACCGGTAAGATCAAGTTCCATCATTTGGAGTTCGTAAACATTGGTGATGATATAGGAAAACTCCATCCGAAGGTGTGGGTATCCTATCATGATCCAGACAGTTGCGAAATCCCATCCAGTAAATGTCGATTGGGTCATCATCTCGGCCGTGGTCTTGCCGGTCACCTCACTGGGATCGGGATCACGGTTACCCACCCCGTCCGACGTCCCGCTCGTCTCGGTGTCCCAGAAACAGTCCGTAAAATTCTCATTGGTGCTGTTCCCGACAAAGCCTCCGACATTCGAGGAGCCCGTGGCACTTCCTATAGAATAAGAAGTATTTATCACTCCCGCGTTGTATCCCGCGAATCCTCCTACATTGGTGCCGGTCGGCGAGGAAGCGTCCCCCCAGCTGTAACAATCACTGATAGTTGCGCTGGTACCGCCATTGAACCCCGCGAATCCCCCTACATAATTCCCGGTGCCGGTGACATCACCGGTGGAAAAACATCTCTCGAGCGTTTGCGCGGGATTATTGCTGCCGATGAAACCGCCCACCCGAACTCCTCCGTTCACCGTACCCGTAGCCTTGCAGTCCCGTATATTGCCGTCAACATTCTGGCCGATAAAACCCCCTGTATACGCCTCTCCTGTCACGTCACCCGTAGCATATGAATCCGTTATGGCATATGCCGGGGTGTCATTGTTGTTCCTACCTACAAGCCCGCCCACGTAGTCCCCGCTCGCCGTTACGGTGGCGGTCGAATAAGAATCATCGATCGTACCGAAATTATCACCCACCAGACCGCCCGTTATGGAACTGCCCGTACAGATATTTGTCACTGTACCCTCCGAATACGAGAGGGAGATATCGGCATAGCTGCTGCCGACAAGACCGCCGGTATAATTGCCGCTTGAGCTGCTGCTGCTTACCTCGCCCGTAGAGCCGACGCCATGACAACTCGTGATAGTGCCTCCCTGGTGCGCCTCACCGACCAGCCCGCCCACATAATCTATGCCGGTGACATCACCTTCCACGTAACAATTGTCGATAGTGGCATACCAGAGCCTGCCGGCCAGGCCGCCTACCCTGTTGCTCCCGGTGATGTTCACGCCGGTCATGCCGACATTAGTCACTTCGGCGGTGGTCGCGGCCCCCTCGCCCAGGATGCCGAACAACCCCACGTAATCGGTGCCGGACCTGTTGATGAAAAGATTCGAAATGACATAATTGTTCCCTTCAAGGGTCCCCTCGAACTCCTCCCCATTCGACCCGACCGGCTCAAAACCGGCACCGTTGTTCCAATTAGCGGTATCCGCGGCGTCGAAACTATTAGCGATGGTGTAATCCGCCGTAAGGTCCAAACTCATCATCTGCAACTCGTAGACGTTTGTTATGACAGTCGTCCATTCTACATCTCCCAGCTTGGGATATCCGGCCATGATCCAGGTCGTGGTAAAATTCCAGCCGCCGAAAGTTGCCTGTGTGTACATCTCGGCTGTGGTCTTGCCTGTCACACCCGATACGGGTCCGGTACCGACACCCGTACTGGTCCCGCTCGCCTCGGTATCCCAGAAATTGGCCGTGTAGGTGCCACTGGAATTGTACCCTATCAAGCCGCCGACATAAAAATATTCAAATCCGCCGCTCACGCTCCCGATAGCATATGAATTGGTCACCGTACCGGAATTGGTACCTATGAGACCACCGCAATTCTCGGCCATGGTTCCAGTAACGCTTCCCCAGGCATAGCAATCGGTCACTGTTCCCGCAGCGTTGTTGCCGACCAGACCGCCTACGGAATCACCGGATTCTATAGTCACAGTCGCAGTGGAAAAGCTCGTGTCTATATCGCCGCTGTTATAACCGACCAGACCACCCGCAGGCCCCCACCCCGCGGACACATTTCCCGTAACGGAACAGTCGGTGATCTGTCCCGCATTATTTCCGACAAGGCCGCCGGCTGTGGTTTCCGCGTTTACACTAACGTCTTCAAGTCTGACATTGCTTATCTGGGCCGCACTTCCCGTGTAACCGAATAACCCGACCCCATCAGCCGGGCTACCGGTATAATGTTCTATATAGAGATCTGTTATGGTATGGGCATCTCCATCAAAACTTCCGGTAAAACTCGTCGAATCATCGCCGATCGGATCGAATCCATCCCCGGGCTCCATCCCGCCGGTCCAGTTAGTGGTCACGCTCGCATCTATGTCGTTATTGAGTTTGTATGAAGCTGTTAGATCCTGTCTCATTGCCTGGAGGCCATATACATCATGTACCATATAAGGGTCTATGCCTGTCCCCGAACCGGTAAAGCGATCAAATGTCCCGCTTATCTCGAAATATCCGTCCACACTGAACGAATCGTTAACGGGATCAGAACAGGTAAACATCGCCCCTGACTGTAGATCGTAGTGCCCCCCGACGCTAAGATCGGCGTTCTGGGTGAACGATGTTCCCCACCACTGATCATAGTCTCCCCCAATATTAAGATCAGCATTCTGGACGAATGTTCCTGTTTCCTGACGAAAGTACCCAGTAATGGTGAGAGCTCTGCCCTGGGTGATAGTCGCTGTATAACTCATGACCATTGACAGGGAGGCGATAGTCCCACCAAAAGAGGCATCAATAATGGAGTCTGAATTGCACGAGGGATACATCATGGTATCACCATTAAATTCCACATCATCCAATGTTCCGGGCACGCCGGGGTCCCAGTTCGCCGCAAGGGACCAGTTGTCGTTGGCTCCACCACCCGTCCAGTAAACGGTATTCAAATCCCACCCCGTATTACCCCCTTTATTCAACGAGGGGCTTGCGTATATAAGCCCCTCGCCGGTATTGCGCGAATCCTTCACGGCCACCCTTGTTATCGTATACTCGGGTGACTCTACACTAATATCCCACTGGATCCCATCCTCCGACGACAACAGGTGCACCGGATAACCGCCGGCCTGGCCTTCTATGTGCAGTAAGCCCTTAAAGGTATAAAGTTTTCCCGCTTCAAAATAGATCTCTTTTCCTGGAGTAGTGCATTTGAAATTATGGAAGGTAATATTGCCGTAAAGATGGAAAGGATCGGGACCGGAGAGGATAACGTTTTCCGCTTCCAGCACGAGATGGGAGCCTTCATTGTAAACGACGGCTCCCCAACTATCGGGGTTCGTATCCGGATCAGGCCCCCTTATGCAGAAGGTCGTCCCGAGTCCGAACATGTCGGACAGGATTATGTCCCCCTGCGTCCTGTTGATATAAGTAAGGTTGGCCGACACACCGACCGGTGAATCGGCGCTCCCTATCCTCTGCGCGCTCAGCTTGACGTTATTGCCCGGAATAACAAGACCGGGAGCAACGTCCATGTCACGGCTCCCGGCCTCGATGGTGACATCCCCTTTAAGGAGATACGTCACGCGGCCTGTAGACAGGCCTTCCAGGCATACGAATTCATCGGAGATCTTAAGGATGTTCTCGATGTAGATGTCGCTGTCATTATCTACTATGTGGAGACCGGCCGCCCTGGAACTGATATCGAATTCATTGGCTATCAGTTTCAGTTCTTTGCCGGGCAAGGGTATCGGGCCCAGGTCGATTATCCTGCCGTCCGCAGCCTCCAGTGTCACGTTGCCGCGAGTGTCGTATTTAAGAACATCTCCCCGGGATGTGTACAGGGTGGTCACTTCTTCACCCTCCTCTACCCGGATTATCTCGAAATCCCCGATAGAATGGACATAATGAGGGGATCCTCGGATGGACGCCGGAGCCCTCCGTGTGCCGATGCGAATCGCGCCATCATCGGTCTTTATGGCCCCGAGCGTCATCTCGCCCGATCCGTCGATGCTTATATTGCCGCCTTCGGCGGCCCATATCGTCCCGGCTATATGCCGAAATTGTCCAATCGCGTCACCGTCTTTATCTGCAAAGATGTCTATATCGCCATCATAAGAAATTATATTAGAAAGTATATCAATATTACTGTCAGTTTCAATTTGAATATTATTCGCCTCCACCTCGGCGTTCACAACAATGTCCCCATCCGCCACAAGCTTTATCACGCCGTCTTCTTCGATCGCCCTTGTGGCGCGTACGCACCCTTCCAGGTTGATGGCTTTTTCGAAAACGTCAACGGCGCTCTCGGCCTTCATCACGACCATCCCGCCGCTCACGGCAATGATGCCCGAATTCTTCAACTGCTCGGTCACCGGTTTCCCGTCGGGGCCCACTATCGTCGCCGCT
>CAYPCX010000002.1:0-229015 GCA_964409365.1 uncultured Planctomycetia bacterium | reverse complement strand
CTTACCAGATCGACAAACCGATTGCGCTGCGTGAAGCGGCCGATGCCCTGGACATCTTGATGTTCGTATTATAATTATCCGGTTTGAAGACCTGTTTTACCACGATACCTTCCGGTGAGAACCGGGTGCCTTTACCTCCTCCGATTATGAATTTTCGCACGCCGAAACGCCGCGTAAGGTATTCCACAAGATCCAGGTGCTTCTCGAACTTGATCCCCTCTCTGCGTATAATGCCATATATGGTATCTACGAACTCATTGGCGTTCCGGCGGGCTTCGGAAACATTATCCTCCCCCAGCCTCTGGTATTCGACCAGGTCCCTGCCAACCACAATAGTCTCCATATCCACCCTGATCTGCGTTTTTAAAGCATACGTGTTCAGCGTATCGACGAACGCCATGTTCAACACGTTTTTCATTATCCCGGATATCCCGCCGATCTCGTTCCAGCATACCGATAATGGTTCGCTCCTTATGACCTCGTCGTCATAGATCCTGGAAAGCGCCTGATACAGTATCACCCACGCTATATTCCGTTCCCCCGAGAGATCCGGATCGTCCCAAAACCCATCAACAAGATAGACCAGGCCATCTTTCTCAAAAGCGTGAAGCGCGTTCATTTCCGTCCCCAAAGCGGCCGCTGCCGCATAACGCCTCACCTTGTCCGGCAGGTTTTCGCTTAAAAGCCATTGTATCTTTTCTTCCAGTTTTTCCCTGAGCTCCTCAGGCAATCTATCGGGGGTGATCCTGCTCACCCGTTCGGCGAGAAGACGCAGGGCATCACGCACCCTGTCCGTCTGCTGAGCGCTCAGTTCCTCGGCATTCTCCGAAAGAAACAGAGTCCTTGCCGCTATTATGTTGGCCGTCATTTCACCGGTCACTATGGCGTCATAGGTCGTCCCGGGAAAAACATCTCCCTTGCCCACGTCATACAGGCCTATGTTCCCGGCGTCTATATCGTAATACTGTTCCACAAAGCCATATTCGTTCTCATCAAGGATTCCCTTCGCGGCAGCCAGGACGTCTTCTCTTTTGTATCCGCATTCATGAAGATCCCTGATCAGTTCCGGCAATGTGACCACATACTTCGCTCCTTTTCTCTCCACCAGTCCTTCCGGATCCGCGATGACCCCATGATAGGTTTCACTTCCGATCATGGTCACAAGGAACTTATAGGGCCCGGGATCCATCAGTCCCTGCCCCCTTCCCGTCATCATATCCCTATTCGCCCTCCACATCTTGAAATATGCCGCTAAACCGGCCTTGTAGACCTCTCTTTCCTCCTTATCCGTAACGGCGGCGCAGGCGCGATATTCTGAAAGCCCGTATCCCTCTACAAATTCCCTGCTGGCAACCACCAATCTGCGGTCATCGATGTTGCGTATGGCATAAACGCGCGGGACATAATCTTCGCCGGCGTCGCTCATCTCTTTCCAGAGACGCGCTGATTTCTCGAGCTGGACCAGGCTGGTCCCCGTTTCCAGGCCGGGCTCGCCTATGACCTCTACCGCGGCCACCCTTTCGGTCCCGTCTTTCATCCTGAAAGTAAGACGGAAAACCGCCTTGTTCAGACCGCTTGCTATCCACCGTATCAAAACTCCCCGCACCTCATCAGGAGTAACGCGCATCTCTTCCACGAATTTCCTGTCCCGGCGCACAAGTCTTTCAATATTGGCCATGTCCTCATAGTAATCTTTCTCGCGCACGTACCGCTCGTGTTCAAGATAACTTTCTTTGTTATATTCTCCGGCCTCCACGAGCACCCTGAGGTATTCCAGGGCCGTTTGTTCCACATGCCGTGCCCTTGCGTGTCTGACGATCTTCTCGAGTTTCGCGACACCCCTTTCGCTGGCGGTTCCCGCTCTGTCTATTTCCTTCATGATCGCCATGAAATTCTCGTCACTTATGCCACCGGGGATAATATCTTCTCGATCCGTTTCCGCGAGGCAAGTGTATCCGGGGACGTCATAGAGAACAAGCTCTCTTTGAAGTAATCCAAAAAGTTCCGGAACTTGCTCCGGCAGGCCCGCGTGTTCGAAAAACACCGAAATATCCTCATGCGATATGTCCCTGATATCGGAAATGACCTTTTTTACATGATAAGTTTCATTGTCCACTTTATCGACCGGTATCCTTATAGACACTTCCCACTCAGGTCTGCCTTGGAAGGAACCGTTCCTGTATTCGCTTTCCAGGCGACTCGGTTCCATTTTTATCCTGATCTCGGATTCCTCATCGTCATAAATGATGAATATCCTCCCCTCGGGCCGCCCGTCCGGGGAAAGGAACTCTTGATCATAAATGGGAGCTCCTGGGGCGTTGTTTATGGTCTGTACAAGATTTACGTTACTCCCGTTTCCTTTTTCGTAGCGGTATGGCACGACGACACGGTATTTTTCATAATCGTGTCTTTCCGGCGCCGTGCCCGTTAAATAAGGGATGGGCTCATATTCCGTCTCACGCTTCTTCCTGACTATACGGCGGTTATCTTCCGGCCCGCAGTTCGCCCATTTCCAGTTTTTCCCGCCGTCCACCGAATACTTGAACGTGTAATCTCCTTCATAACATGCCGCGAAACTGCTTACAAAAGTACAAACAAACCCCTTGCCGATGTCGCTTACGTACACCAGGTCCATCTTGCGCTCTATCCACTTAAAGTAATTATCCTTCTCTCTTCTCCATACCTTCATCTTTACCAAGAATGGATCGATGCCAAGTGATTTACTTATGAAAATACCGGACGAGACCCGCACGGGTGCCATGCCGTCCGCTTCATGGACTATTTCAACAGGTGTAAAACTGCCCCAGCGCACGTTGTCGTCCGTGGTGAGATGGATATTGCCCCCTTGGAACGCCTCTTCATGTGATTTGCATATCTTTTGATATCTCGCAGGCGGGTCCTTCTGTATCTCTCCGATCCTTTTATCGACCTCTTTCAGTCTTTTCTCGTACTTTCTGCGGTCGGCCCGGCAATCGAACTCCGGGTCCACAAGATGCCGGTATTCGTCTTCGTCGAGAAGTGTTTTCTGGAGGGGATCATCAGGGGAACTGAAAACGGAGCCGAGAAGGCGTTCGCCTATGTAAATACATCCGTCCCGGTACCCCGCGTGGCAAATATGGGAGTGTTCGCCGCTTTCCCAGCCCAGCGCCGTGTCGTTGAGGACCACCCGGAAGCGCACCCGGCCGCGGTTGTCCGGAAGGTCGCCTTTCGAGTGTATCCATCTTATCATGTTCACCTGCTGCTCTTTCGTGAACACTTCATCTATGGGTATTTCTTCCCCATAAATATCATAGTTTATCCCGCCGGGTTCGTATCCATGTACCCACCGGAGCCGGTGCGCGATGAGCCGCCCGTTCCTTTCAAAAACCTCGACCATCCTGCCGTCCTTAATGAGTTCCTCCACGACCGGATCGGTCTCACCGGCTTCCGGGGCCTTGAGGGACCGGTCGGGTTCTGCCCCTTTATCCGTTCCCGTCCCTGCGCCACTTTCCGCGTCATCGGGCATCTCGATCTTCAGGAACTTGTTCTCCTGCCCTTCTTGCGCCTGGTCGAAGACCGTTAACTTATTGGTGTTATCACTGAATTTACTCGGGCCTCCATCGCGATAGACCCCTAACCTGGCCCGTAACTCATTGTATTCCTGGGAAGTTATATCTTCGTCCATGATGCTCCCTATTTTCACGTATAATAGGTCTTTTTGCGGCTGTCCGAGTTCTTTCTCCAGAGCGGTCCTCATATTCCCCATCACGGTATTGGTCACGGTCCCAAGAATGACTATGCTGCCGTCCTCGTTGATGGTTATGTCCTGCAGATCAAAAGCTATACCTAATTTGCGTCTCGACTTTTTCATGCTGCTCAGCGTCTTTTCCCCGAACTTTCTGGCGCTTTCTATCGCCTTGATCCTTTTTACCTTTGTCGCGTCATCATCGCTTACCGTTTCCGTATTGGGTACGTACGGGCAGATCGTCACGTGAAGCTCTTCCGGATCCACAAGATAGAGCCTCTCGGGGTCGGGGATCACCTCGCTAAGCCTTTCCTGGATCGAAACGACGGTTCGCCTGAGCTCACTGCCCCTGGGCTCATCGCTTATGCCGGCCGTAAGGGCCGCGCCGTCCCCTTCCTTCCAGACCCATGTCCTACTGCCTGTATCAAACCTCATCTCATTACGTCTGCCCCCTCCGCGTTTTAAGCTCTGGCGAACGTTTGCATATGTCGCTACCGGTTGCATGTCGTGCATCGTACCTTTCAGTATCTTGTTATAGCGGTCGACCTCCAATCTTTCACCTATAAAAAAGGCATAAAAATAACAAAATGGCCATGACGCCCTGAACATGTATGTTGCCGCATCGTCGAAAAGGTCGTGCCATCCTATTATTTGCCGCACTATAGGCGGCAGTTTCTCCCACGCACCGGTTTCGGTTTTCACGAACTTTCCTTTTTCATTCCTCCAGGCGATCGGAAATTTTTCCTTTTCTTCCTGAAAGAGTTTTTCAGCCAGCCTGACGTCATAAACGGACTGCTCCTGTCCTATTTCCTCCATGGTCGGTTCCTGTGTCCATTCGGCGACCTTTTTGCTGGACTTCTCCCGGATCTTCAGGTAGTGCATGTTCACCAAGGCATCTCTGACCAAACCATGGATCGAACGTTCCATGAAATTTTCTTCCAGCTTGGCCCAATCATCCCCGCCGTGCGTAACCTGTAAATGCATGCCGAAAATGCGCACGGCTATCGCGTCACAAATATAATCATCCCTACGCCTTTCAACTAACTCTTCCCTGTCATAAGATACACCTCTTGCCTCGAGTTTTTCAGGCGTGGCGATCTTTCGCATCTCTTCCACGAAGATCTTCTCTTTTGCGGAATCGTCCATGTCTTTCCCGCCGCCTTTTTCTACGAGCGTTTTAATTGCCTTGCTTACATCGGCCTCGCCGCACGCTTCTTTCAACTCGGCTATCATTGCAGGATAGATCGACCTGGCATGATCGGCCATAGATTCTTCATAGGCCTTTTCGATATGCCAGGCTATCCGCAAGTACCACCAGTACGAGAAAAGTTCATACAAGCCCATCGACACCAGGAAACAGCTTAAAAACAAGGCTACGACCACCCAGGAGAGGTTTAAGGGGCTTACATGATAAAACCAGGCGAATATCACGATATAGACTAGCCCCGCGACGAACATGCCTACGCCCTTTGTGATGATCTTGGTTCTTATATTTCTTGCCCAGTCGCGGTATAATTTCGCAGTCACACCCTCCTGATAATCTTCATATTTCTCTATCAAGTCCATGTTGCGTTTTATAAGATGATAATTGGTATATGTCAAAAATCTCAAAAATCTCCCGTCGCTTTGCAGTATGGACATGGCCGGCCTCTCACCCCCGTCCCTGTACTGGGCCAGGGTGAACTTGATGATCTCGTCCTGCTCTTTGAACAACATGAGCAGCTTGCCCACAGCGTCGGAAGTCACGCCATCCGTCTCTTGTTGTTCCTCAATATCTTTGATAACGAATTTCAGCGCCTCATAGAAAGTGTCGGTCCCTTCGCCCCTTTGCCCGCCGCGAACCGCCGGGTCTATCCTGTTCATGAACGTGCTCGCCACCCTGATAACGGCGATAAGCTTAGCCACGTTCTCGGGCTCGATAGACGGACACCTCTGCCGGATAGGCTCCTGCTCCGCTTCATACGCTTTTTGGAATTTTCCGTACCTGCCGTAATAGTCAAGCATCAGCTCTGCTTCCTCCGGAAGTTTTACATCTGCTTCTTTCAACATCTTCCGCGCGCAGAAATTGGCGCTGACCATTGACGCGGCCACTTCCTTTTCTTCACCGTCGAGAGAGCCCTTTCCCATCAGCCCGGCCATCCCGCCGCAGAAGACCTCGAACTTCTGTTCGGGTTCCGCGGCATCATCGACACCCTTATCCTTCAACAGGCATCTTACCTTGTCCCGTATGTGCCATGGTTTCCCTGATCCAGGTTCAGGATCAGGATATTGTTCAGACAAGATATCATCCATATTCTTAAATTTAGCTTTATACCGCTTTCTGGGTTCATGGCCGAGATGATGCGCGTACAGCGCTACAGCCAGAAAGACCGCCTCATCCTTCAGCCCCATCTCTTCGGCTATCTTCACGGCAAGTTCCGTCTCCCAGAAATGGTGCGGGAACCGTTCTTTTTTATACAGGTCCCCTATTTTCCACCGCAGGTTTTCCTCGGCCGCGAATTTCCTGTGGACTTCCGGCTGTCCCGAAGCAGAGCCGGCCTTCTTCGGCTGCCATACAAAAAATATGATAATGCAAATGAATCCGACCACTCCCAGCGCCGCCAGCACCCATAATAGCCCTTTTCCCGGAACACGTTCCGGTCTTGCCGGTTTTAACCCCCGGGGTTGCACGGGGCTCGGTTTTTTCGCCTCTTCTGGTCTTTTTGCTTCTTTCGGTTTTCTTGCCGCGAGCTCTTTCTTTAACAGCTCCCGCGCCTCGGCCTCTATCTTTTCCCTTACGCTCCCTTTGATGCCATCAAGAACACCGCTCTTGCTCACCCGGTTGGCTAGTTCATCAAATCTCCCGGTAGGAAGCGGAGACCCGGGCCCCAAGACATCTACATAATACTTATATACTTCCGGCGGCCTTTTCCAGCTGGGCACGGGAGCAGGTTTGAGCCAAAAATAATACCTGGTCATTATCATATTGAAAAGGTCATTGCCTGCCAGTGTAACCATTATGTCGTCTTCCGGCATGGCAACAATATCTTTCCAATCCATATCCAGCGCGCTTTCTATAAGCTCCCTGACTTTCCAGCTCATGAGGAAAGTCTCGAACTCGCGATAATGTGAACCATAGGCGAATAACTTCCTGCCTTCTTTTTTTGCCTTCTCCTCCATTTTCGCCACTATCTCCCAAGGGGGCAGGTGGTATACGAGTTCCTTCCAGTTATCGCAGAAATTCCTGTCCGCCGCCTGTTCGAACACGGGATTGCAGGATCTGGCATCGATACGACCCAGAAGGTACTTCGCGGTGGAAGGCGTAAATTTGACCAGGGGCCTGATCGCCGCCTCTCCCTGGAGATAGCTTTCGGAAAGGGCCGTCATGAGCAGGAGAAACCGGACGTCCTTTTTGTATCCCGCGCTCATTCCGCTATCGGTACATTCAAGAACCCTGTCGACAAGATAGGTCGCAGGCTCCAAAAAGGCCCTGAAGGTTTCTTCATTTTCTCCTATGATTTCGCGCGGCACTCTCACTTCCTTGGCTACTTTTAAAATGTGCCTGGGGATCTCTTTTTTCTTCTCTTTCGTGGCAACTATGGGCGGCTTTTTTTCGCCTTCCGCGGGTCTCGGCGCTTTTTCCTGCGCCGTAGCGCCGCGGATCATCCCCAACCCTAACACCGCCGCTCCGACAAGGAGTAATATGGACCGCCGCGACGGCTGGGGACCGCTGTCAAGTTTACTGCCGAGTTTTGCCAGCCGCGGCATGATCTGGTTGTCAAAATGATCTGCCAGTTCCGGGTTATCTTTGAAAGGGAACCAGCTTCTGACATTATCAAGTCCGCCTTCAGGAACACCGGCCGGGGGCACTTCATGTGTAAGGTCGGCGGTATCGACGTGGACCCACTTCCCGCTCCTCCTGCTCCGCCCTATGTTCGTAAAGTATTCCCTCGTACTTTTACCGGGACCGGTCAGGAAGAGTTTGTCGACCAGACCTTCTCCGGCGACACTTTCATGCACTTCCGCGAAAGCGTCAAGCTTATTCTTGGCTTCTTTTATCCTTCCCGCTTCGACATCCTCGCGAATCAGTTCGGCTAATGAATCCGTCTTTTCCTGGAGTACGGCATTTTCATCGCTAAGCTGGACCCCATTCTCCAGGGAAACCGTCAAATTGCCTGCCATAGAATATTCGGCCCTGCCGACGCCGGACATCTTCCCGTACTTCCCGTAGTTGTAGAACGATCCGTTTATATCTCCCTCACCGGTTTCCGGGACCGGCTCGTTCCTCATCTTTATCACGAAATCAAGGTCGTCATGCGCCAGGACCACGGCATGTTTTCTTCCCGAAACGACCCGAAACTTATAAAAAGATACAAGTTCCTGGAATTTGTCGGGAGACATCATTTTTACATCATCAAACGATACAGGTGCGCCAGGGACGCGGTCACCCGTTCCCGCGATCGGTATAGAACGCTGCTTTCTTGCCGCCCAGGCAAGCGCTACGCCGCCCAGCGCCTCGGTCAAGCCTGTCCCGGCACCGGCTTTCAGGACTGAGATCGTGTTCTTGAAGATCCTTCCTCTCTCGGCCGATCTTGAGACCGTGTCTATGAACGCGGCGGGCAGTATTTCCTCACATGCCGCCTTCGCCCTTTCGAAGCGGTCTTTCATCATCCTGAAAGCCTGGACCGGGTATTTTTTTGCCCTTACCTCCAAACCCTCTATGGCGGGCTGTATAAGTTCCACATCCTCGCCGGTCACGCGGTAACTATTGCCGTTTATCTTGATCTCACACGCGCCATCATCCACGCTTACGACATCCAGCCTCTCGAGACGTTCCCTGAGGTCTTCCGGCGTTATCGCCTTGGCGGCCAGCGCCTGCTCTCTTTCGCTTCCTTCGAGCTCCTCGTAAGCCTTTTCGTAAGCTTTAAGCCACTCTCCTATCTCGACCTTTGTATACTTCCCGGCCAGGACGCTCTGCCCCACGGCGAAGGCCAGCGTCTCCTCCAGCGCGTCGAGGTCCCCTTTGTCGAAATAAGCTTCGAGCGCGAGGTCATACGCGCCGCTCGTGGCAAGCTCTCTGTACGGGCCGGTCTTTTTCGTCAAGACCGCGATATACGGGCGGGACCTGTCAGAAGAGAATTTAGGCATGAGGACAAGATAGGACAGGCCTTTCTCTTTCATGAGTTCGGTAAGGCCGCGGGAATGGTGTCCGCCCGAGATAAGGGCGGCTACATGCTTGCCTTCTCTGCGCATCGTGGATGCCGTATTCGCCAACATCGCCTTGTTGCGCTTCTCAGCCAGCTTGTAGAACCTGAGCGCCTTTTTAGCTTCCGGGAGAAGCATCTCCAAACGCCTTTTGATATCCAGGACGGCATCCTGATCGTCATTTGTGCCCTTACCTCCAATAAAGCTCATGACCTCATCCACCGTTACTTTATCCATGTTCCTGGACAGGCGGGATACGTCCTCTCCCGAAAGTTTTATCTCAAAAAGCGCCCTCACAAGCTCTACCAGGGTGACCAGCCTGTAAAGTTCTCGCTCTTCCTGCGAGGAGAACAGCTCCTCAAGCACTTTCTCTTCTATACGATCCAGTTCTTTCTGGAGACCGATGATGTTAAGCCGCTGATAATGTTCGATGTAGTCTACATACCTGTAAAGCTGCGTATATTTTTCCGTCCGGGCGCCTTTTCTCGCGGCGAGGTCCAGAAGCCAGGTGTGATACGCCAGTTCCGTGATCTTTCCTTTCTCGAACGAAAGGGACTTAAGCACCATTTCTTCAAGATCTTCCTTCGCGGCCCCTTCCATCAGCTCATCGATCAGCTCTTTCCTCTGGGAAGTGGCTTCACTGAAGCCTATCGTCCTTTCCAGGCTGACGCAGTCCATGAAACCGTTGATGGCCGGGTATCCCCCGGTGGGAACGCCCCTCTCCCTGCAAATCTCCTCGAGAAAATCCCAGTAGACATCAAAGCTCATCTTGCCGTCGCGGTGAAGGCGGGACTTATACACCATGCGGCTCAAGTCCTCCTGATATACCTTGTCTTCCTTCTTCCTGAGCTTTTCCAGGATAAGATCGAGCGTGTCTATGCTTTCGCGGTTCTTCGAATAGATATCGCGGAAGACTTTCACGTTCTCCCGGTAAAGACCGTTATCTTCCACTCCGTACAGCGCGATATCCTCGTTCGAGGTGACCGTGAAGAACTCGCCCGCGGAAAGCTTGCCTTCTTTCATCAGGTAATCGGCCGTTTTCTCCTTGATACCGGTATCGGGGAAGGTCTTCAGGATGGACGTGTCGACATATCCTGTCGCGCCTTCTATGGCCACTACATCAACGCTGTAGTCCTGGAGAAGGCGTTTCAGTATCTCCACGATAGAATACTGGGCGGAAAGCGAAGAATGGCAATCCTGGATATTTATTATGAGATCTCGGCTGCCGTTCATGCCGATCTCGTCCAGCTGGGCAAGGTCGCTGGGAACGCGAATATCGTGAACGACTTCCGAACGGGCTGTATTGGCGCGCGCGGGAACCGGCTTTACCGGACCTGTCATATCCCCCGCCGCCCACACAATCTGCTGGTGCAGGAAAACACCCGCTACGATAACCGCTATGATCTTAAGAAATGCTCTGTTTTGCCTCATAACCCTTATATTCTCAGTTTTGTATTACTTATCACAATATATAACTATCTTATTAAACAAGTTCACTTACCCGAACTGCACAAATCCCTTCCCGTTGTCTAAATATCGCATAATAATACTATTATCAACGCATCTCCTAAAACGGTAAATTTCTGACTTTTTAATATGCTAATTATATGTTTATATATTAACATATTATATAATAATGTCAACCACCTAATCTAACTATTTTAAAACCTAACTATATCCGGGAGAAGATGTGGATAAATACATAACTTATTACATGGTAAAGATTTACTGTAAAAGTGAAACGCCCCCTCCCCCGGCTCGCTTGGCAAAGCCGGAAGGGATCGGGGGCGTTCACAGGTTAGGTTCTGTATTATGCCATTGTCAGTATGTCTTCGTAATTCTTCATCTCCTCTCTCAGTTTCTGGTAGTCAACCCTCTTCATGTTCGGTATATATATGTACCACGTGTACGTGCCGTCTTCGTCTTCCATCACTTCGACCCTGCCGAGCTCCGGCTGGATCTCTCCGTCGTTAGCTACAATACCCATTATCGCATAGAGTAACTGCGATGCTATACCGCTTTCACGCCCGTCCTGGTCCTGCATCCGGACATATACCGGAGCGTTTTCTTTGCCGAGTCCGCTCAAGTACTTCTCGTCCTCGGCGGTCAGTTTGATGGACATGGCGTCGCCCTCCGTAACTATATCACCTATGGCGATCTGGTGATCCCGGGCGTCCGCGAAGGTGCGTTTCACCATCTCGAGCGTGCCCTTGAGCGAGGTATCGTCTTCTGGTGTTACAAGCACAACGTTGTCCACGTTCAGGTATCGGTCCAGGCCCGTATCTTTCATGTATTTGACCAGGTCATCTTTCGTCTTCACGTTCTGGTCGGTAAGCCTTACCTGTATGAACTTCGACGCGTTCTCCCTGGCCTCCCCGGCATCACTGTCAAGTCCCATGCCCGCTATGGCGTTGGCGATGAACTTCAGGTCGGCAAGGCCCCTGGCCCTCACGCTTATATGTTTAGCCTTATCCCTCTGCTCGAGCTCGGCGACATACCTGTCCACCCCGGCCACTTTTTCCGGCAGGAGGTCAACATGAAGCTTGTTCAATCTCATATCGGCGATGCTCTTACTGGCAAGTTCCATGGACTCTATATCTTCCAACAATCTCGCGTACAGGACCGCGACGTCACGGATCCGTCCGGCTTTCATGATCTCTTCTACACCCGGCACATCCAGATCCTCAAGCTCCGGATGCATGAGCCTGATGATGTCTCTCTGTGCCTGGTTGGCGAATTCCTGCATGAGTTCCCCGAGCTTTTCAGTATCCACTTCGCCATCCGACGTCCTGAACCCGCTATCTATCGCGGTGCTGTCCAGAACGGCGCAGAGAACCTTTTCACCCCTGGTCTCTTCGTTGATCTTTTCTATCATGGCTTCCCTGTCATGACCGGCGACCGCCACCAGTTCAACTCCACTCTCATTGATCAGTCTCATGTCCACGTCCCTCGTAAGGGCGAGCTCAGTGCGTATATCTTCCGGGATATAGAGACGCAGTTCCATCCCGGATATATCATAATACCGGGCCGGCCTCATCGCCGCCATCCCGACAAAGAAACTTATCGAGACGCCCGCCACGACCGCCAGGAAAAGCCCCGGATTGAACCACGCGATCATCATCAGACCGGGAGCCGCCACAAGAAGCAGTAGATGTTTAAGCGTAAACCCTTTCTGCCGTCCCCTTGGCTGGGGTCGTTTCTGCGGGAGAGGCGCGATGCCCCGCTTCTCTTTCTTCTTGGGAACCCTCATACCGGTCCGTCTGGCTTTCTCTTCTTTCTTGTCAAAACGGTGCTTATCTTTAGGCGGACGCTTGCTCTCCCGTACCTGGGGCGGACCCTCCTTTCCTCCATCATCGAACGGCTTGAATTTCAGCTTCTGGGTTCTCGGGCCTCTTATCCCGATCCTTCCCATGATCTCGCTGCCTATGGGAGCCGTTCTGTCCCCGGGAGCGGTGATCCTGATCGTCACCCTGGCTTTTTTCAGCGGGCCCCCGTCCTTCCGGACGATATAATACGTTACCCACTTTTCAGTGGTCTTCTCGTAACCGAGCGAGTGGATCCTTTTCTCCGAGATCACGGCCCAGTTCCTTTCAAGAAGGGGTTTGGTGTTCGGGCCTATCAAGACCGTCTCGAGTCCCTTCCCGCCGACAGAAATATCGGCCGCGAGACGGCACCCGTCCAGCGAATCGGGGAACCTCAGATCGACCCGCAAGACATTATTCTTGCTGTCAGGTTCAAAATCAAAACCCTGCTCCGGGTTCTGCTTGTCCAGCTGCACCAGGTATTCGCCTTTTGGAGCCTTGTCGTCCTTTTCTTCTGTTCTACCGGCGTCAGCTTCGGGTTTTCCTGCAGGCATTCCGGCTTCACCGTTTTCAGCAGGCAGGGGCAGGTACCCGCCTTTTTCCATCCCTCCGCACTCGGCGTTATCCAGCGCCCTGTATAATTCAAGGATACGGCCCCAGGCGTAACTTCTGAGGTTCGGGTTCCTCCTGACCAGCCTGCGCATGTCTTTTTCGAATTCTTCCACCCATACACGGACGCCTTTCTTGCGCCTTTCTTTCTCGCTCTCGCTTTCACCGCGCTCGTTCGCTCTTCCAAGCTCTTCTATTTTCGCGCGCAGGTAACCGACACGCTGCTCGACGGACCTTTTCGTGTTGTAACGTCCCCATATCCACTTAGCGACCCATCCGGCCCCTTTGCCGTGCTCCTGGCGGTTATAATTCTCTCTAAGGATACCTTCATCACTGATATCCCCGGCTACATACCTGTTAAGATCGCTGTCGAGCAAGCCATGCGCCCTGTCGATCTCCAATCGGATCAGCTGGCCGAAAAATATGACCGGGAGTATAAGGATGATAACGATCACTAAGATCGTAACGGTCGCGATCGGCCCCCTGAAGGAAACCCAGCTCTTGGCTTTTTCATGCAGGATCTTCGCGTCCGCCAAGGATTCCCCCAGCCCTATCTGCACTGCGTCGGTCCTACCCCTTGTCCAGAACCCTTCAGCAACCCACCACAGCGCCATGACGAACCAGCATCTCGCGACACACCTTCTGGCGGGCTCGTACATCTGGTTGTAATAATCCATGAGGACCGCGATCGGCAGGAGATATTTCAGCATATGACGGGCGAACCTCCCGAACCTGTAAGGGCTTTCTGGAGCCTTACCAGGTTCTTTATGCCACCACATATATGCCCTCTCGAACCCGCAAACAGCCAGTATAAAAGCGCCTATCACCATGGGGATATGGGCGACCAACAGCGTCACCCCAAGCTGGACATACAGAAGATACGGGACCAGTAATGTCAGGATCAACCCTACCGCCCATGCCATCCAGGAAAGACGGTAAACACCTTGTATATCCTGCTGGGCCATGGACGCGAACTTCTTGATGTGCTCCACGATGGCCCGTCTGTGCGCACAGGATTGCGGGTTCATTTTCCTTATCCGTATGGAATTAGCGCCAAAAATTACCGTTATCCTTTCACTATTATTGTTATCATATATATGGATCGCGCCGTCTATCACATTGCCCGCGGCATCAAGTATGGGGCTGCTATTGACGGAACTTACGGATACGACGTTCTGTCTGCCGTCCTCTTCAATACTCGTGAACTCCACGATATTACCGTTATCCAATCCTATGCTGTAAACTGTCCTTCCCTCTTTCTTGATGTCCATGATCGTTATGCCATCGTCAGGACGTATCCCATATGCTGTATCCCCGGATCCGAATTTATCCTCCTTTTGATCCTCGCCCAGATATATTTCCTGCGGTGTATCCAAATAATTATCAGCCTGTTGATCAAGCCAGTCTTTATATTCGTCCAGTAACCCGACAATAGCGTCCGTGTCCTTGATATTGACATAAGTGTACCCGTCCGTTCCGTCCGGGGTCCTTCCCCATATCTCCAGTTTGGTCCTTCTCTGCTCAAGAAAGGCTTTGCCCGCGTCTTCTTCTCTTACCGTATCGGTATTCTCATCTTTTATCGGTCCCTTGAAACCCTTCAGGTAGCTGAACTCATCGTCCACCAGGTCCCTTATCGCGCCTTCACTTATGGATTCTTCGTTCTCGATCGCGAAACGGACCAGTGACACGAAGGCCACTCCCACGATGACCAGAGGCTGCCAGATCATGAGAAGCGCGCCGGCCCACCACACGGGCAGAAAATAATCCAGCCTGGTTATACTGTCGTTCAGGTTCTGGGCGTCCGCTACGAGTATCTCACCCGCCGCGTTACCGGTGCCAAAAGCGGGTCCAAGGTATGAGACCGCCAGATAGAAGACCAGAAGCGCTACGACAAAGGCCGCGATACCTGTTATCACTATAAGAGCCGTCCTCCGATATCCGGACTCGACACGCTCATAAATTTCCTGTTTCGCATACGCGTCCCACAAAGAGACGATAGCCAAAGCGGCCAGTCCTCCCAATATAGCGGCGGGGGTTATCCTCGGCATACCGTAGAACAGCGCCCCGAAAACAAGCATGGCGATCGTACCGATCGCGCTGACCAGGAACCAGAGACGGAGCTTCGGAGAACGCCCAAGGAACAGCCTGGTCAAAAGACCGGCCAGGACTCCCATTTTTCCCATATCTTTCTCTATACCTTCAAGATCTTTTGGTGTCGGTTTCGCCGGGATCGCAGCTACGGGTTTCACGACCCTGTTATAAAAAGCCTTGATCAGGAAGGCGATACCCAGTATCCCCAGGATGTAAATACCGCTGGTCCCCTTCACCGCGACGCCCGCGGCAAGGACGAAAACAGACCCGCCGTACAGGAGGGTTATGAACACCCCTACCGCGAAGGCCAATGTCAGTATCAGGGATGAGGCGGAAAGGAACGCCATGTTCTGTAAGATCCATAGGCCCTTGAACCAGCCTTTCACGCCGGGGCCTCCTATCGAGAATATCGGGTCCTGCTGCCACTGATAGTTCCTCGACATCCCGGTCCTGATCATGAGGCCATGGTAGATCAGCTGCCCCAGCCAGTAGAACACCAGGGCACCCAGTATAAAGCCCAGCGGGCCGCCGACGAATACGCCCAAAAGAACACCGGAAGAGGCGCTCACCACGTAACACCCTAATCCCGCCATGAATATCTGTCCCACGAACATCATGAGAGCCGGAGGATAGGAAACTATGACCCAGAACGCCTGCAGGATGATCCAGCGCTGCCTCTGCTTCCACCATCCCGGACCGAGCGCCGGCAGGGCCTCTTCAAGGACCTGGCTGAATTTGCCCACAAGGCGCGTGGCCATGAGCTTGAACAGGGCGAGACGGCTTCCTCTCTCCGCGTCCTCGATCTGGTTATACGGGTCCCAGGCGCCCGCCAACCTGAGGTCGTTCAGGTAGTTGAAAAAGCCTTTGGACGGGAGCAGGATCTTCTGCATATCCCGGTCGGTCCAGATAAGCCTGGAAAGCCTGTACCATGCCCTGTAGATAAATCCCTCGCCCCTGAGCTTCTCTTCTCTTTCCGTTTCCTCCTTGAAGACCCTGTCCCTCATGGGTTTCAACGACATCATCAGCTCCGCTCTCCACTGAAGCGGCGCCTGGCCTATCATCTCTCCTTCTTTACTGAAAACAAACTCCGTGCCGGCCAGGTTCTTCCAGAGAAATCCGTTACCCGTCCCGCCGAGGAACAGGAACCCTGTTTTTGTCTGGCCTATCTGTATAGCGTTATGCCACGCGAAATAATCGACGAATGACCACTTGGACCAGTTAGGCACGTCCATGGTGATGAGTCGGAGCTCCGACTGGATGACATCCGGTGTGTTCCTCGCCTCGAACTCGTTCCTGATGTAATTCCTTTTCGCAATGCTTCTCACGTTCTCGCGTTCGTTGGTCTCTTCCTCGCCGGTCTTGATATCATAAGTCAGTGACCTCAGGAACGCGTACAGCATGTATCTGGACCTGTCTATCGCCTCGGGAGAATCCGCGCACTTCCCGGCGTATATCTCCCTCCTTTCCAGTTCCCTTACCTGCAACTCGCCCCGCGCTCTTCTTATCTCGGCCTCTTTCTCGGCGATACGGTCTTTGATCGGTTTTCTCCGATTCGCGTTATTCTCGCTCATGAGCATGCCCTTGAGGACCCTTAACTGTCCTTCCGCCGCGGAAATACCATCCCTTAACGACAGCATCTGCCGTTCAATAATCCGTATGCCGTTATCCATGGCCAGGCCGCGCGCGTCACGGCCGCCGGTCATGGTCTCTTCGAACTCATCCATGAACGCGCCCAGATCATCCTCCGAGACCCCCGCGAGGGAGCACAAACCTTCCAGTTTCACGTTAAAATCTCTCTCCAGCTCGGGTCTCTGCCTGTCTATGTCTATACCCCACGCTTCCTTGTCAAGTTCCTGCGCCACGTTATCGTCCTCGTTCTCCTCCTTGGCCTTGAGCTGCGCTCTTATGGCCCTGCTCCTCATGTTCAGGACACATTGTTTGGAGATCGCGAGGAGCGGCTGAAGCATGTCCTCCTCGTCTACCAGCTCGATGTACCTCGGAAGCGGTATGTTATTTTTACCAAGTTTATACTGGAGGGATGAAACAGCTCTGGTGTTCAGGTTCGGTTTCATGGTAAGCTTTGGCTGATTCTTGCCGTAGTTGGCGCCTTCGTCGCCGGTGGCGTCGAGCATGAGCTTCTCCAGGTAGTCCCTGAAGTTCACACCGTCTATGTTCTTGCCGGAACCTTCGTCCCATTCCACACCGAACAATTCCTCAACTGCCTGGAAAAGATTCCTGTCGTTATCGTCTATACAGGGGACGACCCTCGCGGGAAGGTCTTTCACGTCTTCTACTTTCGCCGTGCCGGGATAAAAGTCAAGAAGGGTCGTCACCAGCCTCCTGAACTTGTTCTTGGTGGTCTGGCGGTCCTTGGGGGAAAATTTTCCGAATATCGTAAGCAAAAGATAGATGTCGGGGAACACGCCGGGGTGGTTGCCTATCAGGTGAAGTACTCCTTCCTTACCTAACCGCTCGATGATATCCGTACAGGAACAGTCTCTATTCTCTTCCTTGAACGCTTCCCACGCGTCGTCATCATCGATCGCCAGGCCTATCCACTCCCGCACCCTGTCGTCCTCCCTGGCGATATTCCTTAACTTGTCTACCAGTTCTTCCCTTTCCATCGTCGAGAGGAAAAGGGCTTGCAACAGCCCGTGATGGAGAAGCAGGCGGTAATACGGGTGGTCGCTGGGTGACATGCCTTCTATCGCCAGGATCCTGTAATTTTCCTGGTAGTCTTTGCGTATCGCCTGTAAAAGACCTTTGACGTCCATATCTCCCCGGTGTCCGTGGAGCCAATCCGCCAGAAAACCGGGCACTCTATCGCCCTGGCCATCCTGGCGCATGTCTGCCACCGCATCATATATGGCCTGCTCTATAATGTTCTCGGGGACGAACCTCATGATATGGTCCTCGTCCTCGGCGGTCTCGTCCCTTCCCTTGAACCGTACGATAAGGAAGAAAAGCTTCTGCAAATTCGCGATGTTGACAAAATACAGCGGCCCCATGGTAACGGTCACGGCTGCCACCCAACCTAGACCCGTGGGAACGACCGGCTTCGCCGCGATGAGCCACGGAGAAACACTATAGTAAGCAAAGATCAACAGGGTCATCACTGCCAACGTCAAAACAAGGAATAATCCGTGCCTGATGATACCGTGCATATAACTCGAACGGGCGGGATCCGTCCCGATACCGCCGGATGTCCTTTCGGTCTTGTCCTCCGTGACCCTGTGATCGTAATCGCTTATGTCGTTTATCACTTCATACAGCTCACGCCTGGGCGTGCCTTCGGTCCTGTTACGATACTCGTCTATCTTCAGTTCCCGGCCGATGGTCTTTACCTTATAAGCCAGCGTGTCCATGTATTTCGGCAGGTTGTTTATAGGCGCGAAATGGACGGCGTTATTATAGGTCATGGGCCCGTTATAAAGGGCGTCATCCGACACTTCCCTGTATCCCCACCCGCTGTATACCGGATCATCCTGGTAATCGGACACCTTACCCGGCATGAGCAGACACGCCCCGTCGGGGGAAACGAGCCGGGTAAAATGCTCGCCCTTCACGTACAGGGTCGGCACGTATTTCGGGCTGAAACCGTAGTCGGGGCCCTGGAACCTGGCGAACAGTTTGTAGCCCTCGGGGTTGTCCTGGATGAACTCGAGCCAGTGATCGCAGTATTCAATATACTGTAGGATATTTATGTTCTGCGCCTTTGCCTCTATATAGCTGTCCGGATGATCAAAAGCGGGCTGGACCGTCATTGTCATGAGCGTGTTCCAGCCTTCGTTGGTCAAATGCCGGCCGTATTCCTCCCTGAGCTCCGCGAGATTCTCTCTCGCTTCCGCAAGCCTTCCTCTCAGACCTCTTATAGTATCTTGTTGATCAGTGGCACGCTGACGCTTGTTGATGACCTTATTATAGAACTCCAAAATGACGTATCTGTTCAGGAACACGCCGAAGACCAGGAACACAAGACCAAGCAGAGCAAGACCAATATCCCACCTGGCATACACGTAAGCCCCCCTAAAGATCCATCCGGCCAGGACCAGGCTCACTATACCGATATTCGACCATATCTCCCTGACGGCGGGTTTGCCTCCGTTCCTGAAAACCCTTACTTTCTCCAGTTTCATCAACTCGTCATGGATGTGCCCCTTCATCCCGTCGTCTTTCCTGTCACTCCGCTTGCCGTGGGCCCTGTCCCAGATCCTTTCGGCCAGGCCGGTCCTATCCGGATCTCTACCCGTATCAAGCAGGTCATCGGCCAGCGCCATGCGCCTGTCACCGCCGCCGGGCTGCAGAAGATTCGCGGTCGCATCGATCTTGACCGGCTTATCCTGTGGCAGTTCTCTCTGCCGGACCGCGCCGCCCATTCCTTCCTGAGGCGCGCGGTAAAGGAGCCAGTTTATGATCCTGTCATACACGGGAAAATAAAGCGCGGGCAGAGCTATAAGATCGTTCAGTATCCCGGCCAATAACCCGCCTGTAAAGACATGGATAAGTTCGTGTCTGTCGATATAACGCTGCGCTTTGGAAGGCAGTTGGCTATATGCCGCCGTCTTCGTGCCATCTGAAAGGGCCAGGGGGACCGTCAGAGAATCCGTCGCATATATGCCCCCCATCAGCAGATATATCGACCTTAAAAGCACATGTCCGGCAAGAACGATCAGGATCGTATTCCATAAGAGCCCTTGCGGATAGACCCCGGCCAGATAGACCAATCCCATCGCGAGTGTCAAAAGAAGCGGCGCGGCAAGAGCCGTTATCGGCTTGAAGGCGTGCGTGCCGTCGTGCGGCCTGTCGTGACGGGCAGGGCCGGGCTCATCATCACCTTCCGCCTCGTCATCTCCAGTCCCGGTTCCTGTCCCTCTCGGAACAAACCTTCTTGTTGCCAATACTTTTCCCCTTCTTGCCCTTCGCAATCTCACAATGACCACAAGGGTCGCAAACGCCGCAACTGCAAGAGCGAACACCCAAGCCGACTTTTCAACAGTCTCCCTGAGCATATTCCGACTATCTCTTTCGTAATACCTGTCTGCCGCACCTTCTTCCTTCTTGTCGGAAACCAGTTCGTACTCCAGCTTGGCGCCGATATCCCTGTCGGTCAATCCCCTGTTCTTATCCTTTGCGTAAAGGATCGCCTTCTTTATTATCTTTATGCGTTTCGGGCGTTTGTTCAGTTTCGTTATCCGCGGTGAATTCTCTACCAGTTCCCTGAACTCCGGGATCCTTGAAACGGCGACGACATACCCGAGGAACTCTTCCATCTGCGCGCTATCACCGAAATCCACCTCTTTTTCCTTGCCGGTCACCAGCGTCCATTCCGACACGCCCTTTTCCTTGTCGGTCATCAACGTCCAGTCCAGCACGAGGTTACGCAGTTCCGGATCTGAATAATCGGCGGACAGGCCGAACCTTTCCAGCACTTTTTCGAACGTGGCCAGCACCTTTGGGCTTCTTTTTAAAAGGGCCTTCAGCTGAGCTGAACTCAGCTTCTCGCCCTTGGCTTCCTTGTTCCTTACCTTGTTATAGATCGCGTCCACCATCTCGTTGCGCCATGTGTCGCTGAAAAGGGGATCCTCGGCGGCGATCTCCTCGGCTTCTTTGCGATCCGCGGCATGGACCCTCTCCGTCAGATGGAGCCGGGCTTCTTCAGCTTTCTTCCTGGCTTTTTCCCTCTCGCGGTGTTCTTTCCCGACATCCTTGATGAGCTCATCGATGTTCTCCCTCAGCGTCTTGTTCTCGCCGGGATCATATGTCCTCTTTACCTGGACACCCTGGGGATTGAACATGACCCTTTCGATCGTCCCGTCCTTTTTCTTTACGCCTTTCCAGTGATACACTTCCTTCAGCCAGAAGGTCTTCGAGTCAGGAAGATTTTTAGTGTCCTGTAAAAGAGTGCCGTCGGCCATCTTCATCTTCGGTGAAAGGGAAGCTATGTTCCTGACGACCTTCCCGATATCAAGTGTTACTTTCACCCATCCTTCTTCTTTGGTCCCGTCTTTCTTTTTAGGCTCCGTGGTGCTGACACGGTATTGTGTCCCGCGCAGGCTATCGATCTCGCCCGTTTTCTCATTCTCGACGGGATACTCGTATATCTCCCACGTATCCCCGTCCTTTTTCACCGTGAATACGGCGGGTTCAGTTCCCCTGTCCTTGGCGGCATGCGCGCGGTAATTCGTTCCTGTATAGGTGTAGATCATGTCCAACTCGGCATCCTCGGCCCTTATGCGGGTCACCTCCGATGTCTTCCTGTCCCACGGCTTGGTGGTCTGTGCGTTCCTGATCATATCCTCGAAACTGACACCCGGGCTCCGTCTGAAACTCGCCACAAGCCGGCTTTTCCTGATGCCTTCTTTCTGGCTGAGATAAAAACGCCCTTTCACGTAGTCAGGATCGCTTCGCCAGGGTATGGAGTATACATAGTCCGGGTTCCGGGGGTCATACACGTATCTTTTTACCCGGTTCCTCGCGATCCCTTCATTAAAATTATCGTTATCGATCTTTACGCATTTGTCCGGTGTGTCGCCGAGCCCTGTGAACTCGCCCGTTTCCGGATCTATAACGACCCTTTTGGGGTCAAGGCCCCAGAACTCTCTTACCTTCTTGTCCGGGAAGATGCCGAAAAGCTCGATAACTCCTTCTCCTTCGAACACGCCCTTGACCGAATACTCTTTTGTCTTTTCGTCCCTTTCCAGGTGGATAGTGATGAACCGGTCGGTCTCGGGCATGCGGTACCTCCTGGCGATAAGGCTGCCCTTGGCAAAATCCAGGTGAAGTTTGCCTTCTGCTTTCACGAGAGGCGCCCGCCATGTTTCCGACTCATATTCGATACCCGACTTCAGCGAAGTGGTAAGAAGGCCGGTCACTATCTGTCCTTCCTCCAGCGGCGCATTGGCAGGCACATCAGTGCCATCCGGATATTTTCGGTCATACATGGAAATGATAAGCCGCTGTTCGTTCTCCAGGTCGAACCTGTATACGACGATCTCGTACGGCTTCGGGTAATCTTCCCCTTCCGGTGTCAATCTCCAGGCCTTGCTAGCTATCGGTTTATCGCTGGTCGGAAGCCCGCTTATCGCCCTGTAAAGGTTATATTCGTATTCCTTCCTGTATCTCTTGAATTGGGACCTTTCATTTTCTACCAGGTACAGGTCGTTTTTCTCGGTATCGGTGTTCCTTATCACAGTCGATTCTTTCAAAAGCACCCGCACCTCTTTCCCGTCGCCTTCCTTGGGAATATAACCATAATATTCATCGCTCCGGCTTGAATCATCTACCTCGCCCCGTCTAATATCCTCTTCCTTGCTGCGGCCCGAAACGGGAGTGTAATGCAATATATGGTGGATAGCCCCGTTGCCCCTCTGGTGTGTCATCCTGTCCTGGTACAAGGGCTTCCCGTAAACATCGTAGATACCGAAAGACACGTGCGTCTTCGTGGCTTCCCGCTCGACCAGTTCTATTATCCTCGCGTCCTCCGGCACCTTGACAATGTCAAGAGTACCGTCCGGCCTGGCAAACACGGCGTTAAGAGTGCCTTCTTTCTCATCGTAAGAAAGAAGGCCGATCTTTACCGGCTTATCCAGTTTTTTCCCGTCAGAACTCCGGTACCTCATTAAGGGGCCCGTCGCCCTCTTAATGGCATGGGGTTCGAATATCACCGGAACGAAGGGCCTTTCTTCCTCACTCTTTGAATCCTGGCGGGTGCCGGAAGAGACCACTTCCACGGGAATGCCGTATTTATTCTTCTCGGTCGTCACTTCCATGTCTATCTTCGGCCATTCGTCGTCTTTGCTCTTTTTGGTCATGAACTCGGTCGTAGTGCCATCCTCGTGATACTCTATCTTTTTCGCCACTTCGTAAGTCCTTCTCACGTCGACGTTCTCCAGGTCCGCGAAATTATCCTGCTTCTCCTCAACGATCGCCCAGGACTTTACGAGATCCCACCTGTCGTTCTCCCTGAGGTATTCATCGAAAACTATCCGGTGGCTCATTTTCTCGACCAGTTCGTTCGTCTCCCGGTCATAAACGAACGTTTCCATGACGTTATCGTATTTTTTACCGTCGATCTCTTTGGTCTTATGAAATCTGAGGATCTTCACGCGGTTCGTCTCGCGGTCCAGCGTGACCTTGAACAGCAGGCGCCCATCCATGTTCGTGATGATACGCTCTTCCCTCGCGACCAGGATCCTCTGCTCGTTATGATCGTACTTGCATTCGATATGGAACTTATACTGCACCTCCTGCGCGGGCCTGTACGTCAAACCTTCCGGGAAATCCCGCGACGATAAAGTTCCCCCCTGGATCAATTTAGACGGAAAAGTAAAAACCCTGCCGTCGAACGTGGTGCCGTCCTCTATGGTCCTTTGTTTCCTGTATTCGGGTTTCAAAAGGTTCACGCCGTTCCTTTCCGCGCGGCTGGGCTTGAGGATCACGGGTTTGAGCTCGACGGTCCTGCCCGGGTCGATCACCGCGGAGTAGGATGTGGTGCCGTCGTATTCAAGCTCGGTCAGATAGTCGAACGCGTAATCATATCTTTCGGTGATCTGCCCGAGCATCAGCTTCCTGGATATCACGGTAGTGCCGTTCTCGTCCCTGTAAAGATGATAACGTATCGCTCCTCCCGTCCTGGTGAAATTCCTGCCCTTCTCATCCCTTCCCCTCTCCCTGGGTATTTCCTTGCCTTTTTCTATCTTCGGCGGCAGGACTTCCTCCCATACGCCGGTGTCATAATTGACAAAATACTTCCTTTCCCAGAGCTCTCTGCCGTCCTTCAGACCCTGGAACTGGAATCCCGCTTTATAATAAAAATGTTTCACGCCTTTGTTCTCGCCGAAATGGAATATCTTGTACCTTTTCTCGACTATAAAGTCCGTTTCGGGGTCCCTCATGTAGACCGTCTCGATCGTATACCCGGGGGATTTGGACGAGTCCCGCACCTGGTCCCAGAGAAGGACCTTTTTCTCGTCCTCCAGGCGGTTCTGGCGATAATCCATCCTTCCCGTCAGGATATTCCACTGCCGCCCTTCAAGGACATATATACTGCCTTCCAGCCTTTTATCGAACGCTTTCTCGTGCGCTTTCTCGGCTATCCTCCTTATCCTTTCTATATCCCCTATCGTGTCGGCCAGGGCCTGCTTCAGTTGGTCCGAGGAGCCCTCTTCTTTTATTATCCCGGCTATCGCGGCTTCCTTTTTCCTGCGGATATCATCATCTATTCTCGCTATGCGCCCCTGTTTTATCTTGTAAAGGAGTTTGTCCTTTTCACTCTTCTTCGCCGCTATTCTTTTTTTCTTTCTTATTATTTCCTTCTTTTTTCTCGCGATCTCGGCTTTTTTATCCGCTATCTCTTTCTGTCTTTTAGCTCTTGCTTTTTCGCCGCGGACCTGCCTCGCGTCTTTTTCCATTCCTCTTGCGGCTTCTTCCAGAAGTTTCACGTTCTCTTCCGATGTCTTCAGGTCCTCTTCAAGGCTTACCACAAGCTCTTCCGACAACAGGACGACCTTCCTGTCCTCTATCTCTTCCTGTATTTTCGCCCTCTCTCCGGCGTCTTTCTCTTTCCTCTTCTCGCTCTCCAGGGCGCGCACTTCCTCCCGCAATCTGCCTATATCGCCTTTCGCTATAGCCGCTATGCGCTCATCCCGGTATCTTTTCGCTTCCTCGATCTGGTCCTTTCTTTCCTTTATGGCTTCTCTTCTCCATTTTTCCGCTTCCTTATCGTCCACTATTCCTTTTTGCCACTCTTCCAGTTCTTTGATCTCTCTATCCAGTTCCTGCAATTCCTTTTCTTCCTCTTCTACCGTTACCTCATCCTTCGCGAGCGATCTTTTCTGCTCTTCCAGTTTTCCTTTTGCCTCTTCTATCTTCTTTATCTCTTCCTGCTGTTTTGCCAGGGCTTCTTTCATCTTTGCCAGTTCTTCTTTTTGGGCAGGTGCGGGTTCCTCTTTTTCGGGCTTTACGGGTTTTGCCGCTTTTATAATGACCTCTCCCAATTCGCTGATATTAGTATTGGTAGCACCGGGGTAAACCCTCCCTTCTTCCACTTTATAATCCTTCCAGAAGCTGATTCCCTCGTAACCTTTTGCCTGAAAACCTGTTACGATAGCTTCCATCTCCGCCGCGGAAGGTGTTCCAGCTTTATCCTTTGAGCGATAAACTCCAACCTCGCCTATCCCGACGGGAACATCTCTTCCCGCTGCACCCTTCAACATGTCCCGGAGATCACCCGCGCTCGGGAATTCTCCCACCAGCCCGGCCAGGTCCTTATCCGTGCGGTAAACAGGCACGTAATAGTGCATCTCCACCGCGACATTCTTCTTAGCCAGGATCTCGGGAGATTCTTTCGCCCAGTTATACCACAGGTCGTCCTTATCCATACAACTTATCACGACCGGTATATCGCCTGCCGCCTCTGCTACTTCGGACGCGAAATCCCGTACCGCGTCAAATCCCGCTATCCTGTCGGCTTTTTCCAGCTCTCCAGCGGCATCGTTCTGTCCCTTTTCCCTGAGTTCTTCAGCTCTTTTCGCGATACTGCCCTTCTGCGCGTCGGTCGCGTAACCCGATGCTTCGGCATGAGCGTCAGGCCACTGTTTCTTCATCGCTTCATCCAGTTTGTTATTGCCTTGCTCGTCTTTCGCGTCCATGGGGATCCCGGTAACAATGTGCATGGCCTTTTTCACAAAGTTATACTTGGCATCTTTTATCGCCCGCGGTTCGTTGAACGGCTCTATGGCTTTCACTACATGGGCATATTTGTGGTTCTTCAGGCGTCCCACGAGTTCTTTCGTGAGCTTTAGGAATTCGTCCTTTTTCCCTATAAGCAGTTCCGGTTTTTCTCCGACCTTCTCGCCGTCATCGTTCGTCGGCCTCCCATCACTAAAGTCATGATTATAAAGCACCAGGGAAAGTCCGATACCGTACTTATCCGCTGTTTCCAGCAAAGCGTCTATATCTTTATTTACTTCCGGCTGGAAAGAGAACGTCCCGTCATTATTCTCCACTATGCCTGGCATGAAGTTGCTGAAGAGGAATACGCGCGTTTGCGTTATTCCGGCTTCCTTCATCTCATTGAACCGGGCATCAAGGAATCTCCTGCCTACGTCTGAACTGAAGCCCTTGTGCGTCGCACCCGGATAGTTCCCGACGTCCTCGCCGTAATGCCTCCAGGGCAGGTTGACGCTAACCCCGGATCCGGCCGCGGTCGTCACGGGAGTCGCCTCTTTTATCTTTTCCTGCAGCTTCCTCGCGGCGGCCTCCTTATTTTCGATCTGTTCCTCAAGAACCGTTATCTCCCCTTCCAGGCGTTTTATTGTCTCTTCTTCTTTGCGTTTTTCCTCGTCTGTTTGCGCTTTCTCTTTTTCTTTTCTCTTCTTGATCTCTTCCGCTTTCTTCTTTCTCTCTTCCCGTACCTGTTGCAGTTCCCTTCTGGCCTCGATAAGAGCCTCTTTCCTTCTGGTCTGGAACTTTTCATCGTCCTCAAGCTCCTCTATCTCGCCCTTTAAAGCCCGTATCTTCGCACCCGTCCGCGTCCGGACGTCTTTCTCGACCTCGCCTTCCGCTCTCTTCGTCCTGTCAACCTTCTCTTCCCACAGCCTTCTCTCCACGTCCTCTATTTTCTTGACGGCCCTTTTCAAGGCCCTTCTCACGTTGGGATCGCCGATCTGGGCTATCCTCTCGTCCCTCATCCTTTCTATTTCAGCCTCGATCCTGTTCCAGCCATAAACGCGCCTGAACTCTTCCCTCTTGATGGGAGCGTCAAACCCTTTCGCCGCCTTCAGGCTTTCACCCTCGCCTTTTATGCCGGCGACCCAGCCCTCGGAGACGGTGATCTTCTCATCATCATCAAAGAAAGTCACCCACGTTTCCTCGACCTTCCTGTGCTTCAACTCTTCCGTCTCTATGGTCTCGCTGGTGACCACCAGACGGTTCTTGTCCTCTTCCTTGAAGATATATCCTTTCTTGGCTTCCGACCCGTCCTTGTTGTATTCGGTCAGGGGGAGCCTGTAGCCCGACCTTATCGTGACCTTCCTGCTGCCGTCGGGCAGTCGGAAAAGGAAATTACGGAGTTTTGTCGCTTTACCCCATTTTTGAAAGCGCCAGGGCCTGGTCCAGTTGCCGTCTTCGTCCTTTTCTCCTTTTATCGTCCAATCCTCTTCGTCAAAAACGCCTTTCCATACTTCGTACGGGAATATATCCATGCCGCGATTGATCGAGACCTCTCCTTTCGCGGCATCCACATAACAGGTCACGCGCTTGCCGTTCTGCTTCGCGGGATATGCTTCCCCTCGGTGATTTACGAAATAGAGGGCGTTGAACAGCGGGTCGTCATAATCAGCCAGGAACTCGCCTTTATCGTCCTCCATCTGGGGAAGGATCTTTTCCTCCAGATACCTCACGTTATCTTCGAAATCCCATTCATTCCGGCATCCTTCCGTTATCCCGGTATACAGCTTGAAAAGATTGATGGCCAGTATGGAATCATAAACGGTCTGTTTCTCGGCCTCGATAAGCTTCTCCAGCCTCTCAAGCCTGGTGCGGTCTTTATCGCTGGGATCTTCGACCTTTTTGAGCGTGTCCCTGTCCTTCATGAGGACCCTGAGCCTCTCGGCCTCTTCGTGCCGGTAGAACTCGGGCGTGCCCGGGCGCGGGGTAAAATGCTTTTCGGCGATCGGGCGCAACCTTTCAAGCTTGGGCATAGCTTTATCGAACTCTTCATCGCTCATCCTCGCCAGGTTCTTGAACCGGAAGGACACATCCAGCACCCTCGCGTTCGCGGGACTGCCTACCTCGTACGGCTTCCCCATGAATCCGGAGGTTTCTTCCGCCACGCCGCATCTGGCCTGTCTCACGTCTTCATCCGTAAGGTCCATTCCCAGCTTGTTCAAGCCCTCCTTGAATATCCTTATCCAACGGTCATCGGAAGAATCCTTTCCGGAAAGTTTATCGAACAGATCATAAAGGTGCGCGCTCGTCCTGTTACGCGCCGTCTGCTCATCCTCACCCCATACATCCATCCTGACATGATCGGAGAACGCCAGCCAATCCGCAAGGCCTAACATATTGAACAGGTACGGGTACGTGCCCCGTTCCGGGTGGTTGACAAGGCCGGACTTCTCCTGCGTCGTGAGCGGGTAGATGAACGTCCCCAGGAAATCCGGGAACGTCCTGTGCAGCTTTTCCTTGTTCCCCTCTACCATCCTGTACCGCTTGAGAAGCGAAGAAGCCCACATGGCCATTCCGTGCACGTGAAGTACAGCCTCTTCCCTTGTTTTACATCGATGGGTGTTACAAAGCTGGGCAAGCATGCGCACCCATTCCTTCCGGGTAATACCTTTCTTTTGTGAAATGACTTTCGTGGCCTGCGGGCCAAGTACTTGCAAAAACCTTTCTACCGCTTTATTGAAATATGGATCCTCTTCCAGTCCCATTATATCGGTCATCTCGGGGGTCCTGATCCCCTGGTCCTCTTCAAACGGCATTTCCTGTTCTTCGCGCAACCTGTCGGTCAGCTCTTCCATGTACCTTATGGCCTCTTCCCTGTCCTTGTGCTTAAGGTCCCTGCAGACCAGGGCCCACGCGCGGACCTGGCTGTCCCGGGTCAGCTTGCTGAATTCGGCGGATCTTGCCGCGTCCGGCCTGGGCAGGTTGTCCATGAAATTCCCCACGGCCGCTATAAAACCCCTGTCTTTTTCCAGACCTTTAAGCCCGGACGCGGCGGGAGCACGGGGAACCGTCACGTCAAGTTTGCGTAAAATGGCCGAAAGTTCCCTGACCTGGCGGTTGTAACTGGTCGTGAGCTTCATGAACTCCTGACGGGCGTTCGCCCATTCCTGCGCCTTTTCAAGTACATCATCGATATTGGTATCATTTCTTTCATACTTGTTGAAAGTCAGCACAAAATTCCCGGCAGTGAGCCTCAGTGAACGGGCCCGGTCTTCCAGCAGTCCTCTTGTGTGAAAAATAGCGTCCTTGTACTGCCTCAATTCCGCCCGCATCTGCTCCGACAGGTCCAATACCCCCTCTTCCGCCTGTGACATGCTGAGATAAGCCATGACATTCTCGGTTTCCCTCTTATGATCGGTGACCAGGGGTATCTCAATAGAAATCCCTCCTATCGACGGCGAAGAAAGCGGCAGGCCGAACCATATCCTTACATCCGGGCTGAATTTCATCCAGAAACCCGCCAGCTTGTAATTGCCTTCCGCTTCCTTGACCAGGGCCTTCATCCTCTTGAGGGCGGGGTGGGCCGCGACCACCTGGGCGCTTACTTCCTCCCACTCCCTTACAGCGGCATCCAGGTCCTTGAGGGCCGAATACCCTCTCCTGAACTTGATCCATAACCGCTTAAATTGGGCATCATCGATCTTAGTGACGTCCACCGGCGTTCCGTCTTCCAGGACGAACACGGCGCGACCTTTCATCTCTTCCTTGAGCTGTCCCTGGAAGAACTTCGTCATCATCTCCGCCCTGGCCAGCTGCTTTTCCTTCTCGAGTTTCAGTGTCTTGAGCCTGTAGATCCCTCTCTCGGACGATGTCTCATCGCGGTGCTTTATGGTATCTTCCGCGGAACTGATCACCATATCCAGTTCCCTTATTTCCCCTTTTAACCTGTTCTCCTGCTGTCTGGAATTTTCATACTGCGTGGCGACGTTCACGAGCCTGGACTCGTCGCGCAATTCCTCCTCGGCCATGCGGGCTTCTTCCTGCTCTACGATATGACCCTTTATCTCCTGCTTGAGTGGGTCCTTGAAAAGATTGAATTTGATGTTTATAAGCATTGTCGGGAACGTCGGCTTGGGCCTGTATTTACCCAGCTCTATGCCGGCCCTGGCCTCGGCCCTTCTGATCTCTTCTTCCGTCCTCATCAGGTCGTTCATCATGTCGATGTGTGATACCAGCTTCTGGTTGTACAGATACGCGTTTATATGATCGTCCTTCAGCTTGGCACGGCCGGTTACCGGGTCGTAATATCTGAACTGTTTCCACTGGGCGTCCCCGGCCATCTTGTGCAATAACCTGTCAACCCAGAAAATGGCGTTGTCGCGGGCGGCCAGCTGGTTCTTTATCGGGGAACCGGCGCCGAAGAACTTGGAGATCTGGAAACGCACGGAAAGACCCATGTTGTAGAAGAACAGCCGTTTTTCCAGCCTCGCGCGCCACGCGTTATAAGCGGACGGGGCCAGACCGGACCGCTGGGCAAAATTCCTGAGGATCACGCCCGCGTTCATGGTCATACCACAATCATCAAGGGCATCGAGATACCTGTATACCGCGTCTTCCATGCTGTTAACGGAATTCTGAAGCTTGGCCTCCATGAAAAGTATCTCATTGTACAGGCTCACCCCGGCATACCTGAGATCCAGCGACAGCCTGTACAGGCTGTCGAGATATTTCCTGTCGGCCTCGACTTCGGCAATGGCGGTCTTCAGGTTCCCTCTTGCTGCGTCAAGTTCGGCTTCGTTCTGCGCTTTAAAGTCCCGGACCCTGGCCCGTTCCATGTCGATCTGGTTGTCCCACTTCCTTATCAGGACCTTCTGCTTCTTCAGGAAAGCGTCGAAACCTTCGGGGCTGGTATCCACGTTCTGGATGAACTCAAAAACATCTCCCGAAAAAGTAAGGCCGAAATTATCCTTGTCCTCTCCCTGCTTGAAACTGGAAAAGCACATCTTGAACAGGGCGGTGATCAGGCTGTTGTCCTCCCTCATCTTCAGTATCTCCACTGCCTGCTGTTTCCTGAGCTTGAGTATCTCCAGCCGCAGGTTGGGGTTGGGCTTCCTCAGCGGCTTATCCAGCGAAGAAGGATCAAGCTCCTCGAACTTCTTGCCTGTAAGATGCTCGAGGGCCATCCTGGCGTTCTTAAGATTATTTTCAGCAGTGCGGCGCAATACCTCGCATTCTCCCATCTCGGATTTTATCTTTGTTGCTTTACCCACTTCGCCGCGCTTTTCGGCGGCTTTAAGCGCCGTTTCCCATTTTTCCACGGCTATCCTCAGGTTCTTTACCCGCGCCTTCGCGCTCAGGCACCTCCTGTAAGCTTTCTGGACTTCATACGGCAGTCTTTCTTTCACATATTTCTTCTGAAGCTTCGCTATCCTGACATCCAGCTCCAGGAACTTCTCAAGATGCTTCCATCCCGGGCCCTTTAACTGGAAACTGGTTTCTATGTTCTTCGGTCCTCCTCCCGTATACCCCAGCCTTGTAATGAGAAGGGCCGGCTTTTCTCTGGCTTCCTGATACAGTCTGCGCGCCTTGTCTTCATCGGCTTCCGCCGAAGCCAGGGCCCCGCTTTTTTCGGCCTTGACAATAGCGTCGCGTTTCGCCATGTCACGGGTGTACTTTCCGGGCACCAGTTCTCTTTCCTCCTCAGGAGCGACGAATTCCTCAAGGTCTTCAAGCCGTATCTTATAATCCTCTATGGTCCTCGCCATCTCTTTCTTGAGGCTGTTCAATGTCCTCCAGACCTTTTCCGCCTTGCCGATGAACTCGTTACGGGCGTTTTCCTCTAACCTTCCCTTCCTTGAAGCTCCCGTTACGTCCCTCACGCCCTGGTTAAGATCGTCGAGATAAGCGTCCATGGCGGCGATCATCTCCTCCATCTGGGGGATAACCTCTTCCAGGAGCTCTTTTTCTTCCCTGTGGCTCTTCACCGCCCTCAAAAAGGCGATATCCCGCTGTTTCTTCTGTATCTTGGCCATGGGAACGGTCAGCTCAAAATTGTTGAGGTCGCCTTTTCTTTCCATGCCGAAGAGCGGCTTGACCTTATAAGGCATGCCGAAACTCACGCCGAGATAATAGACCCACGGCCCTTTGCGCGCTTCTTCGATCTTCCATCTCATCGCCCGCCTGCGCGCTTCCTCCCTCAGCAGGTCAAGGGAAAGTTTATCCCCTTTATCTACAATGCCGTTTGCCTCGAACATGGCAATGATCTTGTCCGGGGTCATACCCTCCAGACCATCCAATAACTTGTCCATGTCTTTCTCGCTGATCTCTCCGACATTCACTCCCAGAGAGCTCAACCTGGACTGGAGGGCCGATTGCCTCCTGTCACATTCTTTCATCTTGGCCTTTGCTACCATCCACGCGTTGATCTCGCTGAGCACCCTCTGTTCAGAGGGTGTCCCCTTGTTTCCTATAATGCTCTTCACTAAATTAGTAGCGTCATTCCAGTTCTTTCCTTCTTCGATCCTTCTGAGGTGCTCGTCCGTCAGTCCCCAACGCCTGAGCTGGGCCCTGAATATCTTCATGGATTTTTCGTCATATTCCTTACGTGCCCGGTTGATCTGCATCTCCATGAAGAGATCAACGACATCAAGCGCCCTGATCTGCTGCTTTCTCTGGAACCTGTGCCTGTGCGCGTTGGCCATCTCCCTGGCATTGGCTATCCTGGCGTCCCTGCCGGGATCTATCCTGAAGAAAATGTCGACCCCCGCGGCGTTCTCGAACTGCGGTATGGTAAAACTCAGTTTCGCTATGATGTTGAACACACCGGATCCCTCCAGTGTTATACCGGCAACGCTCTGCCAGTAGCTCAAAAGGTCTTTCCGCGCGTCCGGGCCGTATATGGCGCCCAAAACGACCGCGTCCTCCAGGGTAAGACCTTCCGTTCGCGCATTCAAGATCCTCTGTTTTTCCCGTACCTTGTATCTCGCTCTCGCGACCTCGATCATGGCGTTGATCTTTTCGAACTTCTTCCAGCTGTCCTTTTTCCGGATATCTTTCAGTTGTTCCTCGGTGAATATCTCGGCATACTTCTTCACCTTTTTGCCTTCTTCATCGAATCCCGTGTATTCATACAGCGGCACAAGATTGAGCCTTTTATTCTTCAAGTACCCCAGCACGTCTTCGATGTCACAGATCGTGATCGCGGCCATCAGCCCCTGCCCGTCTTCCCCTTTGCCTTTCCATACCCACAGCATCTTGGGCACTTTTCCGTCCTTTAAAGGTTTATAGTACTCCGGATATTTTTTCACTAGTTCTTGTCTTTTTTCCCTCGCTTCCTCCCCGTGATAGACCTCGTACTCCCTCTCCTGCCCGTCAACGACACCCCTGACCCTGGATATCTCCTGACCCGTGTAGAACAGGTTCAGCGTCATCTGTAGTTCCTTCATCTTCGCGCCTTCGAAAGAGTTCAGATACGCTTCCTGCAACGGAGCTATAGAGACTTCCTTCCCGTGTTTATCCGTGAATTTTGAATCTGAGAAGAACGACTTGCCGAACGTCTGTACGAATTCCTCGAGGGTGCCGGCAACCCTGTACTCTCTGTTGCCGTTCTCGTCTTTTTCCGTGGCGGCTATAAAAATGGTAGGCTTCAGCTTCCATTCCCTGCCGTGGGCATCGCGCGCCTTGACGGCTTCGGCGAAGAGTTCCGGATCATTATGATCTATTATTTCATCTTCTTTATTGTAAAAACTCCATCCCGCTTTGTGATATTCCTGCTGTTCCGCGACTTTGAACACCTTCTTCTCTTCGCCGAACCACCCCTTTTCGCCGTATGCTATCGGACCTTCCCCGCCCAGCGATAAGCCGTAATGGAAATCTTCGAACTTCCTGGCTCCCCAGATGAACTCGTCCCTCATTATCCCGGAGACACCTCTCGCCTTCAGGTCGAAGACCGGCTTTCTCTTCAGACCCGGGATCTTTTTCTCCTGCGGGTAAGCCGTCTCTTTCGTTTTCGCGTCGCGGAAATCGTTACCGAACTCGGCCCTTCTTTTCTTCGCTTCTTCTTCACTGCGGAACACGCGAATGCGGTCGAACTTCTTCTTGCCGCCTTCCATCTTGTACCTTAACTCGACCATGTAAGCGTCAACCAGGTCATACTGGACATCGCCTTTCTTGTAAACACTGGCGTACATCTCCAGGTCGAACACGTCGCCCGTGCCGATCTCATAATCTTCGCCATCGTAATAAGTGACGGTATCATCCAGGGGAAAGGAAAAAGCGGGACTGTTCCGGCCGTCAAACACCACATGTTCCCGTTTCAGGCCATTGTAGTCCTCGAACCAATCCAGCTTCTGAGCTACCGCGACCTTGAAGGTTCCGCCTTCCTCGGGGCATATGAAAGTGGAATGTTCCGTGATCTTTTTCCTGGTCTTCCTGTCCTCGAACTTCTCACCGTAATATTCTCTGGTCGGCCTGACCGGGACTTTCTCGTCCTCCGTCACTATGAAATCGCCCTGGATGCGGCGCCACATCTGCCGCATGTATATCCTTTTGCCTTCTTTATCGAAAAATCTGAAATCCCTCTTGTAAAGCTCAAGCAGCGTTCTCTTATCCATCACGATCATTGCCCTGCCGGGTTTTCCGCCAAGCTGCCTCTTCAGGACGCAGAGCGGCTCGCTCGGCGACCCGCGGTGCACCTTATAGGTCTTTTTCATATATTCCGCGTGGGTGGCCATAGAGAACGCGATCGCCTTGTCGGGTGTTACATATTCTTTTTTGCCATCCTTTTTATAATAGAACTTTACCTTCTTCTCCTTTATCAGCTTGTCGAGTTCTTCCCCCATGAGGGCGCCGGCGGCCCTGTAGTGCTCAATTTCCTCGATCTTGCCCGAATCTCCGGGACCGGCCGTAAGCACCATGCCGAACATGCCGCCTATCTCATACCCCGCTCCCGTCGGACTCTCGATCTTCCCGAGCCCGGCCTTCTCCAGACGCTCCCTGATGCTCCGTCTTTCGCTCTCGAGTCTTATCTCTTTCGCCCTGAACTCGTACTTGGCGGCGTCCAGTCTCTTTTTGCTTTCGTCAATGGCCTTTCTTTCCCTCTCGGTCTCTTTATTCAGCAGTTTGATATCCTCCTTCGCCTCTTTACCTTCGAACGCCGCTCGTCTGCCTTTGTTAACGGCTTCCAGCTCTCCGAGCAGGCTTTTGGTGTCCAGTCCTTCAATACGTAAACCGGATTCCATAAAGACCACCAGTACGTTGGTCAGATACTTGGCATGCTGCATCTTTTCCGTGGCCCCGTCAAAGTCCTTCTTGCTGACGGCATCTCTGGCCTCCTGCAGGACCTCCAGGACCCTGGCGTGTATCTCGCGCGCAACGCCTGCTGCCGCGTTCTCAAGCTCTTCGGGCACCGTTTTTTCGAGCTTTTCAAGTCTCTCCTGAACAAAGTCCACCGACGTCGCGACGCCTTTTACCCTGGCACGGATCTTAATTAATTCCATCTGCTCTTTTCTGGATTGCTCGAGTTCATATTTATCTTCGGCAGCGATACCCGCGGGGATCTTTATCCTGTCGAGTTTATCCTGATCTTCTGCGGCCGCTATAGTTTTCATGACCTCCGCTAACTTCCCGCCATATCCTTTGGCCAGATCTATATGGGCCAACCGTCTCACTGCGGACCTTTGGTTTTCTTCCAACGTTTCCACGGTCTCCTTGAAACTCGCATCAATGTTTTTCCCGAAAGCGACCGTTTCTTTGTATAACCCTTCTACCAGTTTATCTATCACCGCTTTCTTCCTGGAAGTCGCGTTTTCCAGCCTCTTCTTCTTCGACGCGAGCAAAGATTTGATCTCGTAGGCCAGGTGCTCTCCCTTCTCGATATGAATGGGGAAATCTTTCAGCACTTCCTGCATCTCAAGGTCTTCCCGTATTTGCGCAAGGTCTTCCGGTGTTTCCGCGGCCCTGAGCCTGCCCAGGGCGAATTCCGCCTCGAGCAGTTTCTTTTGATCATCTCGGACTTTTTCAACGCGTTCCTTCAGTTCATCAGGAAGGCTGATCGGGACCTCTACGGCTTCGAGCGCTTCGAAATCCTCATATTTCTCCACGTCCCTGATCCGGGCAAGGACCTTCCTTAGCTCGATCTGGTCATCCCTTATCTTTTTGATGTCCTCCTTCCATTCTTCAGGAAGGTCTTCCGGTATCTTCATGCGCTGGAGCTCTTCCAGGGTCTCGGCCTCGATAACGAACGTGAGGGCTTTCCTGACCTTTATAAGGTCCGCTTTCATCTTTTCCACGCGCGTTCTCCATTTCGGGGGGATCCCGCCGGCCACATCCACCTTTTCGAGCTCTTCCAGTGTCTTGGCGCTCTTTATGCGCTGCATGATCTTTCTTAATGCCAGCTGTTCGGGCTTCATTTCATACAGGGAATCGGTCCAGGCCATGGGTAATTCCCCCGGCTGAACGTGTATCCGGTCAAGGTCTTTTTCGGTCTCCGCGGACAGTATCCTGTTCAGGGTCTTTCCTAACTCCTTTTGGTCCAGTCTTACGCCGTTGACGCGCCGTGCCCAGTCGACCGGGATACCTACAGGCACTTTTACCGTCCCAAATATATCGTTGGCGCGGTTGGCTCTCGCAGCGAGAAGCATGTCCACTATCTTTCTGTAATTCTGCTTATCGGCTTTGACTTCTTCCACGAACTTTTCCACCTCTGGGGAGAAAAAGGCCGGAAGTCCTACGGCGTCAATCTCTTCCGGGGTCTTGGCCCTGGCCATGATATCCAAAACGCCTGTCGCCATCAACAGGGTCACGTCGTGTATGCCCACTTCGGGATCCTTGCCGTTCCATATATCCTCGATGCGCTGTTTCCACTTTACGGGATACGAACCGGGCACCTCTATAGGATCAAGTTCCGCCAGGGCTTTCGCGGCCATCTGCTCGGCGAGGACCAGGCTGGTCTTCAGTTTCTTGAGCTTCTCGAGTTTCACTTCTCTCAGATGGGCACGGAATTCGGCGGGGATGTCCTTGGGCATCTTTATCTTCCTGATCTCTCGCTCACTTTTGGCTTCTTCGATAAGTTTTTCGACCGCGGTCACTTTCGCGGCGATCTCCCTTGCCTTGTCTTTTTCGACCGCCCTCTGCCAGCT
This sequence comes from uncultured Planctomycetia bacterium, assembly GCA_964409365.1. Classification (GTDB taxonomy): domain Bacteria; phylum Omnitrophota; class Gorgyraeia; order Tantalellales; family Tantalellaceae; genus CAYPCX01. The sequence continues at coordinate 192,299 of CAYPCX010000002.1, read as the reverse complement.
GCCGGATTTAACCTTATCAAAGACCCTGCCTATATTCTTGCGCAAACGTTTTAAACCGGCGAGCTGTTCCGGTGAATATTCCTGCTGCCTGAGCAGGGCCTCGACCTTGTCTTCCTGCCTTACGGCAAGCTTCTTCTTCAGTTCTTCCGCCCCGTAAGCGGCAGCCGGGTAAAGGACAATGGGCGTGACCACGGCGGATGCCATGACCATCTTATTCCCGATACTGGTAACTATCCTCGAGACCCGTTTCCCGAACCTTCTCTCGATCTTTACGCTGTACCTATGGACCAGGTAAGTGACGATAGCGGCCGGGATACCCACGTACAGCAGCATCGGAACGATCCCCCCGCACTGGTAAAAACTCCATATAATAGCGCCATACATGAACACGGTGCGGGCATTCGGGACAAACGACCTGATAAAAGCGGCCCGGCCGCGCCACCTGGCTTTTTCGGCCTTTCCTTCCTTGATAAGAGGCCTTCTCGCTTCTTTGGCCAGCTTGCCCGCGAGGACGAACTGGGATATGATCGTGCCTATTGCTAGGACCGCCACGACACCTTTCATTATCGGGTGGGCGTACCCGGCTATGGCGGCTCCTCCCAGAAGCGACGCGGCTACGAGCACGGCTATCGTGGCGCCCAGCCCGAGGATAACACCGGTATGTATATGCCCGGCCGATTTGTAATAACCTTCGTCCGCCTTCATCCTTATGGTCCTGGCAACGTAAGCGGAAAGAGCTACCGCCGCTACCGACAGGAGCGTCTTTACTACCATGCCGTCCCCGATCTGGATGGCGAACAGTATCCCCAATCCTATGACCAACGTCCTGACAAAAGCGTTGAAACCGCTCTGCAGCTGGTCGGAATCCGCAGTTACATGTTTTGCCCTCTTCTCAAATTCGGGTTTGAACATCTGTATCAGCGCGATATTGGCCGCGATGGCCAGGCCAATGGAAATAAGCGCGACGGCCATCGGCATCACGGGGACCGCCAGTGACGCCGTGGTCAGGATAGGATGGGTTATCGAAACTATCACCATGCCCGCCCCCGCATAAAGGCTCGGCCCCGCCAGGATACGCAAAAGGTTCACGATCGCCCAGCCCTGAAAAGACTTCCTGAGATCGCCTTCGCCGTAACCGGCCGTAAAAGGCATTAGCCTCTCGGTGGTCTCATCAACGGCCCCTATCTTCTTGGCGTAGATCTGCCTGAGGTGGACCGTCGGTATGAAAAGAGTGACCGCGATCACGCCCGCAAGTGCCGGGTGGGCCCTCACGAAAGCGTTCAGGGCGGGTAACAGCATCCCTCTTACGGGCCCTACCCCGACAAACGCGAGGAACGCGCACAACCCGACTATCAGGAAGATAGCCTTTACCTGCTGAAGCCCTTTATCCGAGATAAGCGGCCTCCTTTCCGTTTCCCTGACCTCGGAAAGGGGGCGTTTCATGCTATTAGCTATTGCTATACTCAAATCCTCTATAACGTTATTCAGCCTGTCGTCAAGGTTCTGCCCCGCGCTGATGATCTTGTCCGATTCGCTCTGGTATTGGCCGAAGGCCCCTTTCCAGCCGATCGCCGCCTCGGCAGCCAGCCTGTCCAGGCGGTTCCTGCTGATCTGCTGCTCGGTCTGGAACTTCTGCAGCTCCTTCCTGATCAGTTCCAGGAATATCTTTCTTAATTCCTCCACATCTTCATCCCGCATCTCAACAGCTGTAGCCGCGTCTACCGCGTTTATATCGACAAGAAAGATCCTGAAAGACTCTGTGTTTTCGGCTATTACTTCGCCATAATGCAAAAGTTCTTCCTGGTAACCGAAAACGCGGTCTTCATGCTTTCGCCTTTTCCTGTCATTCTCGTTCTGTTCGCTCACGATACGATCTCTGATCTCGCCTATGAGTCCTTTTATCGCGTCTTTGTCGTCGTTCTTCACGGCAGCCCTTAACCCGCTGATCTGCTGCTCTAAAAGCGTCTCGTGCGCGATAAATATCCTTTCGGTCCTCTCGGCGCCAAAACGGCCTTTTGTTTCCGGGAGCGAGAACAGGCCTTCCCATGACCCCTGGTGCGCGCCCCTGTCGGCGCGTCCCATCGTCTGGATCTCGAAGGCCTCCGATTCGTCGAGATAAGCCGATATGACGTGCAGCCCCGGCGACAATTCTTCCACGGGGGGTACTTCAACACCCTCGGTCCCGTCCGCGTTAAGATACTTGCCTTTTATCTCTATGTCTATTCCTCTATGAGCCATGTTCGTGGCTATAGTGATAACGTTCGCGTACCCCGCCTGATCGATCGCCCTGGCGAATTCCCCGGGATGCCTCGCGTCAGCCGTGTTGATAATAACGCTTTTTTCTATGAACTTCTCTCTCAGCTGGTCTACAAGCTGCCTGTTCTTTCTTGCCTCCCGTATCATGTCCTGCAGGTCTTTATCCTTCTCCAGTCTTTCCCTCAGCTCCGGATCAAGGTCATATGTCATGCCGAGAACGCCCGTCCAGATAAAGTACCTTAATTTTTCGGTCTCGACGTCCGATTCGACCTTGATCAGGACCGGGTGATTCCCGGCGATCCGCCTGTTCAGGCTTTCCAGGATACCCTGCCATTTTTCGGCCTTGGTCTCAAAACCTTTATATCCTTCATTTTTCAGCTTTTCGTCTATACCTTTGACCTGTTCGACTTTCTTGCCGGGATATATGCTTTCCAGCCTGGGGATCTCCATCGTACCGCTGGCTCCGGCAAAATCGCTGACGACGTCGCTGTTCAGGAACTGCACTATGGTCTCCGACATGCCGGTATACGTCTCAGCGGGGATATTAATGCTGAGGTTTTTGTGTTCCGCCGCGGCCTTTATGGCTACCGCCTGGTGCAGGCCTTCACCGAACGTCATTCCCGGTTTGGGAGCCTGGGTCTGCTCATCAATGACGATCACTTCCCTGTTCCCGGATTCGTCCGGCTCGCCGATCTTGTAACGCTCTCCTTCTTTATAAAAACGGTGGGCTTTGATCGCGTCGATCAGGAAAAAGTCCCATTCCGTCTCCACCATGTTCATTATCACCTGATCGTTCCTGTACCCGCTGAAAGCATCGTCTATCTTGCTTTTGGTCTTGCCGTCGTAGTCTAAGAATATTTCTTCGCTCTCTTCCCGCTCGTGATAACCTTCCTTTTTCTCCACCATCTCGGCGGCCACCCTGTCTATTATCTCGCGCACGCGAAGGCGCTTGTCCGTTCCTTCCAGCTCATCGCCCTGGATAACGGCCGGCGTCGCGGAGCCGAAGACCAGCATGAGGTCCGCCTCGTCGAACAGGTTAAAACGCTTTTTGCCGCTCAGCACCTTTCTGACGTCATCGCCGCCTATCTTCTCGCGCAGATGACGGTGGACGACTATATCCCATTTCGCGTATATGATATCGCAGTTTTCGTAAACCTCTTCCACCTCTTTCGCGAATCTTCCTGTACCGTTCTCGTAGATATACCCTCGTTCATTACCTCTTGCATCTTTGACTATAAACCCTGTTTTGGCCCCGCACTTGCTTAGGATCTCTCCCATCTGGTCCTTTTCCATGGCCTGTCTGGTCAGGTCGTCTTCATGGGTCATAATAAAGACCGATTCCCCTGTTTCCTTGAACCGCGAAAGCGCGGCCCCACCAAGGGTAAGCGTCTTACCGCCTCCTGTTCTTAATTCCACGAACGTACCCTGTTTAAGGAGGCGCATGGCATCGACCTGGCCTTTTCTGTAGGAAGTTATCTTCCCGTCCGTTACTGTATTTGCCGCGTTAAGCAGGTCGCGTTCGGTCTGGTTAAGCCCGTCGGCTCCCGGTGCGGGCGGTGTTGACGCCGCAGGCGGTGTTGTCGGAGGCGCGGGCGGTTGCACCGGTGGCGGTGTCGGTGCTGAAGGTTCAGCTGGTGCGTGTGGCGTTGGAGCAGAAGTCGGTTCTGCCGCGGGGGCAGGGGTCGGCTCTTCTGCGGGGGCAGGGGCCGGCTCTTCCGCAACGGGCGGCGCCCTAAGCGGCGGAGCCACCAGCGGTGCCATTTCGACCTTCTCCGTTCCCTTTATTTCAGCGACCGCTTCGTTGATCGCGTCACGCCTGGCGTTCACCCTTTCCACTATCGCATCTATATGTTCTTCCATGTTCCCCTGGGAATGTTTATCCACATCCAAGGTAAGAAGTTCCGCGGCCTGTTCCTTCTTCGCCTCCCTCTCTTCCGGAGAGAGCCCTTTCAAAGACTGATTCAAGTCATCTATCATCCCCTTGACTTGCCTTCTATAATTATCGATAAGTTCGAGCTTGGCGACCACTTCCTGGACGATCCCAAAGACCGCGCCCGGATTAGCGGCATCCTTCATTCTTTGCTCGCAGTCCTGCCTTAAGTTTTCCAGAGCCTCTTCATCCATCTCTCCCAAGAGGTCCTCCGTAGGCTGCATGTATAAATATGTCCCGAAAGCGACATTGATAACCCTTCTTTTTTCCTCATCCGTTATTCCACCCTCCGGGAAAGTTTCCCAAAGCCCGTTAAGACTGTCTCCTTCAGACCCCACCTGTTCCAGATACTCATCATGCAGTGCCCTGACCGCCACATTATGTTCATCTATAATCCTGGCATTCTGGTTCGGATATGCCCTTTCGCCATAGCCTTCGCCGCCCGCGTCATCCGACGGCTGGATATCCCCTAATCTCTCCGGCGTGCTCACCAATCTGACCGGATTAAGCCAAGGCGCCCACATCTCTATTTCGTTCACTTTTTCGGCGATAATTTCATGCACATCGGTCTTAGCAAACTCCGGCGTTGTCGCCCATGCCAGGGCATCATCTTCTGTAACAAGGAGCATCTCCGGGATCTCTCCGGCCTGTTCTACACATTTTCCCCAGATCTCGACAAGGTCCGTATTAACACCTTCTATAAGGTTGAAATAAGACTCGATTTGGCCGCTACGCGCTCCATGAAGACCGGTTACAAAGGATAGTGCCTCATTCTTTAATTGTTCCAGCATCAATTCCGGTCTCGCTTTAAGTTCATCTATAAATTCCTGAATCTCTTTGTCTTCTTTCGTAATATGAAACCGCGGTGCTTTCTTAACTCCTTCCGGTCCCTTCGGCAATTCAATACCATATTTTCTCCTATACTGCACATGGAAAACCGCATCAGTCATTCCATTGGCGGGCTCAATATACCCATTAACCGTTTCGGCTATGACTTTTTCGGAAGTTACCGCTGCCGCGGACGCCGGTGTCGGCGTGGGGACTGGTGTCGGTGTCGGAGCCGGCGCGGGGGCCGGTGCTGTCTGTGCGGGTTGCGGCTTCGCCTCGGCGATGTACTGAGCAAATTCCTCTTTTATTTCCTCGGCTGATCTTCCTGCAAAATATTCCGAGATCACGGTATTCTTTTCTACCCATAAAATTGCAAGATCCTCTTGCGTAATCTCTGCTCCCAGTGCCTTTTCCCTTTCCTCGACATCATCGGCGGTGATAAGAAAACTTTCTGGGGCACTCACTTCATCCGGCCACTCTTCTTTGGTTTTCTCGCTATAATTCTTGGCGAACTCATCCGCGAGAATCTGCTTCAACATTTCTTTCGTGGCATCCGCCGCTTCAGTTGCCTGGTCAGACGAAGCGGCTAACGGAACGCTTACTATATGAAGACCGCACAATACGTCTACATTCACATTTGCCTGATAAAATTCAGGGTTACTCGCGTCAATAAAATTAAGAGGGTTGGTTGCCTCGAGATTCTCCTTTTCAGCGTCTGTAAGCCCTGGATTGCAAATGATGAACGCCGCCCTGATCGTCGCATTCGCTCTATCGATCTCTCTTTTCCTCTGGATAAACCTATCTACTGTAGTTGCCAGTTCACTCTGTTTACCTTCAACCACGGCTTGTAATTCCTGCTCAGGCAGATCCAGGTTTTCCGCGGAATCGGCGACATAAAAATCCTCAACATTGACCGTTCCAAATGCGGCATGCGCGGCCTGGCCGCATTCTTCCCTTAACGCGTTCAGATACCCGCCATATTCCGCCTCTATCCTGCTGTTGCTGTCATCGATGAGTTTCTTGTTCGCTATGCGTTTGCGGACCTCTCCCTCATTCTTTACGGCGTTCGACTTTGCCTCGCACTCCGCTATGACCGCATTTACTCCCCGCTCTTGGAAGGACGGATCTATGCTATAGAACTCCTCGGCGATCGCACTGCCGTATCCAGGTGCTATCCCCAGATCGTTCGCGAGCTCTTCGCATCTTCCTCTTATCCTCTTATTGTAACGCCCTATAAGCGCCACTTTGGCCGTGTGCTCCTTACTTCCCAGCTGGCTCTCCAGGGTAGCCTTCAATCTGGCTATGTTCCGCTCATATATTCCGTCCAAGTGCTGAAGGGGGCATACCAGGTTATCGTCCGAAGAGGAAATAAGAAAACCATTGACCGGCGTAAAATTTGAATCCACGCCAAGGACGTCACTTTCATCTTCGCCTCCGATCCTTTGCAAAAACCCTATCAACGCGTTGATCGACCTCTCACATTCCGCGCACACTTCTCCATACACCATTTTGATCTCAACATTACGGTCGCTTATGACCTGCAAGTTCCTGATCCTATCCTTGGCCGTAGTCTCAGCATCACTGGTAACGATCGATCTTTTTTCACACAAATCGGTCACCTCTTCCAGACTCAGGTTTTCCACATCTCCGGTAGAAGCGTCATAAAACGAATAAAAAACCGTTTTGACAAACTTCGGGTTTATTGTCTTATCCAATTCTTTTCCTGCCTCTTTAGCCAAGCTTATGCACTTTTCCCAGTAAGTTTCATTATGGCTTTCTATAAGCTGCTGTTTCAGTTCCATATTTTCGTCAGTACCATCGCCTTTCTGAATCGGAGAGCGCTTGGTCCCCGCAGCTACATCGACCCCGGTCTGCTCCTTCACTCCGGCTTCTATATTTTCTACGGTATCACCGAAAATGGCCGTCTCTATCCTCCCGATAGCACCGTCCACCTTTTCCTTAATGGCCTCGTAACCTTTTCTTAACTGGTCATCTTCGGCAATAACATCTCGAAACTTATCCCTAAAATCAACAAGAGATTGCCGGGCGTTCCTGAGCTCCCCATACGTCATACCTTCGAGCGTGGCTACCGATCCACTTATTTGCTCTAATGCAGTCTTTGCTTTTTCCGCCTCTTTCTTACGCCCCTCGATCTCTTGCTTCACTCTGTCTATCTCTTCTAATACCATTCTTGATAAGCACAGGTGCATATTATATATGACATCGTTCTCTCGGCTTTTATTCCTAATATCAAAGATCTCTTCGTGCTTTAACGGGAACGCATTAAGGGCAGCCACAACAGGATCAAAATCAGCCAGACTTACCTGTCCCTTTTCGCGTATTCTATCAAGTTCCAATGATATGCTTACCAATTCATCCTGGGCAAGCTGGCGACGCTTTTTCGCTTCTTCCAATCTTTTAATTTCTTCCTGCAAGGACACGATTCCCCCGCGTATTTTCTCGTACTCCGCAGCTATATCCGCGCTTCTTTCTTTGATCGCCTTGAAATCCTCGTTCTTTCCCAACTTTTCATACTCGGCCAAAACTCCGTTAAGACCTAAATCCGACCTCTTGGTTCCGCCAACAATGTTACTCATCAAAGATCTTATATCCGATATTCTCTCTTCGGCCCACGCGATCTCTATTCCCATTATCTCGGCAGCCCGGGCTCTAACTTTATCAAACGCCTCATTATACCCATTCATCACGTCCTGGTTGTTTTCCAGGATCGTGTTAAACCTCTTATTCTCTTCTAAGTTATTAAGCGCATCCGCAGCCCCGGTAATAATGTCTCTTGCGGCTGGCGAAGAATCAAAAGTTATCCTCCCGGCCTCGCCAACAACTTCATTGATAGCGACACCCATCGCCGTTGTTATATTCTGTATTTCACCCTTGGCCCAGGCGATCTCTTTTTCTCTTCTGTCTTGTTCGCTTTTCGCTGCATCTGCCGCAAATTCGGCCTCTTCCTGTTCCATGCGCTCGGTGCCTTTCTCGGTGCTTTTTACGATGCCTTCTATCTCATTTTTCCTGTGATTATACCTGTTTATCACCATTCCTTTTTCCGCTTCTTTCCTGCCCTCTGCTACTGTTTCATCAACAGGTTCTCTCATCGCGGAAGGAATCTCCTTACGCTGGACCGCCCTGAACCTGGAGCTGAGCCCTAACTTGACAAGCTCAGCCATCTCATTGGCTGCATCTATCGCACCAAGTGCCCAGTAGATATCCGCTTCTTCCACACTCCTTCTTTTTCTTTCAAATATGTCCTCCACAGTGTCTGTGCTTCCCGGGACGTTATCTGACCTGACTTCCTGATACTCTCCACTGCTTCTTATACCCGTAAGCTCTTCCAGATCATCAGTTGTATCTATCCGAACAAGCATGTCCTGGATCTCTTGCTGACGCTTTTCTTCCGCTTCTTCCCGATCAAACCGCTCTTGCTGCTCCTCCGTCTTTCTAAGGTCCTCTGCCACTTTCAGTTTTCTGATCTTATCTTTCAGGCTTGCGATTTCCTCCTGTATTCCATTATATTCCGCCTTCACATCTCCACTCATTGCCCCGGCTGCCTCAAACCTATCATTTTCTCCCAATTTTTCAAATACCTTTTCAACCTCTCCAAGATCGACTGCGGACGGATTCTCGGCGCTTCCAACAACAGCATTTATCCATGCCTTTATATCCCGCATTTCGCCTTTGGCCCAGGCGACCTCTGCTTCCTTCTTTTCTTTAATGGCGTCCACCACCGCGGTTTCCGCGTCCCTCAACAATCCCGCCAGTTCCGCGTACCTCGGGGTCTTGTATCTTGAGTCGGGCATGTGGACCTTCGGGACGTCTTCAAGCTTTTGTCGAGCGGCTTCAAGTGTTTCCAAGGCCGACATTCCGCTCTCACTTTTACTTGCGCTCACTGCCGATCCTGCCGATTCTATCGCAGCCATTATCTGGTCCCCGGTCTTGACGAAGTCGATATCGTTGCCGATCATTATTTTCGCCAATTTATATTCCTCGCTTACATCCGGGTATTCCCCGACAGCTTTCCGGAACGCAGGTTCTTCCATAAGCCCTTCCAGGTCCTCCCTGACTTCTTCAAGTTTCCTTGCGGTCGGCTTTTTATCCATTGATACCTTGTTCCGTATCTCCCCTATCGCCTGGAACGCTTGTGCCCTATTTTTCGCGTTCTCCCATTCTTTTTTCAGTTTTATGTATTTCGGGGATCGCGGATCACGGGGCATGCTGATACCGGCGAGCTCTCTTTGAGCCGCTCCAAGCGCCTCAAGAGTTCTCCCTTCTTTGTTATCTATTAAGGCCGCTGCAGCCCTTACCTTCTCCTGGATCTCGACGAATTTAATATTGCTTTCGATAAATATTTCTGCGTATCTATACTCTCCTTTTATTTTCTCCGGGTATTTCTCAAGAGCCGACTGGATCGTTGGATCGGTTTCAAGCTTGCCCTTGAGAACTTCGAGCTCCCCTATAGTCAGTTCTTCAGCTTTTACTATACGACTTCTTATTTCCCCTATCGTCCGTAACGCTTGCGCCTGAAGTGCTGTCTCCGCACTTTGTATCTCTTGTATCGCCTGAAGCGCTGCCTCCGATGCTTCACCGGCTGCCTTCACTTCATCAGCTGTTACCTCTTCTCCAGCTGCTTCCGCTTTAGCAATAGCTTCTTCCAGGCCGGTCACCGCTTTCTGATAATCTCTTGCCAAGTCCTCATATTTTCTTGTCATGGAACCTTTGAACATATCTGCCATCTCCGGTCCCGTGAGATCTTTATGAGCGTCTTTAAGATCATCCAGGGTCGACGTTCCTGCCTCTGCCAACGTTATCGCGGCCCTGATCTTCTCCCGGCGCTCGATGAACGCAATACCCGACACTACACTCGCTTCTGCCGCTTTATAGTCCCACACCAACCCTTCGTCGTCCTCGCTTATCCTCTTTCCTGCCTTTCTCGCAGCCTCTTTCAGTTCCAAGACCGGCTTTACGACCCTCTGGATCATCGCATCATTCTTAAGCTTTTTACCGGCGGCTTCCAGTTCTTCTACAGTGGCCAGTTCTTTCTGCGCCGAGATCTTTATTTTATTTACCCTCCGGGACACTGCGATCTTCTCCAGATCGTCATATAAACCCCGGGCCGTTTCCACTTTAGGGTCCCTGTTTGCGGCATCTTCACGAGAAACAGAACCTATCCTGACAAGATAATCAAAATATTCTCCTAAACTTCCCAGGGCTACCTGCCGTGCTTTCTCCTCGTCCTCCGCATCACCGCCCTGGGCCTCAAAAGCTGCCCTCGCGTCTTTCAGGATCACGTCGAAGTTCTTGCCGTCTATGTCGTTCTTATTCGCATTGTCCATAAGCCAGAGAAGCGCCTCCTGGGTCTCCGGTTCCATGATAAGGAAGTCATGAACATTCAGGGCGATAACCGCAAGCTCTTCCGCGATCACGTCATCGGACCTGATAAGGATATGCCAGAGCTCATGCTCGAGCATCCATGCCAGGGCATTAATATATTTTCCTATATTCTCCGCATTTCCTTTCACCTCTTTATCGATCGCTCGCAGAAGACAGATGTCCAGTTCCAGTTCACCTTCCGGGGTAAGCTCGAGCAAGCTGTTCATACCCCGCTTAATATTGATCTGCTGGCTGTAAACATGGGCTTCATACAACCCGGAAGTAATAGTATCGAACGCGCCGCTGAGGATCTCTATATGGCTGTCGGTAAGTCTGTCGATCTCTTCAAGCTCAAGTATTTTATTTAGATCCCTGTCCGCTTTTTGCGCTTCCGGGAGACTATCTCTAAGGTCCTCAAAGGAATCCTTTTCGTACTCTAGTCCGTATTTCTCGAAGACCCTGCCCCACGGAATCGGAGGAACTCCACGAGACTTCCAAAAAGCTCTCTTAAGAAGTTTTCTATCCACCGGCTCTCCTCTGGATGTCGACAGGTCGGCTTCATACAGCACTTCCCCGCCTTCTTTACCTGCCTTTTCTTCGCTGGCACTCTTCACAGGAGAAAATCTCCGGGAGCTCGGGCTCAGCTTTTTGATGTCTTCGGGGGTAACTTCATCGGCTTGTTCATACTGGCCGTCGCGTCCCTTTATCGCCATGACAGCCTTTTCTTCAGCTTCAGCTTCATCTTCATGAAACACTATTACTATATCTGTTCCATAGCTATAGCTCAGTTTGATGCCATCATTAATGGTGCGCGCGAATTCCTCCGGGGTGATCGGTTTCACGTTCATTGTTTCCAGCCGCTTTTGGCCCTCCAGCCCTCCAAAGTGCGCCTCATACCTTTGACTGAAAAGCTCTATCCAGGACCGCCTCGTCCGGTCCAAACCCTCTTGTATTTTGGAATTTCTTTCCTCCGCCCCCCGGATCTTCTTGTCATCCCTGATCTCGGCCATTTTTATGGCAAGGTTCCGGGAAATGATCTCTTTGAGATCTACGAGTTTTTCCTCGAAGTTCTCCGCCGAAAAATACGCCTCCACCGCCAGCTGGTATTTGCCGGACTCGAGAAGCTTCTGGTAAGGCTTCTTCTTGCCGGTGAGGACCGCTATGTACGGACGTTCCTTCCCTTCCTCGAACTTGGGGGCTATGACGAGATACGAAAGGCCCTTTTCCTTCATCAGCTTCGTAAGGCCCTTTGTGTGGTAACCACCGGTGATAAGCGCCGCTACGTGCTTACCTTCGGCCCTCATGTGCCTTACGGTATTGGCCAGCATGGTCTGGTCACGGCTCTCGGCCAGCCTGTAAAACTCTATCGCTCCATCCATGCCCGAAAGCATCTCGGAAAGGTCATAATCGCCTTCGATGGCGACCTTGTATTTGCGGCATTTGTCCTTCGCGAACCCGGCAAACTCGCGGGCATTGTAACTCTTGCGGTAAGCGTTGATGAAAGCGTAATCGCCATTGGTCATCTCCATGTTATACAGCCGTTTCAGCATGCACGTCATGATGGCTATTTCGTACAGCCGGCGCTCGTCGTCGTTGCGGTAGAGCTTTTCCCTTATGGCGTCCTCGAAAAGGGCTACCTCGTGATACAGCCCGATTATGTTGATCGTCTCGTACAGGGCGACGTACTGCGCGAACTTGATGAGGTTCGCGTATCCCTCGTGGGGGACCTCGTGGTTCTCGGCCAGAGAGACCAGGTAATTATGAAAATCGGCCTGGGAAACCTTGTTCTCTCTGAAAGCCACCGATTTCAGTACCAGGCCTTCGAGCTCTTTTTCGTTCATCCTGCCGCTTAGTTCGTCGACAAGCTTGCGCCGCTCGATATTAGCCTCGGTGAAGTCTATCTCCTGTTCCAGCTCGATCGTCTCCAGGAGCCTGTTAAGCTGACCGTATTCGCCTGTATCTATCTTGAACCTTTCGGCCAGGCTTTTGATCTTCTTCCAGTAATCCAGGAAACTGATCTTGCCGTCCTTGTGCAGGGTGGCGTTATCGTTCAAAAGGCGCAGGTCGTCCGAATATATCTTCTCTTCCAGGGCTTTCAGCTGCCTGAGGAACGCGTTGGTATGGCCTACCAGGCTCGCGCGTTCGGCGGCGACTTCGCGGAAGCTTTCCAGGTTCTTGCGGTAAAGCTCGTCTTTTTCCACGCCGTAAAGGCAGATATCGGCGGTATCGCGCGTGACGGCGAAGAACTCGCCGGCGCTCATCCGGCCTTCCCTCATCAGGTGGGCCGCCGTATCGTCACGGATATCCTTGTCCGGGAAGGTGCTCAAAATGGACGTATCCAGGTAGCCTTCGGCGCCCTCAAGGGCTATCAGGCTCAGGTCATAGTTGCTTACCAGCGAATCCAGGAGCTTGACTATGGATTCCTGCGCCGCGAGCGAGGCGTGCGCGTCCTGGATGTGTATGACCTTTTCCTTGCCGCCGTTGATGACGACCTCGGTCTTGTTGGCTATGTCATATGGCACGTCTATCCCGTCGACATTCACATTGCCCGGGGAGTAGGTGTTATTGTAAAGCTTGGCTTGCGCCCAGACCGGTTGTCCGTCTTGCGTCCACCCGATCTGCTGGTGGGTGAATATAGCTATGAGTATAATGCTGACTATTTTAAGAAAAAAGGCATAGCGCTTACGCCAAGTCGCTACGCCCTGTATGGAATCTTCTTCCCCTATGTAATATTTCTTATCACTTTGCCAAGCGTTCTTTGTATTCATAGTTTGCCAAGCCTTCTTTTGTGCCAAGCCATCATGGCCATGCTCTGCCAAGCGGTCATGATCTGCCAAGCGTCTTTTTGTTTGCCAAGTCTTTATTATTTGCCAAGCGTCCATAATACCTAACCTGCCTTTACTTACTCAACCTAACCCTAACCTAACCTTATTGGCTTTTTTTTAGCCTAACCACATATAACCTATTTTAACACATTTTTAACATTAGTCAATGTGTTATTTCTGGCTATTTTGTACCTTAACTTTTCAAAGATAAAATAAAAAACCTAATCTTCTGATACCCTGTTTCACCCTAACCTCTATCTAACTAGGCTTTCTATTTTCCTAACCGATATCTCATTTTACCACATTTTCAGAATACGTCAATACCCTATTATCCAACTATTTTCCACCTTAACCATCCTCACACATCGGGTGTATACACCGGGTGTGTATATAAGAAGGGGGTGCTCCATAGGGGCACCCCCCTTCGCCACCTCCTTGTGTTGCCGGGCGATGGCGGTTTGGATCATTAACCGTGCCTACACATCGGGTGTGTACACTTCGGGTGTGTACACTTCAAGGGGTGGGCGCCCCGAGGGGTACCCACCCCTTCGCCACCTCCTTTGTGTTACAGGGCGATGGCGGTTTGGATAATCGCGTTTATCTGCTGCCTGATCTCGCCGAAATCTATCTTCGTTATCCTCGTAAAATGTATAAGCTTTTCTCGCGAAAGGCCGTTTAATCTGCCTTCCAGGGCCTCCGCGACCTTACCCAGCGCTATTATGCTGGGCGTATTATTTTCGTCCGCGGCACGCTGGACAAGACCCATGACCATCGTTGACGGAACGAACCTGTTAGTCGCCTCATCATCGGGTCTTCCGGCTATCACGAAATTCGCGCTCTTCGCCCCTTCCGCCTTCACATAAGGTATAACATTATCTTTTATGAACGCGGAATCTCCGGTAGCTATTGAAACAGCCGACATAGGTATGCCTAATTCCTTAAGCCTTTCAATGAGGTTTTCTCTCGTCAACCCTGGCACTTCTTTCAGATTATCGGGTTTCTCCACACCGGGAAGAACTTCAGCCATATCCCGCATCAGATCGCCTTCTTCGTCTGTAATCGCAAATACCTGCAGCTTGTTATCCCTGCGGGCAAAGTCCACCAGTGTGGGTAGCATCGCTTTCAAGTTCAATTTTGAATCTCTGCGTGTATCTACCACTATGGCCTGCTGGCCGGAAACCCGTTCCTCCGGAACGACCTCCCTGCCCCTTAACTTGCCAAGAAGGCCCAGACCCTGGTCTTCCATGCTCTGGGCCAGGGCAATGTTGCGGGCCCTCACCATGATCCGGCCGATCTGCTTAAGTGTCTTCCCGCTCAGAAATTCGCCGAATTTCGCCCGTAAAGCCAACAGCCTGTTCGCGTTCTCTTTGCTCCTGTCAGCGCTGTATGCCTTTAACGCTCCTACATTTTCCCGTACCCAGACGTCTTCGATCTCCGGCCTCTCGCTTACGCTATCCGCAAGCTTGGACATATCCGCCTCAGGCGCATACGCCGCGGAAAGGGATCCCAGGATATTATCCACATCAAAGGGCACTTCTGCGGGCAACGCTTCCCGTATCGCCTTCATCGCGCTATTAAGATCTTCGTCATTCAAACTGCTGATACCCTCGGCATCTAAAGCCGCCAGGTACGGGGACATGATCACGAAGGACTGTAACCGGAGCTGCTTGGTAATATTTCCAATATTGGTTTCTATTTCACTCAAGGACATATCGGCGATAATACGGGCCGGTAATCCCGGCATTCTCTCCAGATATGCGGCCCTTTCATCGAGGTTCGTTCCAGCAACTTCCACAAATTGTATATCCCGCATACCAGGATACTTTTCCAGGTCCGAATACTTCTCGCGCAACTTATTCAGATCTTCTCTATCCACAATACCTATCATCAGGCGGGAAGTAAGCCGGGCCAGATTTCTATCCGCACATACTTTCCCCAGTTGTGCCAGGATCTCCTGCTGCCGGGCAGGGGCAAAATCCCTGAATACATCCTGGCTGAACCTCAATGCGGCAGGTTCCAGCGCAGGTTTGGGCCCTATTTCATGATATAATTCATGGCTTATGCCCAGGATAAGAAGGTCTTTCGCCGTTTCGGCGCCTATCTCATCTATCTTGTCAATAATATATCTGTTTATTCCTATGAAATCGTTCTCAACGCAGTCTTCGAAGAGGTGTGGCGAGGAGTCGAGGATGGAGACGAATATGGGCCTTCCCTCAAGTCCATCCCTTGCCAGATGGGTCTCTATCAGCTTCCGCATGGAAGTGTTCAGGATATCCGTAACCCCCTCGATCCCCAATTTGTCAGTAATACCCTTATCGACCTCAAAAACAACACCCGTCTCCGCGTGCGTTATCTTTTCTGTCCCTCTGGTGTCTCTAACATATTTCCTGAATTTTTCAACTTTCTCCGGCGTCACCTCATCCCTGGAGACCGAGTCATCGCCTACGGTAATATCATTATCTCTGTTGAAATATCCCCTGTCTTCGGCGCTCAATTTATCCATATCGAACTCCAGCGTTTCGAACGCGGCGACCTTTTTAGGCGGCTTCCCGGCGATCGCCGGCATGGGCACGAACATGCTGACGCTTCCCAGAACGATCCCTCCCAGGATGCCGCTCGTTACGCTGGCCCACCACGGAAAACTGAAATAATTCAGGGCCATGAAACCCGAGAAGAGGCCTACCGCAAAAGCGGCGGAAACGGCAAAAACGGCTCCCGCGAACCCCGTTTCTTTCAACGATTCTTTCGTGAGGGTGGAAGCGGATGCTTCCCTCCACATGCCGAAAGCCGTCCACCGGGCCCTGAATGAATTCACGGGCCCCCTCCCCGAGCGAACACGGGATTTGACCAAATATGAACGCGAGGAAAGCGTGCCGTCTCCTTTTTTCAGGTGGCCCACGGCATTTTTGTACTCTTTCCGGGCCTCTTCATCTTTCCCTTCGGCTCTAAGGCTTTCCCCCTGCTTGAACTCGACAATGCCCAGGCCCGAAAAGAGCGTCCTTTGTAGGCGTTCATCCACTTCTTCGGAAGTCTTCTCGAGCGTCTCCAATGACCTTCTATAGAACTCCGTGAGGCTGTCCAGACTTTCGTTAAGTCCGGTCTCTTTCCTGTCTCTCAGGCGTCCATCCAATCGATCGGCCACCTTGAAAGACTGCTCCTGCGTAAAAGCCTTCTTCTGGGTTGACAGAACGTTGAACAGTATCCCTTTAAACTTACCATCGGAATTCAAAAAGAAATCGATCAACGCGATCATAACGGCCGTGTTCATTGAATAGATGGCCATGTTGTTCAATGCCCCGGCCAGCTTTTTGAAATGCCCGGCTTCCATATCCACTTCACTCTTAAGGCTTTCGTTACTCAATATCATGTTAAGTTCGGAAAGGATAAAATTGCCTATTTCCGCGTTTTCCTTAAAGTTCACGTCTTGGCTGAGGGTCCCCAGGTTGAATATTGAAGCGATATTGGATAACTGCTCAATGATCGCCGCTATGTCCTCGCTGCCACCGCGCCCGCGGAGAACCTCAAAGAACCTCCTGAACCCCTGTATAAGCTCCTTGTTGAGGTCAGCGTTTTCCCTGAACTTTGTCTTTTCTTCCTCCGCTAAATTAGCGAACTCCCCGGGTAGACCTTCTCCCAGCTTGATTATCGCGCGGTCCCTTTCTATCCTTACGGTCTTGATCCTCGCCGTTCTGTCAGCGTCGGTAATGGTCTTATCCTGTTCTAATTTCGAGATACCGGACCGGGCTTTATTGTCTTCAAGGCCCATGAGAGCCAAACGGGCCCTGATACCCGAGCTGTCCGGGCGCTTTTGCAGGTCCCCATAAATATCCTTCGCTTCTTTAAATTGGTTCAGATCCGCATGGCATGATGCCATGGTAAACTTGATATCGATCCCGATATCGGGACTTACGCCTTTGATCTTTTCCGCACTCCGTGCTATCACGAGCGCTTGATGCGGTTTTCCTGCCTCCCGGACGCTCTGCGCCAGGTTCAACAACCTTTTCGCGACAACCGAAGGAACGGCACTTATATCTATCCCCGAGAGTTTCTGTTCATGGACCCGCGCGGCGCGCGCCAGCTCGTTTTTCCTTTCCTCGAGCTGAAGCAGAAGCTCATCCGTTCCCATCTTTTCCACGTCACTTTTCGTGATCCTGCCGGGCAGTCCGAAAGCGATAACGTCCCTCCTCCATTCGTCCAGCTGTTCCGGGGATACGGTTTCTCCCTTGCTCACAATTTCAGCTCGCGCAGTCGCGATCTCGCGAACTTTTACGTCAATATCCCTGGCTTTACCTTCCGCCTCGGCAAGCTGTTCAACGGTCCTTGTATAGATCTCAACCCCGCCTTTCACCGGGTACTTACCCGTGATCCTGTCCCTTTCCTCTTCCCTCGCGACCCTTCCCGATATCCTGTCGTTCAGCTCCTGGGCGCGTACCGCGATAACAGCTCCGTCCTTACCGGCTTTCTGGGTCCTTTCCCGCAACCCTTCGAACCCCCCGGGTTCTTCCTTGTCCCGCAGGGCGTTCAACACTTCCAGGGACTTTTGAACTTCACCGTTCTCAAATCTGGCTTCGGCAAGGACAAGTTTGAGCTCTTCGTCTTCGGGATCCAGGGAAGCCGCCCTTTCCAGGCAGTCTAAAGGAGTAAGGGGGACCGGCTCCTGTTCCAGCGGCATCCTCACCGTTATATCCTTCCCTTTATCGGCCTTGTTTTTATAGATCGCCGCCATATCCTTGGACTCTTCCTGCGCAAGGGACGAGCCCAGTGCCAGGGCCTGTTCATGATACCTCATGGCTTCGTTCTCCATCCCATCCCTCAAGGCACATTCCCTCAACCCCATGAGGCCGCGTTCATCCCTGCCGTCTATCTTATTGATCTCATCAAACTGTTCCCATGCCTCCCGTGTCCCTTCCTCCGTATTCAGGGCAAGATAACATTGGCCTTTCAGATACATCCCGCGGATCCTTACATCCCTCGGCACGCGCGGCGCGGGACTTCCCGTGACCCAGCGCCATGCTTTCTTCCGCCACAGGAAACCGTCGCCGGTATAGCTTCTCTTTAACACTTTTTCCGCGCTCCCAAGCTTGCCGATAACAACCTTCGCGGTTTCCTCGTCCAACCCTCTGTCGCCGGTAAGATCCAGCATCTTTTCCGCATCGTCAAAGAGGGCAATAGCGTTCCTTCTCCTGCGCAAACCGAACCACCACCCTTTTATCCGGTTAAAATAGGCATTCGCCAGTTCCGTTTCCGCCGCGGCCTTCTCTTTGTCGGTCTCGCTCAGTTCGCGGACCTTCTCGGAATGCTCAAAGACCTTCTTTTCATTGTTCAACCTGCCGTAAAGTCCGGCCAGCCTCATGTGTATTTCTCTTTGCCTGATACCGCCACGCAGGGCCTTTTCATAGTTCCTGACGGCATGCACTATGGCATTGGGATACCACGGGCCTATCAAACTCTCGTATCTCCGCGCCCTCATGTAATCATTGAACGCCGTCATCCCGCTTTCCCTGAGCCCTTTCCTGCCCAGATACCACCAGGCGAATATACTACTCCCTTTGCTCGCATAAATAAGGCCCAGGCCCTTCCCGCAAACATCCTTGAAACGGTCCCGCGCCCTCCACTTACTGAAAAGCTCCCTGTAAGAATCCTTATCGAAGCTCTCTCCTTCTGTGATCGCTTTCTGGAACCGTTGCCCCAGGTGTTCGAAGACCGCGACCCGGCTCTCGTCGGGGACAAGTTCGTTGCCTTCGAATAGAAGCGACTCGGCCACGTCCCTGCTGACCACGGGCATGTCGTCACTCAGGATAATATCAGACATCTTCCGGACATTTTCCGGCGACAGAATCACCCTGTGGGCGGGGCCTTTTTGAGACTCTTCACCTATTACCGTCATGGTATAGGAAATATTGGTGTGTAAAGCCCTGTCACTATACTCGTCGGTTTCCTCTTTATCTTCCCTTTGCTGCCATGCCCTGTGAGCGTTTATAAGCCTGTCCATTGCCGCGAACCATTCGCCGGCTATTTTATCATTATGTATCAATCCCAGCCTTATCACTTCCCTTAGTATCTCGAAACCTTCCCGTATCCCCTTACCGGTATCCGCCTTCGCTCTTCTGGCTGCCTCCATTAACATAAGGCCGACTTTTTCATTTGCCGACATCCCGTCTTCCAGTTTCTTCAGATCTTCTATTTCCGCGTCGAGTTCCCCGCCCCGGTCGGCTTTCTCATATACGCCGGCAAGGACAAAACGGGCGCGCACTTCAAGCGGCTTCCCTCTGGCGGCTTCCACGACGGCATTAAGGATATCTATCGCTTTATCTGTCTCCCCTTCATTGGCGAATTTTTGGGCAAGGGCCAGTAGCCTGTTCACTAGATCAAGGTCATCACCCCGGCCCTCGAGAGGATTCCTTATCCCCCGCAAAGACCTGATCTCCGCCTCATATTCCGCTTCAAAGGCCTCGCCCCTTCTTTCTTTCCGCCTTTCCAGCTCCGCTATCCTTGAACGCGCCCGGCCCCATTTGCCTATATTTTCGACCATACTGTCAGCTTCGGTATTGACCTTTTGAGCCTCGGCTATCCCGGGCCTGCCCGCCTCGAAGCCTTCCCATTTCACGCGCGTCTTTTCCCTTACGTCCAGCCATGATTCATAATCACCGTGCTCGAAATAATATCCTTCCAGGAACCGGTAGCCTTCATCAGCCTTCTCCTTCTCCAGGGGCTGGCCCATCTCAAGCGCCCTGGCGATATCATCCCTGGCCAGATCCTCAAAACCCGTTCTTTTACTCAAAAGTATCCCGCGTTCCAAAAGGGCTTCCGCGTTATTCGGGTCGCGGGCAAGAGCTTCGGAATACATATCTATAGCCTTGCTTTCTTCTGTCTCTTCCGCGGCCCTTGCCTTGTAATCTTCCGCCAGGGCCTTCTTTGCCTCTTCTCTGGTGTTTTCGCTGACATCCTCTCTAAGGACCAGCTCTTCCATCCTTTTTCTGGCCTCGTCCTGCCTGCCAAGGGCCTGAAGCAGGGAAGCAAGCTGCAATTCGTGGGTGTTGTGCTCCCCGGGATCCCTTGTTCTACGGACCCAGAAACCCATGACGGAAACCATCCTGGTCCTCGGCGGACGCCTCATCGGCATCATACTGCCAAGCCCTTTTATCTCATTTTCAACACCTTCGGTATCGGTCGTGTCTTTTACTATTTTCCTCGCTTCTTCTATAGCTTCTTTAACTTCCCCGGCCGCCTCCGGATCATCCACGCATTCGCGGATGCGATCCTGCTGCCGGCGCAAAAGCGCGACCGCCCTCCTCCTTTTCAGGACATCCAGCCTGTCCCTTTTGGTCCGGTCGTCCTTGATCACTTCTTCTTCCTTTTTACACTGCTCTTCTATACCTTCGTGATCTTTAAGTTCCTTCATGACCTCAAAAAGCCGGTCATTTGCCTCCGCGTTCTTCGGTTCCGCTTCTACAGCCCTGAGCAAGTGCTCCTTCGCCTTCTCAAGCTGGGCTTTATTCCTCCTGGCCCACAAAGAACCGACCTCTCCCACTCCCGCGAACACTGTTATCGAGATCCACGGCATCCACCTGGAAAGAAAACTTGCCCATCCGGGAAGCTTTCCTAAAAAGCTTCCCATAGCGCCAAGCTGCGGAATAAGGAACGCCAGGACCGCGGTCAATATAACGGGCCAGCCATACTTCAGGAACATGCCCAGGAATTTCAGCCCGGGAATGGGTTTCTGGACCGTATCAGCCGCTATCATATGGGTCTTGACCGTGGGTTCACCCATATCCTCGATGCGCTGGGCATCCCGGTAAGCCTCTCTTTCATTCCCCTTCATCGCGTGTATCTCCGCCCTGACCTTACGCGCTTCCAGTTCGGCCTCCTCGGTCCTGGATACGGCTTTCATCTTTGCCCGTTGGAAAATGCCGTTATATAAACGCGACCACCATGCCAGATTCGCGTCCGGCCTGAACAGCACCTCTTCGCAGATCCTGAACGCCCGGTTCATTCGTCCTTCATCCCGGAAAAGATCCGCCTGGGAATTCAATATGCGCGCCTTCAGCGCCAGGCTCGTTCCGTCAACGGGCTCAAGGGCAAGGGCCCTGTCGACCGCGACCAGTGCCTTCCCCAGGGCGTCCCTCTTGATCCTCAGATCTTCGGCCTTCTCGGCCATCTCATGGAGAGAACGCGCCCGGGACTCGTGCAGCGTAAGAACGTCCAGCGGCATGTCAAGCTCGCCATACAGGTCGATAAGATGACGGTAAGCCCTGTTCCTCAGGACTTCATCCTCATCCCCGCCTTTTTCAAGTACCTTCTTGTAAGATTCTATGGCATTACTGCGAGATTTCATCCTTTCGTACGTATCCCCCATCTGGAAATGCACCATGGTTTCAGACCTGCTGTCAAGCCCGGCCTCTATAGCCTCCTCGTAAAGACCGAGGGCTTTTGCCCGGTCGCGGGCTTCGACGCTCAAGTTCACCCTGTCAGCTTCGGCCCTGATCTCTTCCGCGACGTTCATCCTCCTGCTGACCCTTGACTTCAGCATGGCAAGCTCGGTCTCCTGCCGGAACAGTTCCGATCTGAGCTCTTCCGGCGCTTCCCTTTCCCTGTCGATCCGGGACCCCAGTTCAGCGAAATCCTCCGCACCGGCAAGTTCGCTTTTAAGCTCAGGGGTCACCTTCCCGCCGGTATCGATCCATGAATTCAGCGCGGCAAAAGAAAGAGAATCCGCGACCAGTTCCCTTTGCACTCCCTCGTCCATTTTCTCCCAGGGCGTTTCAGCGGCGTGCCTGGCCCTCACCGCGTCCACGAGTTCTTTGAACCCGAAAAGTCCCCCCAAACTCCGGGCCAGGGCGTTCTTCTTATCATTGACCTTACCGCCCCTTTCAAAGGGATCTTCTATGTCTTCTTCTTCGTCTTTGGTGGTCGCGTAGGCGAATTCTTCAAACAGGGACCCGTCCGGCCCGACGTCGACCTCTTCGGCAAGCCCCGTATCCTCATGCATCCGTTGAAGGAGTTTCTGCCTGGCAATGACCCCCGGGATATTTTCCCGGTTGTTCCCGGCGACGGAGACCAGCAGTTCCGCCGAGGCGTAGTCTTTCTCTTCCGTCAGGAACTCCAGAAGCTCTACACTGTCCACCGTGACCGTGAACGGTTTTCCTTCGACCGTGACAGTGACCTGCGCGGTCTCTTCGGTCACGGTCCTCATCTCGTCCATGAGCGCTTCCCGGCCGCTCTTTTCTTTTGTCTCCAAAAGACCCTGCAGGATCCCGATCTTCGCCTTCTCCAGCCGCTGGCGGGCGAGCCTCCTTTTCTTCCTGTCCCTGATCCTCTCATCCAGCGAATCCAGGGACTGCTGCACCCGGCCGAGGATGAACCCGGTGTTTTCCGGCGTACCGCTCAAATATACCAGCCCTTCGGCGGCGCCGTCGGCGATATCCTGCTTATCTTTCTCCGCCAGCTCGATAGCACGGATATAATCAATGGTGGATCGCTGGAAACTGTCCCTCTCCTCGCCGAAATCGATAGGCACGCTCATGTTCGCGGATTCGGCTTTTTGCCGGTCTTCGATAAGTTCCAGCTCCAATTTCTGTTTTTCTAACGTGCCCTCAAGGTCTTCTTTTCCCTTGCGCTGCTCCTCGACCTTCTTTTCTTCTTCATCAAGTTGTTCCCTCAGCTTTTTCAACTCTTCCCGTTTCTCTTCCAGCCTGAACTGCTCCTTCAACGCCTCCTGGAACAAAGGCTCCTGCTGTAATATGGACTCCCCCCCTGCCAGGTTCTTCGCTATCCGCGCCCTTATGTCTTTGATCCTGTCCCGGAAGGTTTTCTCTTCCGCTTCCCGCTGTTTAATATCCTGCCGTATCCCGTCCGCTTTCTTGCGGGAAGCGCTTATTTCTTTTGCCGTCTCGTCTATTTTCTTTCGCGTCTCGTCCAGCTCCTTCCCTTTAGCCCTGGCGGCCTTGTACGTGTCTTCGTGCAAAGAGCTTCTCGCCTTCGCCGCGTCGCGGAAAAGTTCCGCTTTATCGGGTTCCATGCGTATCATCCGCTCTCTGGCCTTTTCGGCGGCGACACGTTCGTCGCCGGGCACGTTCTGGAGGGTATTGTTGTTGTCTGCCGCCCAGTGCCGCATCTCGAACTCTTTTTCGGCCGCCTCGGCGGGTTTTCCCTGCCTTTCAAGGGACCTTATAAGCCCCCTGTAGGAGAGTATGATCCTGTCGTTGACATCCCGGGCCATGTCCGCTGTTTCTTTATCAACATCGTCCGCGACTCCGCCCCGTCCCGTTATGTACCCGGTCTCCCGGCCGTCCTTGATCATTTTCTTGCCGGTCTCTATAGCCGCCTCATAAGCTTTCTCCGAACCCTCTTCGTCATCCGCCGCGGCCTTATTCTCTCCCTCCCTGTAGGAAGCCTCGGCATCGTTACGCAAGGCCTGCCAATATCCACGTCTTGCCTCGAGCTCTATTTCCCTCCTCGTATCATGAAGCGTTTCCTTGATAGAACCGGGAGTATAAACAGCGATACCCTTCTCTGTTCTCTCCTTTTTACCGAGGCGCTTTTTACACTCCTCAAGCACGCTGACCAGGCCTTTCACCTTATCCTCGAATGCCTGAAGCCTGGCCGGCTCCGTTTCCAGTCTTTCTTTTTCAGCCGAGATATCGGACTCCGTCTTTTCCAGGCTTATATAGAGGTTATGCAAAGAAGAAAGATACCTGTCCTTTTCCGGTAACGGTCCCGGGGCCATGCTTATCAAACTTCCGGTGTTCGCTTCATCGGTCAGGACCTCCCCGATGATCCTGATCGTCTCGAACCTGAAAACCTTATCAAGATCGACACGTGCCGTTTCGATCGCTTTTTGCCTCAACCCCTTGATCGTACCCTTCAGGAAATCGAACACGGATATAGCCCTGTCGGGATCACCTTCAGGGTAGGTCAAAAGAAGGAACTTCACGAACTCCTTAAGCTGGTCCGGCTGTCCGGTAAAATTCAGATCCAGAAGGCTTTTCCCGGTCTCTTCGGCTATCGCGAGAACACCCGGATCGTCCTTTTCCCTCGCCAGTTCGAACAGCTCCTGGACGATCTCCCTTTTCACAGGTATCTCATCAACAAGATAAAAGGCCGCCCCCAGGAAACCGGCGTACCTGTCTATATCCTTTTTCATCGCATCGGGGCGTTCAGCCTCTTTGCGGGCTTCCTTGATCCTCTTCTGGACCTTGTCACTGAATTTTGTCCTTTCACCCGGGGGCATCCTCGAGAGAAGATCTCTGAGCTCATCCCGCACCTCTTCCCTTTGAGCGGGGTCATCGGAAAGCTCCATTATGAAAAGACACGTATCGATAAAGTCCTCTATTCTATCCGTAACTACGACATCCCTTTCTTCGGTTTTCGCTTCTTCCATGGCGGTCCCCACGTAGATCCTCCTGAGAAGATCCTTTCTCAGGGCCAGCAAGCCGATATCTTCAGGTTGTTTCTTCAGAAGTTTCTCCACCTCACCCAGCATCTTATTCAGTATAACATTACCGGCTTTTTCCAAAAACTGCTCCCTTCTCTGCGATAACCATGCCTTAAACGCGTCCGGCAGGTCCGGATCCGGTACCGGCGCGATGAATATCTCTCCCAGCGGCGCTTTAGTTAACCTTTTTATCCTCTCCTCCTCTCCCGTTATCTCCTTGCTCGCTCTTTTCCGTTCTTCTGTCGTTAACTCAACGAGTCTTTTTTTCATGTCTTCAAGTTGTTTATCGCTATACTGCCTGCGGTTGGCTTCAGCCCAGGCCACTTCAAAGCGGCGCAGGAACATCGCCTTAACGATATCGGGGACCTCGACCCCGGCCTCCTTTTCCGCTTCCGCGACCTTATTTTCGATCATCTCCATGAATTTATCATGATCCGTATATATGGCTCCGCTGGCGGTACACTCTCCCACGCATTTATCAATGTCTCCGCCAAGGACCCTCACGATAAAACCCCATGCTTCTGCCGGATCCTTCTCGATCGCTTTAGCCCTGCTCGCGTTTATGACCAAAAGGTGGAGCCGGGTTTTCGCGGTCACTTCCAATATTTTTCTTTTTTCGTCATTGAAACCTTCAATATCCCGCGTTCTATCTATGCCCTCGACCTTCTGATCGCGCTTGGCGTCATCTATCGCCCTTTGGACCTTCCCGAGCCTGCGCCCCAGAGACCACAAGCCGTACCTTAGCCCTATCCTCTGCCACCACCACGGCCGCAGGTTACTAAGATCCTCTTTAAGTTTTTCATCTACTACGTTTTTCATTTCTTTAGCCGCATCTATCGTCTCGGCAGTGATCTCCTCCGTAGGCGCCCGGGAGGCAAAGAATTCAAGCACCGGCGATAACCCCTCTACCAGAAGTACCTTGATGGGACCCGCCCGGGGATGGTGAAGATCCCTGGCCCACCGGGTATCCAGCAGCATTGCCGTCAATTTTTGAAGGTTCGAGAACGCGACCGCCATGAGTTCCTTTTCCTCATCGGAAAGAGGCTCTCTGCTTTCTATTTTTTGTCTGACCGTGTCCAGCGCTTCCCGGATAAGTCCCATGTCCTTTATAAGCCTGCCTTCGTAAAAACGCCTGTACCACGGCGCGCCGTAAACATGATCGATACCGTGCTCTATAAGCCTTTCGGCGGCCAATCCACCGTCAATATACGTGTCGCCTTCCCTTGCCAGCCTTACCGCTTCCTCAAGGTTCCACTGCCTTATCCCCCTTAGCCGTCTCCACCAGCGGCGCGGGAACCATGCGGTCTCTTCCTCTTTCGCGTAAGCTTTCGCGAGGTCCCTGTGGACCTTTACAAGCTCTTTCCTCGTATCCATATCACCCGGGGCCTGCCTGTACTTCGCCTCAAGGATCTTTCGCTCTTCTTCAAGCTCCCCGGCAGAACGGACTATCTCCGGTTTTGCGGGTTCCTCCTCGGCCTCGGGAACGCTCACTTCTTCCCTTTTCTCCACCCCGGCGCGGGCATCCGTGGCCTTTTTCGACCCCTCTTCTTTCCCTTTAATGGTCTCCTCTCCCTTTTCGCCTTTTCTGAGCCTCGCTACCATATTGTTCAGACTGTCGAACTCTTTTCTTTTTTCTTCAGACCGTATATCCCGTCCCGTTACATACGCTTTTTTATCCTCGCTTATTACCTTACCGTCTCCGCCGACCACCTCTTCCTCGTCCGGCTTGGGCAAAAACACGTCGCGTAATCCTTCCAGCTTGCCGATGACCGTTTCACGCTCTTCTTCCCGCGCCTGGGCCTCAAAGGCCTGGGCGAGAACCCCGAGCGTCTCCGCATTGATATCATCTTTTAATTTACCTTTATCGTCGAAAAACTCGCCCGTCACGCCGGAAAGCGGCCTGCCGGCGACGACGATATCCGTCTCTCCCTTCCTGATGCGGACCAGACCTTCAAGCAGGTCCAACCTCTCGCGCAATTCCCGGTTCCCGGGCCTAAGGATAAACGCCCTGCCGCCTATTGTCTGCAGCGGCCGAAGCAGTTTCTCGGCCCTGTTCATGCCCGCTTCCCTGTCCTCGATATGGTTAAGATAATATTCCGCCGAATTCAGGATGGAAGAGACCGTCTTCTCGTCAAAAAAGAAAGGCGCCAGCCAGAAAAAGAAGCGTCCCGCCCCGGATACGAGCGTTGAATCGAACGCATCCAGTATCTGATCGGCTTCATCCTGGTTCTGTTCGGCCAATTCCACGGCTGTCCTTACGTCTTCCCCTCGCAATATCATCAGGGCCTCTTGCCTGTAACCCGCAGTGGCCCAATCCATGGAAAAAGCGCGGTACCAGCGCCAGAAAGGTAAAACGATGAAGTCGATCACCGCAATAACGCACGCGGCTGCCAGCACGACCTTCCCCAGCAACAAAAACGCCGCGGCCGTTAACAACTTCAAGCCGAACGCCCATGCTATCCATGATATCAGGGAAAATATACCCATTCCTGCTTGGAAGTGTCGATTCCCAAGAAGTCCTTTAAAAGATTCCCAGCTGGAATACTTTTTGAAAAATCCCGTTATCCTCCTGGTCAAAAGCGAATTCTGGTAAGACCTCTTCCAGAACCCCGCTTCTTCTTTCTCTTCTTCCGGTATCGCCCTGACCCTCTCCACACCTTGCCTGAGAGCTTTACGGGTCATCCCCTTCTTTATTTTCTCCCTCTGCCGCATCTTACCTTTCCTGGTATAAGCTTCGTACAACACCGCCGCTATATCCTGAGCCTCCGGAGGGATACCGATGAAGCCGACCCTGTCCCGGAGCTCGGCAAAAACGCCACCGACGAAGCCGATCTGTTCCCGTTCAGGACCAAGCGCCTTTTCGCCGAATTTTATGACATTATCATAGTCCCCCCGTTCCCCCGAGATCCGCGCCAGAACGCGCAGGGTCTCTTTATCTTCTTCGTCCGACAAGTGAGATACCATCGCTAAGCGGTAAGACTGTTCGAGAAGACGTTCCCTGCGGGCGGAACTGCAGTCCGGATGGAGGGCGTCTCTTTCCAGTATTTTAGCCGACTCCCTGTAAAGCTCAGCCGACGTGCCGCATCCTGCCAGTTTATTTTTCTCTTCCACCGTGAACTCTGTATCTATCCGCGCGGAGAAGGCATTTATGCTTCTATCCCTATTCGCCTCATCCTGCTTCTCCCACCCGCTGAATTCCTCCGGGGCATAATATTCCCGCAGTAATCCTTCATCCGTTCTTGCCTCTCTTAAACTCTGCAGGATCCTGACCCCGCCTCTTTTCCAGAGCGTATCCTTGAACACGAACACCCCAAAATCCCAGAAAGCTTTGCTCAAAAGGATAAAAAAGCCTATCACCGAGACCATAGAAACGCGCACGTTTCCCAGCATCATGCCTACCGCCACGCCCAGAAGGATCGCGGCGATACCCCACCATGAACACAAAACGGTCAGGATAGAACCTGTAACTATCAGCGCCGTGCCCGTGAGCCCACCGATAGGGATAACTTCCGCGCTTAACCACTTCCGGGATCCGAACCCTTCATTCCGCACCCAGTTCAGGACCCTTTCCCACCAATCAGGCCCCTTGAGCTCAAAAGCCCCTATTCCCGGGTATTTAACGCCTTTTTCCATTTTCTCGACCTCATCCCTGAAACTCTTCTCATCGAGCCAGCCCGATTCGCCGACCCTGACCTTTCCTTCAGCGTTGAATTCGATCTTCACCTCGTCTTTCGATTCAACGATCCTCCTCATGTAGGGATTGGCAAGGACGACGTCCCAATCCGGCCGGTCGGGGGCTTCCCCCCGTTCCTTTTGCCTGGCGTGTTCCCTCAGTTTTGCCGCGCCGGCCTGTTGTATAACAGCGAGCTGGCCCGTATACCGCCTAAAACCGGCGTCGCGTTTTTCCCCGTCGATAAGGCTCCAGGCCTTAACACTTCCTTCATCGAGCGTCCTTGCACTTTCGGAACGGTAGAAGAAATGCCCTCCCAGAACATCCGCATATCCCGATCTTTTACCGAAAAGGCCGTTGAACTTCTTTGCTGCCGCGGCCGCGTCCTCCCGGCCGCTTTTGGTCCACTCGCCCCATACCTGCATCATCTCACTGGCGGTTTCCGGGCTTGCCGCCACGACACCATACTCCCGGTGATATCCGACCTCTTCGCCTTCTTCACTCGTGGTCTCTACCTGTGTAAGGTCTTTCACTACAACGTATTTCCGGAGATCTTCCGGAGCTTCCCGGACTTCCTCGCAGGAAAGGGCTTCCTTCACCGCTTCCTTCTGGCGTTCCTCATCAAGTTCTTCGAACGCCTTGGCGGCTTTACCCACAAAGACCACGTGGCTTTCCTCAGGCGGCCCCGGCACGGGAAGCCCCGCGGCATGAGCTTTTTCATATGCCCTGGCCTGGGCGGCGACCATGGCCCGGGCGGCCGCTGCCGGGCCTTCCGTTTCTTCCAGCAGCACCGTCGGGACAATGACCTCTTTTCCGTCTATCTCCACCTTTATTTCGGTCGCCTTGTCCATCACCTCCTGCTTTTCACCGCTTGCCTCGACCTCCTTTTTCTGCGCATCGATCCGTTTATCCTTGACAGCGTCGTCTCTTTTCGCCGATACCTCCGGCAGTTCTTTCTCGCCAAGTTCTTCCTTTCCGTACACGATAGCTTTATCCGGTTCGGGCGTCTCTCTCGCCTTTTGTTCCTGTGCCTGAAACTTCAATTCAACTGTCGTATCACGCGCCGGCGGTTCCTCTTCCCTCACCGCCTGTTCCTCTTCACCTTCCTTTTTCTTCACCGGCAGCTCTATTACGGGAAGTTCCGCCCGCTTCGCGGTCCTTGCTACTCTCAGATGCTCACCGCGCTCGTGCGCGTACCTGGTAATTTTTCTTTCTTCAACCGCGCGCTGCGTGCTTCCCACATCCTCCGCGGAGATGTCCGTCTCCTTGTCCGTCTTCGTTTCCCTGTCGAACTTGCCCGCTTCAGCTTCCGCCATTTCATAAAACTCCTCGGCGTTCTTCCCACTCGCGTCAAGACGCTCTACCCATACCAGGAGTTTGAAAGCGCCTTCGGAATGCGCTTTTTCCCTGAGCTTGTTCTTCAGTTCCTCCCCGGACCCGGGAACCGTGGATTCTACATCAAGGTCCTCTGTCAGTTCACCAAGAACTTTCGTCAAGGGCCTGTCCAGGCCCTTGGTGTCCAGAAAGGCGTTACTCAAGGCATCCTTATACCTTTTTACCAACTCATCCACGCTTATGCCCATCTCTTTAGCCAGTTTTTCCATTTTCGCGGCGCGTTTTTTCTCGGTAAACTCAGCCTGTCTTTTCTTCACGCTTAACTTGGCGGCTTCCTTTGCCAGGCCCTTTCCCCTGTCAAGAAAGTCCAGACCCAGCCATGCTCTCATCTTAACACCATGCCACCAGCGCGCCGCGCCTTTCTTGTCCCGTTCTTTCTCGAAATAGTCGGATTTTACGGCCTGCATGTAATCTTTCAGCGTCTCCGGGTCATAGTAACGGGACTCGGGAACAATGAACTCGGTTATGAAAGTCACTATATCTTTCTGCTCGATCTGGTCTCTTCGCGTTTTCCGTATCCCCGGCATCCAGATCAGGTCTTTTTTCCTCAGATCGCTCAGTATATTCTCGAACACGAAACCATCTTCCAACGTTATACCATACTGACCGTGTAATACCTCCGACAACTGTTCCAGGAACTTCAGCTCGTTCCTCCTGTCGGCCAGGCAGTCTTTCCAGGTCAAACCGGCCCGCTCAAGCGCCAGCTGGACAAGCCCTGAGGCCTCAAAATAGAAGAAATTCTTTGCGTAATTAGCGAGCTTCTGGTCATCCCCGGTTATGGACCTTATCATCGCGTCTATCCTGGACTGTTCCTTTATCGTGATCCGCTTATCCTGGTTCTTCCTTACCATCGTGTTCTGGCGTTCTTTTTCCCTTTTTGCCGCTTCAGTGTACACTTTCCATTCCAGCTCCAGCGCCTCGCGTTCCCGTACCGCGCTTTTGATCTCATCCGCGGTCTCCGCTCTGGCTGCCACATCAGAGGTCTTCAACACACCAGTAAGCTCGATTATCGCGTCACTCTGACCCGCCTTCAGGCCGTCAATTATACTCCCGGCTGTTGTCGCGTCTATTTTATACCTTTCAACCAGGATATACTCGGCTTCGTCATACCTGCGCCCTCTTACCGCGGTCATGACCCGCAGGGCGTCCCGGGCGCGCTTTGATCTGTTCACCATTTCTTTGGCAGCACTCTCTGAAATATCCTGCTTTGTCAAAGCCTGTTCCGCTTCGGTATAATCGTGTTCCATCAAAGCTATCACGGCCTGAAGTATTTCCACGGTCCGTTCTTCTCCGATACCTTCCTGCATCATGGTCTCGCGGGCATCCTTATATCTGCCTTCCATAACGGCCATATGGACTTCCCTTGCTGTCTCTGCTGTCTCTTCTGAAGCCCCAAGTTTTTGAACGAGGATCCCCGAAAGCGCGGCTCTGACATTACCCGTGAGACGATCCTCTATTTCGTCATTACTGCTCACCCACCTGCGCTGGACATCATGAAAACCGGTCAGGGGATCTGCCGATTCCTTCTGCACGTATTCCGCCAGTTCGCCCGTGAGCTTGTCGATCTCCTTCTTGAGTTTATCGGCATCGGCATAATTTCCGCTGCCAATAGCGGCTTCTCTTTCCTCTATCTTTGACTTTATCTCTTCGAGTTTCCGGGTATATGTTTTGTCGGCCTTCCTGCCGAGCGAGTCATAGGCAGTGTTGATCTTTTCCTGGAGCTCCCGCGCCTCTTGGCCCTTTCCTTCATCTCTCAGCCTGTCCCGCTCTTTTTCCATCTCCTCGATCTCTTGTGTTTTTTCGCTCCGGTATTCAGCGCGCTGCATCAATATCCTGTTCAGTTTCCTGGCTTCGCGGGTGTCCGGGCCAACCTCGTGGAAAAATATCATCTCTCCGGGCATCCCTTCCCTGCCGGGCCGTCCTATCTTCTGCCACTCCACCCTTATCAGCTCGTCCATCTCGGTCATGAACAAAAGGCCTTTCGTGTACCTGAGTATGATCTTCTGGCTGAATTCGTCCACAAATTTATCTTCATTGCCGAGTTGGGCCTTGAGCTCGTCCCTTGACAAAAGCTCTTTCAACCTTTCCTCGCGCTCCCGGCGGACATCGTTCTCGCCCGTATTGTCTCTCGATCCGTCCCTGTTGCTTATATCGAGCTGGTCGTCGATTATCTCCTGCATCTCTCCCGCGATGTCTATTTTGCCTTTTTCGCGAAGATCGTTCCTGGCCTTTCGATTGATACTCTGGAGCTCCTTCCTGATGTTCTTGTACACCCGCCATACATCCCTCTTCCTGCCGGCCGTAACGTCAAGCCCCACGATAAGCCTTTCGGCTTCGGCATACTCACCGGCGGTAACATGCCTGAAAATATTTTCACGGGTGTTCTTGTCGATCCTCAGTTTTTCAAGTTCTCCGAGTTCCCTGCTCTTCACCGCTTCTACTTCACTCCTTATCCCGTCGGCCATGGCCTTCGCGGATGCCCGGTCCACACCCATATCCACAAGAGCCTGCTCGGCTGCCCCGTAATTCCCGGTATTCATGGCGTCCGCGACCGCTTTTAAAAAGCCTTCCACGCCTTCGGAGCACAAACCCTTTTTTTCAAGCAAACTTCTCGCGTTCGCGTATTCCGCTTTGCTCTCTTCTATTCCCCGCGGATGGTTAGCGGTCTTCTTGTTCAGGACCGTGCACAGGGCAAGCCTTATCATACCCTGGAGGATACCTGCTCCGGGACCGTCATCCGTTTTTATGCCCAAATTGCCAAGGGCCGTTCGCGTTCCATCATAATTGAACGTCTTCGCGGCCCGAAGGAGGTCGAGGATATTCCCTGTTATCCCTGATTTTACCAGAGCTTCCCGCGCGGCTCTTTCCTTCTCCGGGTCATCGGCCGCGTCATAATAATCCATCAGTGCCTTAAGAATATCCCCGGTCAACTTATCTCCCAGAACACGCTTGAGGACCTCTACCAGATCTTTCTTGTACACAACCTGAACACCCTCATTGCCCTCTTCAGTACTTTTTAGGATCGCATATAAATCTTCGATCTTGATATCCGTCGCGCGGCCCAGGATGTTCGTGGCTATCGTGAGGGCGCCGAGCCTCCCGCCGGTCTTCTGTACGCTTATCCTTTCCGATTCCTTGCCGGCCCGGACCCCCTTCATGTTCTCCAAACTCTGCCCTGCCAGGGCTTCCTTCTCCGTATCCATCAATTTTCCGAACACCCTATTGAGTTCCGCCTGGACACCGGGGTCTAATTTTTCGAATATCGCCTTAGCTTCCTCTTCGTTTTTCTTTGCCTCCTCCGTTTTCCCTTCTGCCGTCGATCTCTCTTCCTTTGCCATGAATATGATCCACTTCATCTTGTCTTCCAAAAGCTCGGCCTGCAAGAAATCGCTTACCATGAGAACGACCGGACGGTCTTTGAGATATTTATCGCCGCGCGTCCTGATCAGTTCCCTTACCATGTACTCGAATCTCTCCCCGGCCGCCACATTCCTGTCCCACACCTTGCGCAAGGATCCCCTGTCCCAGTCATGGATATTGGCTACCGATTTACCGAACCTGTCGTAGAATTCCGTCTGTCCTTCTATGTTCGTTCCGCTGAGGCCCGAGAAACTCCCGCCGTAAACATAGTCCACAAGCTCCAGCATCGACAGCTTGGACATAGTCTCACCGGGCCTGCTCAGCTTGGGGATGCCCATTATGACCTCCGCGGCCTGGTGCCCGTCCTGGCTCCTCTTCTGGCCGAATGATGTGCCTCCCGTCGCCAGATCTATCAGCTGGACTCCCGTCTTTTGCGTATCGATGTCACGCCCTCTGTAAAAAGCATTCTTTTCCACGCTCGTGCTCAGGCTTTGCTCCACAAGCCTTGTCCAGAGGATCGTTCTATTCGTAGGATATTCCAGCCCCATTTTCCGGGCTATGTCCTCCGCGTCAGCGATCTTTTTGTTAACTTCACGTTTTCCTTCCTCGGTAAGGGACACCCGGCCGGTATCACTATCATATTCCACCCACGTCCCCGTGTACTTTCCCTTTTCCTCTATATCACCCTCTTCGGGCCTTTCCCGGGTGGTGGACTCGAGCCTGAGCTCATCGGAATGCTGCTGGAGGTAAACGCCTACCTGGCGGGCCACGTAATACGGTACGGCCTCATGCGGGTCAAGATCGCCCCTCGAGACGGAAATGATAAGTTCGGTGAGCGCCTGGTCAAGCAGAAGGCTGTCGGATTCGTCTATCAGAACGTCATAGCATCCCCTTAGAAGATAGCGTTCCCCGTGTTTATTGTCGGCCAGGACCATGTCATGCATGATGTCAAAAGCTATCTTGGGGGTTATGAACCGGATCTGGGCTTCGGAGGCGTTCCGTTTTCTATCAAGTAATATTTTTTGTTTCTCCTGCTCGTCGATCTTTCCTTTTTCGCGACGCATCCTGACATACGTGCCGTCGGCGGCCATACCCTGGTCCGCGCTTAAGATGCCGCAACTCCGGCCAAGCAGACGAAAAACGAGCCCGGTCGAGTATTCAAGCCTTCTCGCTTCGCTGTCGTCCGTCGCCATGAGATCGACGGGCATACCCTTATTCTTAAGGGAGGCCATGTACCTGTCGAGGACATCTATGTACGTTTTACCCTGCCCCGTGTGCAGGTTTATCATGCAGCCGCTGATAGTGGCGCGGGCTCCGCTGTACTGATGCTCACGAAGGGTAAACCCGAGCCCGAGCTGCATGGCCAGGTTGACGTTAACACCCGCGAGCCTCAGGAAACCGTCCTTGACCTCGCCGGTCTTCGGATCTATCATCTCTCCCCTGTCGACCATATCATTAAGTGCCTTGTCATTTTTCATGATCGTAACAAGGATGCCCAATTTTGAATGATCTACCACCTCCTTGCCTTCGACCACCCTTACGATCTTCCGCCATTTATCAAGCTCGGCCTTCTTCTCCTTAAGCTCCTCCAGGATACCTTTATACTCTTCATAATCTTCTTCTTCCGCGTCGATTTTTTGCTGGAGTTTCTCCATGACCGTATCCAGGCTGTCGCTGGCATCCGCCTGGATACTCGGCTGGACATTGGCCCTTATCTTTGAGATCTCTCCCTCAAGCGCTTCTTCCTGTTCCCTGATATTATCCACGGTCGCTTCGGTAAGCTCCTGGTTCTCTTCATCTTTCCAGAAATCATTGTTGGGATCGCTCCATTTTTTAGCATTTTCCAATATTGCGTCTGTAGCACCCATGACCTCCACGCCGAACATCTCCCTGTCATCGCGTATGTCTTCCTCGGGCGTTTCGTTGAATTTCCTTGCTATATTCCGGGCCTGCCTCGCCCTTCTCCAGCTTCTCACTTTGGCCAGGATACCGAACCTTTTCGCGATATTCCTGGCGATCTGGTTGGTCGCATGATCCCTTACATCTTCCGGGGGCGGGGCCCTGGCAGCGGGCTCTCCTCTTACTTCTTCAGGCGCCTCTTCCGCTTCTTTCCCAGGGGCTTCTTCCTCCTTCTCTTCCAGCCTCTCCAGGTCTTCATCCTTCAGGGCGGAACCGTACATTTCCTCCAAGTCATTGATCTGGATCTGTAACTTCAGTATGCCCGAACGGTATACGGTCAATCTATCATTGGCCTCATCAGTCAGCTGGCCTTTCTCGTCCAGATCGTTCTGTATTTCACTTAGCTTGGCAATAGCCTTATCGAGCAACTCATATAATGTCTTTAATTTAGTTATCGCAAGATCTATGAACTGGTACGCGGCCATGGCCATCTTCTTGTCGGGGTGAGCTATAAGCTTGCTCATCAGGGTGAAATACTCCTTGCGCGCACTTTCCACTTTGTTTATCTCGTTCTCGATGCCCTCCAAAAAGTTTCTCACCGGACCGGGCGCGGCAACTGCAAGAGGTGACGGCGCTTTCTTTTTTATCTCTTCCGTGGCCTTTTCTACCTGCTGTTTTTCTTCCTCAGACACTTCTTCTTCGGCCGGCGCTTTTTCTTCGACTTCGGCTTCGGCCGGCGCTTCCTCTTCTACCTTTTCTTCAACGACCTCTTCCTCAGCCGGGGTTTCTTCGGCTTCTTTCTTAGCCGCTTCTTCGGCTTTGGCAAGCGTGATCTTTTCTTCCTCTGCGCGCCGCATGCTAAGGCTTATCTGAGCCTGCGCATAGACCTTATCTTCATATCCCCGGATCTTTTCAACGTATCCCCCGGGGAAATGTTTGCTGAACAAGCTGTGCTGCGCTTCTCTCCCGCGTTCATACTCGTCAACGATCTCCTGCAGCTGGTCCGCGTTTAGATCCGTGGTAAGCTGAGAATAATGGTATGGGGTAAGTTGCAATCCGTCGCTTCCATACTCCATGAGTTGGAGGACAGCGGCAAGACGATGGGCATCGAGCACACCGATTCCCCGTTTCTCCCAGTAGATCTCGGCCATTTCATGATATATTATCTCGTCTTCAATAGTTGTCCCTTTAAACCTTTCGTCCACAACAATAATTTTTGTCCCGTCCGAATGTTCAAAATGGTAACCATCGGCCTCGTCGCCCAGATCGACATAAATAATTTCCGCTTTTATCTCCTCTGCCTTTGCTCCTATTTCCTCTGATCCTATGCTCCTTTTCGCGATCTTTTGTTCTCCGGTTTTTCTTCGTTCTCCAACTTCCTTTATGAAATCCGCCTCTTTAGCGGAAAAATTCTCCTGTTCAACCATACCCATGCGGTGCATCGTTCCTACTCTGGCTTCAACCTCTACCCCTGGCCCCAGTGCTTCTACCATCCCTGCCGCTTCTTCTTCGACCGCTTTCTTTGCCTCCCGGGCCCTGATGAATGCTGCTGCAATCACATCGTCTTCGCCGGTCTCCAAAAGTTCTTCCATTCCTTTCCGCCTGGCTATCCTCAAAATCGCTACTTTGATGGAAGACTTCTGGTCCAATCTGCCCTCGTACCTGCTTAATTGATCAAGGAAGAACCTCAGGCGCAGTTCCCTTGCCCGGAACGCCGACTCTTCCCGAAGTTCTTTAGCCTTCAAAAGCGATTCTTCCAGTATCTCGGTGACTTCCGCCATCCTTTCCGCTTCGGCCCTGAAGGGCGCTTCTCTCTTCATTGCCGTATCAAAGTTTTTCCTTGAGGTCGTCTCATATCTTTTTAATGCCATTTTTCTCTGGCCGGATTCATCCTCGACAAGCTCGGTATCATAGACAAAGAACAGGCCTTCTTCGCTTTCTATGCCTATCCTTACAGTGCCGTCATCCAGCACCCTTCTTTGCAGTTTACCCGCGCGCAGACCGTTTATGACCTCTTGGAATTCTTTGAATTCGGCGTCAGTTGTTTTCCCTTCTTTCACCAGTTCATACGTGCTGTCTATAAGGTCATCGAAATACTGGTCCAAAAGGTCCTGCATCCTCGCCTGCAGCACTTCCGGATTGACCATGCCCCTTTGCATCCTCAAAAGGTAAGAGAGCCCGAGGGACATTGCCATCGGTTCGAATACCGCCCTCAGGTCCTCCTTGCTCATACCGGTCCCTTCCAGTATGGCCTTTTTAAGGGCATATTCCGAGGTGGTAGCCAGGTATTCGCCCGATCCCGAATAAGGCTCGTATTCCTTATCCTTATTGGTGAGTACGGTCACGTACGGCCGTTTACCTTTCTGGGGATTGAAGCGCGGCAGGAGAACTATATAGGAAAGCTGATCCGACTTGAGGATCTCGGTGATACCTCTTGTATGGAAACCTCCGGTCACCACGGCGGCTACGCTCACGTCGTTCTCTCTCATATATTCTATGGTGTTCTCCACCATGGCCCTGTTCCTGTCCGTCGCCGCCGCGTAAAAATCCGAGGCCTGGGGAAGCTGTTCAAAAAGGCCGCTTACGTCCGCCAGGTCCGCAGGGAGAGGTATCCGGTATTTCTTATAGCGGGTCCTGATAAAATCAAGGAACCTTTTCCATCGGAAGTCGCCCATGTGGTCCCTGAAGTAACGAAGCTGGCCGCTGGTAAGCTTGATCGAGAAGATGTTGTTCAGTATCTCGGTGTTCTTCATGAGCGTCGTGAGCTCCCTCTCATCGTCGTTCCTGAAAAGCTTCTCCCTTATCCTGCACTCGTAATCGTCCATTTCGTCCATGAGGCCGGCTATATCTATGGATTCGTAAAGGTTAACGTAATCACAGAACTTCTCCAGCTCGCTGTACTGCGACGGGTCGATACCCGCGGCCTTGGCCAGGAGAAGTATGTAAGAATAGAACTGGCTCTTCGACAGTTTGCCGAGCTTGAAAGAAAGGCTCTTCAGGATAAGTTCTTCCAGGCGGTCCCTTTTCAGCTTGCCGCCCAGCGTGTCGAGCAGTTCGTCCCTCTGGACATTGGTAGCCGCGTAGTTGATCTCTTTTTCCAGTTCGATGGAATCCATCAGCGCGTTGATGTTCTGATATTCAGAATAACCGATGCCGTATTTTCTTCCTATCTCCTCGACGCTGTGCCACCTCTGGGTGAACCTTTTTTGTTTGTTATTGTTGTTCAGGATGGAATTGCTGTTAAGCAGCTTCAGCTCGTCGGAGAATATATGGTCCCCGAGCGCGCCGAGCGCGTTCCTCAGGGATCCCACGAGCTTCATGTTAAGCTTCTTCTTTTTATTGACGGATATGAACGCGTGGTAATTCTGCAGGTAAAGCCGGCTGTCGTCTATCCCGTACAGCATGACCGGGCGGTCCGAGAGCGCGGCAAAGAACTCGCCGGCCGAGATCCTGCCCTGGCTCATGAGGTATTCGGCCGTCATCTTTTTCGCCTCGGCGTCGGGAAAATCCCTGATCACGCTCATGTCGATCAGCCCTTCCGAGCCTTCCACGCCGACAAAGCGGATGTCATAATTCATGGCAAGGTTCTCGAGGACCGCCACGATCGATTCCTGCGCGCCGAGGTTGTCGTGGATATCCTTGATGTTTATGATGAGCTCCTTGCTGGAGGTTCTATGTATGTCCTTGGTAATGGCGATATCGCGGGGTATCGAGACCTGATTGAGATCGACACGTCCTTTGACTAGTGGTGTCGCCGGCGGCTGCACCTGGCCGAAAGAGACCTGCTGGAAAAGGAACGTAAAAATAAGGACCACAGAGATGAGCCTGATCCACGGCCGTATATTCTTGTCCGCTGAGACCGAAGCCACTCCTTTGGGCTTTGAGGGATGATCCGGGACAGACTTCCCCTTTACATGACTTACATACCTGTAAAACCATGACCCCGGGGATCTATCCAAACCGCCATCGCCCCGTTGATATGTTTTTTCATCACCGAACGGAAACATGAGCACACCTTCTTTTGCTCTTATTAAATATCTTTAATAATTATCCAAAAAAATATGCCTCCTTCCTGTATCCCTGCTATTTGGCTATTTGTATGACTATCATTATTATATTACCTTTAATTCAAGTATATCACCATTTTGCCCGATTGTTAGTTCTCAAAAGCTGAATTTTTTAAACCTTAACTCAAGGTTTTCTTCTTTAAACATAATGAGTTACGTAATATTCGCCAATCCTGTTTCAAAGAGCTAAACCGGAGGGGTGGGCTTATCCCACCCCTCCGGCATGGTACCTTCAGCGCTGGTAGCTGGCAGGTACCTTATTGCGGCACTGTCAGTATGGCTGGTAGCTGGCAGATGCCAAACCTGTCATTAATATGCCACATCCGCTTCAAAGAGCCCTTCTATGTAATCATTGACGGCTTCGCCCGCTTCCTCGCTGCCGGCATAGTCGACGCTGATGACCGCTTTTCCGCCCATGCCTTTTCTCCTGGCTTCTCTTTCCGCGTCCTTGACCATCTTCTGCACTTTTTCTACCTGCTCGTCAGTGAATTCGTCGGTTATCAGGTCTTCTTCGCTGGTGATAGCTATCACCAGAGCCCTCCCGAACGTATCCGCGACCAGCAGCTTGTCGCATACACGGGAAAGGGTCAACGCGATCGGGGTATCTTCTTCCTTGGCTATACCGGTCCTGTGGACCACGCCGTCCTCGGCGAGCGGTTTTATCGCCCCGATCACGTCGCCCACCTTGTTAATGCCGGTGTATTTCAGGGTATCATGTTTCAGCGTGGCACTGAAGGCTTCAATATCCGCGTTAGTATCTTCCATTCCCACGACCACCACGTGGAACTGTTCCTTGCCTATGGCCGCATTAATAAGATCAAACGTGTTGACTATGTCGTTGAAGGTCTCTTTGTCCACGGAATTTATATCTATGCCGTAAACATAGGCGTTATTATTAAGCATGACACCCTGTTTCAGCATGTTCAGCACCATATCGGCGACCTGCGCGAGGTGCAGCAGCTGCTTGTCGTTCAAGCGGAGCGCCGCCAGCGACAATTTCGTTGCCGCTTCCTTCAGATATCCTATCATCCTCGTCCTGAACTCTTCCGCGGGTAATTTCTCTCCTTCGAACTCCACGAACTCAAGGCCCGGCGCGGCGAGCGTAAGCGTGCGAAGATCGGGTGTTACCGGGGCCTTGACCATGGGACTCACCGGAGGCGCGAGCTCCTGGATCATCTGCTGTATCCTTTCCCTGCGCTTCTGCATGACGTCTTCCATGGTCTCCCTGCGCTGGGTGATGCGTTCCATCTTCTGGCGTACGGCTTCCTCGCGCGCGATGGCCTCTTTAGCGAACCTGTGGGTGCTGTCAACGAAGCTCCTCACCCTGCTCAGGGCCTTTGTCAGAGCTTCGCCGCTCTTCTCCACCTGCTCCCGCAACTCCGTGCCGTCGTCGATCAGCTTGGTGTATTCGTCCATGGCCCGGGAGTGGGAAGCAATAAGCAGCTGCTCGACCTTATTCTCCAGTTCCATGATCTGGTTCATTCCAAGCCGGCTCACGGCCTGCGCGACCTGCTGCCTCGACGCTTTATCGAGTCTCGGCCTGACAACACCTTTTTCGCCGGGAGTGTAGGCCTTGATGATCGCGCGTTCCGCGAGCACCGCGGCAAGCGTATCAATATCGCCGGCTTTGATCGCTTCTATCACGTTCTCTTTCAGGGAAAGGACCCTCCCTTTAAAACCTTCAAAATCAAAACCTTCAAAATGTCCTTTTGCCGTGCTATCGGTGAACTTGAACTCGAATTTGCCTTCCTTGTTCCTGCAAAGCTGGACATCATCCACGGTGAACAGGGTCTTCCCGCTGGCCGCGAGGAGGACATACTTATCCTTTGAACCGTACATCCTGGCCATGTCGGTAACATGGGCGCCCGATATAGCCACATCCACGCCTATGGCCTCCATCTTGCCCCTGGTGTCTTTGTGGAACTTGGCCGGCATCTTGTCCATATCATCTACCTGTACAACCTTCTGGCTGTATTCCGCCCTTTCTCTTGCAGCGCTCACGGTATCCTGCAAGCCATCGGAATATCTTACGACTGCCCTGGAGAGGGCTCCCGGCACGCTACGGTCAACGACATCGCCCAGCGTGTCCTGCAGTGCCCTGGGCGCCGGGGCTTCAACTGCGGCTTCTACCGCCACCAATCCCTCTCTTGTTATTATTGCTTCCTCGGCTTTGTTTATCGCGGCATTGCAATCGTTTCTATTAATCACGCCTTCTCCACTTACAAGTTTCGCAACATCGAGCGTCTCTTTTACTTCTTCACCGGTCGCTCTTGCGTGTATAACCTCTAACCGGCCCAGACCCCTGTCAACTGTGGCGGCTTCGACCCGTATATCCATAACAAGGTCAAAGCTTAATTCCGTATTAATTCCTGTCTCGCGGGCGAAGTCAAGCGCGCCATTGATCGCGTCAGCCGCTCTCATCCCGGCCAACGCTTCCACTTTGCCGACAAGACCGTTCAGCGCCTCATTATCAACACTCACGCCGGGCCGGGCCTGTTCCATGCGAACCCCTTCGTGCCCGGCAGCCACCCGGTCCACCATGCCCTGATCATCGGTGGTTACCTGAGCTTCCGTGCCGTTCTCGGCAATAAAAGCGATAGTGCGGTTGGCCATTTCACCGGCGCCAATGTCGCTTCTTAAGCCCGCTATCTTCACCGCGGCCACTTCGGCAAGCGCGCTACTGTCGGCGACCGGACCGGCAAGACCGGCAGCATCCGCAATATTCACCAGGCTGTCCACATCCCGGCTGTCCAGATGTTCCGCAAGCCGCGCCTGCTCTATTCTTATACCGCCGCGCGTCGCGAACGTGCGGGTAATATCACCGTCATTATTCATGCTTACCGAGACCCCCGTTCCGCTCGGGGCCATGACGGTCACGATACTGTTGGCCGTGTTCTCCTTGCCATCGAGGACCGTCCTCATGTTAGAAATGACCGAAACGGCCGTACTGCCGAGCTGGCGGCTGTCAGCCATCCTGGTAAGCCCGGCATCGGCCTCGATCGCCCTCACAAGGCCGTTTATCCCCGGCACGCGTACCTTCCTGTCGACCTGGGCCTGTTCGATCTTTATCATTCCGCTCGAAACGGCTACACTATCGAACCTCCCCAGATCGTCCGTCAGCGCCGCGGCTTTGGTCCCGTTCACGGCCGTGACGGTCAGCACGGTGTTTGCCATGTTCTCCCCTACTCCGAGACCTGTTCCTAAGCGCGAGAACGCCGCGGCCAGCGCAGTTCCGAGCTCATCGCTGCGGGTCAGGGCAGCGTCGGCGCCGATAGCTTCCGCGGTATCCACGGTACGACCGGCTACTTCAACGTCAAACATGCCGTCAGGCCACGCCTGCTCTATCCGGACCGCTCCGGACCTGACACCGGTCCTCACGATCTCGCTTCCTCTTTCCTCGGTCATGACCGTCAATTCGGTGCCGCTGGGAGCGGTAATTGTGATGGCGCTATTGGCCATATCCTTAATATCCCTGAAACCCCTCGTGATCATGTATGATATGACCTTATCCATCGCCGCCGGGAGCTCTCTGCTCTCTGTCACGCTGATATCCGGGCTGACCGCTTCTATGGCATTGACCATGTTGTTCACCCTGTCAATATTCACTCTTCCGCCCAACTGCATCTGTTCCATGTGTAATATGCCGCTTGTCGCGGTCACGTTCGCGACATTCCCGAAACTGTCGGTCGTACCGACGAGTTCCGTGCCGTTAGCCGCCGTAAGGGTAATGGCGCTGTTGGCCATGTTAACCACGCCGTCCACACTCGTCCTGAGATCCAGCATGGCCTTGTTCATGGTATCGGCAAGCTGCCGGCTGTCCGTTACCGCGCCCCTGGCGTTTATCGTCTCCGCGGCATTAACTAATTCTCCCGCTCTCTGGACATCTATCCTGCCTTCTATCTGGGCCTGCCTGACTATCACTCCTTCGCGGGCCGCCGACACATCCGTGACGTTACCCGTCATGTCCGTGACCGCGGTGAGCTTTGTCCCGCTCAGGGTCTCGACCGTGACCATGCAGTCCATCGCCTGGGCGCCGATATCCGTCCGCAGGCCGGACCTTGCCGCTTCCGCCGCGTTAACAAGCCCCTGGACACCGGTCATCGTCTTGCCGCTCGCGTCGAGAGTTTCCGCGGCGCTTACGAGGCTGTCTATCACACTACTGTCCGCCCTGCCGTCACGGCTCAGCTGTTCCATGGTCACGCCGCTTCTGATCGCGCCTACGCTCCTGACACCGGCACGCTCATTGGTGGCTATCATGGCCCCGGTGCCGTTAATAGCCGTGACCTTCACGGTACAATCACCCGCGTTCTCCGCGCCCATATGTTCCATCATGCTGACCGTCGCCCTTATAGCCGCGCGGCCAAGCTGGTTACTATGGGTCACCATGCCGCGCCTGCCTGCCGTCTCGGCCGCGTTAACGAGGCCGTTCAACATACTGGCCCCTCTCTTAAGCGCTTCGAGGTCCATCATGCCGTCCATCTTCATCTTCTGCATGCTCACGCCTCTTGCCATGGCGGTCATGCTCGTCAACATGCCGCGCCTGTCGGTGACAAGCGTCACTTCCGTCCCGGTCAGAGCGGTGAGGGTCATGGCGCAATTCGCCGCGTTCCCGGTGCCGATGATGTTACGCAGTTTTGCCATTGACGCGAAGCCCGCCCTGGCGAGATCGCGGCCGGCGGCTACACGCCCGAAACGCGCCGCTATCTTGTTAGCCGCGACAACGAGATCATTCACTCCATCGATATCTATCTTCCCGTCACGCTGGTCCTGCTTCACGCGAACCCCTTCGCGGGTCCGGGCGGCCATCGCGCTCATCACATTGCCCCTTGTATCCAGGCTTGCCGTAAGCTCGGTCCCGTCCAGCATCTCGACAGTGAGGTCACAGTTCATAGCTTCCATCCCAAGCTCCGCGCCCAGGACCGATCTCGCTACGGATACCGCGTTCACCATGTCCTGGGCGTTAGTCACCATGCCCGTCATGATAACGTTATCGACGGCATTGTACACGCTGCCCAGGACGTTCTGCAGATCGACCGTCCTGCCCATCTGCGCCTGTTGCATTCTCACGCCCAGGCGGGAAACCGCGACGTTATCGACCTTTTTGCTCGCGGTATCCATCTTCACGTCGATATCAGCTCCCTTTATGTTAGCGGCTACGGAAGCGATGTTGACATTATTCCCGCCTTCCCGCACTTCGCCCATTATACTGGAAACCATGTTATCAAAAGCCTGGAAGTCATTGACCACTCCGGCCCCCGCGGCGATGTTGATGTCCATGCCGGCCGCCAGGCTGTTCACGCCGCACACGGCGCTCGCCGCGTTGACAATAGTCCCGGCCGCGGCTTTTATGATATCCACGCTCGCGCCTTTGGCGGCGGCAAGAGTAAGCTGGCCGTTGGTAATGCCTATGCTGAGCTGGCCGGTCATGAGCGCCTGCATTACTGCGTTATCGGCCATAACGTTGTCCAGGACCTGGATGAACTTGCTCTTTCGTTCATCAGCGCCGGCGCGCATGACCAGACCTCTCAGTGCCGCCGGGACAACAGCGCGCAGGGTTTCAACTCCTTCGGGATTTGCCTCAACGATACCGGCATCATGCATGAGGTTCGCCAGCATGGCGGCGTCCTCTACCGTAAGCATCAGTTCCTCTCTCTGGCTGCCGCCGACATGGGCGCTGGCATCCCTGGCCTCATGCCTCATCTCGTGGGATATGCCTACCTGCAGCAATATATCCAAAACCTTCATCTTCTGGCCCGCGTCGAGTTCGATA
This sequence comes from uncultured Planctomycetia bacterium, assembly GCA_964409365.1. Taxonomy (GTDB): domain Bacteria; phylum Omnitrophota; class Gorgyraeia; order Tantalellales; family Tantalellaceae; genus CAYPCX01. Next base: position 147,483 of record CAYPCX010000002.1, on the reverse strand, counting down.
CCCCTGTCCTCCAGGAGGGCCCTGATAACTTCACCGGCCAGGCCGGAAACCGCTTCGGCGTCAACGGTAACTATACCGTCCCGGACACCGTTACCTACCTGCACGTGCCCCAGGAGAGCTCCGGTACGCTCAGCCGCGATAAATGACGTCCCATTCGCCTCAAAGACGTCCATGCCCCTGGACGCGCAGGCATTGGCGATGATCCTGGATACCGCGTCCCTGCCTTTATAGGTCTCCCGCTTGCCCGCGACCTCGACCTCGGTCTCTATATTCCTTCCGTCAAACTCGATACCGGCCAACCCGCTGTCGATAAAGGAACTGCTTTCCCTTCCGGCCGTAACGCGAGGTATCATGGTCTTACTGTCCGCCTGTGCCCTGACATCCTTCGCCATACCCATGATATCCGACACGGCCAGGTTCTTATGAGCGTCCATGACCAGGCCGAACGTCTCGACCGGGCTCAGACCAAGGCTTTCAGACGCGCCGCCAAGGCTTTCCGCGAAACCTTCCCCGACTTCAGCGCCGAACTCCGTCCCCAGCCACTCGGAGATCTTATCCATATCCTCCCCGGTTACACCTTCAATACCACCGGCTTCTTCCACAGCCTGGCTGAACCTGTTGATCGCAGTATCCCGAGCACCTGCCGGGATCGTCTCTAACACCGGCAAACCATAAAGGGTATGCATCACTTCACCTAAACGAAAATCCTCGGTTTGCTGCAATACCTGGACTGCACCTCTCGCCTGGGCGGTATCTATGTTGTTGTTATTGTTCTCCATGAACTCCTGGAACAACTGGGCGGACCTGCTGTAACCGTTCATCTCTTTGTCGAATCCACCGGTTTGCTCAACAACCTTGCTCAAAAGGGTCCTGTTGGCATTTTCTGCCATTACTTCAGCTACATTTATATAGTGGTGGACATTCCCCGCGCCCCTGCCGTTAGCGTTTATCCTTTCTTCCTGCTGCGTCATGGCGCTGGAGGTACCTATTTCGGTCGTATACATCTCAACGCTTGTAAAATATACCCCTTTCTTACCTGTCTTTATCTTATGGGGATCAAACCCTGTCTCTGCTTTGTCCAAGCCCACCCATTGCGTTTCAAAGGCGTTCGAACCCGTACCAAGCTGGGCTATAAGATGGATGGCGTTACCGAACCTCATGCGTTTTCTGTTACTGGTGACCTTATTCTTCTGCGCGATGAACGCATTCGGGTCCGTGTAAAGGCATATCCTCTGACCGCCTACCTTTACTTCAAGAAATCCGCGCCTCAGCACGTCTGCCGTCGTCAGTTTCTTTCCTGACATCTTGTTGGCGACCTCCAACATCTTATCGACAGTACCGAAGGCCCCTACCACCAGTTTTCTTCCGTTCGCGTTCTGTTTTGCCATGCTCAACATATCTCTGCCGGCAGCCGATAACATGCTGCTATGATCACCATAGAACCGGTAACCCGCGTCCCTGTTCCAGGTACTGGTGCCGAGCTGGACCAGGTTTACACCCATGACGGCCAGAGTCGACTTACAACCGGCTACGGTACCCGTAAGGCCTACAAGGATATCTCCGCCGCTGGCCGAATGCTTGTTCACATGGGCAAGGGCCTGACCGATACTCACACTGCGACTGGTCACAGACAGGAACGCGTTCAATCCCCGCTCGGTCTGCTTCTGCACCTGGCTGGTCGACAACTTGGCCTCACCTTCTAACTGGCCGCGGTGATGGATGGCCAGGGCCTTCCACGCGTCACCATACTGGGTATTTTCCATGTCAGCCCCGGTGGACCTGTCATGCATGGTGTAAGACTTCACCGTGCCGTCCTTGTTATAATTGATGGTGAACTCACCCTTGGTATGCTGGTTACAGGTCAACATGTGAGTGGCACGGTTAAGGTAAGTCGTAAGCAGTATCTCCGCCATAGCCTTGCCCCCGACAGTCGCTATAACACCCTGCATGTCAGCCCTACCCAATAGCTTATTCACAATCTGGTTATGAACCCCTTCCGTCAGGTATCTTTCGCTGGTGCTCTTATCCACATTGAAATCTTTCCAACCCGCGCCCCCGGCCCACGCGTTCTTGACCATCCTGGCCGCCTCTTTTGTCATGCCGTCCATCTGGAGGAGGAAATTCTGCGCGCCGCCGCTCTGTTTCGCGAACATGTTGATAGCCGCGCTGTAGGTAAGGTTCGTGGATTGCAGTACGGCTTCGACTTCGTCCACGGTAAGAAGATTGAACCCTTCAAGCTTGTCAGGCGAATTGTAGAACGTGGAAAGCAGTGTCTTTGCCGACAAGACAAAGATGCCCTTGCCATCGGTCATGGGGTTCTTGTCCGTGACCGCCTTAATAAAGCTCTTCTTTCCGCCGCAGAATTGCACCAGTACTTCCGCGAGCGAACCCTTTTCAATACTTGTCATATTAAAATCTTTTTGTACGTTCGCGTCGGTATCGACGACTATCATCAACCGGAGGTCCGTCACGCTCTTGTAATCGGCGCCTATCTTCCGCTCTTTGCCTTCCGCGTCGGTAATAGTGGATGGAGCCACATCCACCAGCCATGTCCCGAAAGCCATCTGTAGAGCCACATTAACGAAAGTCTTACCCTGGCCGCAAGGCAGGGTTATGATAGTGCCTCTCGCATTTGTACCCTGCAGGTTGCAGTCGATCGCAGAGTATAACCCGGCAACCACGGCACTGAACTGCCCGCCCTTCTGCGCTTCTTTACCCCACAGGGGGTTCCATTTCCCGCCCGTATATGCATGTATCCTGACGAACGTCTCGATAGCCGTGGTAAGAACCTGCAAGCCGGTCACACCTGATCCTTTGGGCCCGAGTTCCTTGTTCAGCTGGGCCTGCATTTTAGCATTTCCCTTTGCCTTTGCGTTAATTCCAGCCTCTATCTCCTTTCTGAACTGCGCCCTTTGCCCCTCACTGGCAGCTTCTCCGACATTACCGAGTTTGCCCCGTAGTTCCTGAATCTTTTGTTGTTTAGCCTTTTCATATGCCGCCTTTTCCGCCTTTGTTTCGCCCGGTTTAACCCCTGGATCAACAATGGCGTTAAAAAGACTGAATCCGGATTGCGAGGTAGCTTCCAGAAAATCAAGCATCTCTTTTCCGCGCGCTTCCGCTTCTTTCTTGAGTTCTTCCATTCTTTCCGGTTTCATCTTTGCTTTTTCGCCGGCTTTTATACTTTGCATCGCAGAATCAACCCCTGCTACCGCGGCCAAGAACTGCTGGGGAGTTATGCCCATCTTCTTAACATAGCTCTCTATGGCCTCGGTGATCACGCTTTCCGTGGTCGTTATGCCTTCCCACTTGGCCAGCCCCTGCTTCCTGAGAGCCTCTTTCTCCTTCGGACTGGTACGTTTTTCCATTTCCTGCTTTGCTTCGCGAATGGCCCAATCTATCCGCACACCTTTGGCGATCTGGCGCTGGTTCTCTGCAAGCGCTTCCCGGTATCCTCTCGAAAAACCTTTACCATCGGTATCTTCCATTGATTTATCGTATGCCGCTTTACCGGCAGCCTCTATTTCCTTCGCCTTCCCATCAAGCAATTTGTGTACGCTCCGGGTAACCGCCCCTCTCGATTTCTCCTGGATCTGTGCTATCTTTCTCAGCTGCCTGCGCTGGTGGACATAAGCCACGACCGACGGTATGGCGAAAAGCATGGCCCAGCTCAGGACAGAAGTGGCGCCCTGCGACAGTCCCGCGCCTCCGAACCTGCTGGCACCGAACTTGTCCCTTGCCGCCAGACCCTCAAGCGCCTTGTTTATGAACTTCAGTTTTATGATCGTCTCCGCAGTGCCGGCGATCTTCATCCCGAACCTGGATGCCGCGTTCGTCATCACTGTCGCGAAATTATTCGCTATCGCGTTTGCCGCGTTCCACATACCACCTAACACAGCTTTTTTTGCAGCGCCTGTTGCAGCCGTTACTGCGGTCCACGCGTTAAGTACGGCTTCTTTGTTGACTACCGTTCCTGCTACCTTCGTTACCCCTGCCCATATTTTACCCAGTGTTTTACCCAGTCTGGTCACTGCTTTGCCCGCTCCAGCGCTTACCGAAGCCCACAATCCCACTCCTTCAGCTGCTTTAGCTTCCATCGCCCCCGGCATCTGACTGATACCGCCGAAGAGACCCACGAACGGGCCCATGTAAAGACCGGTCCTGAAACCTTCGATACCGTGCTGCGCGATCTCAAAAAGGCCTTTTCCGCTGAACATGCGGTGGCCGCTCTCCGTCTTCCAGTCCGTAAACACGACCAGCGCGTGGAGGCCGTGGCCGATAGCCCCGAGCAGGCCCGACTTGTTCCACCCTGTCCTGATCGCATCAAACACGGTATTGACCACGCCGCCGATAATGCCGAACGACATGCTTACCAGAGGCCAATGCGCGGCGCCCTTGGCCATCTCCCAAGCCATGGCCCTACCGGAACTGGCCAGCTTGCCCGTTTTTGCGATAGCTCCCCTCAGCTTATCCTGGCCAAAGCCCTTCCCGGGTGTCGCCGCGTACACTGCCATAGCGCCCCAGAGCGCGCCTGTAAGCGCGCTTACCAGGGTCCTGCTCGACCGCAGGCGTTTCCCCAACTCTTCCTTGGAAGTGATCTTCCCTTCCATCCAGTCCTGCGCCAGGTCGGCCGTCACAAAGCCTGTAGCGCCTATACCGGCGCCGAGTGCGATCGTTCCTATCTTGCTTCCTACCGTAGCCGCCGCGCTGGCCCCGTTACCACAACCAAGGTAAACAAGAAAACCGAGCACGCCGCCCCTTATAAAGTCGCCGACAAACCTGCTCCTGGTGTAAAACTCGTTTCCTCCTCCTACCAGGTTCGCGTACTCCGCACTCGCTATGTTCCACGTGACATTGATCATGCCCCCGGCCCCCACAAAAACAACAGGAGCAAGCTTGCCCATGGAATAAGCATTATTGACCAACGTTCCCACGAACCCGACCTTGCTTACAACTCCTATACCTCCATAGAACGCGGCGCCGTTAAAGGCCCCTTCCCCGACCGCCTTGAAGAATCCCCACTCAAAGTCGGTCCATCCGCCTCCCCGCTCCCATATGAAGGTACCCGCATGCCAGCTCCTTCCGTATCTCACGTTAGACCATATCTTTATACCTATATGGGCTATAGCGCTGAACCCGGCCGCGACACCCGCGGCAAGAAGCATCGCGCCTGCGGGCAGGAAGACCAGGCCGACCGCTACACCCGCTATCTGGAGCTTGTAATGATCTATGGTCCCCGCCCACCATCCGAGCCTTCCTCCGATCCTTCCTCCGATCGTCTCCGAACCGTAGACCATCTCACCGGTCGCCTCGTCCTTATGATATTCGAACATGTTAACGAGCTCCTGGGTTTGCTCGCTCATCATCCGCGCAAGAGCGGGGCTATCCATTAACTTGCCTGTCGCGAGGGCGACGAAATCGTCCCTGTCCAGGCTGCTTACGCCGAAAGCCGCGGCCATCTCCTCGGCCAGCTTGCCCGTCTGCTCTTTCGCCGCGTACATGTTCATCCGCGCCTTGTAGGCTGTGATAATCGACACGTTATTGATAAGACGGGCTAGTGTCCTGTCGTCCATCGCGGCCCTCGCGAGCGCTCCCGTCGTCAATTCGTCTTTTCTGAAGAACAGTCTCAGTGTATCCGCGCTTATACCATTCGCTTTTGCCACTTCTACCACGCTATCCAGCTCGGCGTCACTGAGGTCCATAAGCACGCTTGCGGCCTTGGGCGCTATCTTTATGAATTCCACATTACCCTCAGCTTCAAGTATATGCCCATGCTCCATGTTGCTCTTAAGTGTTTGCAGCTCTTCCTCGGCGGCCGGCGGTATGGTATCGCTTTTTCTTATGTCCTTGATCTGCGTTTCCACTTCGGCTTTCCATTCGCTGAAGGTCATGGTCCTTACCTTGCCGTCCTCGGCGCCGAGCTTGCTCATGACGACGCCTTCTTTGGCCACATTGATGTTGTTCTGGTTGAAGGTCCTGCCGCCGATGGAGAAGGAGAAACTTCCCTTGACGTTGAAGAATATGAGCATGCCCTCGGAAGCGACCGCTTTGTTGTTGGATATACTGATCCTTACCGATTCCTGCTCAAAACCCTTCCTGGTGGAAGCGCCGATATAGTAATTACCTTTCGCGTCCCTGGTCACTTCCGCTATGCAGGCCCTGCGGTCGGTGGCCTTTTCCTCGACACCGCTGGGACCAAGCACCTTTTCCAAACTTTCCACCCTTAACCCGGCGTCTCCATGGACATCCATCCTACCGGAAACAATATCCAGCGCCCCGTCGGGCTTCATGTTTATCAACGCGCCTTCCTTGGCGCCGCCGATGAGGGTGTATGTCTTCTTCAGGGTCTTTTTATCCTGCCAGACGGCGTTGTTCATCAACCTGAAAGCGCCTTCGCCCTCGAACCTGAACAAAACAACCTCGTTCATGAGGGCCTGACTGTCGGCGTTCTTCATCATGCCGGCGGCCTTGAAATCCACATCACTGCCGAACATGCCCAGGAACAACCCTTCTTCCGTGACCCTCAAAAAGGCGCCCTTGCCATTAACATCAACGGAGAACGTACTGGTGCCGGCGGCAGTTTCCGCCTTGGCCATGGCTTCAGCTATTTGCGGCAGGAGCCTGCGTTTGGCGGTATCGTCCACGCCGGCCATCTCCCCGAACTGGATCAGGGCGCCGGCGACATACTTGGTCATGTTCTCCATGCCCTTCAGGTCGCCTGATTCAACGAGGCCTATCATCCTCCCGGTCGTCCAGCCGGCCTTATCCAGGAGGCTGCCCAGGTTCACGCCGGCGACAGCGGCCTTGTCCTTGGAACTTATCAGGTCACAGAATTTTTCGAGGGTGATGACATTGTTCATGGCGAGCTTCAGCTCGTCGAACCTTCCGTCAAAAGCGGCATCCTTCATCTTATCCACGCTGATCCCGGCCCAGGACCATACTTCCATCCTGGTCGCGTTAAAAGCGCCGTACCAGTCGCCTTTCGCGCCGTCCATGGCGTTGAGCTTGACAAGGGCTTCAACGGTATTGAACGTGCTGGTCACTTCGCTCGGGTTACCGCTCTCCAATCCCTTGAGCATCTGGTCGAAGAATTCCTGTTTTGACTTCCCGTGCAGGACCAGGTCGCCGATCGTCTTAAGGCCCCAGTCGAGATTGGACAGCCTTTCGTCCATCCTCCCGATCGCAAGATCGGCTTTCACGATAAGATCCACCTTGCTGAACAGCTTATCCCTGTCCTTGCCCGTCACATCGCCAAGGGCCTTCACGATATTCTCTTGCGTGAATTTGACCTTCTTGTCGTCTCTTTCGTACATCGAGATCTTTCCCGCCTTGGCAAGTTCGCCTATCGTGGTGCCGGTGTTCTTAAGCTGCATGTTCCAGATAGCCCCGGCGATCACATTGATATCCCCGATAACTTCTTTGGTATCGCGATCAATGGCTATCATGTGTTCTCCGGCCGCACGGAAATCCACGGTCCTCCAGCTCTTGCCGTCGAACAGCTGGGTGTCTTTGCCCACGTTCACGAAGAACGCGCCTTTGACCTCCAGTACATCCGCACTGCGGCGCAGTTTGGTCTTGCCCGCGAGGCCAAGTACGTCCTTCTCGACCGAAGCCGTATGCGTAACCCCTCTCAACTGGGCGGCCTGTTCTTTGGAGACATCCCCAAGGACCTTCCCCGCCATGTTCGTGACCACAGGTCCGTCGACCCCTGCGAGGTTCAGGAGTTTCGCTCCGGTCCAGGCGCCGTCATGGAACGCTTCATAGCCTGTCACGCTGATAAAGAAGCGCCTGCCGGTGTTCTCGGTGACCTTGACGGCCTGGCGCATGGCGAACGTGCCGTTGAACGCCCTTGTATCGCTGGCGGCCGTATGTTCCAACCCTCTCAACTCCGACTGCGCCTGGCGCCCGGCTGTCGCGGCGCCGAATATCTCGCCCGTTTCGGCGTCAATGACAACGTTCATGCTGAAGCCGTGGAAATCACAGTTCAGGACCGTCGCTTTCGTCCAGACACCTTTCTCGAGCGTCTCGCTCAGTCTCTCCTTGGCGGTCTGGGTTATCCTGACATGACGGGCCCCCGTGGCCGTCATCATCGCCGTGTCTACCGTGACGACCCTGCCGGCAAGCATGTCCACCCCGCGCTTGTCCCGGACGGTTATCGTGCCCGATGCCGTCTCTATGGTCTTCGTCCCATCCTTCCTGGTATAGGTATTGTCGTAGCTGGTAAATATGGCATCCGTGCCTTCTATTATTCCTTCGGTCCTGTAGGCGCCGTTCACGTTCCAGCTGTACAATTGACCGGCCTTCTTACCGTCATATTTTCCGCCGGAAACGCCGATAGAGCTCGCCGGGTCGAGGCGTTCACCAAGGGCGATCTGGCCGTCTATGCGGGTTATCGAATCGCAGGCAACGTAGTCGCACATTATCTGCTTTCCGTCGCCGGTGATAGTGAGGGTCTCACCGGCCAGCGTGAACTCTTCTCTTGTCCCGGCCGCTTTGAAGGAATCCCCGAGCTGGAATACCTGGCCCGGCGTCTGTATGAACTGGTTCTCGCGGATAGTCAGGGTGCTGTCCGTGACGAACACGCCTGTCTTGTCGCGTTCGAGTTTCGTGATGGTGCGTTTGGGAACGGTCACGCCCGCGGCCGCCGGGGCCGGCATGGAAACGAATTCTTTCACATGAGCTTTCTTGTATTTACCGACGCGGGCTTCCGCCTGGAGGATATTAAGCGTGGAGTCTCCGGAGAGACTTATAACGGTCTTTTCGGCAAGGAGGGTTATTTCCTCGCCTTCGTCGCCGCCGCGCATGGTGAGATCTTTGGCAAGCAGCGCCCTCCCGGCAGAATCCACCGTAATGTCCAGCATGCCCCGGTGGCTGAGCGCCCGGCCCTCAAGGGTCAGCTCAAGGCCCTTGCCTTCGGTATAATCCATCTTGATGTGGCACAGCCACCTGCCGTCGGTCTTCCTGACCTCGAACGCTTTGACCTTTTCGGTCCTGGTGTCAACGAACCTGACCCCGCTTATTACCGCGCCCATCCTGGACATGGCGTCGAGATCATCGTTCTTGACCGCTTTCATGAGCTGTTCTTTCGTGAAGCCGCCCTCCTTGAAGTTACACGCGTCAAGCAGCTTTCTTCCGTCTTCCAGTAACGCGCCGGGCAGCATGGCGCTCATCACCTTGAAGCGGACTTTCCCGACCACCTGTCTCTGCGCCATGGTGAGCCCGGTCTTGTCGCCCTTGACCATCGCCTTGAAATCATCCGCCGACGCCACGAGGTCACCGTTGATATCCGTCTTCCACATCTCGACGGCGCCCATCATCTCGGCAAGAGCGTATAACCTATCGTAATTACCGGTCGTCTTGCCGATGATGTAAAGCCTTTTCACATCGGCGGCAGAGACGCCCAGCTGGTTGATATCGTTAACGTTATGCTTGGCCATGAAGAGCAGTTTGCCGCCGACCTGTCGCGCTCTCTGCACCTTGATATCGGCAATGACCCTCTCTTCGGTAAGGCTTAACTTTCCGCGGCCCCTGGTCATCGCGTCTGCTTCCTCGGTCATATTACTCTGGTACAGCTGGACGACCGCCTGAAGCCTGTCTAAATCGCCTTCCTTGACGCTGTAATTATAAAGACCGATAATGTCACTCTGGCTGGCGCCCGCATGTATCAATGAAAGGGCCATGTAGGCGGCCCTGGTGCCGGCCGAGACCTTCGGGTCCTCGATGATCCTGTGGAAATCGCTTAACGCTTTCTCGAGATCATCGTAGGCGACATGTTTGCCCGCCTGGCACATCCCGATAGCTCTCATTATGCCGACCTCTTCGGGACGCACCTTGAGTATATCGGCGAACTTGATCGCCTCTTCCTTACCGGCCACCATGAGACCGACCGGCGTCCAGGCTTCGACCTTGCTGAAAATGTTGATATCGAGGTCTTTTTCTTCCCTGGTCCTCTTTATATCGGTTATAGTTGCCTCGAATTCTTTACCTTCGCCTTTTATCTCCAGCTTGAGGCGGACGGCGTCCTCGCCTTCACCCATGGTGAGCACACCGGTCCTTAACCTGCCCGCGTCTATCGCGACCCCGGGCGTCTCTAACATCTTCTCCGCAACAGGAGCGAGGAGTTTCATGAACCGTTCTATCCCGGCCGCGGTGGGAATATCGATGAACCCCGCCATGTTCTTTACGTTTTCTATTATGGAATCCCCGACTATGTAACTTATCTGTCTCTTGACCCTGTCAAGGCTGAGTTCCAGTATATTGACCGGCGTTATCGTCGTCGTCTTGCCGTAAGCAAGCCTCATGGCGTCCCAGGCAAGCTTTATCTTTGACCCTTCTATTTCGGCCTTGACCCTGACACCGGCGGGGGTCCACGCCGTGACGCTTTCGCCGCTCAGGGCTACCAGGACCATCAACTGCCCGGCTATATCCCTAAGATCCTTGGAAGGCCTGGCGGCAATGGTCCTGACGGCCGTGATCACTCTCTCGATCCTCATATCGAGCAGCGTATCTTCCTTCCCCCCGGGAGTCATAAGCACCAGCTCCCCGTGTTCGTCTTTCATTATCTTGCCAAGAGCGAAAGGTTTAAAAACGAAACTGGATACATCCGGTTTAGCCAACATACCCACGACCTTGATCTCTACCTCCTCGGCGGCCGCCTTTATCTTATATTCGACCCTGTCGATCACAGTTGTAACTGTCACGCCGGTAATACCCAGCTCCATCAATCCCCTGGCGACACCGGTAAGGGTGCCCAGGGTCTTGCGGTCGCCCGTTATGTTTTCTTTGACATCTCTGCCTACGCTCTCGAATATGCCAACGATGCCCTGCATCAGGTTTTTCTCATCAATATGCGCTCTTTCATGCGCACTTATTGGATCCTTGGCGTCCTCTACCACTTTGAGGCCCTCAAATGTTAGCTCGACACCCTCAGCCGTCACCAGTTTCCCGACACTTATCTCAGGCGCACCTTCAATGATCTGACTTACCAACTGCACGACACCCACGCGAGCTTCGCCTTCAACCCTGACCAACACGGGTATCTCTACTTTGACCTCCCCGACCTGTATATCTTTTAATTGCACCGCTAATTCTCTTAACCCTTCGGCCGGCAGTCCCGGTGTTTCTGCAACAGACAACTTCGTCACTACTCTGGCACTTATCGTTTCAATGCCCGCTATTGCCTTTAACAATCCTTTGCCAAAATCTTCCGGTTCCTGCCTTCTCAAGCTTTCCAAGGATATCGCCATCTCGCCGATCTTCCGTTCTTCTTTAAAGGGACGGAACCGGCCCAAGACGGAGATCCTCATTACACCATCAGTTACGTCAGAAACCAATCTCAGGCCTTTGTCCTCGACCACTATACCTATCCCCGCTTCCCTGGCGAGCACAGGAGCCACTGCGGCAAATATTTCGGGAGCCGCGCCCGCGCCGGCCGGGATCTTCGCTTCCGCGGCGGCAACGGCCTTTGTTATCTCTGCGACTTTAGCCCCGGTCACTTCCACGGGCTGCGGCAGCCTGAACACGCGCGTCTCGCCGCCAACCTCCATCCTGAGCGCCGTAGCTACCGGCACCGGCTTGAGCCCTTCCCCTTTCAGTTCCACGAGCGTCTTCCCGACGAACATGCCCGTCTCCACGCCCGCTTCGCCCAGAATACGTAACGCTTTGATGGTCTCTTCAAACTTGCCTTCCACGCGGAAATCTATCTTAGCGGCCGCTTCCGCCAATCCCGTGAGCATCTTGTCGCCTTCGGCGCCCCTGGCGACCTGAATACCCGTGCCAAGCTCACGCATTTCCCCGGCCTTGGTCATGACATGGGTGACGCGTAATTTAATGTCGCCGCGTACTCCTTCGAAGCGGACGCGCATCCTCGTCTCGAATCCTCCCGGGGTCACCAGCGTAACTTCGGCGACAGGCGCGCGCGCGCCCAGGCCAAGCCCGAGAGCGGCCAGCACTTCCCCTAATCTCATGAGGGTAGCCGCCGGTCCCGCCGCTCCCTCAGCCCTGAGATCGGCCCGTGTAGCCACGGTCACCAGCCATCCCAGGTCCACCAGGCCCTCGCCGATCATCACTCTTTCCCCGGCCTTGAACCTTGCCGCCGCATCTCCCGCCCGGACCTCGGTAACGACCACTTCGGTCCCAGCTCTCATTCCAAGCTTGACGGCAATATCTCCCACTCCAAGCTCGACCGCAAGCTCGCGGTCGAGCTCATTGGCGATCTTATTCCATGCTTCCGTATTCAGCTGCACTTTTCCTTCGTCGACCCTTACGATACCCTCGAGATCCTTCCGGAGATCGGTAAGCACTTTCTCGAGTTCTCCCTTGCTGACGTCGATCGAGATAGTCGGCACGTCCGCGCCGCGAAATTCCGGCACATCGGCGGCAAAGATATCTATCGGCTTCGTTATCCTGTATGATTCGACCGTCTTACTGTTGGAAAGCTGGGATTCCAGGACAACGCCAAGGTCTTTCAGCCAGACTTTGGCGGAACCGAGGCCAAACTCGGCAAATATGTCCAGGAGCTTCTCTGCCGCTTTTACAACGTCTTTGTCTTTGGTTCCTTTTCCTCCCAGTAACGCATCAAAGTCTTTAGTAGCAGAGAAATCCTGCAACGCGCCGAGAGCTTTTTCCAGCGAGTCCATATCTCCCCTGCTGGCAAGATCGATCGATCTTACGAGCGGTACGAACACGATCGGCGTCCCGGCCGCCTTTCTGATCCCCACCCCGGTAACACGCGCCCCTTCTTCGGCAATATCGACCCTGAACGCGAATTTGCCCGTCATGATGTCGACCTTCCCCTTGACGCGCATACCGGAGAGGATATTCGAGATCGCTTCTACGTCCCTGATCAGTTCCTGTTCAGTCGCCTTGGCTTCATCTCCGCCGCCCGCTTCGCCCGCTCCTCCTTCCCTGACATCGCCTTCTGCCTTCTGGGCCGAACTCAGCCAGGACCCGATCTCTTTCACCAGTTTATCCTTCATATTCATTTCCAGGCTCAACGCGCCCGTTCTCTCCACGTCCCCTGCCGGTATGAACCCCCGGACATCCAGGACGTATCTCTTGACCTCGCCGTCCTTGCTGGCTTTTTCTATGATCATGCTCGTGAATATGTAGCCCTCTTCACCTTCCACCGCTCCTACCGCTTTCCCGACCTCGGCGTTCTTCCTGGTGATCTCGGTAGTCTTCGCGAGGCCGTCCTGCGCCTCTATCCCGGCGAACGTAACGGTCACTTTCCCGGCTTCCGTTTCGATCTCCGTCGTGACCCGGGCACGTTCTCCTACGTCGCGGGCATCGGGGATATCGACCTCATACTCTTCGCCCCATTCGTCGAGTTTAGTCTTCTCCGGGAGAGCTGTTTCCCTGTCCAACGCCGTGCTTATCTTGACCCTTTCCAGGACCTCCGTCATCTTGGAAAGGCCTTCCAGGAACGAGAGCGGCACTCCCACTGCCATCTCTATGAAACGTTTGGCCGGGAATTCCCCTACCTTGATGGGAGCGGCTTCCCATAACGGGACTACCAGGTCCATCAGTTTCTCGGTTATGCTCTCCAAGGCCTTACGCAAAGCTTTCGCGACCGCGGAAAAGATACCGGGTTCAACGGGCTCTTCGGCCTGAGTTTCCCGGACCGTTTCCGTGGCGGATCCCTTATCCAGCTCCTTGATCGCCTCCTCGATATCTTCCGTCGGCTGGATGCGATATATTCCCTTGGTACGGTCAAAAGTATAGGCGCCGGGGTCAGCCTTGACCTTTGCAAGTTCTTTCTTGATCACCTCTTCGTCAGTAATACCTTTGGCTATTAATTCCCTCCTTTTTGCTTGTTGGTTCCTCTCTTTGCTTTCTTCTATGAGCTGCATGACCTTCATCGCTATCCTGTCCAGGAAGCTTGCCCGTTCCCGCCGGGCTTTCTCTTGCTTTAATTTGTTCCTATAAGCGATCCTTTTCTTGTCAAATTCCGACATCACGTATGCGCCTATCCTGTACGCCGCTCCGGCGATCGCGGCGTACACCGTCGCGCCCGCGAAAGCGTCCCTTATCTTTCTCATTTTCTTTTCCAGCGTGGCCGGGTCCATGGCGAGTTCCGCCAGGAAGCCCTGTTCAACGCTTGCCGCTCCGGCGGTCAGACTGCCCATGTACTTCCTGTATTCCGCGGGCATTTCTTCTGCGGCGCGTTCTCCTCCGGGACGCTTGTATTTCAGCCCTTCCGTAAGGCGAAAACCGAGGCCTCCGGGCCCGGGTTCGTCGCCTCCCCGTGCACCTACATCTTCAGATGTGGCCGGCCTGCTCTTCCCTGTCAGGCGCACTGCTTTTGCCAGGTCCCGCGCGGATACCTGCTGCTTCACATCCAGCATCGAGAGGCGCTCGCTTTCTTTCTCTTTCGAGTCTTTGCTGCGAGATGAGATCTCGCGCGTTACCGGTGTCCCTCCTATTACCGCGCCTACGTCCAGGCCGCTCAGGAGCGCTATGCCGAAGATGCCCATCTCGCGGAGCGCGGACTCGAACTCGGTGGTCTCGATGAGATGCTTCATTGTATCGAGCGTCGTGCCGTCTTCGTGGAACACCCTGTCTATTGTCAGGCCCGTCAGCTCATCGTAAGAGATTATGCCGCCTATGGGCATCAGGACCCATTCTTTCCCGCTCCAGACAGCATACAGCGCCGCGTCGATGGCACGCGTAAAGATCTCCAGGCCCACATCGCTCCATGACCTTATGAGCTGCGGCCGCATGAGGTCCGCGCGAAGCTCCATCTTCTGGTGGCCACCCCGCATGCCCTGAGGCGTCTTATCCATGTAATGCTCGAGGATGTCGTAGGTCTCGTAGCTTACCTCGCTCGTGCCGGTAAAGGCCTTTTCCTGCAGGCGCTCGCCCTCCTCGTCCATCAGCCACTGCTTGACACCGTCGGAAAGGCTGCTTACCATATAGGCATGCTCCACGTCGCCGAGCATATCCTCCTTGCGGTAGGCTTCCCAGCTCTGCCAGGCGATATTCTGCGTGACCTTCTCGCCGGACGAGTTCTCGCCCAGCATGCCGATGGCCATTATGTAGCTCATGCCCGTCCTCTCGAGCGCGTCATAGGTCTTGTCGTTGGTGAAATTGGTGTAGTCAGGCTCGTAATACTGCAGGAACTTGTCCTTGCCGTAAAGGTGCGTCCACATCCTGCCGAACCCGAGGCCGCTTTGGACATCCGACCAGGTGGTGCCGGGCATGCCGTACTCGTAAGTGTCACGTGTCTCGGTCACGGCTTCCTCGAAGAAATCCTTCTGCGTTATCATGACACCCAGGACATCTTCCCGGAGGGCGCTTATATTGCCTTCAGTATCGTACCTTTCGTTGGGCTGGACCGTGCCCCTGAAGCCGTCCAGATCACCCCAGTCTATTTCACCCTTGCTTTCGGCGCCCGAAACGAACAGGAGTGTCATGAGGCCGTTCATGAATTCGTTGTTCGCCGTCGTGACCGTGCTCTGGAAAGCCTTGATCTGGTCGCTGTATTTCGCCCGTATATCGAATTCGGAATAATCGACGTCGCTTACCTCGTTAAGATCGTACTGGTGGGACCTGGGTTCTCTCGTACCCCAGATATTGTCCCAATACACGGCGCCACCGCCGGGCATCTGGAGCGTCATATTATCGACCGTCTGCACCAGTTCCGGTATCCCGGCGGAGAACGACTCTATCGCGCTTTCCACCGCGGAATTGTAGCTTGATATCAGCGTGCCTTCTCCTTCAAGATGCCCGATCAGGGAGTCCCTGTCTTTCTCCGGATCGGTATCGTTGGAGTCGTTGCCCACCATGAGGAAAGCCTTGTCGTTTATCTCCTGGGTCTTCTTTGCCAGGTTGCCCTGGTAGTCGTGATAACGGTCCTCGCCGACCACGCTGAAGTTATATCCGGCCTCACCCGGATCGGTCTGGTATTCCCTGTAATCGCAGCTCCCGACATTGTAGCCTATGATCTCCGCCAGAGCGGTCTGTATCTCGGTCTCCATCTCCGTCACGCCCTGCAGGAAGGCGTCCCCGGTAAAGGACTCTATCACCTTGCGGCCCACTTCGGCGTTGCGCAGCTCCGGATCGATATCGTTATACGCGAAATTGCTCAGGTGCTGCTCGGGGCCGTACCTTTCGAACCAGTTCCTCACGTAGTCGCCTTCCGCGTTCTCGAAGTTCAGGCCCGCTTCACAGGTGAAATCGGTTATCATCATCTGGATCAGTTCCATGGCGCAGGAATACCTCATGAACTTCGAGTCCACCAGGCTCTGGCCGCTCCAAGTGCCCGCGGGGGCTGTAGACAGTTTCCAGTTCGCCCAGGCTATATACTGTGAAAGGCCCGCTCCGAGCTGGTTCATAACGCTGTCGTTCTCCCAGTATTTCGTTATCGTCTCGTCATCGCCGACGAGTTTCTTGAGGATCGCTTCACCGAGTATTTCGGCAACATCGTTGTTCCCTTCGGCGTCGGGCGTGACGGCTTTTTTGAACTTTTCCAGGTCATCATCATCCGGCACCCAAGACTCGAGATCGAAGAAAGAAGTGATCCTCGCACCCGTACCGCCTATCTGGCCGGCGGCTTCACCGAGAGCTTCCACGAACTCGCCCCTGACGTTCTGTACGCTGTTAAGGTACTCCGTCCTGCACGCCTGCTCTTCATTGAGCATAAGGTTCAGCGCGTCATCGATCGCGATAATATGGCTACCGCTGAAAATATCGTTCTTGAGGTTCCAAAGCCCCGCGGCCCCGTCCTCGCCGGCGACATACCTGTTGTTATATATAGCCCCTTCGTACATCTCCAGCATGACCTCAAAGAGGGAATCGAACTTCTGGAGAAGACTGGTAAGCTCTTTGCCCCTCAGGAACTCCCTCTTCTCCTGCTCGGACATGTAGGTCACGGCGTCTTCCAGTATGCCGTACAGCCTGTCCTTGGTTTCCTCATCCGCGAGGTTAAGCCCGGGTACGCTTATACCTTCTTCAACGAGGTTCTCGAGGTCTATTTTCTCGGACGTGCCCAGGAGGTAATTATCGACAAGCTCCCTGTAGCTCTCGCGGTAGGACTTGATCCTGAGGATGTTCCGGATGAACTCTTCTTCGCTTATAAGGCCGCCTTCAAAACTCTCCGCGTTCTCCAAGAGACGTTTGGCGTAGAATTTCTCGATCAACGTATAGAGCCTGGCGAGCGCGCTGCCGCCCATGCCTATCTCGGCGGCGTATTCCCTGTAAAGCTCTTCTTCCCGCAGGTCGAACACGTTCCGGCTGGCCTCGTCACTTCTAAGGTAAGTAAGCTCCATGTAAGCTTCGTCGTGCAGTTTGCCGACGTAGAGGGGCAGCTCTTCATACTCGTTGCATCCCATGTCCTTCTTCTTCTCATCGTCCGTGAGCTCTCCGGAAGACACCGAGAGAAGCTTATATTCATCCCCGAGTATCCAGACATAGAGATGGCCGTTCCGCTCCTGGGGCTGGTAACTTTCGGTGCCATATTCATCCGTCAAACTGAAACCGACGCACTGGTTTATGTTGATGTCGTAACTGCCGCCGGCCGAGGACGCTTCCCCTACACCGTCCTCCACATCGGCGTTCCCCTTAAGTATGAAATGCTTGCCTGACTGATAAAGCTCGCCGTCTTCCACTTTCTTGAGTTTCACTATCTCTGTCCTGGGCTGCCAGGTGTTCTCCTCGGTCATATCCAGGACCGCGTACTTGGCGGGGCTGTAGACGTTGCTGTAGAAATCGCTGTAAAGCTTTTCATATTCCTGCATCTTCCTGATCTGTATGCGCTCTATCTCTTCCTTGGCGAGTTCCAGCTTAAGCGTGGCCGCCTCGTGTATGACCTCCGCGAGCGCGTATTGCGGGTCCTTGGCCTGGTCGGGATCGTCCAGGAAGTTGTAAAGCCTCTCCAGTACGTCTTCCTTCCACGACGCCAGGCTTTCATACTCGTACGGGTTGTTCTTGTCCGGGTACAGGCCCTGTTCCTGGAGAGCCTCGTCCCTTTCCTCCGAACCCTTATCGGACTGCGGGCTGTACTGCCTGATCTCGTTTATAAGGCTCCTGGCCATGTTCGGCAGGTCATACTGCTCGCGCGTCTGGTCCAGCGTCTCGAGGAACGCGAGGGTCAGTTCCACGTACTTGAACGTGGCGTACGCGGCTAGGTTGGTCTTCTGGTCGCCGTAATCGGTATAGAACTCCGGCACCTTGGCCTCGTCTATGAAACTGTCCCAGTCGCCGGGCTGCCACTCGCGCCGGTTAAGCTCCGGATCAAGACCGAGGGTGCCGCGCATGTAAAGTTCGGCCTTTGTCAGGTACTCTCTCAGGTGTTCGAGCTTTTCTGATTCGAACGCCTTCCATGGCGAGCCGTCCGTGGGCCTCGTGGCCATGAAGTCCTCAAAAATATCGATGAGGCCCGTTTCGAGGGCTTCCGCGCTCGCCGCCTCGGCCTGGTTAAGGGCCTGGTTCTCGCCGGGTTCGATGCTGATCTGGCCCTGGTCCCAGAAACCGTTCTTTATGTAATTTTCGAGATAGGTATCGGCGTCATAACCAACCGGGAATATCACGTTCTCCTGGAACTCGGTATCGTCGGCCCCCGCAAGGTTACCGTTCTCATCAAATGATCCGTCCAACCAGAGCTCTTTCCTCCTGATGTCTTCGGCCAGCTGCTGTCGTGATGCCTCGAAATCCCAGAAAATCTTCTGGAGAGCATACATGTAATGCTGAAGTGTTCCCGGGGTAAACCCTTTCTTTTCATCTTCATCGACATCCCCGTTCTCGTCGTCAAAATAGCCAATACTCGCCAGCCATTCTTTAAGACGCTTGATCGCCTCGTCTTCCTCTTCGTCTTCTTCCTCGTCTTCCGGCGTCGACGTCGATTCGATCTGGCCGGGTATCCACACAGGCGCCGGTGACGGTTCCAGTTCCTCTTCCCCGGCCTCTTTCTCTTCTTCCGGCGTTTCCTTGGGCGCGTAAGAACCCGTGACGGAGGCCTTCCTGCTGTACTCGCTGCCCAGCCTTGTATTGATCACAAAATTGGCCTGGTCCTTCATCTGCGTCACCAGGTAGTTATAATACGCAAGGCCTTCATCAAGGTAATCCTGATCTTCTACCTGTTGGCCGTCCCCTCCAAGGATCGTGGTCAAGAGGTCTTTTGTGAATATCGGTCTCAGCGTATCGCCGGGGTCGTTATCGCTGTTGCCGTCGTCCTTTTCCGACAGGGGCCTCAACGCGTCCGAATACAGGAAGTCATAGATCATCTCGCGTTTTTCTTCCTCGTACTCGATATAGATCCGGGCTATCTCCTCAAATGCCTCAGAGAGCTGTCCCTCCAGGCCTTCTATCCAGTTGAGGACTTCCACATCGCCTTTATAATAAGGATCGATATGTTCTCGCCTTACCTTATATCCTCTGGTCAGCTCACCGTCACCGTTATGATCGATCTCGTTATCGTCAAGTTTATGGTTATCGTTCAGGTCTTCGTCGACATCGGGCCGGCCGTTGCCGTTCGTATCCACGAAAGGCTCGCCCGGATCGTATGTCCCGTTCCCATTACTGTCCGTATAATCCTCTTCTTCCCAGATATAATCCCCTTCATCATCGAGCACCGGTTGGTATCCGCCGGCAAGCTGTTCTACCATGGAATCAAGGAGGACCCCCGAAAGCCTTCCGCGAGCGACGAGCCAGTTCACGAAACCCATTATGTCATCCCGCCCGTCGAAAACGTCTTCCGTTTTGTAACTGAGCTCGTCCTCTTCCAGCGGTTCCACCTCAAGGCTCTTGCCTTCAGCGAGCCTTTTCTCCCTTTCATCTTCCGACTCGTTCAGCTCCGCCATCTTCCTCTTGAAGTAGGCCGCCCAGTCGACATATTCCGAGACGTCTTCCCATAACTGTCCGCTCGCGTAATCTTCCAGCGCCGTCAGCCAGTTCTTGTACTCGGTGAGGTCTATCTCGTCCCCTTTTATCGTTTCGGTGGCTCCATACCTGTATAGCGTGCCACCGGCGACGTTGCCTTCTTCGTCTATCTCGATACTGTTTCCCTTAGGCCACCAGTCATGCGTCGGGTAGACCGGGCTGAAATCCGCCGGGAAAGTAGCAGCATTCATGATATCCATCGTAGTCAGTGAGACCCCCACAGCCGACATGACAGTACCTGTCGTAAGGCCTTGCCAAACCATCCAATTGGGATTATATCCCCCGGTCCCACTTTCTCCGGTCCCCTCCGGAAAAGCCGGACATTGAAGAACTTCGCCCGCGTTGCCGCCAAGCACACCGCCTGTTGCTTTTTGGGTGGCTGTCGAGGCCCCGCCCTTGTTGAACTGCCAGGTGTAGGTGATCTTCCTCTTGCCGCGGTTCTCCTTCTCGATCTCGGGCTGCAGGGTCTCGGTAACAAGACTACTGATAATTTCGCCGATCTGCTCATCCCTGTAGAGCCTGGCGTTCTGCACTTCCGCTTCCAGTGTCATGAAGCCGTCCTGGATCATGCTTATGGCTTCTTCCAGGGCCTCCCGTTCCACGACAGTGCCGTCATCGAGCGTCACCATCCCGCCTTCAAGCTGGAAGTCCATGTCCTCCCTCTGGCTGTAATAAATAAGTTCTTTCTCGGTTTTCGGCGCCCGGGTAAAAATGTAATATTCGCTCTGGCCTGGGTCGTTGCCTATCTTCAGTTCTTTATCCCTGCCTTCTTCGTCCTTCCACTCGCTTACGGTCCCGGCGACGCGGTCAATAAGTTCGTAGATGTTGCCGATAGTGCCGTCCGCTTCTATCGGGTACATCACCCTCATGCCGAGGTAGATCGACTTGTCGTTCAGGCTCTCGCCTTTGTAGACATAGACAACATAGCCGTCCTGGCCGCCGCAAATGCCTTCGACCTTCTTGGCGAAGAAATCGTAGTTACCGCCGCCGTACTGGGCCGGCGTGAGCTCTACCCGGCTCTCCTGCGTGCCCTTTTCTTCATCCTCTTCATCTACCCAGGTCCTGGCGCTTATTATGGCGCCGGTCTCCGAGTCCACTTCAAGGGTGAACGATTCCGGATCCTCTATATCCGCCTCATTTCTAGCGAAACGGAGCTCCCACACGCCGTCGGACCGTTTGACCCACCTGGAATGCCAGTCTTCCTGGTCCTTCCTCACGGCTTTCTGCATGTAGAGCATACCGTACTTGTAGACCTGCTCATGGTCGACCTGGATGGTGACTTCCGTATCGTCGGTGACCTTCTCGTAAATATAATCCGTCCAGGTTATCACCATGAGGTCCGCGTTGCCGTACTCGTCGGTAATGACATCTTCCCCGCAATCGTTCTCGTCCGCCTCACCGTCGCCGTCCCTGTCATACTTGTAAGTCATGGTTATCAGGTTGCCGCGGGTATCACGCCTTTCTTCGGCTATCTTGAACCCGTCGGGGCCTTTGGTGATCTTGGTGCCGTCCGGCAGGTACACGTAAGTCTCCTGTATCCTGCCGCGTCCGTCGTAGACGATGCCGTCTGCGTCGGTCAGGTAGTCGAACTTCTGCACGGTGCCGTACTGGTCGACCATCATGATGGTATTGCCGTCCCTGTTGGTGAACACCACCGTCCCTTCGGACGTGGGTATATAGTTCGGGTCCTGGTAGACGGCATAGACGAGGTCCCTGGAAAGCACCTGGGTGTCGAAGTCGGGCAGGGCTCCCGTCTCGAACTTTTCGGGGTTGGTAGCGATCGCCGTTATGAGGCCTTTGTCATCATCCATGAAATACCTGTAATAGTGGACTACTCCCCTGTCATCGGTCTCTTTCATTATCCTCTCGTGGCCGATCTCTCCGCCGTATTCATAGATCGTCCTGGTGACGGGTTTCTTGCCGAAGAGGTGGCTGCCGTAAGGCGTGTAACGGTCCACCGTCCTGCGCAGAAGCCGGCCGTCAGTGGAGTAGTAATTTCTCGTGATCCTGTCCAGTTCTTCCAGGGGCTTGCCCGTATCCGGGTCTGTCTGGGCGCTCTCGCGGAACTCTTTTACCGTTTCCACTTTCTCCTCGCCCTCATACCCTACGAATATGGACGTCCGCGTGATATTGCTCCTTAAGTCGACGCTCGTCGTCTGGTACAGGTCCCGCATGGCCGAACCGTATTCGTAACTGGTCTGCGTTTTCGGAGTGGTGGTCCCCGGGATATATCCCGCCGTTCTCTCGGCTTTTTCGAACCCGCGGAAACCGCTGTAGAAGGTATCGCCTATCTCTTCGCTCCCGTCAAGCATGAAGGTGTGGGTCTCTTTCCTCTGGAGCCTTTCCTTGACGAAGAGCCCCTCCAGGGCCTGCAGACTCTCATCGACGTTCGGCGCGCTGTAATGATATATCTCCTCGGTCAACAAGAGGTCTTCCGACGGCGCCGCTACCGTGGAATCGGTGGAAATAAGCCAGTCGCCCTCGCCCAGGTCGTAAGTAGCGGTGCGGTCCAGCCTGCCCCTTCCGGGTTCCTCGGGCTGGTAGAACGCGTCGGTGAAACTGGCTACCGTAAAACTGCCCAGCTCGGGACCGTTGGAGATCTCGTCATACCTCACGTTCTGGGTCTGCGTAAGGCCCCGCGTGAGCTGGTCGTAGAAGTAAGCGGTAATGCTTTCCGTAGTGGTGCCGTCATCATAATATGTCGTGGTCTTCACAGGCAGTTCCCTGCCGCGGTACTGTTTAATGTCCGGTGTCGTCAGGTATTCGATCTCGGCCTCTGGTATAAAGTAATCCCGGCGGTATCTTGTCTGCTCCTGAAGCACACCGTGCGTGGTATATTCCGAGGTGGTGATGCTTTCCACGTCCGTCGTCCCGGTATAGTATTTCACCGAGGCCAGTTCCTTTTCCTTGCCTTTTATCCCGTCATACACGGCTTCTTCCACAAGCCGGCCGTGGCTGTAAGTCCTGGTCTTCGAGATAGCCCCGTACTCCCCTACCGAAAGCGGTTCGGTCAGCGAAACCAGGATCTCCGTAAGTATATCCACGGCGCCCATGGCGCGGTTTTTCGCGATATCGGCCGCGTTCTTAAGGGAATCTCTCGGACCGGAATAGCTGGACGCGTCGGGTATCAGGTCGAGATACGCGCAGGTCGTGTAGTGCGCGTCCTGGGCGCGCTGCCTGATATCCGCAAGTTCTTCCGAGATATCGGCAAGTTCGGCGCTTACCGGCGTATGTATGACCATGAGCGCAAGTTCGCGGGCCGCCTGGGCGAGGTCCTCGAGTTCCTTGAAATGTTTGCGGGCAAGGTCCATATCACTGGCATAACCGTATTTATCGGTAAGGGCATCCGCCTCGGCGGCTATCCCGACCAGGGTGTTGGGCAGGGCCAGGCCCTTCTTGTCCAGCATGTCCATGATACTGGTGGTCTGCGTGTCCTGCGCGCCGAACTCTTCTATCGAAAGGTCGCTGGACACCTCGGAAACAAGCCGGAGCGCGTCTTCCATCTCGCCCGCCTCCAGCACGATATCCGGCAGCCGTGTCTCGTCAAGGTTCAGCACGGATCTGCCGGGAACGATACCTTCCCCGTCCGGCTGGAGCGCCGCCCATACCTCGGGCAGGTCGTTCCCGAGGGCCTCCTCAAACGCCTGGACCTTATCCGCTATCGTGCCTGAAATAGCGCTACCGTACCCGGAAGTATTGAGTATGTCCACGATATCGGCGATGTCGCTGGATGAATCATACATCGCTTCCAGCTGCATGGTAACCATTCGTTCCATGTCGTCGTCAAGGTAATAGCTCGCACCTTCCTCGCCCTCGGCCTCTACTTTATAAGCATTGGCGAACTCGATAAGCGCGTTCGTCTCGGCCGTCGATTTATCCGTGGCGATCACGCGCGGGGTCACTATGCTGTCGAGAAGCTGCGGCTTGTATATGTCCACTATCGCCGTTTCCGTCTCGGTAAAGCCCTGGATGCCGCCGCCCGGTTCGGTAAAGTCTATAAAAGCGATAAGGGCGTTCTTCCAGTCCTCTCTCGCCTCATCCAGCTCATATTTGGCCGTATCCAGGGCTTTCTCCAGGCTGGCTTTCTTTTCGGGATCGAGGCCCGCTTCGGGATCAAGGTTCTCTGCCGTTTCTTTAGCGCTGGCTGAATCCTCTATGGCCTGTTCAAGGTTCTCCATATTGAGGAGCTGCTCATCCAGCATGGTATCTATCTCCCTTACCATCTTTTCCTTTTCGGCTTCCAGTTCTTCCATTATCCTGTCCGCCTCGTTGAACGCGAGTTTCGTATCCTCGTATTCTTTCCTCGCTTTCAGCAGGTCCACCCGCATCCCGGAGTCGCTCCAGTCCATCGCCCCGAGCAGGGCGTCAAGTTCGCCGCTCTTCTGCTGAACGGCCTCTTCCAGGCGTTCCATCTCCTCCTCTGCATTAGTATGCTGCTTGAGCATATGGCCGAATATACCTTCGGTCACGACGACCTTCAAACTGTCATCATCGAGGAGGAGCTCTTTCAGCCCTTCGACGTCCTGGGTACTGCTGATATAATCAGCATTGCTCGATCCGATATACACGCCGAGCTGCCGTCCGGTCTCGCCTATCCTTGCTTCATATTCTTCGGCCAGTTCGTCTTTGGCCCTGGCAAGGTTCAGGTAATGCTGGTATTCCAGCTGGGTCTCCCTGTCATAGTTCTCATAGGCCGCCTTCGCCTGGTCATATTCCTCCTCCTTCTGCTGGCGTATCTTCTCCAGGAGGCTCACGGACCTTGCCAGGTCGCAGACGTCCCTCGTGACCGCGTCGCCCGCGCCCGCGCCTCCTATCTCTTCGGCCTTGTCATTCGCCGCTTTCGCCATGAAAGCAAGGTCCTCTATAAGGCCGATAATAGTGGAATTCTGGCTGAACGTTTTGGTGTCTTCCACGTCCGCGGCCAGCTCTTCCATCAATTCCTCGTACCTCTCGACCCGCGTATGGAGGATCTGTATCGTCTCGTCATCGGTGGCGCCTCTTCCCAGGGCGTTATAAAAATCCTCGCGGTTCTGGACGGCGAGCAGGCTGTCGGTGAGGGCCTTCTTGAGGGCCGCCTGGTCGGAGGCTGACACGTAATCGTCGTTCCTTGAATCGGCGTCCTCTATTTTCGCCCTCAGCTTTATCAGGCCGTTGTTGACCGAACGTGTCCTGAGGGATACGTCTGAGGCGGCTTTTTCATATTCAGTACTACCGACGACCTCGCCGAGCATGTGATACAGCTCGTTGGAGAGCGACCCCACCCTTTCGGCCAGGGTCTTGTACTCACCGGTCTTGAAACTCGCCATGTACATCTCGCCTTCATAAGAGAGATCGACCGTATGGCTTATCGCGACCCCGGTGCTATAGTTCTCGTACATCTGCGAATCCGTGTCCCATTCGCCCTTCCATATGACGTTATCGGTACCGTCGCTCACCAGCCATACCCTGAATTTATCGTCTTTGGGTGTGGCCGGCTGCTCGATGACCACCTTCTCCCCGGCTACCTCTTCCGTCCTCCATATATTCGTTATGCGGTTATCCTCAAAGGATATGACGTAATCTATCGGATCGCCCTGGCGCGGGTTCTCCGTGAAAGCGATGTCGTCGGTGTTGGGCTCGACAAGCGTTTCTTCGGTATCGTAAATGGTGGCCGTCTTTTCGACCTTGAACCCTATCACATCTATCCTGACGTTCTTGGACCGTTCGAACGCGGTCATGTAATCTTCCCAGGCCCCGTCAAACCCGCCGCCCATGTCACCGGCGATCCTGTACTGTTCGTCTTCCGCGTCATAACAGTAATACCAATCACCTCTTATCAGTTTACCGTTTTCCATGGTCGTTTCGCGGAAATCGTCAAGCCATTCCTCCCGCGTCCCGGTAGTATATTTAGTGGTCCACTCCTTCGGCTCGCCGGACTTACCGCCCAGCATCTCGACTATCTCGTCAAGGTGGCCACCCATCCCGGGTATCTCGCCGAGGACTTCAAGGGCCCTCTCCTGCTCTTCGAGCCTTTCCTCCAGGCGTTCCTTATCGAACCTGCGGCTCAACATCCTTATCTCGAGGGCGGAAGAACGGTCTCCCTCTTCATCGCCGCTCTGGACCCAGGCCTCACAGGCCTCCTCATATTCCTCGATGGCCTTTTCAAGCTGTATCTCTATCGTGTTGATCTGGTTATTCACCCTCTCACGTTTGGAGTAGAGGTTCCTCTTGCTCGTCTCGAGTTCCGTGATATACTCCCATTTGTCCGCGGCATCGGCCGCCGCGCGCGCGTACAGCTCGCTGCCGAACTCTACCAGCTCTTCGCCGAGATCTTCCGCCATGCATTCTATGGCGTAATCCGACCACAGGTCGTAATACTTGTACCACCCCTCGGGCAGGTTGTTCTTGAATTCGATGATGTCCACGGGCTGGCCGTTCGCTTTGGCGATAGCTTCTTTTATCAGGGAGTAGCCATAACTGTTGGATACCGCTCCCGCGCTTATGACGCCGGCCATGGAATACAGCGTGCGCTGGGAATGCCCGTACAGTTTCCCAATGCTCCCGGTACTCTCGTTTATGCGGTTCAGTATCTCTCCGGTATCGACCACGCAGGCGTATATTTCATCCTTTTCCACGTCCTCAGCGCCGACTTTCGCCAGTATCTGCATGAGCTCGTCCAGACGGTTAATAACGGCGTTGGGATCGGAGCCTTTAAGCTTTTCCTCGATCTGTTCCATGTAGATCTTGGCTTCCTGGCCAAAATCGTTCACGCCTTTCATTATCAGGTATTTGGAGCGTTTGGCGAGTTTGTCTTCCATGTCGCTTATGTCGGCGTCGCCCTCATCGCCCACATCTTTAACCGCTTCCCATTCCGCCCTGGCGGAATCGTACTCGATTTCCATGGTGGAACAGAAATTCACGAACGCGGCGCATGCGGAATTGATGCCGTCCTTCAGGTCGTTCAGCTGCGAGGTTATGGCCTGCACGGTGGACTTTGCTTCCGCTCCGGTCACCTTCGCGTGTATGATCTCCTGCAGTTTCAGGGCGACCCCTTCCGCCTTGTAGACCATCTTCATCACTTCGGCCGCTGCGCTGGACATATCGCCTTCGGTATCGCGGTCAAAGACCTGGCCGACAAGGGACTTCAGGTCCTCGAACATGCCGTCGGAGAGGCTTTCCGGATCGAGCCATTCGTCGAAGAACGTGGCGTCCAGGCAATAATCCCGCGCTTCTTCGAAGAGCCTGTCCTGCGTCTCGTTATAAACATCTTCGAGCCCTCCCTGCCCTATGATATATTCTTCAAGGATGTCCACTCTCTTCTTTGCCTCGTCCACCGCTTCCTGGGCCGCGTCTTTCTGGCTGTTGAGCTCGGCCAGGAATATCGCGCCTTCGGTCCCCGCGCCCGTGAAATCCCCTTCGGTTATCACCTTGGTCAAGCGTTCCAAGCGGTTCCTGGCCAGGACCTCTTCCTCTATCGCCTGGCGGTAATCCGCGAGAGCCGATTCGAGATCGGATCTTACTCCTTCGACCACGCTGACAGCGTCATCCACCGAACGCGCGTAATCGACGAGCGCCATGTTCTTCACGGTCTCGTAATTGCGTTCGCTGACCTGGTAAGCGTACCTGACGTCCAGGGCCTTCTTCCACTGCATGTATCTCTCTTTCTTCTGGTCGTCCAGCCACTCCTTGTCCCACGGGAAATCCTCGTCCTTCACATACGTGTTCCACGGGGTCGTCCCGTCCGTATAGGTCCCGTACAGGTCCGGCCTGTGGTCACCCCACCACCAGTCGGGATCAAAAGACGCCAGGCAGTCCGCCAGAGCGCCGCCGGTGCCGTAACCGAATCGGTCCCTGGGTGAAGTTTCCGGATCCCACTCTATCCAGTCGTCGTCGGCATCGGGATCGCCGCTTAAGTCGCCGTAAGCGACTTCCAGGTCTGCCAATCTGCAATTATATTCGTCCAAAGCTTCTTCGTAGGCCGTCTCTGCATCCTCGAACGCTTCCCGGGCGTCGCTGTAATCCTCCTGGGCCTGCTCCAGTATGCTTTCCGCGTTCTTGACCCGCGGGTCGTTCATGTTAGCCTTGCCGGTCTCGTCCCTGCTTTCATCTATGGCCTTGTCCAGCTCCGCTTCGGTCACCTTCACGTAGATCTCCGCGTCGAGCATGTCCTTCCTCTTCTGTTCCATGGCGCTGTAGGCTTCCGCCACGACCTGCATCTGCTCATACACCTTCGCCTCATAGGAAGCAACTATCTGTTCGGTGTACTGGACCTTGCTGTATGAATCCCTGACATAGGACGGCATGCTGAGGCCGGCGCTGTCATCGCTGGCATTGGCGATCTCCGTGACTTCCGAAGATATCTGCCGCATCTGGCCGAGCTTGTCGCTTATGAAATCGGCGGTGTCATTCATCACGGCGATAACGGCGTCCGCGTCGGTGGTGATCTCGGCGAGGGCGGTAGCGGTATCGTCGGCCATCGCGCCGGCGTTCTGGCGAGCGTTGTACTCCTCCCTTATCTCGCGCGCCCTTTCCTTGAGGGTAAGGTAGTCCTTCCTGAGACCCGCGGTGTTATTAAGGTCGGACGTGAAGTTCTGGTTGCGATCCTGGTGCGTGTCCAAAGCATTGGTCATCGTGCTGTACGCGGCGTCGAGCGCCTCCAGTTTATCCTCCAGGTCAGCGTCATCTTCCCTGGCCGCTATATAATTATCATAATCACGGCCGGCCGCCTGCCATATCGCTTTCTTGGCCAGGTATTCGTTATAATAAATTTCCAGTTGGGCGACATCCGCCGGGTTCTCCATATCGGCCTGGGCCTTGAAGATATCATAGGCTTCCCAGGCGTCGTCCATATCCTGCTCGGCATCGCTCCTCGCCCGGAGTTTTTCTTCTTTGGCCACGTCCTCGGTCACAAGCGCCTGTTTCTGGTTTAGTTCGCGCTTCGTGCCCCACCAGCTGTTCCATGCAAATTCATAGTCAAGATAGGTGTCCCAGTACTCGCTCATGAGTTCCTGGCATTTCACGAACTGCTTCAACGTTATCGCCTCGGCGCTGGAAATAGCGTCTTCTATAGCGCTGTACTGCATCTTCGCCTCGGAGGTATCGATACGCAGGTTCTCCATATCAAGCTGGGCGCTGTCAAGTTCCTGGCGGACCTCGGTATATTCCGCCTGGGCGTTATTGACCTCCACCTGTAAAAGCTGGGCCTGCTGGATGGCGGCGTCGGCGATGGTCACGAGCTGGCTGGCGAGGTCGGAGAAATCACTGGCGGCCTCCGCGTTCCTGTCTATCGGGCTGGATTCCAGCGCGTTGTCCAGGACATAAGACCAGTAAACGACATTGGCTTCCCACCTGTCATCCTCGGAAGTTATACCGCCGCTGTATTCATACCCCGTATCGCCGCCCAGCGTGACAGCTTTCTCGAGTTCCTTGGAAGCCGCTGTCGCCTCCCGGTAAAGCTGTACCATCTTGTTGAGCGCCTCCTGCAGGTCTTCCTGCGCCTTTTCGGCGGCTTCTTCCTTGGCCTCGAGTATCACCACCCTGTTCTCCGCGCGTTCGAGGGCGCTTTCCAGGGAAAGGAGCTCCAGCCTCTGTGCTCTCTCCTTCTCAAGGAGCTCATCCCCCTCCGCCAGGGCCGCGTACAACTCGTTATACTCCTCTCTCAGGACCGGGAGGATGCCCTGCGTCAGTGTCTCCTGGATATTGGCGAGTTCCTTCGCCAAATTCCTTTCCTGGCTGACAAGGCCGGCGATATCGTTCATCGCGGTCGTGTAATCGGAAGTGCCGGGCCTCGCCGAGTGGATGGTATAGAAAGCTTCCTCATAATCCAGGACGGCTTCCGCGTAATCATCGAGCGCCAGGACAGGGTCTCCGGTGTCCTGTTCATACGCGTCCCAGCTGGTCGATATATCGGACCTGGCGTTCAGAAGGTCGCCCCATGCCTCAAGCTCTTCGGTCTCCGCCGCGTCCGGGTCAAGGGTATACTCTATAGCCCTAGAAGAGGCGCTTTGGGCGCTTATAACGGCCGCCGAGGCCCTTCCCCTGACAAAGTTCACCATGTCGGCCAGGTCCTGCGAGGTGAATAACGAATCGAAGAGTCCCACATATTCGTTGATAGCGCTGGCTATCACCACGATCTGGTCGGTCGCGTCGCTGGCCTCCATGGAATCGCTCAGGACGGTATCCTGGGCTTCTTCCAGGCCCTCTTCCGCCATATCAAGCGCCGAGAGATACGCTTCCTTGTCGGTATCGTCCGCTGTGGCGGCTTTCGTGACCGTAGTTGTCATGAACGACTCGTAAACGTCTATGGCGTCGGAAAGGTCGTCCACGCGCGCGGTATTTTCCACGACCGTCTGGACTTCCTTCATGAGATCGGCCGCGTTCCTGAGATCGGCCACTTCCCGCGCGAGGGCACTTACCTTATTCTTCAGGTGCTCATTATTAGGATTACCCAGCGATATGGCCTGGGCTTTTGTCAGGGCATATTCAGATGCCTGCGCGCATCCTTCAATCTGGTCGACAAGGGCGGTCATATCCGGGTTCTGGTCCAGGAGGTCCATGAAGCTGTCTATCTCACCGTCACCGTCGAGGTCTTCCTCTTTATCCATGTGCCCGTCGTCATCCATGTCGCAACCCGGATCGTGCGCGATCCATACTGTCGTATATTCGCCGCTGCCGCCCTGCGTAGTGTATCCCGCTTCAGCCAGGGCTTTCTCGTCAACATCCAGGACGTTGTCATCGTCTACGTCTTCGCCCCTCAATATCGACCTGGCTACCTCGATCTCGGCGCTTATGAGGTCATCGCAGGCCGCGACCTTGGTCTCCTGCAGGTATACGCCTTCCAGGAGCTGGACCAGGCCGTATTCTTCCTCACTGGCGGCGATCGCGGCGACCGCGCTCGTACCTTCGGCGTCGGAAAGTATAAGGCCGGACGCCTGTTCCAGCCTCTTCAGGAGCTTGTACAGCGTGTCGTCCGCCTTGTTGGCGTATTTTTCTTCGTATTCCTGTTTCTTCTCGCGCAGCTGGAGGAGAAGGTCATTATACTCGGTCATCTTATCCTGGTAGTACGTACCCGCTTTGTTCTCAAGGGTGGCGTCTATGACGTCTTCTATGTCATCGAGCCTCTCTTCCAGGTCATGCCTGTAACCGGCGGCGGTCTCCTTGAACGTACTGTATGAAGCTCCCAGGCTCGGCAGGTTCTCGAGCATGAGGATCTGGTCTACCGCGTCAAGGGCGGCTTTTCTCATCTCCCGGGCCATGGTAATATCCGTGTAGCTCCTGTCAAGAAAAGCGACCGCCGCGGAGTAAATCTCTTCCACTTCATCGAAGAGCGCGTCGTTATTGTCCTGGGCTTCCGAGATATAGATATCCCGCGCGTCATCACCCAGCGTTTCGAGGAGGTCCTCACCGTAATCGATGAACGAATCCACGTTATCCCTCTGGGCCTGCTGTGCCGGGTCTATGATGTCGTAAATGACGACCAGCCTGTCAAGGCCGTCGAAGATGACCCTTCTTGCCTCCTGTATGCTTTCCAGGTCGCCCGCGTCCCAGGTAAGGTCGGTGAACGTCGTGTATATACCCGTGGCTTCGGTATAGAAGTCGAC
This sequence comes from uncultured Planctomycetia bacterium, assembly GCA_964409365.1. GTDB lineage: Bacteria > Omnitrophota > Gorgyraeia > Tantalellales > Tantalellaceae > CAYPCX01. The sequence continues at coordinate 116,032 of CAYPCX010000002.1, read as the reverse complement.
GAAACTGTCCAGCACGCCGTTGCCGTTAATATCCTCGTCGACGTCAAGGCGGCCGTCTCCGTCAATGTCCTCGTTCACGTCGAGGTGGCCGTCGTTGTCGATGTCTTCGTCCAGCTCGAAGGCGCCGTTGGCGTTCTTGTCCTCTCCCCTGTCCATGTAACCGTCGTCATCCAGGTCGCAATCAGGCTCATGAGCGTGCCAGACAGTGGTGAAATCGTTGCTCAGCGTCGTGTAACCGGCGCCCGCTATCGCCAGTTCGTTGAATTCGTCGAACGTGGTATCCTCGTCAATATCCTCGTTCGCGCTGTCAAAATGCCTGTCAAGGTCGAGGTCCTCGAACACCTCATCGAAGTTCGAATCATTATCTATATCCTCTATACCGAGGTCCATGCGGCCGTCATTGTCCGGGTCGCAGCCGCTTTCGTGCGCGATCCAGACGGTGGTGTAAGAGCCGCCGGCCGTGGTGTACCCCGCCCTGGCCAGCGCTTCTTCATCCACGATATCGAAGTTCTCGTCACCGTCGAGGTCCTCGGTGGACTGCATTATACCGTCCGAGCTTATATCCTCGTTCGTCGTGTCGAACCTACCGTCCGAGTCTATATCCTCTATGCCGAGGTCCATATGACCATCGTCATCTATGTCGCAGTCGGGCTCGTGCGCGTACCACACATTCGTATACTGACCGGCGACCGTGGTATACCAGGCAGCGGCCAGCGCCTCCTCATCCGTGATATCGAAGTTCCCGTCGCCGTCAAGGTCCTCGGTGAGGTCGAGCTCACCATCACCGTCAAGGTCCTCGCCGCCGTCAAGCTCGCCGTCGTGGTCGGTGTCCTCGCCCGTATCAAAATTACCGTCGTGATCGATATCCTCGCCTGTATCAAAATTGTTGTCGGCGTTGAGGTCCTCCGTGAGGTCGAACTCCCCGTCCCCGTCTATATCCTCTATGCCGAGGTCCATGTTGCCGTCGTCATCAACGTCACAGTCGGGCTCGTGCGCGTGCCATACATTCGTGTACTGGCCCGCGATCGTGGTATACCAGGCAGCGGCCAGCGCGGCTTCATTTATGATATCGAAATTGCGGTCGTGGTCTATATCCTCACCGGTATCGAATACGGTGTCGCCGTCAAGGTCTTCGGTGGCGTCATAAGCGAGGTCCCAGTCGAGATCTTCTCCCCTGTCGAACTTTTCATCGCCGTCTATATCTTCGTTGACCGTGTCGAGACGGTTGTCCCCGTCGACGTCTATCTCGGCAAGAACGATGTATACAACGCCCTCCACTTCAACCTCGATCTCGTTATCCGGCACGGCATCGTCGTTAAGATCCAGTTCGGGAACGATATCCATCACGCCGTCGTTATCGAAATCTTTCTCGTTCACGAGGTCCATCTTGCCGTCTCCGTCTATGTCCTCGAACAGGTCGTCGAAGTTGCCGTCCGAGTCTATATCCTCTATGCCGAGGTCCATGAAACCATCGTCATCGATATCGCAATCGGGCTCGTGCGCGTACCACACCGTGGTATACTCGTTATTGGCCAATGTCGTGGTCGTGTAACCGCCCGCGGCCAGGGCTTCTTCGTCAGTGATATCAAAATTGTCATCGCCGTCCAGGTCCTCGGTAAGATCGAACACGTCATCATCGTCAATGTCTTCCGTGCCGAGGTCCATGCGGCCGTCATCGTCCAGGTCACAACCCGGCTCGTGCGCGTACCATTCGTCAGTATAAACCCCGGCTACGGTGGTATACCCACTAGCGGCTAGCGCCTGTTCATCGACGTTATCGAAATTCCCGTCATGATCGAGGTCCTCGCCGGTATCAAAAGTACCGTCGGCATTTATGTCCTCGTTCACGTCGAACCACCTGTCGCCGTCGGCGTTGAGGTCCTCTGTCACGTCCCAGGCGCCGTTACGCGTGAGATCCTCGTTTATATCCAGGTTGCGGTCCCCGTCGACGTCTTCCTCGAACCCGTCGAGATGCCCGTCGCCGTCGAGATCCTCGATGTACAGGTCAAGCCTGGCATCATTGTCGAGGTCTTCGTCCACGTCGAGACGGCCGTCATCGTCAAGGTCTTCATCTACCAGGGCGCCTTCATAAAGGACAAGCGTGTCCCTTACCACCACTATCGTCTCCATAGCATAGTCCAGCATGTACCCGACGCTCCCCAGCATGCTGGATAAGTCTACCCGGCTGGCCTCGTCTACCGAGAAGTACGCCCCTGTGACCCCGTCCATCGCTACCAGTATCTCGTTCCTCTTGGCCTGGAGAGCGGCCAGGCGCGCTTTAAGGTCCTGGACGGCTTCCTTGTTGGTCATCGTGCTGTATTCGGTCTGGATGATATCCTGCCTCAAGGTTTCCACTTCTACGGCCGCGGCGGCGGCGATATTCAGGTAAAGCCTGGCTTTTTCTTCATACGAGGCGCCCCTGGCCGTCGAGACCGTGCCGATAAGCTCAAGGATAAAATTGTTGATATCCGTGAGCATCTCGTCCACCATACTGAAGCAGTTGCCTATGGCGACAGTTACGTCGGAATTGGACGTGCTCATCATCATCATTATCAGCGTGTCGCGGCTCTCGTTTATGGTCTTGCGGTTATCCTGGGCCCTGGAGATCTCAGCCTTAAGATCGTCTTCGGAGATGTAACTCATAACGCTGCCCTGCGAGATAAGTGTCCCGTCCTGGTCGCTGATGCTGAGCATGCCTCCCGAATCGATGCTCGCGAGGCAGTTGTAACCGAGGTTCTGCGCCGTAATAGCGCCGTCCTCGACGGTAACGGTGCCGATCAATTCGCCTCCCGCGTAGATCTCAAGCACCTTCTCCGTATCCATGACGGAGAATATAGCCGCCTCTTCCGCGCTTTCAACGAGCGCGGTCGCTTCCGCTTTTATCGAACCGATGGCTTCCAGGTACGCGGTCTCCATCTCCGCTTCAAGCTGTTCTATCTCCACCCGGAGCTCGAGGCCGTCGGTATCCAGCACGAAGTTATCGAAATAGGATATCAGGAGGTCGTCTATGGCCGTATCCGTTTCCCTCATATATTCCAGGAACTCGGCGGGATCAATGCCTTCGCGCAAAACGTCATTCACCGTCGGCGTGCTGATCATGGCTTCATATAATGCCTGGGCTTCATGGGCAGTAGTGGCCTTCATGAGCTCCGAGACGCTCTTCGAGAGTTTATCGACGGCCAGGGCTTTCAGGTTGTAATTGTTCTCTTCCGCATCCTTCAGCGTCGTGTAACTGGCCTGTATGCACATGAGCTGCGACCTGATACCGGAAAGGTCCGAGAACCCGCGCAGTTCGTTCTGGTCGTCAAAATTGCCGTCCGAGTCCATGTCTTCAAGGGGCTCGTCGAACTGGCCGTTCCCGTTCAGGTCTTCGGTCGGGTCTATCTCATCGTCACCGTCGATATCTTCCCCGTCATCGAGAACACCGTTATAATTAACATCTTCTCCGATGTCCGGGGTGCCGTCCTCGTTAAGGTCGTCAAAGTAATCCAGCACGCCGTCATGGTCGAAATCTTCAGCCACGTCCATGTTGCCGTCCAAGTCGATATCATATGAACCGAACGCCGTCCAGGTGGTGTTATCAGCCGCAGCAAGAGCGTTCTCGTCCTCTGTATCCAGCGTCCCGTCGCGGTCAACGTCCTCGTTGGCCCTCAAGTTCACCAGCATGGTCTCGGTCTCGACGACGAGATGGTCCAGGAGCGTCTTGAGTTCGTCCACTCCGCTTTCGGCGGCAAGTTTGTCCGCCGCGGCCTCCGCTTCCCTGGCAAGCTCCCGGACCCTGTCGATGGCAAGCTCGTAATGCGCGGTTTCCCCGCCCTTCGCGATAAAGAACTGCGCGGACTGTTCGGCCCTTGCCGCGAACTCCGCGGTCATCTCGGCGAACACCCTGGCGGATTCGGCGCTTATCGAGGTAACGGCCAGATTCCTCGCTTCTTCAGTTGCTTCCACGAACGTGTCGGGACCGGTAATACCCGTTATTATCTCGTCCCTGTCCTCGCTCAGATACGGCCTGATATACTCCCCGGGTATGGTGGAAGTATAGATGCCGTCGAAGTAATCCACCGTGGCTTCGCCTATCTTCTCCCCTTCGGCGTATATGTCCACTACCTGATCCGCTATGGCATGCGTGCCGACAACGCCTTCATCGGACACCCTGATTATATCGACGGCTCCGGTCTCAAAATTGAGCTGGGCTTCATATCCGGCAATAAGCCCCGTCGCGTCCACGACATTGCTGAAAGTGAACGTGATGGTGGCCCCGGTCAGGCCCACATATTCATCCGTTACGCCCACTTCGTACGCTATATCGACCTGGTGCTGGGGCATCTGCGAGTAATAGGTCCTGTCGTCCTCTCCTGTCTTGTCCGGGTGGTAATAGTATTCCTTGCGCGTGAGTTCCGTACCGTAGCTGGCGATACTGTTCTCTATAGCCTCTTCCAGGGCCAGGACGTCCAGCTCGTTAACGTAACCGTCTTCGTTGACATCCACGCGATAGCTCTGCAGGTCGGAAAGAAGCGAAGCGTCCGCGTTATCTATAGTGCCGTTACCGTCTATATCGGCCTTCAATATCTCGCTCCTGGACATGAAGTAGTTGTAATCTATATAGCTCAGGAGCGTCTTGAGCCTGTTGAGGTCGTCTTCCGTGATCTTGCCGTCCGAGTCCAGGTCCGTTATCCTCTTAAGGGCTGCCTCGAAATCGGCGATATCATTTTCGTCCACCGCGCCGTCGCCGTTAACATCCGCACGGTTGTACTCGGATTCGCTAAGGAAACGCGCGTTGACGGCTTCGTCCGAGGCGCTCCGGAGAAGCTGGACTATTTCCTCGCCGCGGGTCTTGTAACCGGCCACTTCCGTGGCGTAACCCAGGAGCGTGGTGTTGTAATTATAAAGCGTGCAGTATTCGTCTATCTTGTCTTTCACGTCATTGATGCTGTCCAGGCAGGTTACCCCGAGAGACACGAGGCTCACCGCGTCCTCTGTGTCGGCGAGCATGCTCTCGAGCATGTCCCGGCTGATCCTGGCGAAGGCGACATAGCCGCGCGCCTGGGCTTCAAGCTGGGCTATCTCGTCGCGTATCGCCGAGATCTCGGCGTAGATCGCCTGGGCTTCCTGCTTGAGCGCCTGCGCTTTTTCGGCATTGCTTTGTATAACGGCATTATCCGCGTTCTTCTCCTTCGCCGCTTCGCTTGACGCGTAATCCGCGTCCTGTTCTATCTCGAAAAGTATGGCTTCGGCTATGTTCTTCGCTTCCGTGGCCTGCTGGGAATTGATCGCGCGGGTGGTAGCCTGCTTGATGTCCAGCATCTCGTCCCTGGCGAACGTCAGGTATTCCACGAGATTCGTTGTCTTTGTCTCGAGGACGTTGGCCAGTGACCCGGCGATATCCAGAAGCTCCTCATCGGTCAGGGCCGATTCGCCTTCATCCTCGTCCGCCTCTTCCGAAGCGAGCACGACGCCCAGGAACTTCTCGCTGAACTCTTCCGCCGTTTCCACGATCTCTATTTCGTCCGACACGTAGGTCACGGTCGTGGTAACCGATTTTACCAGGACCACGTGGTTCTGGAACGCCTCTTCGATCACCGCGATGACCGGCATGTCCCTTTCAGCCAGGGCGTCAAGTCCCGTCCTCACGCCGTGGAGCGTGATATCGTTCGCCGCGGCCGCCGCCTTAAGGGTGAAGAAACTCGTCTCTATTTCGCTGACCGAGGCCGGGGTCACAAGGCCGGCCGTGATATCTGAAATAGCCGTCGCGGCGGCCAGGCGTTCTTTCTCGATAGTAACGCCTTCCCCTGTGAAATACTCAAGGAGGCTCTTCACGGCGCAGTTGGTTATCGCCGCGCCCTGCGACATCAGCCAGGAGCATATCGTGCTGGTACCGTCCGCCACGAGGATGAGCGGGTTAACAACGAGCAGCATCTGGATGAACGGCATGTAATACTGGATCTCATCCCTTTCCTCCGGTGTCGGGGTCTCCTTGAGGGAATACTGGTATGCCTCGGCCACGGCGGTGAAGAAATCACTTACGGCTTCGGTTATCCGCGAGGCGGCCTTGAATTCGCGGAACGAGTCGGTAATATCCTCCGCCAGTTCGCTGAGGTCCAGGTTCGCCGGGTCCAGCACGAAATCCATGATCTTCCACGACCATTCCGGTTCGTCTTCGTGGCCGGGCATGGTCGCGCGGCCGGTGTACCTGTCCACCAGCCTTATGACGCTGCCGTCCTCTTTCTCGATCCTCCAGGCGGAACTTCCATCCGTATTAATATTAAACATAGTATTATTAATATTTACCTCTATTGTCTCAGCACTATCCGTGTCTATCACCCGCACCAGCTGCCTGTTGACCATGATGAACTCAAGGAGATGGCCGTCCGCCGGGTTGTAGACTTCCGTGGTGTATATACCGTCGGCCACGGTCATGGTGAAATCGCCGCCCTCTTCAAGTACGATCTCGGCCAGCCACGCCGCGTCGAACTTCTCCTTAGAGGAAGCTTCTTTCTCGGCCGTTTCCCGGCTCAGCGCGTTTATCTCCAGGGCGTTCGCCTTGATCGTTTCATTAAGCGGCGCCGTGCGGAACGTCTCTATCGCCTCAAGCGCGGCCAGGGCCGCTTCTTCCTTCGCGCTTTCGGCCAGGAAGATGAGGGTCCTGCCATGCTGCGGACTGGTGGTGTACTCGCCTATCAGGATGCCGGCTACCCTTGCCAGCTCTTTGCACGCCTCCGTCCTGTCACGGAGAGAAGAATTGCGGTCCTTCCTGTTCAGCGCCAGGTCCGCCCGGGCGGCTATCTTTCCTGCCGTAGCGTACCCGTCGCTGACGATATCCTGCGCGAGACGCGCTATTGTCTCCGCCACGGCGCTCGTGGTATGTTCGGCGGCTTTCAGGTAGGCTTCTGCGAGGTCCGCTTCAGCTTCTTCGACGAGATGCTTCGCGGCTAGCTTGAATCCTTCCAGTTCCGTCTGTTTCCACGGAAGTTCTATTCTCTCATCCACATCATCAAGGACCGACTGCGCGGATACCAGCTGCGTGATAGCCGAGTCGCCGTTCATCACGGTCCTCCCCGTGAGGAGATCATCGAGAAGCGCCTGGAGGTCGTCCTCGGTATCTGCTATATAATCGTCAAGTATATCCAGATCATCCTGGGTGAACACGCCGGTTGCAACGGCTATCGCCTTGAGAACGACAAGGTCGTCTTTGGCCTGCTCGATCACGCCGGCCAGGTGGACCGCCTTCTCGATCTCCTCGGATGAATTCGCGATGAGGTACGCTTTGTCCGCGGACTCCCTGTCGCTCGCGGCAAGGTCCATCAGGACCTGAGTGTTACTCGCGGCTTCAAGCTCTAGGCGCGTATCGCGCGCTTCCCCGAGATGTTCTATGCAGGATACGACCGTCCCGCTTATCTCTTCCACGGACGCCGCGCCTGGTCCGGCGCTCGAGGAGACCATGACATTATCAACGTAGAAATAATCCCCGTTGCTGGACGCCCTGGCGGCGAACCGTATCTTGTTGTCGCTTGAGAGCCATTCTTCCGGCACTTCGAACGTCTTGAGGATGTACCCGGCGTCGTTGTCGCTCCTGGTGAACCGGACCATGCCCTCTTCCCACTGGCCGTGGTGATAGAAATCCATGTCCATGTATTCCGGATTATAGTAACTGTAATCCAGGCTGGAGACCGCCCCGTAGAAGCTTACCGTGACCTTGGCGGCATCGGTCAGGTCGCCCAGGTCCTTGATCGCGTAAGAAGAGCCACCCCTGAGTTCAAGGATATATTCCCCGCCGAATATCCCGGGATTGGCCGGGGCCTGCGAGGTCACTCCCGGAGACCCGTCGGTTGTGTAGATGCTGTCCCAGTAGTCCGCCGTGCCGAACTCAAAATCTTCACTGAAGACGTCCGCGGCGGTCGTCGCGGTCGTGAGCATCTCGCCTGCCGTTCTTACAGCCAGCTGGGCGACGCATTCTTCCTTTTCCAGCTCGCCCAGCGTCGAACCTCCGGTCACGGAGCGGGCGATAGTATCGGCCCTCTCGGAAAGATCGGCGTAGTCGGTGGCCGCAGCATAGAACGTGGTGAACCCGCCGCTCTTTAACACGACCAGGGCCGCATCTATAGTGTCCTCTATGTTATCCACGCCTCCCGACAGCGGATCCGCAAAGGTCCGTATGGTCGTCAGCCTGGGCTCCAGCGTTTCTTCATCCTCCGGATTATCGGCGACGATCTGGCTTGCCACCTCTTCTATCATGACGTATTCGTCATACGCGGCGACCGCCATGGCCCTGAGCGCGAGGAGGTCCCGCAATCCGTCTTCGTCGAACGCGCAGCTCGCGGCGATGACCTCGAGTTCATCCATGGCGTCACCGACGACGTTCAACCTGTCGATGAACGAGGTCAGATCGGAGCCGGTCCCGTCCCGGTAGAGCACGTTCTCTTTTATCGTGTCCAGTTTCTCGAAAGCGTCCCTGAGCTCGGCTTTGACCTCTTCCACTTTGCCTATCATATCCGTATCACCGGGAAGCTGCCTGCCGGCATCGACGGCCTGACCGGTCAGACCGACGAGGCGCTCTACGATCTGGTCCGCGGCCATCAAAAGTCCCCTGGCTTCATCGAGGTTCTCAACATCGGTCTCATTTACTATATCGGACAATTCTTCGTTATAAGTGGAAAGCGTCTCTTTCATCATCACTACCGCGGCCGTATATGCTTCTTCGAACATCTCGTTCCGGTATCCCGCGACATCGGCGTTCTTGCTCACCTCAAGCGCGTTGTCCAGCCATTCCTGCGACGTGTAGCCGCCTGCGACCATGGCCTGGCACCTGCCGTTAAGGTCGAGGAGGTCCGCGGTTATTTCCTCCGCCGCCTCGGCCAGCCTCATGAGGGTTTCGGCATCGTCCGTGGTAACGCTTATATCGCGCAGCTTTCTTACGGCGGCGGCAAGGTCCTTACTGAGCGTGACGAACGAAGCGCCTTCGGAAGATATCGCCGCCATCTCCTGCTGCGTCGTGTAGATGTAACGCATGAGCGGTTCGGCCGTATTCGCCGAGATGTCGTCCACTTCCGCGACGTTAGCCGCCATGTCTGCGTCATCCTGCGCGGAAAGCGCCACAAGGTGGATCTCACCCCTCGCCTCGGCGATCCTTGCCATCAGGCCTTCGGCGATATCCACCATAAGGGCTGTCACTTCGGTGTCCTGCGGGCTGAACTCGCCGAGGAGGTCCCTGATATGCTGGAGCATCTCCGCCGCGCGGAGGGCGGCCTCTTTCATCGCCGCGCCCTTGGACTGGACAGCTTCCTCGATCCTTACGTCCTTTTCGGCTTCGCGTATAAGCGATCCTATTTCCTCTGTGATCGTCGCGGTCTCACGCAATTCCGTAAGTACCGCACGATTGTTCGGGTATTTTATCGCCACGGAGCTTACGCTGCTGTTGTACGCGACCAGGTCATCCAGCGCGGCATTCAGCGTGACAAGAAGCGCTTTCTTTTCGTCCAGCGATCCCGAAGCGTCCAGCCTCTCGCCAAGCTCGAGGATCATGTCCCTCATCGCGACCGTTCTCTCTCTCAGCGATACTATATTGGATTCGTCCTTGGAGATATCCAGCGCGCTCGCTTCTATATCATCCAGGTCGGCGCTTATCTGGGCAAGGCCGGTATCCACATCGGCCTTGTTCTCAAGCATATAATAGTTGTCATCCAGGCCCTCGGCGGCGGCCTCAAGCTGGGCGGAATATTCTTCAAGAAGCGCCTTGGCGTCTTCCGCTATCCTTTCCAGGGCCCCGGCCTCGCCGGCGCTCACGGTCAGGCTCATATCCGCTTCTATACCGGAGACGGCACCCGCGAGTGCGGCCGCCTCATCGCTTCTCGAGGCACCCTGGTCGGCGCCTATACCCGCCTCGGCGTAGAAGCCGGCGCTTTCCGCTCTTCCGTCCAGTATCGCGTCGTAAAGCGCCTTAAGTTCGAGTTTCCTCTCATCGGATATACCGCAAGTCCCCGGAATTATACCAAGCACCGCGTCGGTGGCTCTCCTGAGGGCCATGTCCTGTATCTTGAAGAAAGATCCGGCCAGCGCTTCGTACACTTCCGGCGCTATCTGCTGCCTGTTCTCTTCGACCGCCGAAGTGATAAGCTGGTTCAGCTTGAATATCTTGTAGCATCCCTCCATCGTCCCCTCGAGGTCGTGGTCCTGGCTCGTGTAGATGCCGCTTACGGCTGGGAAGAGTTCTTCGACCATGTCATATGCCCCTTCGACCTGGCTGCACCGTTCGGACACGCTGGTATAGACGGCGGAAGCGTAACTGTAAGCGGCGGCCTCTTCGCTGACCGCTTCCAGCCGGCTTTCGGCGAGTTCCGCCTCCGAGGAAAGGATGCGTCTTACGGTCTCGACATATACGTCGACGTCGAACGCGCCTTCTCCCGCTACCGTGGTATTGTCTATTCCGATAAGTTCCGCGGCGTAGTCTGCCGTCTCGAGCCCGGCATCCGCCAGGACGGAATCGTTCTCGCTTAACACCTTCCATCCGGAATCCAGTATCTCCAGGTCCGCCGCGTTCAATATGTCGTAATGGAGGTCATCGCCAGGATCCGTTATGCCGGAGATCTCCAACACGACTTCTTCCCTGGTCTTTACTTCATCTTTGATCTCCTGTACCCAGTCGTACACCTGGCCGGTGGTGTATTCTCCCGGTATGAACGTCTTGCATACCATCCGGACATACTCGGCGTCGGTTATATCACGTTCCGCCGCTTCTATGAACCTTCTCGCTGTGACGGTAACGGTGTATGCTTCTATCACCTCTTCACGGGTTATGCCGCCGGTATTGAGGTCCAAAACAGTCGCTATTATGTCGCCGTATTCGGCCTCTTCGGCAAGATACACCTCGTAAACGATGGTCATGAAGTCGTAATTATCCATCGTCTGCGCGGTGAATTCCGCCGAGGTAAGCACTTCCTCCGCCAGGTGTTCCCTTTCCATCCTGGTCGTGTAATCGCCCGTCCCGAAAAGTTTGTTGAGGGCGGCTGTCATCTCTTCGGCGGTGTGTCCCGTCGTGAAGCAGGCGCCGTAGAGAAATTCCACGAACTCTTCTTCTTTCGCTATCGCCTCGAGCGTGAGCGTCTGGCCGGCCAGGAATTTGGAAGCGATCGCGGCCAGGTCGAGCTCGTTTGTCGGGTAGAAGCCGTCCTCGACCTCAAGCTCGCCTTCTGCATTTACGGTCGTATCCAGACCCGCTATGACCGCCCTTACCGCTTCTTCTCTTATCCTTTCGAGGAGCGATACCGCGCTGGCCGAGGCGGCGTTGACTTCCGTTTCCTTGCCCGCGATCACTGTATTCTGCGAATATTCGGCCTTGAGCTCCGCCGCGCCGACAAGATACACGAACATGTCGTATTCCGCCTCTGAAGCCAGGCCTTCAAGCGCCAGGATAAGACCCGCGTCATTGCTTTCCTCCACCAGGGCCAGATAGGATCCCAGCTCGGCGATAAGTCCTTCGGCCGCGGAAAGGATAGAGCCCATTTCGCTTTCGGCCGTATTATAATCCCCTACCAGGCCTTCTATTATCGCGACATCCGCGCTGGCGGTCGTGTAATCGGCGTCCACCTGGTCTATCTCTTCCTGCGTACCCGTATTGTGAATATCGGTACGGATGGTCTCGATCTCTCCCAGCAGGTTCTGGGCCACTTCCAACAGATGCTCGGCCCCGGACGCCTGCCGGGCGGAACCGGTCTCCGTCTTAAGGCCGGTTATCGTCTGCACGTACAGGGCGCTCGTTTCCAGGTCGGTGAGCTGTCTTTCCGGTTTCGTAGAAGCTTCCTGCACCGCCGTGCTGTAAATACCGGACAGCTCCAGCCACTTCTCGTCTATCCCGTCAGTTATCTCCTGCTTACGCGGGTCATCCGCGCCCATGAGACCGGCCATGTCAGCTGAATGCAGCCTGAGCTTTTCCATAGCGGTCATCAGCTCTTCTATGGCGTCGACACAGGCGTCGGCGTCTTCCTTGTACTCCGTGCTGTATATCGTCTGCAGGAGCGCCTCCGCCTCTTCGTTCTGGGCGCCCATGACCTCGACCGGATCGGTGCCCAGTATGTCAAATATCACCAGGAGGTCCAGGCCGTTCACCAGGCCGTCTCCGTCCATGTCATAATTGGACACGCGCGCCACGGCTTCCTTGAGAAGGGCAAGGTCCGTCGTATCGACGTTGCTGTCCTCGTTCAGGTCGGCGGCTATCACTTCATCCGCGGTGAATCCCATCACGCCGGAATCTATCACCGCCTGTATCGCCTCGATATCATTCCCGTCCACGACGCCGTCCAGGTTCACGTCCGCGTGATAGTCCATGGCCCTTTCAAGAAGGTCCAGGTCGTCGGTATCTATCAGGTTGTCCTCATTTATGTCGGTCCGCTTCATCCATCTTACCGGTATGCGCGTGCCCTGGAACTGTATGTTGCCGAGCGATTCCACGGCCTGCTGGACCGCCGGGTCGAGGAGGTCACTCGATCCAAGGACCTTCTCGAAGAGCTCTATGTCATCGCTGGTTATGAACCCGTCGTAATCAAGGTCTACCTTATGGACGTCGTCGAGGCTGAACCCGTGCTGCGTGAGGATATCGTACGCCGCTTCTACCGCGAAAGCGTCCCGGTAATCGACGCCGCCCTCCGTGACCACCAGGTCGTCCACCGTCAGGTGCCCGTCACCGTTCAGGTCCAGCCCGGTAAGCCCCTGGGCTTCCACGTCGTCTTCCGTCATGCCGCCGGCGTTCACTATGGTTATAAGTCTCTCGTATTCCGCCGGCGTCAGTTCCATCAGGGCGCTCGCCGTCATATCGGCGTTCACGTCCCTGGCGTAAGCCATATTAGCCGCTATCGCCTGGTAATCGTCCTCGTCCACTTTTACCGAACCGTTGGCGTAGAAATCCCTGATAATGTTCGCGGCGAGTATATCGCGGTCCTCTATCGTGAAATCGAGTCTCTGGTATTCCCGGGCCAGGTCCAGGTACGCCAGGTCGGCTTCGTCCACCACGCCGTCCGGCTGTACGGCCAGATCGTCCGAATCGACCTGGCCGTCGCCGTTGACATCAGTTGCTGAGTAGCTGGCGATGTCATAAGATTCAAAATTCTCGTAAGCCGCTTCAAGGTCCGCGAGGTCCTTATTGTCTATCTCCCCGTCCTTGTTAATATCGTAATCGGCGTAGCCGTCCGTGTCCCCGTCGACGTAAAGGTCTGCTTTTTCCGTGATGCCGAGCTCCGCCCTGAGGAGCTCCGCCTCGTAAGCGTCATAGAGCCTGGCCAGGTCGACCGCGCTGACGGCGCCGTCCGAATCGAAGTCCGCCTGCTGGAGGATGTCCAGGACATCCCCGAGATACGTCCTGCCGGTGGTGTACTCGCCGAGAGTGGTGTAAATGCCCGCCTGTATGACCGCTTCTTCAAGATCGTCCAGCATGGCATCCATTGCCAGAATGCCTCTCATGTCATAAAGTACCGTGTCACCGTAAAGGTCCAGGACTTCCAGGTAATCGGCGACGTTCAGGATCCTCTGTTTGTCCGTCGAATAGACGCCGGACGGTTCGGCGATATCAAGCTTCTCCGGCACGCCGGAATTATTAATATAATCGAGATAAAGCGTCTCATAGATGGCAAGGTCTTTCCCGTCTATTGCGCCGTCGAGGTTGACGTCCGCCCACGAGGTGGTGTAAATGCCGTCGCCCACCGGCTCCAGGAGAAGCTGTTCCATCTCGTCTATGTGCTGGGCTACGGAAGCCGTGGTAGCTTCGGTGGTCGGCCTCCAGTCAACGTCGAACTTGTCCACCTCGAACGGGAGTATCCAGGCGTCGATGATCTGGTTAAGGTTATATACCCTGCTTATGTTGCTTACGTCGAGCATGGTGACCTTGCCGTCCGAATTGACGTCGAAATTCCTGAAGGTCTGGTTCACCGGGTTGTACCCGCTTATATCCTGGTAACGGACAAGGTCCGCTCCGTCGACTATCTCTTCGCCGGTCGCAGTATCGATATCGCCGGTCAGGTTGGCTGTACTTATATCCTCGTCGGAAATACGCTTCGCCAGGTCCCAGTAGTCCTTTATCGAATCCCAGGCCGGGAGGTCATCCGCGTCCAGGATAGAATCACCGCTTATGTCGTACTTGTAGATGTTGGACACTATCGCGTCCATGTAATTGAAATCCTTCCTGCTGACCATACCGTCGGGAATGACCGAGCCGTCGGTCGAATAATCCCCGGCGATGTCGAACGTACCGACCAGCTCCGGACTGGTCGCGGTATACACGGTAAACTCGCCGCTGTAGATGCCCAGCTCTTCCGGCATGTAATAACCGACGCCGAGCTCCATGAACTCCTCTATCTCCAGAACTCTGTATATGTCCGACCTTTCAAAGAGCGGCTCGCCGCTGTATCCCCTGGCCGGGGCAGAAATAGTGGTATACACGCCTTCGTAGCCGCCCGCCGTGCCGTGCGTCGTGACCAGCTCTTCCCAGTCAAGGTAGTCTATTCTGCCGTCGGTATTAAGGTCGCCGTCGAGGTATATCCTGGCGAACGCTTCCTCTATTATCTGCCAGTCTTCCTCGTCGAGGACGCCGTTGGCGTTCATGTCCACGCGGTAATATTCCATTGGATCGAGGAGCTCGCCCTGCGCAATGCCGGAAATTATGGCCTTCATCCTGTCCATATCGCTCTGGTCCACATAGTCGTCGCCGGTGATATCCACCGCGCCCATCCTGCTGACCGCGTAGAGCAGGTCTTCCTTGTCCGCGGAATTTATGAGGCCGTCATCGTTAACGTCGGCTATACCGCTTTCGGTCCTGAAAATGATGGAAGCGTCGTACACAAACCCGCCAACTTCCATGAATGACTCGTTATCGGGGCCTATGGTCACCGTTCCCGCGTTCGGGTCCTCGAGATCGATCACGTCGGAGAGAGTGAAACTGCCGTCCGAATTCTCGAACACGTAGAACACCTCGCCCTCCATTTCTATCTGGCCGTCGGCAAGATGCCGGCTCACCCCGGTATGTTCTTCCTCGAGACGGATCTCCTGGGTATAGGGGCTGAGGATGATATCATATATATGCCCTTCTATATTGACCTTGTTCAGTACGGGATTCGATGTGTATCTCCTGGATTCGTACACGATGTCCCTGAAGGTTATGCTCCCGTCGGCGTTCCTCAGCACCTCGTAGGGCACATCATCGACCTCTATAAGCTGGCCGAGAAGCGTGGCGCTCGTCTTGTGCGTCTCAGTAAGTTCTATGTGTCCCGTTTCGGCGTCAAAGGCGATCTTGAAATCGCCCTCTATCCTCTCTTCGTCCTCGCTGGGTCTCAAGTAGTAAGACTGCGTGAACGAGTTGGCGCCGGTGCCATAGGCGATGGTTATGTTGCCATAAGCGTCACTTTCAATTTCTTTGATCAGGCCTTCGATAGTGAAGATGCCGGCGGCGCTGAAGCTTACCGAAAGGGCCACTTCCTCCCACTCGAACCTGTTATAGCCCGTCGACTTCTTGTAATAGACCAGGAGCTCTTCTTTGCCGGTCAGCGGGTCGTACCTCGATTCCAGGGTCTGGTACTGCTCGACGAGTTTTATCTTACCCGTCTCATAATCGCGTTCTATATCGAACACCCTTTCTATTTCTTCTTCACCTGTAAGCGTAACGGTGTGTTCCGTCTGCAGGTAATACGGCACGTTGTCCTGGGTCCGTTCTTTTTTCTCGATGCTGCTGGTCGCCGTTACACCGGTCGGAACGACGCCTTCTATCTCGCGGAAGGTATAGGTGCCATTAAGGTTGGCCGCGACCTCGTAGGTTTTACCGTCGGCTTCGATGACCTGGCTGCAGATATCGCTGCTCGTCATGTAGGATTCCACCAGCGTGACGCGGCCGTTGAACAGGTTCTCGCGGATATCGTACACAACGCCGCCGAGCATCACCCTGTTATCTCCGGCAAAACTCGTCTTTGTTTCCAGTTCGCCTTCGAAGGTGTAAGTACCATCGGCGTTACAGGTCACCTTGTAGATCACCCCTTCAAACCCTATGACCTGGTCCGATATCCTGGAGCTGGCATCCGCGGCCAGGACAAGTATGAGCTCTCCGTCTATATCGCCGCTTTCCGTGTACGCCACGTACCCGGCCCCGTCTATCTCTATGGTCTGGCTTAAGGCGCGGTCGAGGTTATCAATGATGACATCCTCCCCGCCGGTTATCTTTATGGTAATTGTCCCTTCTTCATGGTCATGGGTAATATCGTACAATACTCCACCGAGGTCGATCACTTCGTCCGCCAGGTGCTCGCTCTCCATGTAAGGATCACCCTGGTCGTGTTTTTCCTCCAGGACGATCCTGCCGTCCTCGTCGAGGAAGACGTCGGCTATAACACCTTCTATCTCCACGAAATCCAGGCCTATGTAAGACCTGTAAATATTCTCTTTGCCGTCATAGAACACGAACCTGCCTTCATCGGTGATGGAGACGAAGTAATCCTCGCCGTTGAACCTTACTTTCTGGTCGGCGTAATGCGAGCTCCTGGTGCCGGTCCTCCTGGCGAAAAGGAGTTCGTACTGCTGAGTGACCGCCAGGTCCACGTAGTCCCTTATCTCGGTTATACGCGTAATGTCTTCCGCGTCCACGTCATCATCCGCGTCCATGCTGACGTAATACCTGAGCGCCCTGGTAATGGTCTCCACATCAAGCAGGTTGAATATGCCGTCGCCGTTGATGTCGACGTTGCGCATGAACTCGGGCTGCGGCGTATCGGTCATCAGGGCGTCGGTAACGGCGTTCTCGAATATCTCCACGTCGCCGTAATCCAAAGCGGCGTTCTGGTTCATGTCCGCATAGAATCGCAGGAACGGGTACTCGTTAAGGGAATACAGCAGCATGGCCCTGTCGTCATAGCCCACGTCATCGTCGCCGTCCAGGTTGGCGCGGTCTATCTTGACGGACGTTATCTCATACTGCTGTCTCAGGTTCTCCGCGTACTGTATCTGGTTCATGCGGCTTATGATGTTACCCTTGAGGGCGTCCATCCCCTGCTTCGTGTCCGGCATTTCCTCACCCTCACCGTATATGTGCTTCGTCCATATCTCCAGGTGAGTGAACGCTTCCTGGAGGTCGGTGAAGTCTTTCGTGGTCACGAAACCGCTCTTGTTGATGTCCGCCTGATCGAGCCGCGAAGGCTGCAATATCTTGCCCACGTCTATATCGGCAAGGATATCCGTCATCATCTGGAGGTCAAAATCATCCGTGGTATAGTAAAGGTCCGCGGCGGTGAAAGTGTATTCACTCGCCTGTATCGTGGTGGAATAGATACCGGTCAGTTCGTCATATTCCACGGGATAGGTATCGTCGCCTCTTACAAGATGTCCTTCCTGGCCCTCTTCGATCACCTGGACAGTAAACTGACCGGCTTCTTCGTCCAGCGCATACCGGTCGGTAAAAAGCGTTACGTACTGCTGCTTGTCAAGGTCGTGCTGGTTCATGATGGCGCTGTAGAGAGCGTTGGCGTCCCTGACGCTCACGACAAGGTCGCGGTTGACGTCGGCTTTATCCCTGAACGCCTCTATGTTCTCCGACGTAATGCCCTTGGTGCTTTCTATGTATATCAGCCTTTCAAGGCTCGTCACGTCAAGCGCGTTGACGACGCCGTCGCCGTTCAGGTCCTTATAATGCGCGGCGAAGACATTGAACTGGTCTATATCGAACGTGTCCACCTTGCCGCTTCCGTCCAGGTCGCCATACCTTTCCACGGCGGCCACTATCGCGGGCTGCTGGAGCTGTCTGCCGATCTCGGCTTCGAGCGTATAGTTAGCACCGCCCAGCTGCAGCCGCTTGACGTCGTCTTCGCCTATACTGCTCCATATGGTCACGCCCCCATCGTTGATGAAACCGTAAATACCGCTCACCTTGGCAGCCATCACGGTATAAGTCTCCTCGAGCAGCTCTATCATGTGGAACTTGTCGGAGGATACCTTCTGGGTCACTTCGTCAAGCGTGACGCTGCCGGTAAGCTCGTCCACGATTATGGAATACTTCACCCCGGCTATCTCCACTACGGGTTCCAGCACGACGCCGCTGGACTCGAAGGTGCTGGTATATTCAGCCGCGGTCTCCGCGTCCTCGAAGGTGAATGTCCCGTCGGCGTTCCTGGTCATGTAATAAGGTTTATCGTTGAGCGTCAGTATCTGGTCACAGAACGGTACGCTTTCCACGCGTTCCTTGGCGATGAACACCCGGCCGTACTCGTCAAGCCTCAGCCTGAACCTCACCCCGTCCATGTAGACCACTTCGTCGTCGCCTTCATATTCCGAGGTCACCACGACCTTGGCGTCCTGGGCGTCATCCCAGTACCTGAAAACGTGCGGGTAAACGTCGCTCGAAGTCACGATGCGCCCTTCCCCGTCGAGTTCGGTGGTGTATCCCGCGCTCAGGGCCGTCTCGCCCTCGATGATCGTATCGAACTGTACCGTTACCGTCCCGACATTCTCACCGCCTGAATTGAAGACCTCGAACTCCTGGCTCGGTATGAGCTCCGACCCGATAACGTTATCTTCGCCGTCAAGCACCTCGACCTCTTTCGTGCCGGCGTTCACCCTGGCGCTATGCCCCTCCGCCAGGCCGAACGTGCCCGTCACCTCGTCGTACTGTATGGTCACCTGGGCAACGTAGGAACCGGTGTTCACGGTAATAAGCTGTTCCGGTATGTCCATGGCATCCCGGTTCTCCATCACGCGGAGATATGACGCCGTGCCGTCCAGTTCTTCTCCGGTAATTAGGTCCGTCCTGTACATCTCCAGGGCCTCGCCCATCGGTATGCTCTCGCTTATGGCGCTCGCGGTATCGCGCAGGAAGGGCTGGCCGTCGTCGAAGAGGAGCTGCAATATCTTCTCATCACCTATCTGGACCAGGAATATATCCTCGTCCACTTCGCTCTGGACGGCTTCGTATTCTTCGCCGTCGAAGATCACTATATGCGTCCCGTCCTCATCCCTGTACCTGTAGAACTCCCCTCCGAGGTACATTATGAAATCAGCCAGGTTATCGGTCGCGGGCCGCAGGCTTAGCGTGCTGTATTCCCCGGCGAACACGATATCGTAACGGGTCCCTTCAACGGTTATCTTGTAGGCTTCTTCGCTCGTTATGACATCGCCGCCGCCCGTCAGTTTTATCACGCCTTCTGCTTCCGTCTCTTCCGCGATATACCGGGTGCCGTCTATCGTCAGGTATCTCGTGTCTTCCGCCACGGTTATGAGCTCCTGCACTTCAGTGACGATAACCTCGCCGTTCTCGGTCGTTACCTCGTACTGGATACCGTCTTCGAGGGTAACGATCCCGCCGGTATTGTCGGTGGTGTAAGAAGCAGCGCCGTAAATGAACTCTATATGATCGGTATATTCTCCCACGGCGTAAGCGACACCGCCCACGATCACCCACTTTTCGCTGCTGGGCGTGCTCTGTATCGCCGTCGCGGGCCTTTCCACGTATTCTTCGTCAAAGAACTTCTGCATCTCGTCGGCCGTTATCACGTTATCCGCGTTGAAGTCGAGCGCCGGGTTGTATCCTTTTTCAAGATAGATCTTCTCTATCTCCAGGCCCACGCCGTACCCGGACGGCATAACCGCCGGCAGCTCACCCTCTACCATACGGTCGCCGTCGCCGTTCAGATCCCAGACCATGATGGTGACCGTATTCGTTCCCTCGTTAAGGTATATATCAGTGATTATTTTCTGGAAGTTTTCCGCAAAGTTATCCACATCAAGGTTCCCGTAAGCGTTGTATTCGCCGTTCACGTATACGTTGAGCTCGATCACGTTGCCGCTTTCAACGAACGGATAAGGATTGCGCACGGATACGGCCAATTCATACAGGCCTTCCGTATCGGCGTCTATCTCGAAACTGAAGGCCTGACCGGTGATGTCCTCTTCGGGTGTCTTATCCAGCAAGAGGCTGTCATCTTCGAACTTCCAGCCCGCGGTAGTGTAAAGCCCTGCCAAGTCCGCCGCGTGCGTCTCGGTCCTGAAACCGCCGGACGTCTCGTAATAGATCATCATGTCGCCGGCCTCGACCTCGGCGAGTTTTTCCTTATCAGCGATGTAAGTGAGAAAATCTGCTTCATCCTCAGCGTCTATTACGCCGTCCCTGTTCACGTCCGCCTGGAAGTAGATCGCCGCGCTCTCCGCGACGAGCCTGACAAGTTCTGTATAGTCTTCGCTGTTGATCTCGCCGTCGCCGTCTATATCTTTCCAGTTGAACGGGCTGACGTCCCAGCAGTCGACATCCGCCTGGTCCACCCTGCTGTCCCCGGTAAGGTCCGCTCTCATGCGCAAACAGGCGTCCGCCAGCATCTCCAGGTAGTCCACGTCCTGCTGGTCGCACCTTTCGTCACCCGTAAGGTCGGCTACGTCTATCGTATATTCCCCGTCGAAATAAGGCGCGTAAGTGCGGTCAAGCACACCGTCGGAGAAGGTATTATTGATCGTGTATACCGAATCGCGGTCATCGTCCGGGGTAACGTCAAAGGCGGCTTCCTCGAGTATGGAGGTCTCCAGGACCACCATGTCTTCTTCGCTTACATACGGAAGCAGCGTGGGCACCTTGCTTTCAACTATGACCGCGTCCCCGTACAGGAGCTGTAAGAATCCGGATATATCGTTGAATTCCACATTGTAACCCGCGGGCAGGTTGGTCGCGGAGAGGATCTGGCCTTCTTTTATCGCGACTTCCGTGGTAAAGCCGCCTGCCGGCAGGTACACCGTATGGACGGCATCGACTATGTCCTTGTAGTCGATCGTCACGGTCATCATCTCCCGACCTTTGTCATCCAGGAGCAGGAAGTCCTGCTCGGGTATGTCGCCGGAAACGATGAGGTCGCCGTCCTCTTTTATTTCGACCATACCCGTCGTATCATTGACCTCCACCGTATAGGTCGCCTGGTCGGAATAGATACCGGTAACGCTTATGACCTCGTCGCACTTGATGGTCACTTCCGTGAACGCGCTCGGGTCTTCGACAAGCCCGGACGGACCGAACGGCGCGACCGTATAAAGGTCTATCCTGTCATCCGTGAACTCGTATACTCCCTGGGAGACCGTCGTATATTCGCAGCTTGCCAGCGTGCTTATGGTGAAGAGTGAATACTGCGCCTGGCCGAGCTTATCCTCCAGGTCCTCAAGGCTCATCAGCTGGTAATCCACATACACCTCGCTGGGCGCGATGAATTCTATGCCGCCGATGGTTATCTTCCCGTCATCCGTATCTATCTCTTCCAGGGCTCCGGATATGAGGTCTTCCGGACCGGCCGTCACGAACTCCACGACCCTCTCCGTAAGGCTCCAGCCGACCTTGGCCCGTTCGACTTCCTCAAGGTATAACGCGGTCAGGCCGTCCGCGCTCTGGCCGAAGAGATCCTCGAACTCACGATACGAGCATTCATACCCGTCAACGGTAACACTGATATAGTCCGCCGGCGTGAAATCATCGACCTTTGCAACGCTCATTGACCAGGTCGCGTCATTAATAATGCCATCATTGCCACCGGAGGTCTTGTCATCCAGGTCGGTCCCGGTATTTTCATCAAAAGCCCACCAGCCGTGGCAGTCAGTGCCGTAATTCTCGATCTCCGACGGTTTCTTGCCGTTGTGGAGGTTCTTTATCTCGCCGGAGGTCAATACGCGGTCAAAAGCGAACATTTCATCTATTGAGCCCACAAAGTATTCCGTGTCTGTGGTGTATTTCCCTACCAGCCAGCTGCCGACGGTCGAGACATCAAGGCCGATGTCTTCGCAGGCTACGATATCACCGTTAAAATATATCCTTACGGTTGTGCAGTCATAGGTGATGACGTAATCGTTCCATCCGGTCACGTCATAGCCGATCTCCGTGGTAATATCGTAACTCGCGCTCGCGGAAGAATCCCAGCCGGTAAGGACAAGGCCTTCCTCATTTTCATCCCATTTGAGCGTTATTTCATTCTGGCCTGAAACCTCGCTGGCATGGAGGATCGTTCTGTCTCCGGCGGACGGGTCGGTAAAGCCCGTCTTCGCCGATATACCGATCGTGAAGCCGTCCGAAAGGCCCAGGTCCGGGATATCCACATGATCGTTCGTCCCGTCGAGATCCACCTGAATGTCGGATACCGCTATTTTATCTACCCATGCCGCGTCCAGGCCGTCGGAACCGGCCCCGTCTTTGGTATATTCCCACCTCAAGGTATGTTCCCCGGCCGAGAGATGATAAGTCTCGGTCGTCCAGGCGGAACTTATTCTCACGTTATCCACGCCCCAGCGCTCGCTATTAAGGTTCGTGCCTGTATAGAACTCAAGCTCCAGCGTATCGGACCCTCCGGTATTGTCATAGACGATCTCAAAGTGCCCTACCCAATCCCTGTAAGTCGCGCCAAGCGTCAAGATATTGGAAATTTCTCGCAGTGAACCGCTTTCCAGCAGGTCGCTTTCGCCAGGGGCGCTGGCGTCGTACTTATGCGGCTGCGACCACTCTACTTCTTCATTTACCTTCAGGTACGCCGTGTCGCCACTTGTCGGCGTTCCCCCGTCCCAGTTATCGATGAAATAAAAATCAAAACTGATGGTGACCATGGATTGCGGGAGGCCCGTAAACGTCTTGCTGGCCTTTTCACCGTAGTTGAAGTTCTCGTCCCCGCCCAGGATATACGTCCCGTTACAGAATGACGTATCGTCCGGTTCGGTGCCGGAGAAGGTGATATCCCATCCCTCAGCGCCGGCCTCAAAATTGCTTTCGGCCTCGTAATAGTTCAGCCCCGAAGTCGTGGCCGCCGGCGTGACCATATTGTCCAGGTAGAAATTCATCAGATCCCCCGCCTCGGAATCCACAAGCCAGTCGAACGTGAGTTCCTTCGCCTCGTCCAGGGTGACGGTCGTCTGCACAAATGAGCTTTCCCCATCGGCAATATCGCCCGAACGCAGGCTGAAGCCCTCTGAGAGATTTCCGTCGACAAAGAACGCCGAGTCACCGCCGGTGGTATAATCCGAAAGTTCGAGCGTCGCAAAAGACATATCCGTAAGCTCACAAGTCTCGCCGGCTATCGTGAACTTCCGGGCGGAAGCGTCAACACCCTGGACCAGACCCGTCACATAATTCTGTTCCAGGACGGTGTACACCCCGAACGAACCCTGCTCCAGTTCCCATCCTTCGGCGGTTTTTATCGCGTCATAAGCGTAGAGCGGCTTTACCTCCATACCCACCGTCTCACTTATACTGATATCATCGAACCAGACCTGGTTATTTCCGGGACACCCGACGCCTACAAGGGCATCAGCCAGTACATGCGGCGTGTTGTCGACTTCGGCCCCGCTGTATTCAAGCACCAGTTCTCCGTCTATATACGCTTTGACCGTGTCCCCGAACACGCTGAAAGAGTATTCGCGCCAGGAATCTCTTTGGATATCGATCCCGAAACCGGCATTTACATCACAGGACGCAAGCGTCATGAGTTCGCCGTCGCTCATTTGCTGCACATAGACCATATCATCTTCACCGAACCTCATCCGGTAGTAATTATCCTCATCCTGGTAGCAAGCGTAGATATCCGCCTGGGCAGTGCCGTTGTCATCGTTATAAACATGCCATCTGTAAGGATTGACTCGCGCGCTTATCGAGGACACCGCGTCCTCTCTTTCCGGAATGGCACTGTCCGTGAAAATAGCCCTCTTTTCATAGATATCCTCTTGGCCACTCGTATCGGTGAGGTATGTCTGGACCAGGGTACCGTTTGCTACTTCCCATTCCGAATTCGTGCCGCGTATACTCCAACTATCAAGCGTTCCGTCTTCAAAGTCCTCGGTTATGCCGCGGGCCTGCACGGCCTCGAACGCCAGACCGGTCAGGACCTCTTCGCACGCCGCTATGAACTCTCCGGCATTCATCGTCTTTCCATTAAAGGTAAGAACCTCAGGCAGTTCTATTTCCATTCCATCAATAGTTATGGTGCCTGTAGCCGCATTAAGGGCCTCCACGCCGCCTGTCAGCTGGCGGTGCGCCTTGTCATAGACACGGTAAAGCTCAACCATATTGTCCGCGAACGTGATCTGGCCGCCTGTTTCTTCTCCGCCACAGGTCGCGAGCGTCCGTATCTCGAATATACCCGTTACCTCGCCGAGCTGGAATGCGTCTTCAAGCGCCACAAGGGTCACCTCCTGGCCGTCCAGGCGAATGATCGCAGGCGCCGTTACCGTGTAAACACCTATGACGAGCTCTCCTCCGCCGAAATTGACGCTCTCGAGCGCGCCCGAAACATCTATTTCCGTCACCGACGGGTCCACGGTCCGGAACCATATGATGCCATCCTCATGTTCATCGTCCGCAATGTCCCCGGAATGCACCTCAAAATCCATTCCCGCGGCCTGGAGCTGCGCCAATTTACCGGCGAGTTCATCATACGTTATTTCTTCATCGTCAAAATAGATAGTTACCTGATTTTCCGGCGTGAAATCATCATGCATCAGGAGATGATCCAATATCTCCATCCGCACGTTGTCTACACCCCATGACTCGCTGTAGTTTATCCCGCTATCATCCAACGTAGAGCGGAATTCAAGCTCCAACATATCCGCTCCGCCGGTATTGTCATAAACGATCTCAAAATGCCCTACCCAGTCTCTATAACTGGTCCCGGAATAGCCGACAGAGTCACCATTAACTCCGATCTCCTGAAGTAGGCCGTCTTCCTCGTAGTCACCGCCATCGCTGCTGTTATAGGTATGCGATAGACTCCATACCACTTCACCGTTTATCTCCAATATGGCTTCATCGGTGTACCAATTATCGATAAAATAATAATCAAAACTTATGGTGATCGCTTCTTTCGGCGCATTCGTTATCGTCCTGACGGCGGTTGCGTCCTTTCCAAACTTGTTATACCCGCCCAGGATGGTCTCTCCGACAACGTCCGTTGTGTATGGCGCGGTCACGCCTCCATACATGATACCGATATCCCAGTTATTCGTATAGGCGCCGGTCTGGAAATCATCGAACTCTATTATATCCTTAGTAACGGTCACCTCATCCAGCCAGGCCGTGTCATCGCCGGCGGAGGTGCTCCCGTCCTTTGAATATTCCCACTTAAGCGTATGCTCGCCCGGGGAAAGCGTCGCTGTCGTGTATTTCCAGTCTATCTCACCGGAGATCTCGCCCTGCAACTCGTCGTCTATATAGAACTTGAACTTGTCGTTCGCCTCGGAAGAGACCTTCCACCAGAAACCCGCCGTGCCGGTGTATTTGCCCGTATTAACTGTTGTCTCCAGTATGCTCGCCTCACCGTGCGAGATAGCTCCCGTCTTAGCGGCATGATCCCCCACGCAGGCCTCGTCCGACTGCATTAGAAAAGCGGCATCGCCGCTTACCTGGAATCCCTCGGATCCCCCAGGTACCAGCGGATCAAGAACAGTTATTTCTTCCGCGCCGAAAGCCACGCTTGTAGAGCTCAAGGTGGTATAAATGGAATCGATCGCTCCGCCACGCAGCGTATTGAAGGAGATCATCTCATCTTCTACCTGCCAGGCATCAGGCATCAGGCTGACCGCCACTTCCTCTTCAAGCACGCAATTCGACCCTTCAAGAGCGGCCGGTGAAGTATACGCGCCGTCCAGCATGACCGGGATATATTCCCGGGGTTCGGCCAGGTCACCGGTCGAATACACTGCCTCTATACACACATTATCGATACCCCAGTCCTCCTCGTTCATGAACGGTATCACACCGAACTCGAGTGTAAGCGCGTCGCTCCCCGCGGAATTGTCATAAACGACTTCGAAATGCCCTACCCAGTCGTTATAGCTGAGGGCACCATAGTAAGGACTTGCGAACAGTTCTTCCAGCTGCCCTTCTTCATCACTGTGATAATCGTGTTCCTGTGCCCATACCGTCTCGCCGTCCACCTTCAGGTACGCGCTGCTGAACCGGCTCGCGTCATTTATCCATCTTTCGAAGAAATAATAATCAAAGCTTATGATAACTTCGCCCTGCGGGATACCCGTGAAGGTCTTGCTAACAGTGTCATTGTAGTCAAGTACGCCGACCCCGCCCAGGATGGTCGTAAAGTTGCACTCGGTAGTGGCCGGGACCGTACCCTGCTGCTCATTGAACCACCCCTCGGAACCGGCCTCGAAATCATCGATTATTCTTTCGGATGACTTGAAGTCAAGGCCGTCTATCCAGGCCGCGTCATCGCCTTCCGACCACAGGACGTCCTTACTGTATTCCCACCTCAACGTGTAGGTCCCGGCCGGCAGCGCGTGTGTGACGTCCGTCCAGTCGACCTCGCCGTATATCTCGTCTATCAGGGCATCATCCACGTAGAAAGCGAACGTATCGTTATCCCCGAACTTGACGGTGCGGAGCTCCACCAAATCCCCGGCGAACAATATACCGGTATCGGTGTATTCCCCTTCCAGCGTGGCAAGCGTGCGTATATCGAATTTGCTCGCATGATCCGGGTCCTGAAGCACATTTTCAAGGTCGGCAAGGCTTATTTCCTGACCGTCAAGCCGTATTTCCCCCGGCGCGTATACCGTGTAAGAGCCGATGGTCAAAATGCCGCCGGTAGTATCCACGCCGGTAAGTGTGCCGGAGATATCCGGCGCGGATGGCGAGAGCAGCGGAGCGGAATAAAACCGGACAGCGCCTTCTACGATCCCGCCGCCGGTTATATCCCCGGATCCTACCTGCAGGCCTTCATCGGAGGAACCCAGAAGCTGCGCCAGGTTGTCGTAAAGATCGTCGTACGCAACCTCTTCGCCGTTAAAGTAGATATCGGACGTCTCCACCCACCCGGCTCCGTGTATCGCGCCGTCATTCGCGTTCGTGGTCTTATCCAGTACCGCTGTCCCCGTACCTTCGTCGATCCCCCACCATGCACGGCAGTTACCGCCATAGCCCGTTATTCCGGATACGGGCGTTGTCGTGTACATCGCGCCGACCTCCACTTCCGTGAGGGCCCTCTCCCAGACGGATATGTCGCGCAAAAGCCCTTCCAGGCCAAGGCCGATAGACGGGTCTGTCGTGTCAACGTCTACCGTAGTCGTAACGGCGGTGGTCGTGTAGATACCTGCCCCGTCTATATATACCGAAAGCTCGTCCCCGGACCGGGTGACCGTCACCATGTGCCAATCCATATCCCTGATGGAATCGTCCTGCGCCTGGTAGAGATTGCCGCCGATCTCCGTGCACCATTCGTCTTCCGAGACATCGTAATAGACGGCAAGCGGGTCCGTCCCGTCGCTGTCGATGAGATAAATATCGTTCTCCAGTTCCTCGGCTTTAACGCGGAAGTTCAGCGCGAAATCGGAAAGACCGTCTATGGTCCCGTAAGGCACGGCGACATATTCCCTGTCGGGATTCAGGAAATAAAGGTCTGTTGCTTCCATGGGCGTGGCACCTTTTATCGTCCCGTCGTTGCCGCTGCCGGAAGAGTCCAGCGCGGTCCCGTCGTCGAACGAATAGTAGGCCAAAAGACCCTCTTCCGTACCGGTAAGCTTGGAATTCGCGTCCAGGCGCGCCTGGATCTCTTCCTCCGTCAAAGGTCTATCGAAGATGGCCGCTTCAGCGATACGGCCGTCAAAGAAGTTGGCAACAGTTTTCTGGCCGCCTATGGTCACAGATGTGGCACTTGAATCATAACCTATGGCCCAGGAATTAGCGGCCTCCACGCCGTTCTTGTAGAAATGGACCTTTCCGCCGACGGGGTCGAACACTGCCGCTATATGCTGCCATTGGCCGACATCAACAGAGACACCTGTACTCTGCATGACGGTGCCGGTTAACACATACCAGTTCCCGCTAATGCTCAACAGGGACCAGTCGTATCCGCCGTTTTCGGTGCTCATCACGTAATGAGCGCCGCTCACCGCGCTCTTCGGATATACCCATGCTTCAAAGGTGGCCCCCGAAGACCCGGTGTCCTGGTCGATGTTAACAGGCGTCGAGACATATTCAGACGCACCGTTGAAATCCAGGCAGCTGTCCTGGACAAAAGCCGGCTCGTCAAGTCCCAGAGCGAGCGGATCGGTGACCGCCACGCTGCTTGGGCCATACGTGACTTCCGTCGAGTATAGCGTCGTGTAAACGGCCGTAACGGTAGCCGGCAACGTCAGGAATCCTAATGTATCATCTTCCGAAACCCACCCGTCGGAAGTCCATATTACGCCTTCGCCGTCGCCGCCGATCAGGTGCTCTGCCGGGTCAAGCTCAGCGGGTGAGATCGACACGCCGTCCAGTGTTATCTCCGGACAGCCGCCGGCCGGTTCAAAGACGTCTTCATGGACCGGCCTTGCCATCTCGACCTTCACCTTATCTATACCCCATGATTCAGCCGTACCGGCGGCGCCCTCCTCCAATGTGGAACCGAAAGTGAGCACGAGAGTATCCGGGCCGCCCGTATTATCATATACGACCTCGAAGCTCCCTACCCAGTCCCGGTAAGTTGAATTGGTGACATAGACGTAATTGCCGCATTGGGGAATGATCTCCTGAAGCAGCCCGGATTCTTCCGCCAGGGAGTTATCATATTTATGCGCCAGCGACCATACTTCCTGGCCGTTTATCTTCAGAAATCCCTCATCATCGGCGCCGTCCCATCTATCTATGAAATAATAATCAAAGGTTATAGTAATCTCGCCCTGTGGTACGTCGGTCAGGACCGTGGAAGCCGTCGCTCCTTGCCCGAATTTATTATATCCGCCCAGGATAGTAGTGCCGTCAGCACTCGTGGTATACTGCGTCGTGTCATAATAAGCACCATCAGTAAACCACTCGTCAAGATCAGCCCCTGTCTCGAAATCATAGAATTCTTCAGCGTTCAGGTCGACCCGGAGATCATCCATCCACACGGTGTCGTCACCCCGCGACCAGAGGTCATCTTTCGCATATTCCCACCTCAGCGTGTACGTACCGGCTGTGAGCGCGTGAGTGGCTTCCGTCCAGTCCGTCTCGCCGTAGATCTCATCTACCAGGGTATCTCCGACGTAAAAACTGAACCGGTCAGCATCTCCGAGTTTGATAAGGTTAAGCTCTACCGAATTCCCCGTGAACAATATGCCTGTATCGGTATACTCTCCTTCAACAGTCGCGAGCGTGCGAATATCGAATTTGACCGCATGATCCGGGTCCTGGAGCATATTATCAAGATCGGCAAGGGTCACTGTCTCTCCGTCAAGAAGGACCGCCTCCGGCGCGTACACAGTATAAGCGCCGATGGTCAATACGGCATTACCGGTATCCACATCAGTAAGGGCCCCGAAGATCTCGACTTCCATGGCGGCCGACGGGGAGACAAAATCCACAGTATCCCCTTTCAACGTCCATCCTTCGGGGGTCCAGACGATATTTTCTCCGCTTGCGTCGAGTTCGCAATCCGCCCCCGCGAGCGCTGCCGCCGAAACGGTCACTTCGTCCATCACGATCACAGGGCAGCCGCCTTCGGGTTCGAACGCTTCTTCATGGACCGGCTTTATCATCTCTATCTTGACGTTATCCATACCGAACGATTCGGTGTAACCGCTCGCGGAGTCCGTGGTGGAAGTAAAAGCTAACTTCAGTGTATCCGATCCGCTCGTATTGTTATAGACGATCTCAAAGTTACCTACCCAGTCCCTGTAACTGGTGCCGGTCCTGCCGACCTGATCTATCTCCGTGAGCAGGCCGTCCTCTTCGTCATCGCCTCCGACATCGCTGTCATAGGTGTGCGTCAATCTCCACACTTCCTCGCCGTTCACGTACAGGATGCCGTCATCACTCGACCAGTTATCGATGAAATAATAATCAAAGCTTATGGTGACCTCACCCTGCGGGACACCGGTGAATTCCTTAACAGCGCATGCGCCTTGGCCGAACTTGTAATACCCGCCAAGTATGGTCGTATCATTAGCGGTCATCGTGTAGGGCGGTACGTAATTGGGATAGACATGATTCATGTGCCACCCGCCCGTACCGTCTCCGACGGCCTCGAAATCGTCGAGTTCTTCCGCCTCGGCCCTGA
This sequence comes from uncultured Planctomycetia bacterium, assembly GCA_964409365.1. Classification (GTDB taxonomy): domain Bacteria; phylum Omnitrophota; class Gorgyraeia; order Tantalellales; family Tantalellaceae; genus CAYPCX01. Next base: position 86,045 of record CAYPCX010000002.1, on the reverse strand, counting down.
TCACGACATTATCGAGCCAGGCCGTGTCTTTGTATGTCGCACCGGTATCATCGGCATCCTTCGTGTATTCCCACCTGACCGTATACGTGCCGGCGGTAAGGGTCTTTGTCACCTGCTGCCATCCGCTATCACCTGAGATAGTGGTATACTCAGTGTCATTTACCAGGAATCGGAAAAGGTCTTTGGTCTCCTCAGAGGAGGCTTTCCAGTAAAAGCTGATCTCGCCGTCGTTATCGAGCGTGAAGACCTTCTCGACCGCGCTGATCTCGTCATGGGTTATATCCCCGGCCTGGAGGGCGAAGAGTGATTCGCCGTCATCATAGACCGTCTCCGGCTGGATGAAGAAAGCCGCGTTCCCGCCGGTGGAGTAATCAGTTCCGACCGTAGGATCGTAAAGCAGGACTTTCTCTCCGGCGATAGTGATAGTCCCTTCCGTATAATCCACATCGTCCAGCTTGCCAGTGAGCGCATGCTGAGGACTTTCCGTTGAGGCCTTCCAATCAAAGCTGACCTCGCCGTCCTGCTCGAGCGTTATCACTTTTTCGATAATACTGGTCTCGCCGTCAGAGATCGGCCCGGATTTGAGAGCAAAATAATTACCATCGTCGGAAGCTGTTTCCGGCTGGACGAAGAAAGCCGCGTCCCCGCCGGTGGAGTAATCAGCACCGGGAACGGGATCATAAAGCCGGACCTCTTCCCCTCCCGCTACCAGAGTGCCGGCGGTATAATCCACACTATCAAGATTCCCTGAGAGGGTATAACTTGTATATTCCGAGGACACCTTCCAGTAGAAGCTTATCTCCACATCTTCGTCGAACGTCACTACCCTTTCCAGCACGCTTCTTTCCCCGTCGGAGATATCCCCGGACTGCAGGGCGTAGAAACTATCGCCGTAAACAGTCTCTCCCTGGACGTAGAACGGCGCGTCGCCTCCGGTCGAGAAGTCCGCGGTGGGCCTGGTATCATAGATCGATATTTCTTCAGACCCTACGGTAATCGTTCCATTCGCATAATCTACGCTGACCAGTTTTCCATCGACCGCATATACCGCGTTGACCGGTGAGGTATAGAGCCTTATTTCATCGCCGGTTATCTGCCACCCGTCCTGGACCTCCATGATATTAATGTCCGTCGCCGTCCTTATCAGGAGTCCTTCTCCCTCCGCGTCAAGCAACGCGCTTTCGAGCCCGGCCAGGCTGGTCAGTTCATCATCAAGATAGATTTCCGCGGGCGCGATCACATCGTGGCCCATGATCTTCAGTTTCCCGCCGGAAACCTCAACATCTTCAAGGGTGCCCTCTATCGTATACGCGAGGACGCTTACTATCTGCTCCGGTATCTCGTTCTCTATTCTCTCCCTGGTCGCCTGGAAGACGAACTCGGTGGTCCCTTCCTGTCCGGCGGCTGTCGTATATTCGTCTTCGGCGGCTATAACAAATTCCGAAGCGGGTATGTATTCAGCGCCTATTTCTACTCTTGCTTCTTCGGCGTAAATGCGTTCAAACGTGCTGCCAAATACTTCTACTTCCGAAAGGACGAAGTTATGGTCCGCATCCATTGTGTCATTGACCTGTATCTTGAGGGCCGTCATCTTCACCGAATCGAACACGAGTTCATATTCGTCAGATCCGGCCCCTTCCACGAGCACCCTGTGATCCCCGTCAACATAGAAACCGCTGCCCAGGTTCTGAACTGTAAGGTTTTCCACGCTTACCCATATGCTGTCCGTTAACGACGGGTCTTCATCCACGGTGTAATAAAGTTCGAAGTCTTTGAGGTCATCGCCGGTAGTCTGCGTAAGGACCACGGTATCCACCGCCGGCAGGCCGTCGAACGTAAACATGGCCGACTGGCCGCAGTGGCCGTCTACGGCCCAGCCGTTATCCGCGCTATCCTTGATGCCGTCAAGGGTTTCGGATATATCGTAACCGGTCTGGTTATATGTTGCCGTCGCGGAAGATATGGTCAGCTTCTCGCCGCTCAGCTCTTCTACCCTGAAGAGCTTGTTATCCTCTTCACTCCCCAGGACCCTTATCTCATCTTCACATAACACAACAGGCGCGGTACTGTAAGAAGACCTGACGTTGCCCCATGCTCCTCCGTTAATGGTACCGTCCCTGTCATTGAGGGTCTGGTCTTCCGCTACAGTTCCGGAAGCTTCTTCAAGACGCCACCAGCCCTCGCAATCCTCGGCATAACCGTTTATACTCGAAACGAGCGCACCGGAATAGATATCAGCCATATCCTCCTCACTGAGCGCGCTGCTCCATACGGACGCGTCACGCATCGCGCCGTTAAGCACCCTTGTGACCGAGCCGCTATAACACCCGCCTATGCTGAACCTCCTGTAGCTGTTCCAGAACGGATCGGGATAATTCTCGAGATTCACACCGGATGCGACCGCCTCGCCGTTCACGTAAAGCTTTACTTCTACGAAGTAATCGCCTGTTTCGGCATCCTCACCGAGATTCTTCCATGTCACGGCGTAATGCGCCCACTGGCCCTTAAGGTCCGTGATATCGTAATATACGTTCTCATAGAACCATGTCCTGTTGTCGGCCGACCCCCTCACACGCAGGTAGGTTCTCCCATCCGCATTGTCTTCTACGATCTTGAGAGATAATCCGTAATCATCTATATTGTCGCCATACATCCAGCCGAGGATCTCGGCATCCGTTTCCGACGGATCGATAAAGGCCCACGTGCTGAGGGTAACCTCTTCCCACTCCTCGCAGCTGAGATAGGAACTCAAGCCGATATAATCATCCGCGCCGTCAAACTTGAGGCCGAGTTCCCACAAACCGATATCATCCAGGCCTGTCCCCGTTATCCTGTATTCTTTGCCGCTAAAGAGGAACGTATCCCCTATCTTTCCGCTTCCTATCGTCAGCTCGGGTGTCCTGAAAATATAGACCGCCTCTTCCCCGGAAGTGTCTTCCTCGACGATAAGGAGCGTCCCGTCCATATCCAGGACCTTCTCGAGACGTTCACCGTCAGAGTTCCTCACGTAGGAATAATCATGGACGGCGGTGACAGCGCCTTCGGAGTCCTTTTCTTCTACCTTGATAAGCCTGCGTGTTTCGGCAGAATAGGAATAGTTTTCGGACGCTTCCACTTCCGTGTATTCGCCCTGGACTTCCCTGTCCAGACCAGTGGTGGTCCCATACTTCACGCCATCCTTGCCGTTACCGGAACCATCGGTAACTTCCCCGTCCTGGAACGCGTAGAACGCTACCAGACCCGTCTCAGTCCCCTCCAGGCCGTCAGAATAATGCTGCCTTATTTCATCTCCCGTCAGGGCGTGATCATAAACAGCGACCTCGTCGATAGAGCCGGTACAATATTCGTCAAAAGTATTTGCCCCGATCAGGAAGTTGGTGTAGTCGTAATCCAGGCCGTTCGAAAAGTCATCCGTCGCCGCCAGCAGGCCGTCAATATAAAGTTCCATGCCGGTACTACTCCACACCACGGCCACGTGATACCACTCGTCCGGGTCCAGCGTGACCGGGCATGCCGTCGAATTCCCGCTATGGAGGTAGAATTCCACCTCAGAACTCGAAACGTCCAGCTTCAACCTGTCAGCGCTACTTTCCATACCGTTACCGAAATCGAAGACGGTCCCGTTTACCCCCTTGATCCAGGTCTCTACCGTACCGTACTCGATGTCATGAAAATCGGCTATATCACCGCAATCGATGTAATCATCCGTTCCGTCGAAAGTAAGATAATCGGACTCCGCCAGCGTATTGTAAGTCACGGTCTTTATCTCGTTTTCGAACAGGCTGGACGCGCCGTAATATTCATAAGTCTCGTAATATCCGGAATCGTAAGTGATCTTCTCGACCATGCCCCCGAAATCCCCGGAAGCGTAATACTCATATTCCCTGTAAGAGCCCAGGTCCCCGGCCAGATAATCCTTGATAAGCCGGTGATCGTCGGACGCGAACTCTCGCACGGCTTTCCTTTCCTCGGGAATTATTGCCGAGAATTCGATCGCATCGTCCGAGACCTCGTGCATCTGGACGAAAGTAGAAGTAGCGAAACCGTCGCGGCCGTTCCCCGTAATGTCTTTGGCCGTGCCGTCGTCGAACGAATAGCAGGCGACAAGCCCGTCTTCGGTGCCGTTCAGTTTGGTTCCTTTAAGCTCCTGGGCTTCTGTAGCGTCCAAGGCGCGGTCAAAGAACGCAACCTCATCGATATATCCATGGAAAGAACTGGATGGGTAATTATATTCCCAGTTCCCGATCGAGAGGTTCAGGTCCGAAGCGATCCCCACATCAAAACCGGTGTTGTCCGCAGTCGCGGTGGTATCCGTAGAAGCATCGTACAGGTACACATGCACATTATCGTCCGACTCCTTTACGACCGTGACATGGTACCACTCGCCCACCTCGATCTCGACATCGACATAAAAACTGCTCAAGCCGTTGTCTCTCTGAACATACAGTTTATTATAGGTGGTATTTATATGAACAGTGAACCCGCCCGTTTCCCTGTCGCCTCTGGCAATAATATTCTCCCAGCTTGACCCACCCGACCAGTTGAACCATGCCGATACGGTGAACGCTTCCGAGGCATTAAGGCTTGAGTCGCCCTCTATCAGGACCTGCTCAACGTCTTCATCAAAACTCATACAGTCGAATCCTCGGGTGGTGTACGTGCTTTCGAGCCTCGTCTCATGCTGGATGATCGTCTGGCCGACTGTAGTATAATCGTAGGTCAACTCGCCTTCTTCGCTGATCACCTCAACGAGCCTGCCCTGCTGGTCATAAGACTTTGTAATATCGTTCGTGATATCGACCGTGACCGTGGTCTGGTCCTCCTCGTCATGGTGGCAGTATATCAGGTTTCCCGTCCTGTCCGTCATCTCGTCCAGGTGGCCGTCCTTGTCGTACCGGAACACGCGCCCGTCAGGCAGGAACTTCTTCCAGAGTTTGTCGTCCGCGGCGTCATATATCTTGACCTCGCCATCGGCATCTACCAGGACGTTCGCGTCAACTGGGATATAATCGACCCTCTCCGGATAGGCCAGGACGTCCGCGACGAAGCGTTTCATGGTCTCAAGCAGCCCCGCGTCTTCCGAATCCACCAGGTCGTTACCGTCGATATCCTTGTCATAATAGATATTGGCGGCACGCAGTTCATCGGCCGTTACGTTCATGGCGTCTATCATGAGCCTTACTTCATCCAGCGATATGGCGCTATCCCTGTTATCCCAGAGATATTCGGCTATCTTCGCTACCCTGTCACCCACGGGATCCAGGACGCCGTCCGAGTTCATGTCGCCCCAGAGCACCTGGGTAAGCTGTATCTGGAGGCGTCCTGCCTCGTCAGGCTCGCCCACGGCAATGCTGTAAATGATATTCTCACCTTCCGCCCTGCCCGGCAGGACCACGAACCGGTTGCTCTCGTCGCTGATGTATTCCTCATCCATGTAGTAGAAGTGGTACTGATTATCGGAAAACTCATATGTCACATAGCAAAGCTCTTCATCTATATCCAGTGTCGCGAACCGTACGCTGTCACCGGCACTCTCGTGCATGATCATCTTGTCCTCAACGTCTATCTTTCCGTCACTGTTGAGATCGGCCGCCTTCAGGTATTTGTCATCTTCGAAGAAATATTCCTTTACCTGCACTGCCGTGCCTTCTTCCTGGTCCACCCACGTGAACCTGACATAATATTCGCCTATCGGCATATCCTCCAGGAGGATCGACGCCTCACCGTAATAGTCCTCTCCGGCGAACACGGTTATCTGTCCGACGTTACGATGCACGCTATCATCCGGGCCTTTTATGTCTACATCGAATTTATAGCCCTCTTCCGGCACATCATATCCGGAATATCCCTTGAGCTTTATACCCGCCAGTATATCCCCTGAAGAAGCGGACGAATTGGTATACAAGCCTTCTATATACGGGTTCTCTGCCAGGCTCGTGGCATACAGTTCACCACCCGATTCCATCGAGTCAAAGAGGTAGCGGAACGCGGAGTCGGCCGCTGCCTTTCTTTCGATAAGGGCGGATCCCATGTGGCTGTCCATAAGATCGATATCCTCCCTGTCCAGGTCGCCGTCCCTGTCCAGGTCGGCAACATGGACCGGCTTCAGGTAGATCCCGGACTCGTCCTCGATCACGAAATAATCCTTGTCCCCGAGCGTTATGATGCCGTTCGGGCCGGTCATGAATTCTTCCGTGCCGTCGCTCAGGATGAAGACCTTCTCGCTCCTTTCCATCATCATGGCGCCGCTTCCGTCAGAAATGATCCTGTAGACGTCCCCGTCGATCGTCATCTTCCTGCCGTATATCCCGCCGAGAGAGTCGTCCTCGTCGAGACACGCCAGGCTGTGGCTTGACGCACCGGCCGTATCACTGCGGTCTTCCTGCACAGCGCTTACCGTGATCGTCCCGTCTTCGGATACTTCTTCCACGAGAACGGCCATGCTCCACCTGTCGCTCGCTGAAACTTTCCTTATCTCCAGGGAACCGAAAGCCTCAAGCGCCGCCAAAGCGTCCTCGGTGAGGCCGGTAGCGGCGGTCGTCCCCTGTATCGAGACCAGGAGTACCGCGCCTTCCCGCATGCCGGTGGAGTATATCCCTTCCAGATAGTCCGCCATCGCGCCGGCGTTCGTGGTATAGCTCGTATCCCAGGTCGAGAATTCGATGTCACCGGCCGGCGGGATATAGGCCATATTAACGCCGTCTTCCGGAGCCCAGAGCGCCGTTTCGTTCGTGAACACCCCGTCATGGCCGCACTTCACTTCGCCCTGGATCGCCCAGGCGCCCAGCTCGAATGCTCCGTCATAAGAATTGTCCGTCGCATCAAGTACCTGCGCGCCCGTACCCTCATCGACCGCCCACCACGCGCGGCAGTCGTCGCCGTAACCCGTTATTGAAGCGGGCTCGCTCGTATACAGCGCGGAAACTTCCGCCCCGTCAAGCGCCCTTTCCCAGACGGATATATCGCGGAAACCGGCCTTAATCCCGGCAAAACCTTCCTTGTCCACTTTAGCCACAGTATCGATCTTTACCAGTCCCGGCCCTATGCACGCGTCCGTTGTGTATACGCTTATCTGGGCCTCGGTTATACCCTCGATCGTCTCGATCTCGGCCCCATCGACATACAACGCGAGCGTCGAGTATTCGCGCGTCACCGTGACCATGTGCCAGCCCATATCTGTCAGCGAATCATCCTGGAGTTTGTAAAGATCGTTCCCTATCTTCACGCACCACTCTTCGGTGGAAGTGTCATAGTAGACCGTAAGGGCGTCCGTTCCTTCGGTATCCAGGAGGAATATCCCTTCTTCAAGTCCCCCGGCTTTTACCCTTATGGAATAAGTAAAATCGGAGAGGCCTTCCACGGCCTGGTAAGGCACGGAAATGTGCTCGCGTTCATCAGTGGTATACAGATACAGGCCGGTCTCGTCCACCCACTTCGTCTCGCTGTCATATGTATCTCCCAGTATCGTTCCATCGTTACCGTTAACCGAGCTGTCTTCGGCCGTATGGTCATCGAACGAATAATAAGCGGTGAGGTTACTTTCATTTCCTTCAATCTTGTAGCTCAAAAGTGCCTCGACATCTTCTTCCGCCAGGGCAGTATCAAAAATGGCTACTTCATCGATCATGCCGTCGAAATGCTTCCAGTCATAACCATCCCACCATCTGCCCCCTATGCTGACGGCGTCATTTTCCACGTCATCCGTCCCTGTGGCGCACTGACCGGCTTCTTCGGCATCCACGTAGAAAGTAATAGTCGAACCGGACCTTACCACGGCGACATGATGCCACTGGTTATCGGCGATAAACACGCCGGTATCGTAGGTGTTATAGGTCTCACCCAATTCGTCATACCAGACCAGTTTTCCGTCATAATTCGTAAGGACAAAGTCTTCCGTATTCCCGGACCCCATCTCAGTGCCGATTATCGGAGGAGCCTGATGCCCATATGATGTCCCGTAATTGGTATTCTGATCCGTTTTTAGCCACAGGCTGATGGAGAAATCGGTAAAACCGTTCATTATGTTGTCGCAATCGATATAATCATTGGTGCCATCGAAATCCACGCACTTTTCCTGGACGAAAGGCACGTAGCCGTCCAATTCGAGGCGCGTCGGTTCCATTACCGCATCAGCGGGCGTGATCTCGACGCCGCCCATCATGAAGGCCGAGGTGAACTCGGATGATATCGCGCTGTAAAGCCGCAGTTTACCTTCCTGTTCCGGCGTGAGCAGTTCTCCTTCGGAGGGTTCTACGGAAGTCACCGAATATATTTTTCCGCCGGCGACGACCGTCTTCCTGCCTTCCTCGGTTATGACTTCTCCCTCGCTGTACAAGGACGGCCTTCCTTCTTCGTCCTGGGTTATCGTGTATTCGGCGCCGTCTATCTCGACCTTGTGCGTGGTGTAGCCTCCCGTAAGTTCTTCGATAAAACTCTCGTATTCCTTCCTTATATCAAGTCGGAGCAGCCCGCTGTCGTCATGGGCTACTTCATACTCCGTGCCGCTAATGGCAATCTTCGTGTTGCTCAAGTAGCTCGTCGGGTGCGGGCCGTCCTTTATGTATACGACCTCGTTGCTGGTCGAATCCGAGGCGCCTAAAGAATCGAATTCCTCGGTCACGCTGCCCTCCGAAGCGCCGATATACCCGACCATGCTCCAGGTGGAACCGCTGACAACATCCCTGATATGCGCGCTGCCGGCGCTCTCCAGCGCGAGGAAGGCATCCTCGTTAAGAGCGCCTACCTTGCTGCCGCCCTTGGAAGCTATCACGATAGTCCCCTGGGCATGGTTCCTCAAATACACCGTCATCGCCTGGACATTGGCCTCCAGGTCGGTCTCCCAGCTGGTGAATTCCCGTTCACCCGTATCCTTGTCCACGGTAACGATGTTAATACCCGCCTTCGTGGTCCACTCGGAGGAAGCGACTTCTACCCCGTTTATCATGCATAATTCCGTCTCCTGGGGCTCGACCGGCGTATTGTTCTGCAGGAATTCCGTCCCGCCGGCGGGATCGGACACCGCCGAGAACACTATCTCCTCCCTTTCCGCGGGTATCAGCGTGACCTTGCCGCCGGCCGTCTCGATAACACCGTAGGTCTGGCCTCCCACGGTTATCTCGCTGCTCCAGCTCGGATGCTGGACCGTAACAGCCGTAGCCGCCGGTGCGGTCTCTATGAACTTCAGAAGACCATCCTCGATAAATTCATAGGCATATTCGCCTCCCTTGAAGGCGATCTCGCCGTCCGCTACCGGCATGCTCAAAAGCCCGGAACTCGCGAGAGTGATGCTTTCCTCTATCTTATCGACAAAGAGGTTATAGTTCGTCCCCGCTATCCGGACGGTGCGCTGGCCGGGATCGCTCACGGCAAGCTCGGCCTCATCCGTGAATCTTCTCAGTTCATAGATGAACATGCCGGGCGCTTCTTCCACCTTGGTGATCTCGTAGAGGTCGTCCTCGAGCTGCAGCGTGCCCTCGGCGACGTTCATGCCGAGGTTCTCCGTCATCTGGTCGTGATCTTCATCGTCCGCGACGTAATCGCCGTTAAAATCAGCGGCCGTGCTGGTCATGTTGGTAAGGAACATCCTCTCCACGCGGAGAGTTGTCTCCTCGCCGTAGTCATTGGCCCACTGGAATCTTACCGTGTACACGCCCTGGGTAAGCGGTATCTCGAGCGCGTCGCTGTAATAATCGACGGATTCTTCCGTGGATTTCCAGGGAACGCTTATATTGCCGCAGTAGAAGTCATCATATCCTTCACCGTCCACGAAGACCCTGAGCTTGAGCTCGTCCTGCGCCTCGATACCCGGTGAGTCGCCCCAGAACGCGACGGGATCACCTTCCGCCGTTTCCTTGAAAGCTATATATTTTATCTCGACCGTACCGGAATCGATCCCGGCTTCTTCAACCGGATCGAAACGGAAAGCCTGCATATTACCGGTCCACCCTTCGACCGAGCTCATGTCCAGGAGTACTGTCTTGTATTCACCCTCCGGTTTTTTCACTCCAGTTACGTCGAACTCGAGCTCGAACGGCAGGTCGTCCTTCTCGTCCCAGGCCTTTGCCTGCCTGCTCCAGGATATAACGGCCGTATCGGGCGTATAATCACCCTCATATCTATAGCAGATCTCGACGAAACCGGTCGTATCCATGTTGACTGCCGCGTTCGTACCGTCCGCCCAGCCCTGCCTGTAATCCGGATCTTCCGAGGCGGCGTAATAACGGGTATAGAAAAGGCACGGATCCGTACCGGTCATGTCCATCTTCATGCTGCCCGAGATATCCCCGCCGGTGGTCGTATATACCGCCGCCGTCAGGTCATTCCGGAAGTGCCCTGAGAATATCTCCCAGTTCTCTACATCGGAACCCCACGGCAGTGTCCAGTTGTTCGCCTTCGAATACGGGGTATCGTTGCGGAAGGAAAGGCCTACATGGTATTCGTCATCCTCATCCACATTAAGCAGATATTCCACGTACGGCATGTTCTGCGCCGGCAGGGCGAAACCGTCGCTGGAGATGGTGTCGTCACCGTTGAAATCCCATGTGTACTCTGTCGTGGATACGCTCTTTATGTCGTTGGCGTCCTTCTCCAGAAGCGCCGCGACCATGGCGTCCCTCATTATATCGCTGTCAGCCGTATCAAAACTGCCGTCGGCGTTGAGGTCGTAGATACTCTTTTCCACCAGGGTTATCACCGAGGTCTCCGGATCGACGGCTACCACGTAAGAAACTGCCGTATCGGGATCCGAGACCAGCGGTATGTCTATGGTATCCTTGACCCGGCCGTATTCGGGATCTTCATATCCGTACGCGGCCTCTTTCCACGCGGCGCCGGATACGGTCCCGTCCCGGTCGTTCGCTGTGCTGTCCATGAACTCGGCGCCCATGCCTTCGTCAAGTTCCCACCACGCGCGGCAATACCTGTCAAAACCGTCCGGGCCGTCTATCGTCGATGCCGGATCGCCTTTGTACAGTTCGCGTACCTCCGCCTGGGTAAGGGCCCTCCCCCAGACGGAAATGTCGTCCATTTCGCCCTTGAACGATTCCAGAGAATCGAACCACCCCGCGGTACCCGACGGATACTGTCCCGCGCCGATCATGAAGCCGTCCTCGGCGGTCCTTATGGTATTCCTGTTCGCCTCTACCGTACTTATCAGTTCTCCGTCTATATACAGGGTAAGGGTCGAATACTCGCGTGTGACGGCTATCGCGTGCCATTCGGAATCCTCGATGGAATCATCGGCGCCGAACAAATATACTTCGCCGTCTATGTTCGCTTCCCAGCGATTCTCGTGTGAATCATAAACTATGCGCAGTTCCCCGTCTTCGGCCGTATCGCCGTAACGGCCGCTTATTATACAGCTTCTTTCGTTCGCCGCCTGCGCCAGTTTTATGCGTTCGGCGATGGTGAAGTCTTCCAGGCCGTCCAACACTTCTCCGGATGCCTCCAGGTGGTCCTCGAAACCGTCAAAGCTGAGGGCCGTTCCGGGTTCTCTCGAGGCCGCGTTCGTATACCTCGTGCCCTCGCTGTCGGTAAGCACTACCATGCCGCTTGCCGGATCCACCGTCGCGCGGTAGGTCTTCGTATCAAGCTCTATGGTCTGGGTAAGCTCGCCCTTTATCCTGTGCGATCCGAAAAGGCGGATATCTTCCGAATTGACCGCTCCATCGAAGTTTATGTCCGCCTCCTCCACGTAACAGGTATCTGCCACGAACACCCTGCCGATATCGATGGCAAGGCCTTCCTCGGGATTAAGCCAGGTGAACGTCACCGTGTGGTCACCGTCTTCAAGATCCGCGTTCACGCTGCCCGAACGGTACGTCATGCGGTCCGGCGGTACTTCGATAAGCCCCGCGTCTTCCCCGTCGATCGTCACGAGAAATCTGTACCCCTCAAAACCCGGGAGCGGCACCGTGTCGGCCGCGTGCGTCCTGACGTCGAGGCCGATGTTATAATTGCCGCGGCCGTATACGTCGTCGAATTCATAAGTCAACCGGTAAACGTTGCCGCTTACGGGGATTGAACTGGCATAAAGTATGCCTTCCATCGTATCCTCTTGCCATAGATAATCCGGCTCCGTCACATACGCAACGTCATTGACCATCGTCCCGTCGGTCGTATAGTCACCGGTATTGTTCACGGCGGTGCCGTCATTGAACGAATAATAAGCGACAAGGCCCTCCTCGCCGCCTTCGGGACCGGAACTCATCACTTCCCGTATCTCTCCTCCCGTCAGGGCCTCGTCCCAGAGGGACACATCGTCGACCAGACCCTTGAACGGCCTGTAATAAGTCCCCGAATAATATGCGGAAGAGCCTATTCTGAACGCGTAACTCCCCGTGTCGCCGCGGGGCATGATCTCGGTGTCGGAACCCGTAGCGAAAGCCACAAGTTCCCCGTTCACGTAAAGGCTCACTCTTATGGGATAGTCTCCGGCCGTACCGCCGCCGAGGTATTCCCATGTCATCGCATAATACGCCCATTCGCCTTTAAGGTCCGAGATGTCATACCTTACGTTATCGCGAAAATAAGTAGTATCGCTCTGTGAGGCGTTCGCGATGAGTTCGTCTCCGTCGACGCGTAATGAGAAACCGTAATTCACGTATATGTTCGACCAGCCGGCAATCTCTCCCAACGTTTCTGCAGGATCAATGTTAGCCCATGCCGCCAGTGTTATACTGGATGTGGGCACCACTGGCGCGGTTATATGATCATCGACGCCGTCGAAGCTCATGTGGTCGGACCTGGCGCCGGAAGCCAGACCGCTGTATTCGGTCCCCAGGAGCTCGAACGGCGCGGTCGAACCCGCCGCGAGTTCCAGTATGACCTCGTCGTCCTCGTCCACCGTCCCGTCACCGTCGATGTCGGCCCTCACTTCCAGCGATATCACGCCCTGTTCCGTCTTCACCGTGTATTCGACACCGTCAAGCACTACCTTGCCGTTTTCGCCCGTTTCGGTCCTGCGGCCGTCTCTCTCATAGAAAACGTACCCTCCGGTGAGGCGGGATTCCAGGACGTAATACCCCCTGCCGCCTATATTAAGCCTCTGGGCGAGGGATGTGTCTCCGTAAGAGCTCATGAAGATATCAAGGTCCTCGGCATCTACCACACCGTCATCGTTCAGGTCGGCGCGCTGGTCATAATTGGTGGAGATGACCGAGACCTTCTTGAAACTTGCCCGCGGCTGGGCCCAGTGTTTGAGGCCGAGGATTTGAGCGCTTCCCGAGTTCGCCCACACGAACCTTAAAGTGTGCGTCCCTTCCGCCAGGTCCGCCATGCTTATGGTGCCTTCGCAATAACTTTCGTTGTCGCCGTCAACGTATATCGTACCCGCTTTCTCCTGGGCGCCGTCAAGATAAAGATCGAACGCGTACTGGTACCCGGCGGGGAGGTCGTTATAAGGCGAACCGTTCTTTACCTGTATGCGGATATCGAACGCACCCTCGTGCAGTATATCGAACTCGTATTCCAGCCAGTTATCGCTGTCACCGGCCAGAGCGTGCATCGCGAGGGCGTCGCCGGCGTATACGTCCGTGTTCCAGTCTTTGCTCGCGGCGGCTTCGATCCCATCGGCTACCGAACGACGGACCGATCCGAGGGCGTTCTCCATGATCGCCCAGTCCTGCGCGTCCAGGTCATCGTCGCCGTCAAGATCGGCTGTCATTTCTTCCGCGACCGTAACGTCGTCAAGACCGTCAGCTTCCGTGACGATATGATCTACGCCGCGAAGGCCGGAAAAGACGGTCTGGTCACCCGAAAGCCCGCTGTCATGCCGGCTTATTACTGTAACTTCCTCGCCGTCCGCCGGGGTAAGCATATAGGTACCCTCGTCCCTCTCGGAAATATAGTATTCCACGCCGTCAAGTTCTATAAGGCGGGATACCGCGTTCGCGGACGCCAGCTGGGCCTTGAATATAAAATAATCCTCATTGTCAACGTCAAGGTCGCCATCAAGGTCGGCTACGGAGGTATAAGTAGCGGTAGAGATGGCGTCCGTAATAATGCCCTCGTCCGCGCCGTTAACCGAATAGTCCCCGTTAATGTCGCAGAATTTCTCGTCCGTGATCTCTGTAAGCACGAGGTCCGATATGCCTGTGCCTGAAAGCTGGTATTCCTTTTCTTTGGATGCCACGTGCGTGCTGCCCGAGACCGGGCCTTCCACGAACACATCTTCCGGTCCAGTGGTCGAATAGTGGTAAGTATACCCGCCGATGGTCGTATTATCCTCGGAGTCGAACCCGATAATCTCCTCGCCGGAGACAAGGCCCAGCTCGTATCTGGGCTGGACTTTCACGTTATCGATACCCCAATAAGTGCTTGAACCTCCGCCTGTCCCGAACGTGAGCGCGAGCGTATCCGGCCCTCCGGTATTGTCATAGACCACTTCAAAGTGCCCCACGTAGTCGTCATAGCTGCTGCTGCCGACAGGCTCTATTTTTTCGAGCAGGCCGCCTTCCGTATTACCGTCGGTGCGGGATCGCAAGTCGTGATCATGCGATTGTTCCCACACCCTTTCGCCGTTTATTTCCAGGTAAGCATCATAATCACTCCAGGAATCGATAAAGTAGTAATCGAACGTTATGGTAACCGCATCCTGCAGCAGGTCGCCCGTGAAGGTCTTGGTGACGGTATCATCATAGTTGAACTTCTCGTATCCGCCCAGGATGACCGTATCATTGCAGGAAGTAGTATAGGGCTCCGACGCGTTGCAGGTAATATCCCAACTATCGGTCCCGGCTTCGAAACTATCCGTCACCGTGGCCCACTCCGCTCTCTCATAGATATCGCCGTTGTAAAGGACCGCCGGGGCAGTGACCTCAGTGCCTTGGACGCCCTCGCATACAAGGGCAACATCATCCAGCTCCGTACCGATGACCCTGTAGACCTTTCCGTCATGTATAAAGGACCTCGCTATCGATTCGGCGCCTATCTCTCCCGTGCCGTCGTTAAAATGATATATCCTCGTGTCTTCCTCCATATCGAACACCCTCATATCGAGGAAATCATCGCTTGTAGTGTACCTGGCAGCGATATATAACGCCCCGTCCGGGTCTTTCATCAGTTTGCCGGCTGAGTCGCCGAGGAACGCTTCGGTATCCCCTTCTACCTTTTCAAAGAAATATCCGCCTTCGGCCGCCCGGGACACGAAATAATCATCCACGCCATTATCACCCGTGACCGAGTACATGGCGACCTGCGTCGTAGAGAACCTGTATGAAAGGAATATCGCGAGGTCATTATCGTCAATACGGCCGTCGCCGGTGATATCCGCGGCCGCGGTGTACACGCCCGTGGCCAGGGCGTCATTGATGACAGTTTCATCATCGGCGTCTATATCACCGTCCGAATCGAGGTCGGCAAGAGTGCTGTACGCGGCCGTCATTATCACATCATCCTCAGCCGTCCATTCGACCTCGTACGTCGCTCCGTCTATATCAACGGACGTCGTGTACGTGCCGCAGGTGTCGCTCGTGTAAACGGCCCCGGTGACCGCCTCGGTGAACACATACTGGTCACTCACCTTCTCGACCTTGTAATAGGCGCGTTCGAAATCCAGCACTTCTTCCACTTCGAGATCGTCGAAATACAACTCGGTATTTGAACGGCCGCCGACGCCCGCGTAACCCTCTTCTATCCTGGCCGCGGAATCGTCAACGACACTTATGACCTCCATGCTGTCGATATACCCCGTAAGCCTGTTTCCCCAGGCCACAAAACTTATCTCATACCACTGGTCTTCCAGGAGGTCCAGGCTGAACTCTGTATTAACATTGACCTCTGCCAGAGTTGAATACACGCCGCTCGAGGCGCGTTCTATCTTCACGATATCGGTCTCTTCGTTAAGAGTTAAACGGTAGAAATTATCATCATCCCGGTACCGCAAGTAGAGATCTATTCCTTTATAGCTGTTGCACGATTCGACTTCGGCCGTTACGGCGCAATCCTTCAGCTGCGGCATCATGACCCCCGAAGCATCACTGACGAACCTGCAGATAGCCTTTTTCACGCCGCTTTGATACGGTATCTTAAAAGAGCCTTCCTCGATCGTCCATTCGCTGCTGTCCGGGTAATATTGACTGTGGAATTCGAACTCTTCCAGGGTATCCGCCGCGTCGTCGAAATCGTTGAACAAGATCTGTCCTTTTGTGGTCCCTTCGTCGCCGGACCTTATTATCACGTAGTCGTCCTCCGATCTTGCCGGATCGAGCGCGCTCCTGTTCTGTATAAGCGTCTCGGTGACCATAAAACGCTCCCCGTCAAGATCGATAACCCTCTCATCTACATCCTGGGTAACGACCCCGGTCACGCTCTCCAGATAGATGTCGTCCGCGCAGGTGCCGAATACCTTGTAAACGACGCCGCCGATCCCGGTCGTATAAGTACCCTCGGCCGTCGGTTCAAGCCCGGATGCCGCGGCAGTAGTGTACACACCGTCATAGAGGTCATATTTACCGGATACGTCGTTGTAGACCACCTTATATTCAGCGCCTTCCAGTTCTATCGTCCTGTAGGTCGTATATACTCCGTCCGGCGCTACGATTATCGGCGGATATATCCCGCCATCGAAGACAAAGTTCCCGCCGTCCATTTCCACGGTATAATAAGTGATATTTTCTACTGTCGCAGTGCCGAAAGTCACGTCGTCAAAATATGCCCTCACGTTCTCGGCACAGCCCACTCCTGCCGCGCCGGTCGTATAGGCGCCCACCGCATCCGTGAAGCTCAGGACCTCTACTCCATCTATATATGCCGCCAGTTCTCCTGTATCCCCGTCGCAGACGAAAGCAAAGCGGTACCAGTTGTCCCTGACGATGTTTATGCCGAATCCGGTGTTGACGTTCACAATTGCCAGAGTCGTGTATTCACCACCGGTTGACTTCCCGATCTCCAGCGTGTCCTGGTCGCCCAGCCTCATCCTGTAGAAGTTGTCCGCGTCCTGGTAACGCACGTAGAGATCGACCGCGGCATCACCGCTGAAATCGTCGCCGGTATTCCAGTAAGAAGCCGTATCTATATACCACTCATAAAGGTTGACGCGCGCGCTTATGGATGAGTTGGTGTTGTCGCCGGAAGCGGACGGCTCTGTGCCGCTTGATGTGTATATCGCCCTTACTTCGGGGGTCTCCTGCGTGTCACCGTCATTATACGCCCTGTCCGAACGGAACATGTGGTTATCCTTGACCTCCCAGGTGCCGCCGCCCGAGAACGTCCAGCCATTAAGGTCGCCGTCGTCGAAACGGTCGGTAATGTCGGTATTCTCGGCCGCCGTCTTTACCGCGATACTCTGGCCGATTATCACGACGTCCGTGTCCGCGTCAAGGACGGAAGCTTTCGCCCTGGCTATGAGGATTCCGTCACTGCCGATAGTGGTATATTCATACACGACCTCGCACTCCCTGAGGTGCCTGCTCGAGGAGACCGGTCCGGCAAGGCTCATGCTCTCGAGCCCGACATCCTCAAGATAATACTCTATTCCCGCGATCTCGGTGCGGTCTTCAAAACCGAATTCTATCGCCTCAAAACCATTCGCGAGCGACCAGTCCCATCCCGACCAGACCGCTTCGTAAAGATCGCCGTCGAATTCAATGACCGGCGCGGCGGTTTCCGCGCTGATCCTGGGCTGGACCGCCGGGGCAACGCTATATTCCATGCTTCCGTCGTTCCCGTTGCCGGAGTCGTCTTTCGCGTCGCCAGCATCGAACGAGTAATAAGCGACAATACCCTCTTCGTTCCCTTCCGGACCGGCATCCACAAGGGCCTGTATCTCCGTCTCTGATAGCGCCCTGTCAAAGAAGGCGAACTCGTCGAGATAACCGTTGTACCAATAACCACCGTACACGCTCGCTATCCACTTCCCGAGGTAAACATCCTGACTTGTATTCTCGTATATGTCGAATCCCGCGGCTCTTTCAGACTCTCCGTTCACGTACGCCGTGATATTACCGTTCTCGTACTTTATCACGACATGATTCCACTGATCCCTGGCCAGTTCAAGGACAGGATCCCAGGCTTCCGCTACTTTGTTGCCATTCCTGAATATCCTTAATGTATCCGTTTCATTTATCACGTTAACGGCAAAACTACCGGCATCGTACCTGCCTCTCGAAACTATGGGATCATAAGTGCTGGTTCCGCTCGTATGATATACCATGACTGAAAGCGTGAACGCGTCCGCATTAAAACCTTCGGCGTCGCCGCACTCGATATTATCATACGAACTGTTACCAAAGCTCATGCAGGTGTAATCCGCGTTAAGGGCTATATCTTCGATGCCGGTACCCGTAATATAATATTCTTTCTCCCTGTATACGAACGTGTTGTCGTTCAAGGTCGCGCTTCCTATTACCTTCTCGCCGCTGTCGACCCTGAAAAGGCGTATGTCCTCTTCAATACTTGTCGTGCCGAGCGCGCCCACCGTACCGTCGTCCTCTATCAGCCACCTGAGGCCGGCGAATTCCACGAAAGGTTTTCCGTCCGCGCCGAGACTGCTCGCCGTGACCTCGCCGGTCGTAAAGTCGCCGAGTACGTACGTGTCCTCTCCGAGCTTGGCCATGTAGTATTCGTTGTCTTCGAAACTGACGCTTGTTACCTGAGCCGTATCGAACCTCCACCCGCGGAAGGCGATGAGATCCGCCAGGTCCACGTCGCCGTCTTCGTCCAGGTCGGCCATCCAGTCATAAACACCATCGGTTATCGCCGTCAGGATCACGCTTTCATCGTCCGCGTCTATATCGCCGTCATTGTCAAGGTCTGCCGCTTCCACAGCGGAAGCCGTCGTGTACTTTTCGGTCAGTATTATCCTGCCGGGATCGGTCGTGTCGTCTATCAGATACGTGACGCCCGCGATAATTATTTCCTTGTCGTCGTCCGTGTCCGTATATGTGGTCCCGTTATACGCCTTGAATTCATATTCGCCGCCGCCGGTCGTATAGACGCTGTACCAGGTGGTGTTCCCCGTATCTGTGTAGTCAGCATCGGGTATAAGCACGGCATCTTCTTCTATTTCCGTGAATTCAGCCGGGGCGCGGTCGAGCTGCGTTTCCGTGACCCTGTAGTATTCACTCCCGAACCTGAGGACTTTCCCCGTAACGCTCTCTCCGACCGTCTCTTCCACGCTTTCGAGCCGGAAATCATCGGCATCGGTCCCGATCACCCTGTAAACTATCCCGTTTATCCCGGTGGTATACGCGCCGCTGGCCGTGAGGACGAGGTCTTCCGCGACGGGATCCGTGGAGGCCCCGTCATAAAGAGCGTATGTGCCGTTATCGCCGTCATACACGATCTTGTACTCGGCGCCTTCAAGCTCTATAGTCCTGTGTGTCGTGAACGTCGTGTACTGGCCGTCATATTCCGATTCTACGGGCGGATACATGCCGTCGCTCAAAAGATACTTGCCTTCTTCCGTCTCGGTTATCTCATAGAACGCCACGACGGCCGGCATGACGGCGTTCACTCTTACTTCGTCGAACCGCACGCTGCCGCCGGCCGGGCATCCCACGCCGGCCTTGCCGCCCCTTATCGCCCTATCGGTATGATCGGCAAGTTCGATTATCTTCTCGCC
Organism: uncultured Planctomycetia bacterium; assembly: GCA_964409365.1. GTDB lineage: Bacteria > Omnitrophota > Gorgyraeia > Tantalellales > Tantalellaceae > CAYPCX01. The sequence goes on along the minus strand of CAYPCX010000002.1, from coordinate 66,484 downwards.
GTCGATAAAGGCTTTTATGATAACTCCCTGCTCGTCCTCCCACGCGCCGAAGGTATATTCGTGCCACTCGTCCGGTTCTATGTCTATGCCGAACCCGGAGAGGACGTTAACGGAGATGAGCTCTTCCAGTTCATTCTCATTTTTGCGGTAGATCGTGAGTATATCATCCTTGCCTACCCTCATCTGATAGAACGCGCTGCCATAGTCGTTTACGTCATCCGAATCGTTCACGTAACCCGCATAGATATCTGCCTGCGCGTCCGCGACGTCGTCGATCTTCACCTTTACGCTTATCGAGGAGCTTTCCTGGCTGCCGCTCGCTTCGATGCCCGTTTCACTTTCCGTGAAAATGGCCCTCTTGTCGTTGCCGTGCTCGTTCTCCTTCTTCAGCATGCGGTCCGTCACTTCCCAGGTGTCCATGGAACCATCAAATACCGACCACCTCGAAATCCAGTTCGATCCGGTCCCCGGCACGTAATCGGGGTGATAAGTATGAGTGCTCGTACAGATATAATCGACACCATCCTTGGAAACTATATCGTCAACATAATATTTCTCTTCCATCGACCATTCGGGTATGGAAACAAAGGTTTCCCATCTCGAAGCGTCAAACGCGGCATAGTTGAAATCGTCCGCGATAATGTCGGTGGTGGCGGCGTCATAATTCCTCAGTCCTATCGCGTAGACTATCCTGTATTCGAACGGGTCGCTGGTTATGGGTTTCTGCTCGAGTATCATCCGGCTTCCCTCGAGGACTATGCCGTAAGTTATCCCCTCGATAGTTACGGTGCCGTCGGCGTCCTCCACCCATACCTTTTCGCCGTCGGTTATATCCGTGAAGCGGTATCTCATATCGCCGCCGCCCGCGTCCCACTGATCTATATCGTAGAACGCTTCGTAGGAATCGAACACGACGCTTATCGTGCCTTCCTGCCCCTGGTCGATGCTGTGCATGAGAGGATCTCTAAAGAGCGCTATGGTCCCGTCTGCCGGGTTTTCAAAGACATAATATGTAGTGGTGTGTTCGCCCTCGACGATCTCGACCATGCCCGTGGTGTAAGAGGATGTGAACACTTCGGTATCGGCAAGCTTGCCGAAGGTATAAGTGCCGTCGCCGTTATCGAGGACCATGTACTCGTCTCCCAGGGTTATCCTGCGGGTCGATTGGGCCGGTTCGGACTTGACCGGCACGCCGAGCTCGGCGAGCGCGATCTGGTCGTCCCCTGTGACCGTTATGCTGTAGAACATGCCCGCCAGGAACACTTCTCCCACCTTGGATACCGTCCCATCAGGCGCGGTCACCTCGTCCAGGTCGGTCGGCGTTACCGTGCCGTTGGCATCTATAAACCTCATGGTATTCCCGTCAAAGGCGACCACGTATATCTTGTTGGCCACTTCCACCATATATTCCTCGTATACCGGCATGGCCTCTATGATGATCTCTTCAAGCTCGACCTTTTTGTCCGTCTGGTTGGTCTTGAACGTATAGGGGATCCCGTCCAGTATTATTTCGATCCACGGCGGGCCGGATGTTGACCCATAGGTCTGGTCGCCGCCGTCCCACTTGAGCTTTACGTCGCTGCCCTCCCAGAACACAAGGTACTGGACGCCGTTACACTCTATGACCTGGTCCGCCTGGGAGATGGTGTATGCAGTGCCCTCTTCGAGTTCCAGCGTCCCTTCCGCTTCGTTAACGGTCACCTTGAACTGGCCGCTGTCCAGGTCTACCATATTGCCTCCGGCGGTCGTATATACCGCGTATAAGGCCTCCCCGTCGGAGATGATGTATTCGTCACCGGGCGCGCTATAATAATAGTAATAATATTTACCTTTAAGTTCGAACGCCTTCTCTTCCCTGTCGTCGCTTGTCTTCGCGGTACTTCCTATGTTGGTGACCAGTATGGCCAGATCGTCATCGTCAACGTCCAGGTCACCGTCCAGGTCATAGACGTCCAGTTCCCCTTCCGATACGAATATGTCCTTTACCTCGAGGGTCAGGTCTCCCTTGACGTCCGCGGAAGCGTACCACTCGGGAATATTCCAGACCATATTCAGGTCGTGTTCTCCCTCGCCGAGATAGACGGGCATACTTCCCATGGTAAGGGTTTCGGAAGTGGCCCTAACCAGGAACGATCCTTTCTCTACGCCGTCGACCTTGACCGTGAACTCATAACCCATGTCCAGGCCGTTCAGCGTAGGCGCCAGCGTGCTGTTATACGTCCTGGCAAAAAGCCCTATGTCATACACGCCCGCGCTCGGGATATCGATGCGGTAATTTATCTCGTTATGGCTGAACTTGTCCTGGCCGCCGAAGATGTCCTCTTTCTCGTATTCCTCGAAGTTGTCCCTGTCCACTTCTTCGTAGAACGCGTAATTACTGAAGAGGCTCTCGCCGTCACGGTAGAAACCGAACGTGTCGCGCGCGCTGGCGTAGGCGCCGTAGCCGTCATAGAACTTGTAAGCGTGGCTGTCGTCGTCAAAAGATTCGTATGCCAGGTATATCTTCCCGTTTATCTCGACCGCCTGGACGTCATGGCTTTCCACGTAAGCGTCGCTTAAAATCACTTCTTCCGTCTCCGGGTCCCTGGTCACCCTGTACAGCACGTCGTCGGCCAGCCTGATGGTGCTAGTCGGCGGGTCGGCGGTATACCAGGTGGTCCCGTCAAAAAGCCTGCATGCCTTATACCCGTCGGCACTTTGTGCCTCGCTGACCACGTACTGCGCGCCGTTCACCTCTATGATGTAAGCACCGGACGCTTCCGTGGTCCTGCCGGAGAGGTTGATCGTCCCGTCGGCTTCGACGACCATATCATATGTAACGGCGTCCAGCTCCATAACCGAACGGTAGATATTGGAAACGTCCAGCTCGGCCCAGTCGGAACTGGTCTGGGTAACACCGTCATCGAACGTGTACCTTTCGGCAGACCCCTGGGTCTCCTTCGTAACGGTGTAATACCGGTCGTTTATTATCGCTTTTTCTCCCTTGAAAGAATGCTCGATATATACCGGAATAAGCTGGAGCCTGCCGGTCTGGCTGTCCTCGGCCACTTCGAACATCTCTCCGGCGGCGAAGTACACGATCTCTTTTTCAGCTTCCATCGCGGAATAATAAAGTTCGGTACCCTCTTCGCCGTAGAGGTTCTGGAAGGCGTGCACGCTCCCCACGGCCTGGACGGTATAGAACCTGTCCCCCTCAAGGCCCACGATCATCTGGTCCTCGTCCTTCAGGAAGGTTGTAACTTCCATCTTCTCAAGGACGAACCATTCCCTGCCCGTCGAGGGCGCCGTCTCTTCGCTTACCTTGAAGAGGGCCTCGCCTATCTCCACGCATTCCGTATCTGTCGTGTAGGTGTAACTGACTTGTTTTTCGGGCGCCTCCTTGAACGCCTCCCGGACCGTGTAATGGCCGTTCCCGTCGGGACCTTCGATGATATAGAACACATCGCCCAGTATCACCGAAGGCGCGGCGTAGCTATTGATATTGGTATGGATGAGCTTCGCCTGGGAGGGATCCGCGGGATCTATCGCTACCTCGTATACCTTGCCATCGTCCAGAACAACAGTGTTGGCGGCGGGGTCGGTCTCATAAACCTCGGGGTGATAGCTCAATCCGAAATCTCTCGTGTCCACGACCTCTTGCCCGGAGCCCACGTCTACCCTGTAAGTTCCGTCGATATGTCCCTGGAAGAGATACTGGCCTTCGACCTGAAGGCCGTCATGGACGGTGATCTCTTCGGTGATCCTGCTCAGGGAAACGCTCACCAGATCCCCTGCCACATCATAATGCTTGATGCCCTTGTACCTGGCTCCGTCTATGGTCACCGTCATATCCTCGGTGAATTCAACGGTCATGTATGTTGCTGCTTCCGGATCGTTTATCTCGGTTGTATAGGCCGTATCGTAAGCCACGTAGAACCTGCCCGGCTCGCCGTCACCAAGGTCCTCGATAAAGATATCATGCGGGACGTACTTGTTCGCGCCGACCTTGATCTTGACGGTGTTAAGGTATTCCGGGATAACGCCATGGCCCGCGAGGTCTCCGGAATCCTGTGTTACTACCTTGCCGTACCTGGGTTCAGTCTCGCCCTGTTCGGTGATCTCGTACTTGCGCTCCACCTCCACGAACCACCAGAAGGCTCCCGGATTCTCTCCCGGCGACGGCGTGAACCCGACCATCATCATTTCCGCCTTTAAGCCGCAAAAACTCTTTATCTCCACGTCATCCGTATCGTCATCATCGCCGCCGTAAGTGCTCTCGTAAAGGTCCACCACGACCGGCTCGCTCGTCTTGGTCCGCTCGCTCAGGATGATACCGTCCCTCGCCTCATCTATTTCGACGTCATACGTCTTGCCGTGCATGGTGAGACGCCACTCCCATACGTCCGTTTCGACCTCGACGGGTTCGGTCCAGGCCGCCATGACCCCTTCTTCATCGTAGATCTCGTAATAATACGTCTCCCATTCCTCGTGGCCGGGCTGCGGGTGCAACGGATCGGTCGTATGCACGGCGGTGTACATCGTCCCGGATATCTTCAGGATGTTGTCGGCGGCCGTAGATACGCTGTAGTCGAATGAATCATATCCTTCGGTGGTCTCGTTGTATTTCTCACGAATGATCAGGATGTCCTCTTTATCGGCGTTGCAGGAATTAGCGAACACCCTGTACCTGTCCTGGCCGATCTTGAAGGTCTCGCCGTCCAGGCCGTAGTTATCGTATCCCAGGGCTGTCACCAGATCCCCGTCCTCGTTCGCTATGAAGGCCTCCCTCAGGTCCTTGAGGCTGTATGTCGTGGTCGTGAAGACCCCGGTCACCGTGTACTCGGCCGCTATCCCGGCCTTAAGGTATTCGATATACGCGTCCTTATCGAAGGTGCCGTCGAATATGCCGAACACTTCCTGGTCGCCGCTCTCGGTGGTGAACTCTATCCTGACTATGATATCTTCCGCGGAAACGTCATATGCCACTTCTATCACACCGTTGGCGTCTTCCTCGATATCGTGCCTCTTACCGTCCACGACGAACTTCTCGCCAAGGATCTCCCCTCCGTCCAGGTACTGTATATCCCCGACCAGCTCGGTATGTTCGGCGCCGCTGCCGGTCCTTAAATAGGTAAGGGTATAATGCGTGGTCGTGATGTCTCCCGGGTTTATACCGTAGGTCATGATGATGCCATTGATAATATTGGTCTGGTCCTCTTCGAACGCCGGCGTGAAATAATAGATCTCATGCGGCACGGAATACTGGTCCTCGAACTCCAGCTTTGTCACGATGTTCTCGTCCTCGCTGCCCAGGAAGTCCTCGCCGCGCTCGACATGGCTGGAGAACGTATGCTTCTCGATAAGCTGGTACTGGCCCGTCTCGTCCTGTACCAGGTCGAAATCCTTGCCGGCGATACGGAAACCGTCCGGCCTGTAGGAAGAAATGACCCTTTCGGCCGCGGCAAGATCCCCGTCATCGATATAGTCGCGGTCTTCCCCGCTGGAGACCGGTTCGAACGCTTTTTCCAGTTCGTTCACGTAAGCGTAAATGCGTTCCGAAACGTCGTAGCCGAACGCGTCACTGTAATCGGGCAGCGTGTACCGCGTGCTCCTTACCAGGGCGTCGAATTCCTTGATCCACTCGTTGGAATACCCGTCGCTCTGGTTGTGGACGTATTCCGTCTCATACAGGCCGTACTCATCGCCGCGGACCACTCTCAATCCCGTATACACGTCTTCGATCCCGGTAACAGGCTCGCTTCCAAGTATATATACCGCTCCGTCGCCCAGATCGGAGTAATCTATGCCGTCCACTTCTTCCCATTTCTCGGCCCTCGCCGCGAGCCACGCCGCCTCGGTGTTGGGCCATATGAAAGAAGCCGGCTTCGGTTCGGCGAGATCGTCAAAGTCCGCTTCCACGTCCGTTATGTTCAGCCATTCCACGGTGTATTCTGTCTCGCCGGGATCGTCCAGGAGCGCCTTGTCGAAGTTGAACTTCGCACTTACCTCCGTTTTCACCCTTTCCTCGAACTCCGCCTTGCCGTATGTGCCGTCAAAGACCGCCATCACGTACTCGCCGTCGAACCTTATCCTGAGGACCATGTCCCTCGCCTCGTCCGTGACACCGTAAAGATCCTCTTCCATGCAGGAATATATATCGGCATCATAGAGGTCGGTGAACATGTTGATGAGGGAATTGGCGAAACTGTCCGCCGCGCTCGAAGCGCTGCTGTCCCTGGCAGCGATACCGACGATCGTGCCTATTATCTCCACCGCGTTGAGCGGCGGCCTCGCCTCTTTCTCTTCTTCAAGGGTTATAACGCCTTCGGCGCTCTCGGTTATCCTGAAGATCCTTTCGTCCACTTCCACGCTCTTGTAGCTGGTGTATTTCGTCCCCGTATCGCCGTCCTCAAGCTCGTAGGTGCCGTCGGAAAGGCGTGTTACGGTGTATTCCTTGTCGGTCTGGACGACCTTGATAACGCCCGTACCCGCCTTCAGGCTTACCGGGTGGGCCTCTACAAGGCGGCACGTCCATCCTGGCATATCCGGGGTCCCGTCCTGTATCACCCGGAATGTCCTCCCGAGGATATCGACGGTCCCGGTCAGCGGATCGCTGGTGTATGAGTTGAAACCGTCGGTGAAGACCACGCTGCCGTCATCTTCTTCCGACGCGGCGTAGTTCAGGCCGTAAGCGCTGTCCACGTCGATCTCGGTCCCGTATTCCTTCGTGCCCAGTATGAGCGCCTGGCGGTTACCTTCCACGGCCACGCTCTCGAGGTGCAGCGCGTCGATCTTCAGGGTATCGCCCTCCGGATACACGTAATACCTGAGGCCGTCGATCTCGATCTCCTGCCGGACCTGATGTTCGCCGCCGGCATAGACAAGCTCGTCGTTCTCCCAGTCCACCTGGCACTCGACCAGCTCCGCCTGGCGGCCGGTCACGACATTGAGCGGAACTTTATCGATAAAGTTAACGGTGTAACGGCCGCCATACATATCATACTCGTCCCATACGCCGTTGCCGTTCATGTCGGTGAACTCATCTCCGTCCCCTTCATCATACTCGCCGTCGCCGTCCACATCGATGGTAAGGGGTTCCGGAAAATGGCGCGCCCTGGTGGCGGATGACCATGTCTGGCTGATATACCCGTGCGCGCCCTCCACCGCCCCGTCCGGGTCCACCGCGTCATTGATCTCTATCTCGATATCGGTCCCGTTAAGGTCTATCACGGTCAGAAGATCGGCGTTCTCTTCCTGATCGTCGCCGTACGCATTGAAGGCGTAATACTCGCCGTCGGAATACAGGTAATAAGAATTGACGCCCTCCTCCCTGGACCTCTCGGATATATAGAACAGCTTCTTTTCGCCTGTCTGGGTGTCGACCACCTCAAGCGCCGGCGCGTAAAGTTCCGGATAACCTTCAAGCCCGATGGACATCTCCGGAAGGTCTATTATGAAGCGGCTTTCTTCCCTCGATGAATCCACGTATGGAATTGACTCTTCCGAAACGGGCGTCGGGGCATATCCCGTCGTGACCACCCTGTTCTCGTAGGTCACGCCGTCTTCGACGCTCGTCAGGGTGAAATACGGCACGGTGATGTATCCCGAAGTAGTGGCGGCTCCACTGCGGTACGTGAAACCGTACGGCGCCGAATATTCGTATACGTCGCTCGCCGGGTCCCTGATGTCATCCGACCATTCCTGCTTGACCTCGTATTCAAGCACGTACTCGACACCGCCTATCTCGACTATCCTGCTCGCGAGGACGCCTTCGACCGGGTAGAGCGATACATCGCGGCTGGTCAGATAATCCCTCTGGGTAAGGGTAAGGGCTCCGGTCGTGTAATCCGCCTCGAGCGTGAAGATAACGTTTTCGTCAAGGGTCACTTCGCCATCATCGAGAAAAGCGTTCTGCACATGGTCGACATCATCGGACCCTGTCCACGCGAAACTGTATGACCCGTCGTCTTCTTCCACTATGCTGTACCATATGCCGCCCAGGTTCACGATCTGTTTCATCCCGGAGGCCAGGAAGTCGTTCGTTCCCGTCGTGGTATAAGCGCTCAGCGATATGCTCTCTTCCACTTCTTCGTCGCCCGGATCGTAGATAACGTAATAGTCCCTTTCCTCCGTACCGCTGTCATCCACTACCAGCGTTATGACCAGATTCGTAAAATCGGCAGATGCTTTTTCGATCACTACGGTATTCTCGCCGTCAGTAATGGTTATGGTGGTCCCGGTTATTCCCACATCATAAGGATCCGTCTTTCCGTCAAAGGTGATAAAAGCGCCGGTCGCCGTGGTCCCTTCCATGTAATCCTCTATAAGACGCAGGCGGCCGCTCTCCTGGTCGATAAAAATGTCGTAAGTAAGGATGTTCGCCCCGCTGCCCAGGTCCACTTTATGGCCTTCGGCCGTCGAATAACTGGCCGTTACCTCTCCCATGTAATCGAACTCGTAGAGGTGTTCGGGATCGGCCGTCTCTTTCACGCAATATCTCACGCCGGCAACCTTGACGAGTTCGATATCCACGGACTGTATGGTATTCCACTGGAGGCTGATCTTGCCGCCCGCGTCCCTGGTAACATCGTACGTCCTGTCACCGAGGGCCAGGATGTCTTCCTCCAGCGCGAGTTCAGCCACGACGACACCGGCCGGGTACGTCATTATCGTCTTGTCGCCCTTGTAATCGGTGGTAACGGCGAAGATCTCTCCCGCGACCTCGAACACCTGCGCGGCGCCTATCTCCTCGGCGTGCTTGGTAAGGACTATATTACTCTCCGCGTCAAAGGATATGTCATACAGCACTCCCCTGACGTCCTCGAGCTCTTCCTCCGTCATGCCGCTTTCATATCGTTCCGCTGTCGTCAAAAGCATCTCGCCCAGTCTCACCGTCTGGGTCGTGGCGTCACTGGTGTAAAGATAAGTGCCGTCCGTGAAAGTATAAGTTCCGTCGCCGTTATCCGTGACCTTGTAATTGACGCCGTATACCTCTATTATCTCCTTGGGCGCGGTCACCCCTGCCGTCCTGGAAAGCTGGCTGAGCGTGACCGTGGTATAAGCGCCCATGGGTATCTCGTTGACCTGGTAGCGCTGGTAATTGCCGAACACCACTGTCCCGTCCTCATCCTGCCGGATGGTCTGGGCGCTTCCGCTAACTCCTACGGGCCCGTAGAAAACGTACTCTCCCGCTTCTTCCACGCAGGCAAGCTCAATACTTCCCGTACCCGCCTCACCGGCGATCACTTCCCTGGCGGTAAGCCTTATCTCTTCCCCTATCTCGTCTATATCGTACAATATCCCGCCGATCTCTACCGTGTCCGTCCTGGTATCGCTGTAATAATAGGTAGTGCGCTTGAACTCGTCCATGAGCACCTGCTTGATGTCATCCCAGGTGCCCGTATCGGAATATCCGCCTTCCACCCGGATATCCTCGAGCGCCGCTTCGTCCAGTTCCGCGTTCAGGGCGAAGACGTAAGTATCGCCGTCCTTGCTGGCAAGGATCGTCGACATGCCGAAACGCGTATCCGACGGGTACAGGCCGCTGATATCCAGTTTTCCGTCTCCCAGCCAGCGGCTGGTGGCAAAAGCGTCATTTTCATCCGTCGTAGAGGTAAGTTCCAATATCAGGAAATCACCGGCGGAACTTACGGCATCCTCGGTGCCGGTATCGAAAAGTTCTATGCCGCCTTCGGCAAGCCATCTTATCCCGTAAGTCTGACCGCCGATGGTCACCTCTTCCATGTCGTAGTCGCTGGTGGTATAGCCTCCTTCTTGTATCACGTATGTCGTATAGCTTCCCGTCCGCGAGGAGAATTCGGTCTCCACCAGGGATACTTCGGTGAACACGAGCACGTCGTGGTCGAACCTGTCGCCTTCTTCGGATTCCGTCAGGGTCTCTGTGGTGACCTTGTAGGTGGTCGTGCCGACCTTTATCGTGTCGACGAAGCTGGACCGGATAATGCGTTCGGCAAGCGTTATGGACCCGTCCTCTTCGACGATGATGTCGTAACGGACGCCGTATATATCCACGTACAGGGACGCCGCGCCGCCGGCTTCGAGCACGCCGGTCGTGTACGCGCCTATGGCTGAGCTGAGCATGGCTTGTTCTTCGGCCGTCACTGAATAGTCGCCGTCGAAGTCGCCGAAAAGCACCTCGGTAAGGGTGACCTCGCCCGTGGCGGCATCGTAATCCACATCGTAGAGCGTGCCTTCGATGACCACGGTATCTTCGCCTTTAAGCGTCACGTAGGTCGCTTCGGCGTTCGAGAAGACCAGCATGTCGGGATCGGAATCGTCGACCGTGTATACTTTATTCGTCGTATAAAGGTTGCTGTAAAGGACGATCACCTGCAGGTCCTCGGAAACGGGCGTGCTGGTAGCCTGTTCCGCTTTCTTGAAGAGGCTGACCTCGCCCGAACCGGTCTCCACTATCTCCCACGGCGCGCCGTTTATTATCACGTAATCCTTCTCTTCTATGTGCTGACTCTCATATATCCTGGTGCCCTCCCTGAACTCGTATATCCCGCTCGTCTCGTCTTTAGTGACGACAAAGTCCCTTCCTTCCACGGTGATCGCGCAGTCACCGACTTCATAGCTGTTGATGTAGAGCTTTCTGAGCTGGATATCGCCGGTCGCCTCGTTGGGTATGATAAGGTAGACCACGCTGCCTATATGCACCGTCATCTCGTCCATATCGGCCTGGTAGGCCCTGTTGCCGCCGTCTATATCATAGAAGACATAGCTGGTGGTATTGTCCCCGGTCACTATCTCGATCCCCAGCTTCTTGCCCTCCATGGTGATCACCTGGTCATATACGTTCTCGCTCACCCATTTTTCTTTCTCCAGCGTGACCGTCCAGGCGTTCACCAGGGCGAATACCTCTTTTACCGTGTCCAGCATCTGCTGGTCCATCTGCGTAATACCGGCGGAGGCGGCTTTATCCCTCACGTCCTGGAGAACGTTCTTGTCAAAATAGTTCACCTTGCCGTCGCCGGTAAGATCGGCTCTCTCCATGTAAGCGCGGAGCGCGCTCTGTTCCGCGGCTTCCCTTGTCCCTCTGATCAGGGTGAGCTTTCCGGTCTCCGGATCGACCTCGATGCTATACACGTATTCTTCGGTGTAGTTGCCCTCCAGGTCCTTGCCCATTATCGTTACCGTGCCGGCCTCCGGGTCGCTGAGAATGTTGTCCTCAGGTTCATCCGGCACTTCGCTTTCCAGGACATAGAAAGGTTCAAAGATATATATGCCCGAGATCGCTTCATACGTTATCCTGAAATGCCTGTTTTCCACGTGTATGATCCTGTCGGTGAGGTTCGTGTTTATCCAGTAGGGGTCCTCTTCCGTGTACGAGGCGTTCCAGTCCTCCCACTCGTCCCTGATAGAATCGAAATCCATGATCTCCCTTATGCGGTTGACATCCCTGTCGGTCACCTGGCCGCTCCTGTTGACGTCGGCGTGCCTGGCCGGGTCGGTGACCTCCAGGAACGTGGCGATATCGATATCGTTGACCACGCCGTCCCTGCCGAGAAAGCTCTCGTTCAGGAGGTCATAATCGTTGGGGAGGTCCGCGACGTTCCGGTTCTCCATATCCCGTTCTATGGTGCTGTTCTCGATGAACAGCATGAGGTCCGTTACCGCCCTCACGTCGGACTGGTCAAACACGCCGTCAAGGTCGAAGTCAAGGACGTTCAGGTGGTCCTGGACCTCGAGCATGTTATCCAGATACGCCGTCCTGTCCGACCAGGCCTCGGGATAACGGTCCTGGTCCCATTCGGCGAACTCATATCCCGCCGGGTTCTCTTCACACGCCGCGACCTCGTCAAGATACCATCCGCCTTCTATGAGACCGTCTCCGTCTATGTCCGCGTTCTCCAGATCGACGAGATGCCATATACCGGCCTCTTCGTCCTCCTCCAGGCTGTACCCCATATAATCGTAGATCCTCAGCCAGTCCTTCATGTCATCCTCATCGATCACGGTATCCTGGTTGACGTCGAAGCTGTGTTCTATCACCGTTTCCAGGAGATCCCGGTCAAAACCGTTCACCACGCCGTCCTCGTTTATATCGGCGCTTTCCAGGTCGGCGCTCGAGAGAGTGCTCGTCTCCAGGATATCGCGTATGACCTGCGCCATGTCGTCGATCTCGCTCTGGGTCGTCACGCCGTCGCCGTCGGCGTCCAGCTGTTCGAAGTCGAATATACCGGCAAGGGTCTGGAGGAGTTCCGCCTGGGTTATCTTTCCGTCCGAGTTCTTGTCGAGCTGGCCGAAGCTGAAAAGCTCGCCCAGTTCTCCCTCTAGCCAGGACTTTTGTGAATCCTCAAGCGAGACACCCGCGTAATTGGGCGCCCTCTCCGGCACTATGCCGAGTTTCTCCACCATTTCCTCGAGGAGTTCCTGCCGCGTGGCCATTGCCACGTCCGGGGTAAAGATCTCCTCTTTGAGGACCTTGGTCAGGAGCTCGAGTTTGGCGTCGAACGAACTTGCCACGTTCCCTTCCATCGTCTGGAGGCCGAGGTAATCGATGATCTCTTCAAGCTGGGCCTTGGCTTCCGGCGTGGTATAACTGCCGCTTGCGAGCATCTCATCCAGCGTCTCTATCTTTGCCTTCACATCCTTGGCCTCGAGGATCTTTTCTCTCTGGCTGTAGACGGTCTGTATGTCGTCCTCGGTTATCATCAGGTCACCGTTAATGTCCACCGCGTTATCCAGCACCAGTCTCATGGCGTCGTCATCGCCCGCGTCGAACACCCCGTCCCTGTTTATATCGCTCATGGTGAGCTGCCACAGCGAGAGGAACTCGCCGAGTTCCACGTTATCCATGGCAGTGTCTATGTAGAAGATGTCTTTCGCGTTCACCAGGCCGTCCTCGTCCGTATCACTTGGTACTACGAATTCGTCGACGTCTATTACTATCGGGTAGCCGTACCAGTTGATCACGCCTTCGGCTGTCTGGGTATAACCGGCCGTCGTGAGATACGGGCCGAAGCCTCTGCCGTCGAATATATTCTCATAGCCGGGCTGTACCGGTTCCGGATCGGGATCGCCTCCACCGATCTCTTCGGCGTGGGAGTACAGGTCGTTCTCTATCCGGGGCCTCTTGGGATCCTGGCCCAGCGGCAGCTTCATCGTTCTGACGATATAGCCGGCCTGGGAGAACTCGATCCATTTCTTCTGCTCTTCTTCTTCGGTCATGTCCACGGTGGACTCACCCGGATGCTGGATGCCTATGACGTCTCCTATCCTCAGGCTCTCATCATCGTCGTTCGCCGTGACCAGGTTCGACCTGTACACGTCTTCCAGCGTTATCGGCATGTTGAGCGCGCGGAACTTGACGATCCTTTCGGCGTCTTCCTGTCTCACCAGCTGGTCCTCGGTGAACGACATCATCCGGTCCCTCGCTTCCTGCAGGGCCTCGAGGTCGGCCTCGTCCACCACCAGGTCGTTCGTTATGTCCCGGATATCGTACTCCACCGGCTGGAGTATCGTCCGGCCGTAAACACACGGCTGGTCTTCGAGAATGCTCGGCCTTTCATGGATCTGGTAGTTGTTTATCTCCGTGAATATCTCTTCGATGAGGAAGACGTCCTGGGAATTAAAGATGCCGTCATTATTGATGTCATAATAGGAATTATCCTGTTGCTCCAGGCTGTTGGCGAAGATATCGATATCGTCGGACGTGATCTTACCGTCACCGCTGGAATCAAGCTCGGCGGCTATCATGAAACGGTTGATCCCGGCCTGCCTGTTATCGGCAAGGTCCCTGTTTATCAGGACCTGCCTGACGCTCAGCGGGTCATCACCCGAGGTGAGCGCGTTCATTTCGTCCACGAGGTCCTGCATCCTGACAAGGTCCTCGAGAAGCTCTTTGTCCGTGGTGTCATCGTCCGGACCGCCGTTATCGGAAGATTTGTCGTTAATGACGAAATCATTGTCTATATCCACGCGGCCCATGTAAGCACCCTTGACGGTATCCACGTCCTGTATATCCACGGTCCCGTCGGCGTTGAGGTCATACTTCTCGAACTGGTCTATGCCGGGTATGTCGCCGTCCGTCATCGCCTGCCTTATACCTTCGAACGTGCTGAAATCGTCGCTGGTGATGAAACCGTCCGAGTCCAGGTCAAGCATGTTGACGTAAGCCGGGTCGAAATGCATGTCCATGAGTTCCATGTCGGCATCGTCCACTTTGCCGTCCTGGTTAGCGTCTGCCGCGAGGATCAATTGTTCCGTGATCTGGTCCTGGGCCTGGTGATCCAGATACTCTATTATGGCGGCTATGTGGTCCAGGTCTTCCTGTGTCCTCCTGCCGTCGCCGTTGACGTCCACCGCTTCGAGCCGCGCTTCCAGCATGGCGACCGGCGCGTTGGCTATCCTGCCTTCCATCTCTATCATCTCGACCTTGAGATCGGCTATCTGTTGTTCCAGATATGCCGTATCAAGCTTGTCCACCAGGCCGTCCGAATTCATGTCCGCCGAAGCGATCGCATCTTTGTCCGCTATATAACCTTCGACAAAACCCGTGATGAGGTCGCGCATGTCATTGATCTCCCCGGCCTCGAGCGTGCCGTCGCCGTCCGAGTCCATCACCGTCTTGGCGCTCAGGGCTTCGGTCAGGAGGTCAAGGTCGTCGCTGTTTATCCGGCCGTTCGAGTTCACGTCGCATCGTCTTATCATGGACCCGGTCACCCCGAGAGAATTCTTGTAGACCGTCTGTATTACGCAGTCCCTGTCGCGCAGGTCTACCTTGCCGGACGCATCCACGTCGATGTAATATGCCTGGGCGTTACCGGCAATAGCGCGATCGTCCGCGTCGATCGACCCGTCCGCGTCCAGGTCGTATTTCGCGTAATCCTGCGCCGTCAGCACCCTGCCGTCTTCTACCCTTTCTTCTACGTTCTCCAGCATGGTAACGTCTTCTTCGGAGAACACGGTATCCCCGTTCATGTCGTACTTGTAGATATCGATCATCGTGTAAGCCAGTTCCGGATCGCTTGACGCATTGACAAAATCCATCTTGCCCTGGATATCGGCAATATCGGCGCCGTCGACCTTGCCGTCATTATTGACGTCCGCTTTCGCGAAGTCGTCAGGCGTAACGAGGGACTGCGGATCGGAGTACGGCCTGGCAAGGTTAGTAACGATCTCGTCCATTATGCTCAAGATTATGTCCTTTGTCCTCGCCCTGTATTCAATGGCATATTCGATCGCGTCCGCGTCCTGCATGTCCACGAAACCGTCGCCGTTGACGTCCGAACGCTGGGCCCAGGAATCGCTGAAATCGAGGTCCATGTATTCATCGATCGACTCGAAAAGATCGAGGTCGTCTTCATCGAACACGCCGTCGGCGTTGATATCGACCATGTTGGCCAGCATCTCGTCAAGCAGTGTCTCGTCATCTTCCGTCACCTGTCCGTCCTGATCGAGATCAGCGATATCGAACCTGAGATATTCGCTTCCCATCCTCGCCGCTTCTTCCACTATGAAGACATCCTCCTGGTCAGAGGTATCGTCCTGGTCGATATCAAAAGCCTTTCTGTCCGCCTCGTTCACGTTATTATCCCCGCTGACGTCCCCGCGGCTTATCCTGGCCATCGCCCGGACCACCTCGACAGAGGACTCCGCCTGCAGGTCATCGAGGGCGTTCAGTATCGCGTAATCCCACGCGTCCACTACGCCGTCGACGTCAAGGTCTTCCTCCAGCGTCGCATCCCTCAGCATCTCCTTGAGAGTGCTGCCGGTACCCAGCACAAAATCGTCAAAATCGGCCTTCTGTCCGGGGGCGCACACAAGACCCGCCTTGCCGCCCGTGAACGTGGAACTGGCAGCGGTGAACATCTCCTCGCCGTTGAGATAGAAAGTATATTCCCGGCCATTCGCTTCCACCTTAAGGTCGTACCAGGACGCGCCGGAAGTATCCAGCCTTCCTATCGAAGTGGTCTCCAGCCTCCTGTACGCTATCGTTGCCGGTTCTCCTCCGTCCACCACCTTGCGGAACTCTACGCGCTGCAGCTTGGGATTCAGGACGCACTCGTAATAGTTATCCTCGTCCTGGAAATGGAACATGATCCCGGCTCCGCCGGTTACCTTCGCTTTGGTCCTCTTGAGCCTGACCTGCGTTTCCAGGATGAAATCTTCCGCCTCGAGCGCGCCTTCGTAAACGATCCTGGCGCTCGATGTGCCCTCCTCAAGCTGGGAGCACCTGGAATCGGTTATACTCCAGTCCCCGGATCCCGCGGTCCAGTCGGGCAGGCTCGGTTGGTCGAAGCCCTCTTCTTTCAGGAGGAACTTGTAGAGTTCGCCGTCCTTCTCTTCCAACCCGTCGAGAGCCGCCAGTATCCTGATGATATCGCCGGTATCATACGTAGTATCGCCCACGCTCATCTCTAGAGAAGCTCCTTCAAGGAGAGGTATATCTTGATCGATTATCGTATCTATTAGACCTTCTTCCACGTAAAGCCTTATCATGCCGAGGTCCCTTGAATCCACGAGAGCGTCGCCGTTCAGGTCGCTCCTTGCAAGTTCATCCCTGCTCACCGTGTGGAATTCATCCGCTATCCCTTCCGCCAGGTCCACGGTAAGGGCCCTTCTCTCGGAGGAATCCAGCACGTCCATGCTCTGGCGGAGCGAACTGAGGTCTTTGGCGTCAATAAAGGAATCTCCGTTAACGTCCGAACGCGATATGAAATCTATCGTCTCAAGCATGTGCCCCAGAAGCTCAAGGTCCTCATCATCGATATCCCCGTCACGGTCGGCGTCCCTGCGCGCCTCCGCCTGGCTGACACTTCCATTACCGTCCGCGTCGAAATCGGCTTCACTGCCGGTTATGTAACCGTCCCCGTTCGGGTCAAGCGCGGTAAGGTCGTCAACGTCGACCTCGCCGTCAGAATTTATATCGCACTCGTTTATGAACACCTGCGCGGCGATCATCCTCTGTATCACCTGTCCGTCTTCGGTGGTGTACCGGTAATCACCGTTTATATCGTAAGCCGTCGGGACCGGTTCGGTAAGTATGAACTCTTCGATACTGACCGACATGTCCCTGGTGCTGGGGTTGGACATCATGAACATGACCTCATGTTCGGTGGCGTCGCCGTCAAATTCGATCTGGACGTAACCTTCCGTGGCCATGCTCGATGAGGTGCCCAGGCTGAAGGAAGAATGGTATTCACCGTCGACGTACACACTGAAATCAAGCACGGTAAGCGCGCTGCTGGAAGCCTTTATCGCCAGGTGGTATACGCCGGATACCTGCGGCACGATATTATACGAGAACGAGCCGCTCTTTTCGTTCGTGGTGATGGTCCCGTCTTTCGTGCTGAAACCTTCCAGGTCGTCAAAACTCCCGGCGGCGCTGTAGGTATCCCGTATCTCGTTCATATCGAACTGCGACCACGCTTCGAAATCGGCGTAGTTTATCGTCCCGTTGTTATCAAGATCGGCTTTCTCTTTCGCGCTTTCCGGGAGAATATATTGCGCGAGGTCGATGATCTTTATCCCGTACAGCGGAAGTTCCGTAACACCTGAAGAATCCGGCTGGACTATGGCCTGGAGTATATAATCGTCTTTGATCGTCACGGAGTAATCACCGCTTATGTCCGCGTAAGACCTTATAGCCTGGTCCAGGAGCGAGACATCCCTGTAATCCACCAGGTGATCTTCATTGATGTCGGCCGCGACAACGGTCTGGGTCCCGTATATACCCATGATATCGTCTATGAACGTCCTGATCTGGTCGAAACTGTCCAGGTCTTCTTTGTCGATCACACCGTCCGAGTCCAGATCGGCCGAAGATATGGTGAAGAGGTTCTCCAGCATTGTCCGCTCGTCCTCTTCCTCGTCCTCTTCTATGATCCCGTTGAAATCGCGGTCGACCCGGGCGAAGGTGTGCTGTTTCACAAGCTCCACGGTGACGATCTGGGTAAGATATTTGGCATCGAGATCGTCAGTCCTGCCGTCGTTGTTGAGATCCAGGTCCAGCCCCGTGGACCCGCCGCGAAGCACATTAAAGGAATTGATGTCTTCTTCGTCCAGCTTGCCGTTCGGGTTGTAATCGTATTTCGTCACCAGGTCCCGGTTGAAATCTATGAGCGTCCAGGCCAGGTCCAGGTCGCGGTTGTCCTTTATCCCGTCCTGGTTCAGGTCCATCAGGTCTATCTTGAGGCGTTTTATATCCTCTACATCGAGCGTGCCGTCGGGCTCCGTGGAACCGGCCGGCCCTGCAACATCGGCCTTGACCTCGAGCATGAGCCTCGACAGTATGGAACGAATGCTCGCCGCGGTCAGGTATTCGCCGGTGTCGGTAATGTTCGTTTCGTCAAGCTCGAGTTTTTCTTCGGCTCTGTTGAGCGTTATATCGAACGTCAGGCCTTCTATCCACACCTTGGGTATAAGCCCGGGCATTTCGCTGACATATGTCTCGCCGCCGGCCGCTTCAAAGGTATACTTGAACCTTTCTTCCCCTTCGATCATCCCGCGCGACGTCGCTTCCACCGTGTAAGAACTGCCGTGGATAACGATGTTCGCCGGACTGGAGGTAGTATATCCCGCGGCCACAAAAGCGGTATCCCTGGTAAGGATAAGTCTCTTTATGGTCCCCTCATCTGTGGTATAGTCACCTACTGCGGCCGTGTAGCTTATCTGCGTTTCTTCGAACACTACGCTGTCGCCGTTCGAGACCTCGGTGCTGTAGCCGCCATCTTTGCGCTCGAGGATGAACTTCTCTTCCACACCGTCATAGCTTACATCATAATCTTTGCCGTAAATGGTCGTTTCGGTGTCCGTTTCCATGACCTCCATTTCCGGCCTTTCAAGCGCGTTCAGGTCCATCAGGTTGAACTTCTCTATCGTGTCTTCATAGGTAAGCCTGTCATCCTCGTCCGGATATCCGTCACCGTCGAAATCCACGGCCTGGAGAATATCTTCCCGGTATACCGGCGAAGAATATATGCGCCTGTACACGTCATCCACTTCCTCCGCTTTCTCCTCAAGATCGGCAACTTCGGCATGTTTTTCCTCGAGCTCCCTTATCATCGCGTCGATGTCGCTCTTATCCAGGATGCCGTCGCCGTTGTAATCCAGCGCATTGAAACTCTGGTAGGCTTCTTCGAGGGCGGTAATGTCCGCCTCGTCCACTTCCTCGTTGTCGTCCGACCTGACGGCAATATACGAATTCCCGAGCTCCAGGAGCATGCCTTCGACCGTCTCGCTCTCCGTGATCCTGCTGAAAAGGAGCTCCCCGCCCGCGGTATCGCTTATCATGTAAAGGTCGTTTTCGACCTGCACGCGGCCTTGGGTATCCTCTGCGTAACTGGCGCCGGTGGTCGAAAGTTTGATCTTACCGTCGCTTGTCCGGAGGATGGAATAGGTAATGCCGTCCTTCAATGTGACCATGCTTCTCGTGTAGGAGGAGGTGAACTCCACATCCTGCGGATCAACCTCGGAAAGCTTCAGGGAATTCGTCTCGGGATCCCTGGCGATCGTGTAACTCGTCTCTCCTATCTCCACCTCGTCCCTCTCATCGGAGCTCTGGTAGAGATCATACCCGTTATCGAACACGTATCTTCCGGTGAGGTAATCGTAGGTCACGTTGTAAAGCGTCCCGCTCAATCTTATCGGCGGCTCGTCCGGCGCGCTGGAGAAGCTCCTGGTGAGGTTGATCTTGAGGACCCCGCCTTCCTCTATCTCTCTCACTTCGTACCGGACCGTATCTATGCGGAGGAGCGCCCAGCTATCCTCCTCGGATCTGGCGTCACTGTACCAGACCTTCAGATCATGTATCCCGTCATCGTAAGTGAACTTGTAAGTCGTATAGCCGCCCTGGGCCAGGAGTTCCACGTCATAGTCCTTGCCGTCTATCTCGACAGAGCCCTGACCGGCGACTATCGGGGAAGAATCATATTCGTCCCTTTCGTCGAGCCGCACGGTCTCGCCCTCGGTCTCGTCGGTGGTAACGGTCACTTCATATGTCCTGCCGTCTATATCCACAAGGTGCTCCCCGAACATTATGTAGCTGTAATAGACCGTACTGGTGTCCTCGTTCTCGCCGTCCGGCATGTAGATGAAGTTACACGTTTGGGCGCCGCGTTTCCTCACCATGTAAGTCTTACCGTTCACCTCTATCGGCGTGTCCGGGCTGGCCTCGGCGGTATGCACCTTCGTAAGCGTGATAACTTTTGAGACCGGGTGGACGTAGATGTCATACAGCGCGTTTCCCTCAAGCCTTACGGTCCTGCGCAGGTCATCGCTTTCAAAGACCTCGCCGGTCGACGCGTTCTCGAACGTGTAGATATCCCTGTTAAAGTCGTAACTTACGCGGTAAGCTATCTCGTCAACCTTTACCTGGCCGGAGCTGAAGATGAGCTCGCTTTCAAGGTGGAGCTCCTCGAGCGCGAAGAGGTCCGAATCGGGATATCTTTCCACCGCGTACGTGTTGCCGGAGATATTGATCAGGTTCGTACGCGCCGCGCCGGAATACGTGGGCTCGCCGTCCAGCTCGCCGCTGGCCGCGAGAACTTTAAGCCTGTGGCTGATGTAAGAATCGATACCGTTATCTACCGTGAAATTTCCCGTCCCGGCGTCCCTCGTAACGGCGTACAGGTCTCCTCCAAGCAGGATACACTGCGCGCCGAGATCATAAGAGCTCATCGTAACGGAAACAAGCGCGAGCTCGCCCTCGGCACCCTCGACAAGTTCGTACTCGATGCCGTCTATCTCGACGGTCGAATAGACGCCCATGCCTTCCGCATAGGTGCATCCATTCAACAGGAGGTCTATACTTTCATCGGCGTCCGTAAATATGTCGAATATTCTTCCTCCCACAGAGACTACGCTGTTGGCGGAACTCTCGGTGGTATATCCCGCCGCTATCTTATCCTTGACATAAAGGACCCTCGCGCTCCCGTCGGAAAGGGCCGCTGCCGTGTATCCGCTCATATCCAGCGGCATCCCGTCCGGCGCGTCCAGTGCGCTGTAGGCGCCGTCGTACGTCACGTAACAGGTGGTCCCATTCTCGAGCTTGAGCACCTCGAGCGCCAGGTATGCCGGGTCCACTTCGGGGGCCTCAAGGACAAGCTTGATACTCCCGTCGGTCTCCTGGATATTATAATTTATTCCGTTTATTACCGCTGTGGTGGTGAACTCGCCGCTCCAGTCTCCCCTGGTGACCGCGTATGTCGTGTAACCGCCGCTCGTACCGGTCACCTTTATCATGTATTCCGTTCCGTCAATGGCGATAAGTTCGTCGGCTACCTTCTTGGCGACCATTTCGAGTGAAGTAGCTACCGGAGTCCCGTCAAGGGTGGGCTTGATATACTCGAGCTGGACGTCTCCCGAAGCATCCTCAGTGACCACGTAGCGGTACTCTTTCAGGTCTATATACTCCGTTCCACTTTCGTTGAAGCTCGTATACGTCCTGGAAGCGCAGGAGAACTCGTACCGGCCTTGTGCATTTCTAGTCACGCTGTACTGCGTTCCCCTGGTCCTGATGCCCTGGTATTCTTCCACTACCTCTATTACCTCGTCCGCGAGCGCGGTGCTCTCTTTGCCTTTCGCCTCGAGCGATATCTGGCCCGTCCCGGCGTCTTCCAGGATGATATACGCGTACCCCTCTATCACTACTTCTTCGCCGGGCGCGTCGCTCAGAAAAGTCTTCGCGCCGTCCGTTACGGTATAGGTATTGTCGGCGTTCTTGACGATCAGGTATTCTATGGCGCCGACCTTCACGGCGCCGTCGGCGATCTTCCCGGTGGAAAAGAGTTCGGTCAGGGCCGTCTTCGCCCCGTTCACTTCGAACGCCACGCCGTCCAGGAGGACTACATCGCTGCCCGTTTCGCTTCTGAACAGGCGTCCGTCCTCCGCCGTGAATACGTGCGCGTTAGTGGTAGTATCAAAACTGTAGAGATATTCCTGGCCGTCCACGGCGCACACGCCTCCGTTGATAACGCCGGCAATATCTTCCCTGGCCAGCGTAATAGTATCATTTTCTTCATCCTCTGTTATCGAGTACAACAGGCCGTTCAGCCTTACCTTGCCCGTCGCGGGATTCGAGGCGTACTGCCTGAGGCCGTCATCGAAGATGAACTCGCCCTGTTTGCTGTCCGCCGAGACCACGTATTCTTTGCCTTCCACTTCGATCGCGTATTTGCCCACCGGTATGCTGCGTATCTCTTTAAGCGCGATGTAAGCGACCTGCGTTGCCGGGTCTCTTCCTACAACGTACGTGCGCATCCCTATCTCAAATTCTCCTTCTTCGTCCGCGACGTACTCTTTCTCGCCATCGGTTACCGTAAATAGACCGGTCTGTTCGTCCTCCATGATGAGATAGATCTCGCCGTTAAGGCTCACAGCCGTACCGTCGGTTATCCGGCTTTCGTCGAACGTCTCGATAATATCCACTGTGCGTTCATCCGCGTCGAACAGGCTCATGAAATCGATACCGTCTATTACCAGGTCATCGCCGCGGTTTATCGCCGTCCGGCTTGTCCCATCGGTGACGGTGAAGGTGATCTCGCCGGTGATGTCGGCCCTTTCCACTTCGTCCTCGGAGATATCATACTCGAACATGGTGATTATCTTGCCCAGCATGACGCTGTCCGCGTCGGTTATGTAACCGTCGCCGGTGAGGTCCAGGACGCTCAGCGCGTCCACGTAATAATCGGCATCCTGAAGGTCTATCTCGCTGTCACCGTTGAAGTCCAGGAGATACTTGCCCGAGATCTTCTCGTACGCTTTCTCCGTCATATAGTAAAGGGCTATGTCGCGGATCCTGTCCACGTCGTTGAACTGCGGGTCGAGGTTGTTGCCGAGCTTGCCATCATTGCTGGTATCGTTCTCGTCTATGACCTCTTCCATGATCGCGGTATCTTTCGCGTCTATGACATTATCGTTATTGAAATCCACCCTGTCGTCGAACCCTGCGTCCAGATCGGTCTTGCCTTCAAGCCCCCTGACATAATCCACATCGATATCGTCCACGACATCATCACCGCTGATGTCATAGGTATCAATGAGCGCTTCGAGCGTCTCCGCGTCATGCTCGGTTATCTCCCCGTCACGGTCGGTATCGAAATTGGTAAGCTGGAAGCCGGAACGGTTCACGTAAATGTCCCTTGCCTCTACCGGCCTTATACCCGAGGTGTTCTTGAAGACGAACTTCACTTCGTGCGTGCCTTTGGTAAAAGGTATGGATACCGAATTCTCCGCGTACCTGTCGGATGAGGAGTCCACGAGAAGCGATTCGATAAATACGTCATCAACGTATATCCAGACCAGATACCTGAAATCTTCGTCCAGGGCCTGGCCCTCTATGTTCCTCGCCGAGAGCCCCACGAAATAATCATCGGTATCTTCCAGCTCGAACGTATACGTTAACGAAGCGCCTTCCGTATCTGCCTGGGCCGCTTTCCTGTCCACGGACCCGGTGAAACCGTCCATCTGGCAGCTCGACGCGTAGATCCTGCGCGCGAGGACCGATTCCCCGCTGCGCGAGGTCGAATCCGGCCACATAAGCGGCGCGCTCTCGTCATACGCGCCCGGCCATATGGTCTCGTACAGCGCGCGGACCAGGTCCACATCCGTCGTGTTCACCACGCCGTCACCGGAAAGGTCGTTCTGGAGATAATTATCGTAACTGTTAAGTATTATGGCCTGGTCTTTTTCATCTACCCTGCCGTCACTGTTTATGTCCGCCGCGTCCATGGCGTTCTGCAGGAACATGGCGGCGTTCGTAACGCTGTTCTTGGCTTCATAGGCGTAAAACTCATCTTTCAGCTCGAGGAGGAGCTCGAGCCACTGGATATCCTCTTCGTCCGTTACGCCGTCCTGCGTGAAATCGAACAGCACGTCAAGCGAGTTCAGGGCTTCCTGGAAGTCCTGGACATCCTGCGCTTCTATATAACCGTTATTCACGTAGTCCAGATAGGTCGTGGTGAAATCGCCCCCGTGCAGCGGATAGACCTGTTTAAGCCAGCTGGTGTCACTCTCGTTCACCCTGTAATCGAACTCGAGGGCCTTGTTCTGCAGGTAAGAGTTATAGGCATAATTGGCCATGTCCTGCAGGAGCTCTTTATTGGCCAGGTCGATCTCGAGCATCTCGTCCTGGTTCTCGTAAACATCTATGACCGTATTAAGCCTTGACCAGTCCTCGAAATCCACTTCCTCGTCCCCGCTCATGTCGGCCTTATCTATCATCTCCTGCAGCGCAATGATCTCGGAAAGCGCGGCGCTGTCGTCTTCGTTCACAAGCCCGTCCGCGTTTATATCAGCCTTGGGGAGCTGCCTGATGCTCACGGCGCCTTCCTCATCGGTCAGCACCTCGAACATGGTCCCTCCGATCACGACGACCACCGTGCCGTCCACGTCGATGCTTGTATACCTCGTCCCGTCCACCCTGTCCTCGAAAACGTAATCGCCGTTGGCTTTCCGTGAAATATTATAATCAGCCGCACCCAGTGACACCGTCCTTTCCCTGAGGCCTATCGTCATGTCTTCATTTCTTTCTATGATGAAAAGGCTGTCCGCCAGGTTCACGAAACAATCGGCCGCGGTCGTAAAGACAGTGCTCACGTATGAAGTGCCTTCTTCGATATCGGTGAATACGTAGGTCTCGTCATCGCCGTTAAAAACATATTCATATGTCCTGTCGTTGACCTCGATACCCTTCTCCCGGACCTCGAGCATGCCGCTGGCGGCATCGAACGCCAGGTCATACAGCATGCCCTCTATGTTAAGCATATTATCGAACGTGCTCGTGTACGCCTCACCCGTTGAATCATTGGTGAAGATGAACGTTCTTTCGTTACTGTATTCGCGGACACATTCCAGGACCGGCGGTTCCATGGACGTGAACTCGTATTCCGAGTCCACCATTACCTCATCGGGAGATCCGTGATACAGATAGACGTATGTGGAATACGCGCCGCTGGCGAGGTCCAGCATCTCTTTCTTCGCGATCCTTCCTTCCGCGTCATAGAAATAAGTTACCGCGTAGCCGTTCTCGTTCTCTGCCGTCTTCTCCTCAAGCTCCCACCCGTTGCTCAGGACGTTAAGGTCTACCATTTCTCCGTTGTGGTCGAACACTTTTTGCTCGGCCTTCTGCGATCCTACCACGCCGGCCCTCGATCCGTCTCCCGCTTCGACCGTATATACGCCCGTATAAACCGTTACCGTCACCGTTTCAGCGTCCCAGTCATAGGTGGAATAGGTCTCGCCGGCAATATCATAGACAAGTGTCACCCTCCCGTAACCCTGAGAGTCGTGATCTTCCTCGAGATACTCAAAGACCTTGCCGTCCGAAGTCTCTCTCTTGAGGAATCCCGATCCCGGATGATATTCGGCCACTTCACCCGTACCGGCTTCCGTATGGATCGTCAGTTTACCGGAGGCGCTATACTCGAACGTGTCGGTAAGGATATCGGTAACAATATACCTTTCTTTAATGGACGAGATCGTGTGCCCCAGGCCCGTGCTTTCGGTATGATATTCGTAGCTGTACTTTTTGCCCGCGGCAAGGTCTTCGCGACCTGTCAGCCTGCCTTCGGCGTCATAGACCTGTTTCGCCTGGAGGCTCACGCCGCCGGCCTGGTATTCCGTCGCGCTCTTCAATGTCCAGCCATTGGAGTCCGGATCGAGGTTGATATTCTCCTGGTCATGGTAATAGGTGTATGTGGCGACGCGCTCGGACAGGACGATACCCGCTCCCGCGGCGTCTCCCGGCTGAACGGTGTATTCCCCGCTGTATACGTCCACCACGACAAGGTCCGTGCTCCAGCTGTACTTCCTGTACGTGTCCGTATCCGGATCGAACGCGATCATCACCCTGCCGAACCCGAGTTCATCATGGTCCTCGTCGTAATACTCGTATATGGCCCCATAATCCACTACTCTCCTCATGAGCCTGCCGGATCCCGCGTAATTGGTGTAATCCGCCTGGGCCAGGGACGTGTAGTCACCGATCATCTGGCCCTGGTCGTCATACTGGAAGAACTTGTTGATGAACCCTGTTTCGCTGTCGTATTCCCTCTTGCTCGTGGTGTAACCGCCGGTCGGGTGATACGAATAGGTCGTGTAAAGGGCCCCGGCTATTTCCTCTTCCCTGGCAAGGCGCCCTTCCGCGTCAAATGTCTTTGATTCCATTACGGTGCTGCCGTCGGCGTCATAAACGACCTCTTTCACTATGACCCAGCCGTTGGTATCCAAGTCCGTATCCGTCTGGTTACTGTTGTGTTCATATATGTACGTGGTCATACGTTCGGCCTCGTCGACGTCGTTCCAGAGCTCATCCCACAGGCCGGTGGTATATTCCCCGGCGAACACCTCTACCTTGACCGTATCGCCAGACCACTCATATGTCCTGTAAGTAGTGTATTCGGCGTCATATTCCAGGACCGTCCTGCCGGATGAGCTTGTCTCAAAATCCTCTTCCAGGAATTCGCGGACGTCACCGGTGGTATAAATACCCTTCCTGATAAGCGCTCCAGCTCCGGTGGTATAGTATCCCGCGGTCAACCCGCCCGCCGTGCTGGTGGTCATCCGACCCGTTGTCAGGTATTCCTCTTCTCTTACCAGCTCATCCGTGCTGAGCTCATACTCTTCCATCACGCTTACGACCGACTCATTTGGTGAAGCGTGATACTGATATAGATAATACCTGTCTTCGTCGGGCCTGGTCTCTTTCGCGAGACGTCCTGTCCCGTCATATTCACGGGCCAGTGTGGTATACACGCCGTTCGTTGAATAAGCGGCAGCTGTCCTTATCACCCAGCCGTTCGTGGCAGGGTCGAGGTTGGTCGTGTATGTGCCATCATAGACGTATGTCGCCCTCCGCTCCGTCAATGTGACGTCCACCAGGAGGTCCTCGCCCTGATTCGTGTATTCCCCGGAATACACGTCAACCGTTACCTGGGCGGCGTCCCAGGCGTAGGTAACATAGGTATCCGTTTCTTTATGATAGACCAGTGTTTCGCGGCCGCGGCCCATCTCGTCGTGATCCTCGTCCAGGTATTCAAAAATATTGCCGAAACTGTCCAGTGCCACCCTGACCCGCCCGGAGCCGTAATCCCCTATACTCTGGGTGAGCTGGGTGGTATGTTCGGCCGAAAGCGCTCCAAAATTTACCGGGGCGACAGTGAACGTCTCTTCCCCTATAGTTATGCTGTCGGTATCAGTGGTATAGACGCTTCCTATTGTAATCTCGCTCGACATTACCTCGCCGACTTGGGAACTCGCTTCTTCCGGTTTCTCACTCAGGCGTATATCTTCCGTGTCCGGATCGGTGAATATGTCGTAATCCTTGCCGAGAACGGTGATCGCGGTGTAGGAACCGGTCGTGTATACGTTGTCTCCCGAGATCATGGTGTATCCGTCGACTTCCTTGATGACATCGTAGACCACGCCCTCCAGTTCTATCCTCTGGTTATACGTCGTAGTGCTTCTTTCGGGTTCCATGGAGAGGGTGACCGCTCCCGAGGCGCCGTCCACCGTTATCTCGTACAGGATCTCCGTGCCGTCGACCGTCATCGTTGCCATCTGGGTCTCGAATTCCACCGAAAGGTCCGGCACGGACGTGACGGTAGTGGCCTCCGTGGTCATTACCGGAGCGAACGACAGGACGTCGCCGTTCGTCGAGAACTCGGCTTTGTAAAGCGCGGTATATCCTTCGCCGTAACTGGCGGCGACTATTTCCTCTTCCTCGGGCGTGCTCGATGTCACGTATGGTTCCAGGTTTATCTCGAGCGTCACCGGATCTTCCCATATCCTGTATACGTTCCCGGCGCCGGAATCCATCGTTACCGTGCTGTATTCGTTATCTATAACAGGTGACTTATCGACGCCCGCGATGAACGTGAGCGAGAAATCCCCGCCTCCGTCCACTTCCGTGGTATAGACACCACCCTCGATGACGACGAAAGCGTCAGCATCCTTTTCCACCTCATTCGGCACTTCTATCAAAATGATCTTGCCCTCATCGACACTGGTCGCATAGGAACCTTCTCCTATTATGAAGAGGCCGTTCTCTTCCGCGGGTTCAAGCGCCCCGTGGCTGTATGCCGATATGGTGTACTCTCCGGGGAGCGTCTCATCCAAGAGGTAATACTCGCCGTCTATATCCACCAGGCGCGCATCCTCTGAGGCGGCTTCGGCGGATACCTCGACCAGGGCCAGTTTTTCTTCTCCCTCGAGCTTCACTATCCTGAATTCATGGAGGGTCTCCGTCTCGTCCTCAAAGGTCACGGTGTTGTCGATATTGTTCACCTCGACGGTGTAAGCGCCTCCCTGGATGGCAACGGCCGTATAATCTCCTTCAACACCCTGGATCTCGTAGGTGTGATCCTCGAATCTTACAAGCCGCGCGTCTTCCTCCTCGACCGCGGAATCGAACTTCCGTCGGAGTACCAGCTCGCCTTCCGCGCCCTTTTCCACGAGATAGATCGTCCCGCCGAGCATGACCTCGTGCTGGACGCTCGTGGTGAAATCGGAGCTGTTCATCAAGTTCACGAAGTCATGTTCCCCGCCGGTGGTCGCGGCTATCGTGTACAACGCCTCGCCCACCTTTATAATGCGCCCTGCTATGGACCTTGCCGCGTCGACCCTTCTTGTCAGTTTGATGCGCTGGGCGTCCAGTTTTTCTATGTCATATTCTTCGCTGCCTATGGCGACCTTGGAAGCATCATTATCCACGACCGGATCCGGGCCCCCTGTAATAGCGGTAATAGTGTATGCTCCGGCACTCCCTTCTACAAGATAGATCTCCCCTTCGACCAACAGGTACCTGTCCTCTTCGGGCCCGTGCCGGTCGACGTGCAGCGACAGCACTATCTGGCCCTCCGCCGTCTCGCTCACGTCATAGACCACCGAACCCGGCGTGGTGTAGGTCCCGCCTATCGTGAGACTGCCGGCATCTTCAAAGTAATCCGTGCTGTCCTCTATGCGGATGATATCATTCGCCGTTACGGCGCCGGTATCCTGGACCTCTTTGAGTACTACCTGGCCGGCTTCCTCGATAACGTAATACTTGATATGAGCGTCTCCCAGCTCGACGATGCCGTCAGTGACCTCTCTTGTATCGCCGGGCGTCTCGACATCGGTGAACACCCCGGTCTCGTCATCGTAGAGATAGGCCTTCCCGCAGGCAAAGACAAGCGCGTCTTCCTCGGCGAGGAATTCCCTCGTTTGCCTTGTAAGGATAACTTCCCCGTCTTTTTCGATCACGAGGAATTCGTAATTTCCGGCGCCGAGCGTTACCCGGCCGTACTCATCCGACTCGGTCGAAAAGACGCCTTCAGTGAATATATAGGTAGTATAATCCCCGCTTGATCCTGTTCTCGTATCCGTCGTCACCGTATATTCGTTCTTATCGTCCGGACCGGGATCTGACACGGTCGGATCATAGAGGTCCACTATCCCGCCGGATGAGGCGGTTCTCTCTGTCTGGAGTATCCTCTGGTCTACCTCGTTCACGAAACCGTCCTGGTTGAGATCCGCGCCTATAGCGTATCTTGAATCCTCCACGAAGACCTTCTCGATCTTCACCGGGTCCATATGCGCGGCATTGGTCCATTCGAACCTTACCGTCTGTGTGCCGGTGGTGAACATGCCCTGCGCGATGCTTAGTTTGCCCTGCGCGGAGGCGTCCGCTCTCGGGAGAACGTCAAAATACCCGAGGAGTTTTTCCTCGCCGACGGAAGGCACCAGGGTGGCCTTGACGGCCATGGGTATGAATTCCGCCTCTTCCCCTTCTTCCACTTCCATGGCGGCTATTTCAAGCCCCACGTTGTAATAACCCGAGGTACTGGCGTCTATATCAAAGGCGAACTCCCCTGAAAATTCTGTCGTCCACTCGCCTATGACCACCGGTTCGATATGACCTGACCCCAAAGCGTACGTGACAGTATTCGTATCCATGCTGTTAAGGATATTGTTGGCATCGGCATCGCACCTGTAGACCTCGCCGGCCGTTATCCTGCCGCTCACCGTCATGAATAAATATTCCCGGGTCCCAATCGTGACAAGACCATCTTCGTCACTGGTATAAGTCTCGGAAAGATCCGTCTCCTTCACAGTGAATCTACCGTCCTCATTATATTCGGCATAGAAATCCTCGCCGTTCATGTTCACAAGCTGCATCCGGTCGACTACCGGGACCAGCTCGTTGAACACGAGGAGGTCTTCCCTGTCTATGACATTGTCGCTATTGAGATCGGCGCGGTAAAGCTCGCCGACCTCTTCCAGGCCGAGGTTGGAAAGGATGATATCCTTGTCCCTTCCATCCACGGTCCCGTCAAGGTTTATATCCTGCGCCTTGGCTTCCACTATAGAGAACCCGCCCGCGATGCTGGTAAGAATGATGAAATCCTTGCCTTCAAGAGTGACCGACTTTTCCAGGGCTTCCGCCACGAAAGCGCAGGTATCGCGATCATAGAATATAAAACTGCCGTCCGCGTGTTCCACCACTCCGTAGGCATACGGCGTGCCGTCTATCTCGACCTCCAGCTCACTGGTCCCGGCAGTGTCCGGCGTAAGGTTCTGCCAGGCGATCATATCGTCCCTGTCTATGTCAAGGTCCCCGTCCAGGTCAAAACGGCCGCTGTAATCGTCATCTCCCGAAGTAAGCCCTGTTCTTTCCAGGATCTCCGCCAGGTCAAAAGTATCGACCGTCCCGTCGGCGTTGGTATCTGTCGCTTCGCGCCTTGCAAGTTCCACTTCACCGTTATCCGCCGGGAGGGCCATGAACTCCTCACCGTACAGCTCGACTATGCCTTCATGGCTCACCACCGGATCGTGACCCACTTCATATACCGTTACGATCCCGTCGCCGCAGTAAGCTACGAGGAAGTCATGCGGCGTGATCCCTATAACGATCGGGACCTTCCTCACATATCCTTCCCTGAGCGCCGAATCGTACCAGGCGATAACATCTTCCTCGTCAACGACGCGGTCGTCGTTGATATCGCACCTCAGGTCTTCACGGGTATTGCGCACGACTACATCTTCTATCGTTATCGTCTCGGTATCCTCAAAATCATCGTCGTTGCCCCAGACAAGCCGTATTTCGTGAATTCCCGCTCCGAGCTGGATGCCGCCCAGCACGCCGACATTCCCGCTTGAAGTGCTTTCTATGTCAATGACCATATCCCCGAGGTAGACCGCGTTGTCGAAAACTCTCACCAGGAACCTGTGGCCGGCAACCACTCCCCGGATGCCCGCTTCAAAATCGTAAAGGCCGGTTGATGGAAGCTCGAACTTATAAGTCGCGCTTTCGTCGTCATTGACGTTGGAGATCGTACCGTCTCCCACGATCTGCCACGAAAGCCCTTCCGTGGTGTAGTACCCATCACCGGCCCTTCTTTCGCTGAAGGTGAAATTGTTCACCCTCATCAAAGTCGCATCATACTGCGTGATAAGACCGTCCATGTCCACGTCGGAAACGCGGCGCTCCACGAGAAGCAGCTCGCCTCCAAGGTTCTCCGTTACTACATATTCGATCCCTTCAAGCTCCACGAGCTTACCGCCGGATCCGGAATGGACCGTGACAGGTTCCTCGTCTTCGAGCGTATCCTCATCGATGAAGATATACTCGCCCGTGTTCTCTTTATCTATCACCACGTACGTCTTGGCCCCCGCCGCTATCCTGCGGATATCCTTCTCGCTCGGCGCCAGGTCATGCCACTTCAAGATGTCTTCTTCATCCACTATCCCGTCCAGGGTAAGATCGGCGGCAAGGTCTATATCGGCCCGTCTTACCGCTACACTCTGCAGGCTTATAGTGATATCATTCACGTACTGTCGGCAAACAAGGGTGATATTCTCAAGCGGCTCATCGACACTGCACGTCAGCTTGCCGGAGAGGAAAGACCTTTCATCTTCCTCAACGACATAGACCGTGAACGGCGATACTTCTATGGTTCCGAGGAACGCGCCTTGTGTTTGTTCTTTGCCGCTATATACATCGAACTCATACGTGAACCCGTACGGTATCATCGTGCCGTTCGTTTCGTCCAGGATGGGATCCAGGAAGAGTTCTACTTCATAGGTGCCCGCGGCGAGTCCCGCCGTGTCATAGATCACCGACAGGTCGTCACCTTCACCGGGAGTGGTCGTATAGATGCGGCCGTCGGAAAGTGCCGTAAAATCATTGCCAAGCTCGACGTATCTGGAAGCCTCACGCACGACTTGAGCTTTTCCGGCCTCCTCGAGCACCTTCCCGAGATCCGTAATGTCGACTTCCCCGTCTTTATTCACGTTCGACCGGGTCCGCTCGCGGATCGATACCTGGCCGGTCGTCTCATCCAGCGCCACTTCGCACGTTCCCTCAAGATCAAGAACGTATTCCCTTACCTCCACGCCTTCAGGACCCGTATCCGCAAGCGTATAGGCAAAAGCCTCGCCCGGTATAAAATAAGGCACGGCCTCATCTATAGTATAAATAATGCCGGATTCGTCTATGACCTTGAACGTGCCGTCGAAGTTAAGGAATACCGAATACGTCTCGGTACTGCCGTCGGCTTTCTCCATGACGACCTTACGGGTATCCGCGGTAGCGGGCCTTGCTTTCTGCCAAGCTTCGGAATCGGCGCCGTCCACTATACCGTCGCCGTTCAGGTCGCACGAAACGGATGCCCTGCTGTCGCGCAGGTACACGTTCTCCACTGAAAGCTCCGCGAGCTCCGTATCGCCCAGTTCCGCCGCGTTCGTCCACTCCAACTCGATAGTATGCATGCCGGCATCCAGCTCCGTGAGCAGGATCTCGTCCGTCTGTGACTGGAGCGTGTCCTGCTCGATCCTCAGGTACCCCTTCTTCTCGCCGTCCACAGTTACCGCTATATCGAACCTGTATCCATCGTTATCGGCGACAAGATCCCTCGCCGAGATCCCCAGAATATAATCGGCTCCTTCGGTCACCGCGAACTCATATTCAAGGCGGCCGTTGTGGCTCCCTGCCAGGCAATCGTCTTTCGTGATGGATACGGAGCCATCTTCCATGCCGACGTCCCACGCGCTGGCCGCGCCAGAGAAATCGACAGCGAATTTCAGCCTGGAATAAAGTTCCATGGAATCCACGAGTTCCGTGACATCCGCATGATCCACAAAGGAATCCATGTTAAGGTCCGCTGCCACGTGTTCTGAAACGAGGAGCTCGCCGGTCGAGCTGTCCAGGCGGATCACGTATTTGCCGTCATGCAGCTCCACCGTCCTGCCGGACGCATCAGAGACATAGTGGAGTTTGTTCTCGGGGACCGGATCATCGTCGAGGAACGTGTACCGTCCGTCGGCGAGGCGCGTCACGTAATAGGTGGTCGTGCTCACGGTCCCTACTGTTATTTCAAAGGAATCTTCCTCCGCGGGGCTTTCCCTGTCCATCAGGACCAGGTCACTAACGGTGACCGCTCCGTCCGAATCGAGATCGCAAAGCGTGTCCACCCTTTCGTCCCTTACATACAGGCCCTCCAGTGTTATTTCGTTGTCCGCCGAAAGCAGATGCCTGTTATCCCAGGCGACCTCCACGGTATGGGTGCCCGCGGTAAGGTCGAACATGGCCGTTCCAGTCGTCTCGCCGGGTTCAATGGCGATATTCCTCTTCACATCGTCATTTCCGTCTATTACGAGCGCGAAATTGGCGCGATAGTCGGGATGCAAGGCGTCCAGCGCGGGTCCCGCGATATTGACACCGATACTGCACGTCGAATCTTCCTGGACCGTGAATTCATATACCAGTGTGTCGGCGTTATTACCCGTCCCCGCGGTGGTATAGAACTTCCCTATGATCACATCCGCATCATCCGCCGTATATCTCCACGCGTCGCCCGTCTTGTCCATGAAATCTGCCGCGTTGATCCGGACGTTGGTAAATCCTATCTGATCTTCAAGGTGTGCCCTGTCACCGGAGTCCACCCCGCCGTCAAGGTTGACGTCCTGGATAAGATGGTCACTGGCGACGATCTGGTCTTTTACGTTAAGTTTCACGTACAGCAT
Source organism: uncultured Planctomycetia bacterium (assembly GCA_964409365.1). Taxonomy (GTDB): domain Bacteria; phylum Omnitrophota; class Gorgyraeia; order Tantalellales; family Tantalellaceae; genus CAYPCX01. Next base: position 32,536 of record CAYPCX010000002.1, on the reverse strand, counting down.
CCTTCCGGACGGGAGGACCGCTATGCCGGTCCGGCTGTCGGTCACGGCAAGAGTGCTATACAAACCGTCGTATATGGTAAAAGAACCGTCATAATTCCTTCCCGCATAGTACGTGGTGCCACCGGCCATTATCATCGCCAGGTCCTGCGTGGATATCTTCTGCAGCTTGAGCGCGTTCACATCATCGCTGTCGAGCAGACCGTCCTCGTGAATATCATATTTTACGTCGAACATGAAGACGTCCCTGATGAGGAGGGAACTCTCGGAAGTATAATCGCCTCCTACCCACTCAAAGCCGATCGTATGCCCGCCTTCTGTAAGGTACACGGGCACGGAGAACTCCTCTTCGGCATAGGCATCCCTTTCGATCGCCTCTATCCCTTCCAGCTCGCCGTCGAGATAGACCGCTACTTCGAAGTTACCGCCTTCCTGAACGCCCATACCTTCAAGCGCGCTTAACCCCACGTAATAATCGCCGCTATAGTCGGCCTCCAACTGGTAGGTTATCCGGTCGTTGAGGGCGGTTCCTTCCATCGCCAGTCCGTTCTTTTTCCACCCTTGCTGCGAAGGACTGAGGTTTTCAGACTCAAATTCCTCGTAATCAGCGCCTGCAAGAGAAACGTGGTCGTACAGCCAGCCGTAACGGAAGAGCGCTCCGTCCTTCCAGTCGACGGCGCCGTCCTTGTTGAGGTCGGCGCTGTTCAGCCTGGCAAGGGTTATATGCCCTTCCTCATCCGGACCGTCTATCCAGTAAGCGGCCTCTTCTTCGTTTATCTCGGCATCTATCAGCTTGTTGTCCGAGTAAGACTCGCGTACCTGGCCGTCTTCCATCAGGAGCTTGAATGAACCGTCATACTCGCGGATAATATAAGTAGTATAATTTCCTTCAATGACGGCGGGGTATAAGTTGCTGCTGGTGGCGAACTGCTCCATGAAGATCTCGTAATCGTCCATGTCTATGAAACCGCTCCCGTCCAGGTCGCCCCTGTAATCGGCTTTTCTCAGGAAGACCTCCTTGACCGAAAGGGCATCGCCGGCGCCTTTGATCTTCAGTGTGATATCATGCGTGCCGAGGTCAAGCAGATCGCAATCGATCGTGGCAAAGGCCTGCGTGTAATCGGCGCCCGGTGTTGCCAGTATAGTAGCGGCCTTCGTTTCCATGCCGTCCACATACAGTTCGAACTCATACCTGTACCCGGCAGCCGGCATCTCCCCCTCGGTCCGCATTATAATACCGAGATCATAACCTTCCTCATACTCGTTGACGATATCGAAACGGTAAGTGATCTCAGCAGGATCAACCGTACCATCCTTGGCCGCCTCGAGGGCATCTATCCTCATGATCTGGCCGTCCGCGTACCACTCGTCGTTCTTTGACACATAGCCGAGCGGCGAGGTCCTCACCGGTTCCACCACAAGTGAATCAGCTATAAGCGACCAGTCGTTCATGTCCACGACACCGTCGGGCTCCGCGCTTGGCCCCGAACCCGTAATATCCGAATCAAGTTTCTCGACGAACCTGACCTCTCCGTCTATGTCATCAAATACCAGGTACGTCTTGCCCGCTATATCCAGGACACGGCCGCCCATTTCTGTGGTATTCCCGTCCACCGTATAGGTATCGCGATCCTTGTCATAGAATACCTCGTACTCGGTACCCTCTATCTCTACGACCTGGTTGGCCAGGGTACCGCTGACCTCGAGGGCGTTCTCAAAAGCCGTCATGTCACTGGAATCCACCCTGCCGTCACCGTTGACGTCGGCCCTGGTGTACCGGCCATACAGAGCGACGGCTTCGTTGAATTCAGCCAGGTCCGCCGAGTCCACCACCCCGTCCCTGGTAAGATCGGCCCGGTCGTCATATTTCGCGCTGACAACGAAGGCTTCCTTGATCTCCATCGTGCAACCCACCTTTTCGTCCAGGTCAGACTCGACGACCACCGGGTTCCTCGCGCCTTCTACCCTTTCATACAGGGCTCCCTCGGAAGTCCCGTCAGGATCATACGGCTGGTCCGCGTAATCCCTGTCAAGGTCAATGTACCTGTAACCTGCGTTCTCCCACGCGAACTTGACCTCTACGGCAGTGCCCGCCAGTTCCTTTCCTATATATATCCTCCTGCTGCCGGTATTATACTGGTACTCGCTGCCGAGTATCGTAAAGCTCCCCCGGTCCTCACCGTTGATGTACAGCGTCACTTCGTATTCACCCGACTCGGGCATGGTAAGGACTTCACCGGCCCTGGCCGAGAGACCGATATCGTAATAACCTTCGGCCGGAACGGTCATCTCATACGTGACGGAATAATCTTCCTGGTCGGCGGTCTTCTCGGCAAGCATGCTGCCGGACTGGGTGGTGTAGAATCCTTCGTCCAGGACCGTCGTCCGGTATTTTTCATCCATGCCGCCGACCGCCGCGAGTATGATCGCCTGGTCGTCCGCGTCCCTTGCGCCGTCGCCGTTAATATCGCTCTCCGTAAGCATCACCGCTATCTTCCTGAGCTCTTCCAGGTCCGCGGCGTCAGGCATGCCGCCGGAAGAATCTATATCCCTGTCCACGCCTTCGTGCAGTATCCCGTACAATTCTTCCAGTCTCTGGTAATCCTCAAAATCGACCACGCCGTCCCTGTTAAGGTCCGCCTTGCGTATCTGGTCATCGCTGAATTTGTCCAGGAACAGGAGGTTCGCCAGTGATTTCTGTATGAGGTTCTCGTCAAGGTAGGACAGCACCTCTTCGTCAGACCCTTCCCGGAAAACGTTATAGTCCTGGAACTTGGAAGGATCTATCCCGTCCGGCAGGTCCAGTATGTCGAACACGCCGTCGTTGTTGGTATCCAGCTGGTGGAAAAGATTGATCGTCATGTCAAGCTCGGCGATGAGGCCTATAAGCACATAGTCCTTGTTCATGGACCTGTTCAGTTCCTCCTGTATCTCCTGGAGGTCGCTGAAATCCAGGCTCATGCTGGCTATGGCCGACTTCACTATCTGGTTAGCGTCTATATCGAGCATCCTCACGGTGTTGACTATATCGATATCGTGCTGGTCTATGACGTTGTCGCCGTCTATGTCCACGGCTTCGTACATTTCCCTGATCTCCTCGAGACGGATCACGTATTCCATCCTCTCGATATCAAGCTCGTCAACGAGCTCGTCGCCGTTTATATCCTTTATCGTACCGATAGCTTCTTCCAGGAGATTGTAGTCGTCCCAGTCGATATCCCCGTCCGCGTCGAGGTCCATCGCTTCATTCGCGCCTTCGCCTTTATCGAGTTCACCGTCAAGATCGGCATCCTCATCCACATCAAGATGCCCGTCACCGTCGAGATCTTCGTTCACGTTGTCGAAATGGCCGTCGCCGTCCAGGTCCTCTCCCTCGTCGAGACTGCCGTTATTGTTGAGGTCTTCCGTGAGATCGAGCACGCCGTCCGAGTCGATGTCTTCATCAACGTCAAGGCGGCCGTCGCCGTCAACATCCTCATCAACGTCAAGACGGCCGTCGCCGTCGATATCCTCGTTCACGTTGTCGAAATTCGTGTCGCCGTCAAGGTCCTCGTCCACGTCGTCAAAATGGCCGTCGCCGTCAAGGTCCTCGCACACCGCGTCAAAATACCCGTCGCCGTCCAGGTCTTCGTCCACGTCAAAGTTGCCGTCGCCGTCGACGTCCTCGTTAACCGCGTCAAAGTACCCGTCACCGTCTATATCTTCATGCGTATCGTCGAACCGGCCGTCGCCGTCTATATCTTCGCATGCCCTGTCAAAGTGGCCGTCCGAGTCAATATCCTCGATCCCGAGGTCCATGCGCCCGTCGCCGTCAATATCACACTCCGGCTCGTGAGCGTACCATACATCCGTATAATCGCCGCTTAGCGTGGTGTACCAGGCATTGGCCAGCGCACTCTCGTCAGTGGTATCGAAATTGCCGTCACCGTCGAGATCCTCGCTGAGATCCAGCTCGCCGTCTCCGTCCAGGTCCTCTAGTATCGTGTTCATTACCCCATCATCGTCAATGTCGCACCCCGGCTCGTGCGCGTACCACACATCCGTATAATCGCCGCTCAACGTGGTATACCCGGCCGCGGCAAGCGCGCTTTCATCCACGTCGAGAATACCGTCATGATCCGTGTCTTCTCCCGTTTCGAAGGTGCCGTTACCATCGAGGTCCTCGGTAAGGTCGAGCACGCCGTCCAGATCGAGATCTTCGCCCGGATCAAGGATCCCATTATGATTTATATCTTCACCCGTATCGAACCCGCCGTCGCCGTTCAGGTCCTCCGTAAGATCGAGCACACCGTCAGAGTCAAGGTCTTCATCCAGAGCGTCGAAATGGCCGTCGCCGTCGGTGTCCTCGCTTACATCGTCAAAATGACCGTCGCCGTCCAGATCCTCGTTCGCGTCGTCAAAGTTGCCGTCACCGTCAAGATCCTCTATACCGAGATCCATCCGGCCGTCATTATCGATATCGCATCCCGGTTCATAGGCATTCCACACATCCGTATAATCGCCGCTCAGCGTGGTGTATCCCGCATCGGCCAGCGTGCTTTCATCAGTAGTGTCGAAATTACCGTCGCCGTCGAGGTCCTCGGTAAGGTCTAACTTGCCATCACCGTCGAGATCCTCGTTTACATCGTCAAACCGCCCATCACCGTCAATGTCCTCGCCTTCGTCAAAAATACCGTTTTCATTAAGGTCCTCAGTAAGATCCAGAACGCCGTCATCGTCTATATCTTCATTCACGTCGTCGAAATGACGGTCGACATCAGCATCTTCGTTCACGTCGTCAAAATGTTCGTCGCCGTCTATATCCTCGTTCCAGGTCATGACCAGATCTTTATCCAGGTCGCACACATCGCCCGCTATCCAGGCCGTGGTGTACACGCCGCTGCCCTGCGTGGTATAACCCGCCCCGGCCATCGCCTCTTCGCTCTCGTATACCGTGACCTGGCCGTCGTTATTAAGGTCGAATTCACCGCCTGCTGACCACTCGCCGCCCTCAAGGGCCGCGAGGGCTTCCTCGCTGATGTGATCGAACTGGCCGTCATCGTCCAGGTCCTCGGTAAGATCGACCGTACCGTCGCCGTCTATGTCCTCATTCCTGTCGCAAAAACCGTCATTATCCACATCATAGACCCCGTACGCCCGCCACAGCGCGCCCGCCGCTTTCGCCATCTCGGCTTCATCGATATCGGGTACGTCAAGCCTGCCGTTATGGTTCAGGTCCTCGCCCGTATCGAAATACCCGTCCGCGTCGATGTCCTCGCCTGTGTCAAGATTACCGTCGCCGTCGAGATCTTCCCCGGTGTCAAGATGCCCGTCGGCATCAAGGTCTTCACCGGTATCGAAACCCGTGTCGCCATTAAGATCCTCGCTGACGTTATCAAAATGACCGTCGCCGTCGAGGTCCTCACTGTCGTCTATCTTACCGTCGTTATCAAAGTCTTCTCCGGTATCGAAATTCGAATCCCCGTCGATATCCTCACTGGCGTCCTGCTTGCCGTCCGAGTCAAGGTCTTCGGTGAGGTCGAGCACGCCGTCACCGTCGAGGTCCTCTCCCGGATCCAGAACGCCGTTATGGTTCGTGTCCTCTCCTACGTCAAACCGGCCATCGCCGTCAAGGTCCTCGGTAAGATCAAGCACTCCGTCGCCGTCGAGGTCTTCGAACATGTCAAGCAAGCCGTTATGGTTCGTGTCCTCACCGGTATCCATCCTGCCGTCCGCGTCAAGGTCTTCGGTAAGGTCGAGCACTCCGTCGCCATCGAGGTCCTCTCCCGGATCGAGCTCACCGTCATGGTCCGCGTCCTCGCCCGTGTCAAAGTTCCCGTCACCATCTATATCTTCGGCAACGTCAAGACGGCCGTCATCATCAAGGTCTTCATCCACGTCAAGGTGGCCGTCACCGTCCACGTCCTCACCCGTGTCAAGACGGCCGTCGCCGTCAAGATCTTCCGCTTCATCGAGGCGGCCATCGCCGTCAAGATCCTCTCCCATCTCCGCCTGTATCATACGGGTGATGAGGGTCACATCCTGCAGGTCCACTTCGTCGTTCCCGTTAAGATTGGCGCAGGAGGAGATCTTCAGCCTGTCCACGTAGGCACCTACGTCTTCTATCGGGTTGGTCCATTCGATCGTGACCTGGTAATTGCCCTTGCCCAGCCCGAGATTTATGTAGCCGTAATTGAGGTTAAGCAGAGCGGTATCGACCCGGAAAGTGCCTTTATCCTCTCCGTTCACTTTCACATTGAAGCTAAAACTGTACCCGGCGGGTATCTCCCCTCCGGAAAGAACTGCCTTGGTGAATATCCCGAGCCGGTAACTGCCGGTCGAAGCGATCTGGATGTTCTTTGACACTATTGCCGCGCCTTCCTCGAGCGTCACGGCGAGGTTGTGGGAAATGTCTTTGGACCCGATCAGGGCGTTAAGGGCGAGCCGGTCCATGTCATTGATCATGCCGTCCAGATTGACGTCAGTGACCCTCTGACGGATGATGGCTTCGTTGATCTCATACAGGTCCTGCATATCCACGGACCCGTCACCGTTTATATCCACGTAATATTCCTGGAGCTCCCTGTAGAGCGTGACGTCGTCGGCATCCAGCTTGCCGTCACCGTTGATATCCGCGAGCGCCAGTTCTCCGGGAGTAATGGCTTCGTGCGTCAGCTCATGCACCATGCGCATGAACTCGAGATCGCTCGCCCCGTCCGGGGTGGCATCCTCGTCTATGGTCACTATCTCGTCGCCATTCACGTCGATCCTGTAAGTGACCGCGCCGATTATCTTCTGGCCGGTGACCGGCATGGCACTGTAATGCTCGAATATGTCCCTGTCCTTGAAGTCGACCACGCCGTCGTCGTTATAGTCCCGGTACTGGTCGAACCCCTGGCTGGCGTCCATGGTGGATAGGTACTCGTTCGTCTTCTGTATGAATACCGCTTTCTGCTCTTCTGTCCAGTCCTCGAAATCGCCGAGCGCCAAGCTCCCGTAAAGGACCGGATCTATGAAATGGATCGCTTCCATCGCGTCCTTGATAAAGGCAAGGAATTCATAGAACAGGAAGTTCTCCACGAAGATGCTCGTATCTTTATAGTTCACGGCGCCGTCCGCGTTCACGTCCGCGTACCTTATAAGGAACTCGAGATCGCTGAACGTGTAAACGTCGTCCGCGAGAGCCGAAGAATACGACCCGGCGACGCTCCTTCCGGCCATGAGGTGCAGCCTGTCAAGCGCCTGCGCCCCCAGGAGGCCCTCTATGTTCGTGGTGAAGTCCGAAGAGGTCAGTGCTTCTATATCCTCGATGAGCTCTACGTCCAGCTGGTCGACCTCGCCGTCCGAATTAACGTCGCCGAGAATGATATTGGCCTCTTCTTTCCAGCAGGTAAGCTCGGCGGCGCCCGAGACATCTTCCAGGAGCTGCATGTTGACCCCGCTTACCCCGCCGGTCGAGAACGTGTAACGGCCCGATCCCAGTATCTCGAAGATCAGCCTGTCCTCACCGTCCACTTTCAGGTCGCCCGTAAAATCCTTCGACCTTGACAGCGTGTTAAGCGCTTTAAGGAAATTGTTCTCTTCCTCGGTGATCTCGGAGGATATGCTTCCCAGGGTCTTGATCTCGCTGACCAGGACATCCCTGAACGACGCCCGCGTCCCCTGGCCGGTGAAAAGTGCTATTCCGCCGACCGCGCCGGCTCCGAACTGCGTGTCTACCGCGTTGAACATCTTCTCGCCGTTCACGTACACTTCGATATGCTCGCCTATCGCCTTGACCTCGAGCAGATACCACTTGTCCACCTGCGCGGGTATCTGTTCGACGGCTATCCGTTCATAACCCGTCTCGTCTATCCTGTTGAGGTAGACCCTTCCTTCACCGGGATCCACCAGGACCTCCAGGTAATTCTCAAGGTTCTCGTCGGCCCTGATGACCACGCCGGCCTTTTCGCTGGTCTCGCTGTCCAGCTTGATGCCGGTCCTGACCAGTATATCGCTCTCGCTGACGCCGCTGAGCTTCAGGAGGTGCGGCACGCCGTCGACCTTCTTCTGGGTTATCCCGGTCGCGTCTTCGCTTACTACCCAGTTCCCGTTGTCGTTCATCGCCGCCCAGCCCGTGGAGAAACTGCCGGCCAGGACCTCGGTCACGGCCAAGCCCTGCTCGTAGGTATAGCTTTCGGCGATGATGTCGTCGAACGCCGCGGGAGAAGCCGGGCCCGTTAAGAGCCTTATCGCGCCTTCCTCTATGACCTCGCCCGGGTCGTCGTTGTAGTCAAAAATAAGCTCGTCGTTTATCCTTATCTTGAAGGTGCCGCCGACCGCGTATATCCTGAGAGACGCCCACTCGTCTTCAGAAACGGAAACGTCACTCGATGCCAGGGTCGTGTACTCTCCTGCCGTGACCTTTCCGAGCTCCGCGGTGAATCCCTCTTCCCCGTCCTTTTCCTCAATGACCAGGCTGTAATACTCGGTATCGCTCAAAGCCCTGAACTCGATACCCGCTTTCGAATGCTGTGACTGGCCGATCCGGACGTCCATTTTAATAAGGCCGTCGGAGAAAAGGACATCTGTCGCTTCCAGTTTGGTGTCCTCAAGCCCCGTGATATCTTCTTCCGTTTCCCATTTCTGGCGCAGTTTCCCGTCCTCTATCATCCATTTGCCTTTGGCTCCCTTCATCTCCCATCCCGGGATATTGTAGGCATAGGTCGGCCCGTCATATTCGTACACCCCGATGTCATAATTGTACTCCCAGCCCGGCATGGAATGCGGTTCGAAACTGGAATCCCCGGTCTCATAAACGGCCTGCCCCGCCGGCTCCACGTTAAAGGAGGTATGTACTACCTCGGTGGGAAGGTTGTCATGGTTGATGGAAACGGTGCCGAAAGCGGCTATCATGTCGAATATTTCCTGGCTGTTCTTCTCTATGCCCGGGAAGAGGTCCTGTATCTCGCCACGCATGTTCACTATGCGCTGTGCCCATACATCGTCGTTTTCGTCCACCGTGCCGTCGCCGTCCAGGTCCATGCCGGAAAGTCCGTCGTTGGTGATGTCCTTGGTCTCTATCGCGAGCGCCAGCGTGAGCGCCTCTACCAGCCACGCGCGGTCGTCCAGGTCAAAATCGCCGTCCCCGTCGATATCCGTCCGGTTCGCCATGGCTTCTTCGAGTATGGTCCTGTCGGCGTCATCCACTATGCCGTCCTTGTCGCCTATACCGTCGCCGTTGGTATCCGGTCCGGTAAGATCGGCCCTGGCTATCGTCCCGCCGAAACCTTCCACGTCGAGCGTCAGGACCGGCAGCGAATATACCGAATCGAACATGTCCCGGGCCAGTTCTATATCCACCCTGCTCACCATCCCGTCGCCGTTAAGATCGGCGTTGGAATAGTACAGGTTCGCGTTCTCGAGAAGCTTGATATCGGCTATGTCGATCAACCCGTCGCCGTTAATATCGGAAAGGGCCTTCTCTTCCGCTGAGACGTCCATCTGGTAATACAGTCTCAGAAGGGCCGCCTTTATGAGGGAAACGTCCTGGCTGTTCACCTTACCGTCGCCGTTAAGATCGGTCTTTTCAATGTCCCCGAAAAGGTTCGCGCGCTGGGAGATCTCCTCTATTGCGGCCAGGTCATCGTCGTCCTTGTCGCTGTCGTCGTCCATGTCCGGCATTACTTCCTGGGCTTCGTCAAAAAGACCGACGTCAATGTGGTCCACCTTTCCGTCCGCGTTGAGATCGGCAAGCTCCGTGGTAAAGTCGCCGTTTATAAAGACATTCCCGTCGCCGTCCGTACGTGTCTTTATATCCTCTATGATCTGGACGTCCTCGGCATCTACCTTGCCGTCGAAGTTTATATCGGCGGCTGCCCTGGCGAAGACCCTGCCGACCTGGATGTGCTTACCCGCGTCGGAACTGTCATAAACGGTCCGTATCTCGATGAAGTGGACGCCCGTGGAAAGTTCTAATCTGATCGACCCTTCGCGCATCTTTGACCTGTCGGGATCTATGGTTATCTGACCGTAATAGTCGCCGTCCATCCAGAGATCGAACCTGTACTGTTTCCCGTACGCGAGTACGTCGTAATTCCTTACCGCCAGGCCCACGTCATAAAGCCCGTCCTTGATGATATCCATGTCATACACAAAATACGCCTCCGGGATCTCCGAGACCAGGGTGACGCCTTCTATCGAAGCGTTCGTATCGTAGAAATACATAGCCTCTTTCTGCACGGACCGCGTTCCTGTATCGGCCGTAACGGCATCCACGTCTTCCTGGGTGATGAGATCATCGCCCGCGAGAGCGGCACACTTTTCGGTGAACGCGATATCGTCCATGACGGCCGCGGTGATCGAACAATCGCCGCAGTAGATGAACCTCTCGGCTATCGTGACATCCGCTTCATCCACGAACCCGCTCCCGTCAAGGTCGGCAAGGGCGATCTCTTCCTCGCTGTATTCTATGTACTGGTAGGCGTCGGTGATGAAATCCATCATGGCGTCCAGGTCCCTGTCGTCCACGAACCCGTCGCCGTCGATATCGGTCCGGAGATATATGCCGGCTTTATTGATGAATATGGTTATATCGTCGGCGTCGACCTGGCCGTCGCCGTTAAGGTCCGCGTTGTCCAGCGTCTCGCTTTCCACGCCCACCCTGAACAGCATGGAAAGGTCGCTCCATACGAGGCCCGCTTCCTCTTCGCTTACCACCCCGTCGGCTCCCGGGTCGTAAAGCCCGTTGAGTATTTCCATGGCTTTGTTCAGGTCGTTCTCGTCGATCACCCCGTCGGGAGCGGCATATTCGTCGGTGATGGTGTTATATTGCCCGACAAGGTCCACCTTGATGACATCGCTCGGGTTGATCTGGTTCACCCTGTACAGCATGTCCAGGATGGACTGCATCCTGGCAAGGTCGCTCTGGTCGACGCGATGGTCCTTGTTGAGGTCCGCCCTTTCAAAGTTCTCGACCACCAGCGTCAGGAGCCGGGCGTCTTCTTCGTCCACTATGCCGTTGTTGTCATAATCGACGTAACTCTTCACCTTCTCCTGCAGGGCCTCGTTGTCCTGTATGGTCGGCCAGACGCTCATCACCAGAAGCTGCGCCTTGGCAAGGCTCTCTATACGCTGGAGGTCCCGTTCGTTCACTATGCCGTCGCCGTTTATGTCCAGATAATTTTCAAAACGTTCCACGACCCACAACCTGTCCGTGGCGTTTATCCCGTCGTCGCCCACAAAATCAAGCTGCTCGAGGTTCTCGCTGGTGGCTCTCTGGACATCGTCCGTGAAATCCCTCATCCTCTGCGCTTCATTGATATCGAGAACATCCACGATGCCGTCGCCGGTTATGTCGTATTTGCCGATAATGGCAGTGGTGTAATCCCCGGCGGTCGAGACGTTGCTCACGTGCATCAGCTTTGTCTTGTCATCTTGCGTTATCACGGTATCGCCGTCTATATCGCTGTTGGAAAGCGTTATGAGATCGTCCAGCACGGCATAATCCAGATGGTCCACCTGGCTGTCTTCGTTAAGGTCGATGTCCAAAAGCTGCCTGTCGTTCAGATAGTTCAGGTCAGTAACGGTATCTATCGCTATATCCTTGTACGCCGTTATGCAGTGGTCCGTGTAAAGATAGACGTCGCCCGAGGCGAAGGTGTTCTCAATGTCCCTTGCCACCATTTTCAGGCTGCCGTCCAGGTATATCTCGAACTTGTTGCCCTCATTCTTGACCTCCAGGGTGTACCATGTGTCGTTCTGTATCGCCTGTCCTACCTGCACGAACTGGCGGTCCGTGATCTCGTCGTCCTCTATTACCAGGAATTCAAGCGTCCCGTCGGTGAGCTCTATCCTGTAACAGTTGGCGAGATCCTGCGCCCTGAGAAGTATGCCGGCGTCCTTTTCATAACTGGAGAACTTTAACTTCATGGTAATATCGACGTCTTCCCATGACTTGTTGTAACCCGTCTTGGCGTAACCGTACGCGTTCGAACCCAGCGACTGCAGCGCGCCCTCCGCCGTGGTCCAGGAACCCGACACGAAATCCCACATGCTCGTGGCACCCTCCGTCAGGTCCTCTTCTATCGTAAAGGCGCCTTCCATGGAGCCCGCGGCTCCTTCAAGCGACGGCAGGGCTTTTATTGCCTCCAGTATATCCGCGGTAAAGAGCGGGCTGTTCTCCACGAACTCGTTTATCTCGGTGATGATGCCGTCATCCGCCTGGGAAAGCATGTCGTCCTTGTTCACGTCATACATCTGTATTATCGTTTCCAGCGTGGCTATATTATCGGCGGTAATAGTGGTGTATTCCCCGCCGAAAAGCGCTTTCTCGTACTGGGAAAGAACGACTTCCAGCGAAGCGATATGGATATCGATGATATCCACTTTGCCGTCGCCGTTGACGTCCACGCTGTTATTTATGCTTTCCACGAGAAGGTCCAGGTCCGATTGGTCGACCTTGCCGTCCTTCTGGTAGTCGAACTGGCCTGCTTCTTCGCCCGTGGAATACAACCCGGTTATATCAAGCCCTTCGATGTATAACGGGTCAAGCTCGGCGTCGATCCTGTCGCTATTGGTCTCCACCACGCTTTCCATGATGGAAATATCGTCCTGGTCACGCTTGCCGTCGTCATCTATGTCGAGCGAATATTTTAGGGCGCTGGAAAGTATGGCCCTGTCTTCCGAATCTACCTTGCCGTCGTTGTTAAGATCGGCTTTTTCCAGTATGCTCCCGTTGATCTCGAACATCTCGAAAATGGCGATTATCTCTTCGAGGTCCTTTTCGTCGGTCACGCCGTCGTCGTTGACGTCAAGCTCGTCATACAGGGCGAGGTTCTTCAGGAGCATGTCCTCGTCGTCTTCGTCCACCACCAGGTCGTCGTCGATATCCGCGGTCTGCCATTCGTTCTCCGACACCGCGTAACGGTTGAAATCAATGATGTCCTGTATGAACTCTTCGTCGGCGTCGTCCACCTTACCGTCGCCGTTGATGTCCACGAACCCCTGCAGGAGGATCTCCGCCGCTTCTATGTCGATCGCCGTTATCTGTCCGTCCGGCCCGTACTCTATAATGGCGTTCCCTTCCGAATCGTAGCCGGCCACACCGGCGATATCGCTGGCCCTCAAACGGTCTACCTGATAAATGGAAAGGATTATCCTTTCCAGCAGGTCCGCGTCGGCCTGCGTTATCTTATTGTCGTCCTCCTGCTCCGGCTCCAGGACGTGGCTCATGTTGAGCTTGTCAAAATCATCGTCATCCACGTCATCGTCACCGTCCACGTCGATACCGTCGGCCAGGAACTCCGCCCTTGTTACCTCGCCGTTAGAGTCGCCGTCGCTGGTCTCCAGGACGGATGCTATCACGTCATTGTCATATATGTCGACATGTCCGCTCGAGTCCAGGTCTATCTTAAGAAGGCCCTCATACACGTTGCTTATGGCCTGTTTATCCGCCGTCGTAACGCTGCCGGTACCGTTCACGTCACGGGTATTCGCCATCCTGAACTCCCCTATCTGGACGCTGAAGATCGGGTTATCGCCGGCATCGTGAGGCGCGTTAGTCCACACGACCTGGACCTGGTGCGACCCGGCTTCTATATCGAGATTAAGGCTCCCGGTCTGGTACGTATCCCGGTGCGCGCCGGCCGTCACCCGACCGGCGAAGGCATTATCCACGTAGATATCGAACTGATATTCGTAAGTGGAGTACGGCAGGGCCTGGTCCGCGTAACTTCTCACGTCCAGCTCAAGGTCATAGTTGCAGTCCGTGGTGCTCGCTATAGTGTATCTGACGTACGACCCGTCTTCCCGGGCGTACACGCTGTCATCGAGCGCGGTAAAACCGAACCGACCGTCGTTAAGAGAGGTCTGGCTCCCTTTCTTCACTATGGTGGCGGTATCTATTACCGATTCGGCGATGTTGACATCCTGCGCGTCCACGACGCCGTCACCGTTCAGGTCGGCCGCTTCGATCTCGTGGTCGTATACGGCGCCTTCAACGTCCATCATGAGTATGATATCCGTGAAAAGCTGTATATCCTGGTAGTTCACCACGCCGTCGCCGTTTATGTCCGTGGTGGCGAACACGTCTATAGCCTGTTCCATTATCTGGACCGTGGTGTAATCCGTGCTGAGGCCGAGCTCTTCTATCCTGTCCATGCCGTGCTTGAGGGCTTCGATAATATCGTATATCAATGTCACGTCCATGGCATCCACTCTTCCGTTCCCGTCCACGTCCACCGAGTGGCCCGCTATCATAGCGAGCCGGTTAAGGTCGTTCACGTCGACGTTCCCGTCGCGGTTAAGGTCCGCCCTCTCCACGACCTCCGGCAGGTAAGTCTGTACGTTCGAAAGGAAAGCAAGGATGTATTCCAGCTCGTGCAGGTCCTGCCAGTTTATCTTCCCGTCCGTGTTCACGTCGCCGTTGCCGAAGACCGTAACCAGCTGGTCCAGCCTGGATTCGTCATCCGCAGTGACTCGTCCGTCACCGTTCAGGTCGGCTATTTCTTTCTCGTATTCCGTGACCCCGTAAGAAAGATATTGTATGACCCTATATATGAACGTGTAATCGTCCGTGTTCACGATGCCGTCCCCGTTCACGTCGACGTAACCCGCGAGGACCGTGCGCAGTTCGTCTATGTCGACCTGGCTGATAAGACCGTCATCGTTTATGTCGTATTTGGCGAATTCGTTCAGGTCCATCTGCCCTATCGCCTCGGCGTCCTCATATATGCTTATTAATTCCTCTATATCCGCTTCATTGATATCGCCGTTCCTATCGACGTCCAGCACGTGGTAACCGTCAACGAACGGTTTGTCATAAACCGCCATGGCCTCTTCCAGGAGGTCTATGTCTACCTGGTCTACCAGGTTGTCCCCGTTTATATCGGCCAATGATATATCCTCTTCTGTAACGTCCATCGAGAGGGCCAGGAGTATCTCGTCGAGCCTCTGGCCGTCATCCGCGTCGACCACGCCGTCCTGGTTAAGGTCTTCCAGTTTTTCCAGGACGTCCAGGAGCATCACCCTGTCCGAAGCGGTCACCCTGCCGTCGCCGTTGATGTCCGCCGCCTCTATATCTTCCCTGGATATTACCTCGTCGCTTTCCGCGGCGAACTGGAATACGCCTTTGATGTACTCGATATCGGCCTGGGTCGCGCCCTGAACACCGTCCACGTCCGCCCTGGTAAGGACACCGAAGAGGTCCTCGAACACCTGGATATCGTCGGCGTCGACATCCCCGTCAAGGTCTATGTCCGCTTTCTTGATGTCATCCGCGGTAAGGTTCATCTCTATGGACTCCACTACCGCGCCAATGTTCTCAAAATCAAGGTAAGAGATGTCGCCGTCGCCGTTCACGTCCAGAGCCTTGTCCAGTATCGCCTGGAGGACCTGTTTGTCCTCGATCGTCACGAACCCGTCGCGATTCATGTCGGCGCGTACGATGACGGAGTTGGTTATCGTCTGCGTTATCGCCCCGGCGGTATCTGGAATGACCCTGCCTTCCTCGTCAAGCAGGACGTTACCCTCGGCATCGGTCTTATACCCGCACAGGACTTTTTCATATTCCGTCTCTATCTTTTTCACCCGCACCAGATGCGTTATCTCCCCGTTCTCATCCAGGCCGATTATCACCTTTTGTCCGGCGATATCGTGTATTTCTATTCCTTCTTCCGTCTGGCTGGACGTCGATGAATCGATCGGTTGTGTGGTCTCGTCACCGTACTTGTCCACAAGCGTAAACTCGGCCGACATTGCGTCCAGGATGGTGTCCCCGTTATGCCAGGTTATGATGTCCCTGGAGGAATCATCATAATAGACCGTGAGGGTCGTGTAATCGGCGCCGGTCGTGTAATCGGCATTATATGTCCCGGACGTGGGTTCGGTATCAATGGTCGTTTCCACGCGGTAGATAAAGTCGTAGTTGGTGAAATCTATGATCTCCTGGATCTTATCCAGGTCATATTCGTCGATCACGCCGTCCGCTTCCCTGGCCACGATCAACACGGTGTTTTCGCCGGTGTCGATGACCACCTGGCCGTTACCCAGGAGCTGGACGTTCTCCTCGGTGAGGGTCACCGACTTCATCCCGCCGGTCGTATAGACGCTGGCAGCGAGTATTTCCCCGTGATCCTCTTCCGCCGGGTCGTCCCTGATAACTATCTTTATCTCGAGGTCGTCCGTCGTGACCGTCGTGGTATATACGCCGTCGACCGTCTCGGATATAGTAGCGTTACTTTCAGTGAGGTCTATACTGCTAGTTCCGATTCCTTCATCTATATACGTGACCGTGCTTACGGGGCCGTTGCCTTTGAAATCTCCCCTGGCTATGTCCGAGAGATAACCGCTGAGAAGCGATATATCGTTCTGTGTAATGAGGCCGTCGCCGTCGATGTCCGCGTACTGCCGGACGAGATTATCCACTTTCTTGTTGAAATATTCCACGATCTTTCTCATGATGTTGACGTCCTCGATGTCCCAAACGCCGTCTGCCCCGCCGAGATCGAACTTCCCTGAAAGGTAATAGTCTATGACAGCCACGTCGCCCTCATCTACCACCCCGTCATCATTGACGTCCGCTTCTTCTATCTCCGGTATGGTGTAATGCAGATCATCCAGCGCCGCGCGCTCCATGAACTTCTTGATATCATCGACCGCGTCACGGTCCGCGGTTGTGACGGCGCCGTCGCCGTTGATATCACACTTCGCGAAAAGGCTCACCGCTTCCTGCATGTCGTTCACGTCACCGGCATCCACTTCGCCGTTTCCGTCAAGATCGGCCGCCGTGAACTCTTCCGTGGTCACGTCCAGGCGCAGGTAGGTAAGGACGTCCGTTATCTCGTCTATATCGTCCTGGTTCACCACCCCGTCACCGGTAACGTCGATATAATAGTTCATCACGGCTATCAGTTCATTTCTCTCCCCTTCGCTTACAAGTCCGTCACCATTGGCGTCCGCCCGGGTGGGCATGTCACTCCCGTATACCCTTTGTATCTCCATGTAATCAACGACATCCCGGACCTTCCGGACATCCGCCGCGTCCACCCGGCCGTCACCGTTTATGTCATCTACCGTCCTTATGGCCTTGTTGATCAGCGTAATGTCGGCCGCCGTGATCGAATAATCCCCGTCGATATCGGCATTAGCTAAAGAAGCGATGTCGACATCATAATACTGTATGAGCTGGATAAGCTCTTCGGCCCTGGCCATGTCCGCCTGGGTCATCATATCATCGCCGGTAATATCCACCTTCAGCCGCCCGAGCGCGTCCGCCAGGGCCTTGCGGTCTTTCTCGTCTATAACGCCGTCCGGGATGGTATGCCCTGTCTGGTCCACCACGTCGAAGAGATACTCGTCGATGACGATCTGGTGATCACCGAGGTAACCCTGCACTTCAAGGAACCGGTAGCCCCTTATCCACGTTGCCATGTCGAGGGTGTCGAAGACGCCGTCCGCGTTCACGTCCGCCCCGAGGACTCCGTCCACGCGGGCGCCGTCCGAGTCTACTCCCGTGGCCAGGGTGAGCGCGTTGTCGAACGCCTGCCAATCCAGCCTGTCCACCTTGCCGTCGTTATTGATATCGGCCCTGTCGAGGGTCTCCGCGTCCAGGCCCTTTTCCATGATCTCTTTGACCAGGCTGACATCCGCCTGGGTAAGAAGGTCGTCCCCGCTGACGTCATAACTGGACTGATTCACCCGGATATCATTCAGGAGCGCTATGTCCTGCGAATCGACTGCGCCGCTGCCGTTTATGTCACCCGCGAGCTGTGTTATCCACAGGGGATCGACCCCCAGATCGGCAAGGCCGGCCATGACGGTAAGCTTGTCCACATCGCTCTGGTTGATGATGTTTTCTCCTTCTTCGGACGGCGTCCAGAATATATCCGTTATGTAAGAAAGCGATTCATCGAAAAGCAGCAAGTCGTTCTCGTTGATCCCCGTTCCCGCTCCCGCTCCGTCAAGGTTGCCGCTGAAGATCACGCTCAGCCTGTCGCCGACGCCTACCAGGACCGGCTGACCCTGATCGTCATAGATATAAACGTTCCCTCCGAAGACACCCTCCTGGACATAATTGATGATCTCGACCACCTTCTCCAGGTCTTTTTCGTCTATTATCGGAATACCGTCATTATCATCGAGGTCGTTCACGAGATTATACTCGGATATATCATTGAGCGCCCCGAGCATATCGCTGAGATCGTCATTGTCGACGTTCCCGTCACCGTTGACATCCGCGCGGACCTTGTGCATGTCCAGCACCCCGTTGCGGTTGGCCCAGTTGATCTTTTCCTGCGCTTCAAGATGGGTCATATCCGGGTTGCTGGTCTCGAAAAGCAGCCTTTCGCTCTCGGTGTCGACCCTCCCGTTATTGTTCTCGACATCGTACAGCTGGAGTATCTCTTTGGCCTCCTTGTAGCTTAGGAACTTGATCATGTCGGAAATGGCATCAACCCCGTGCGCCTCATAAAGATTGCCGGTGATGTTCAGCGCCCATTCCAGGAGTTCGTAATCGTCCGAATCGACTATGTCAAGACCGTACTCGTCCTTGTCCTTGTTGGCGTTCGCCCTGCTCACGATCGTCGCACTGAACGTCTGTATGTTCATGCTCTCCGTTATACGCGCCTTCATGAACTGCAGATCTTCGCTGTTCCTGTTCCCGTCATCGTTCAGGTCCAGCTTTGCCAGGTTGGCGCCGCTGCAGTTGCCCCAGATATCAACGCCGTAGCTCGCCTTGAACGCGTCCCGGTCGGCGGCGTCAATGATGATCACGTCTTCCGGCTCGTTCTCGACGATATCACACATGTCATATTTGGCCTGGGTGATGTTCTTATTGATATAATCCGTTATTATATGCTCAAGCTCCGAAAGGTCGTCCGCCGTTATCTCGTCATCACCGTTTATGTCATATTTCCCGAGATCGCCGCTTGTCTGGCAGTCACTGAAATTCGTCGTGAAGTACTCATAGTCGTTCAGGTCCACCTGACCGATACCGTTGACATTGCACATCTCCATCTTAAGCGGATTGATATATTCGAGAATGATGTTGAATAGATTTTCCTCGTCGCTGTCCGCCGGGTATTCGCTTCCGTCATCGTCGATATCCACGCTTATGCCGTTATCCTCCAGGACAAGGTCCCAGTCCGCGCCGCTTATACGCCCGTCACCGTTCACATCGGCCTCTGTTACCATGTCCGAGGTAATGCCCAAAAGTGACGTCTCGAGATATCCGTTGATCGCGGCGCTGGTGACGGCCAAGAACGCGTCCCTGTCCAGATAATCTATCGTGTTGTTCTGGTCCATATCCACGAGGTTATGGATATGCTGTTCCATGGCGTCGACGTCGGCCTGGTTGATGTAGCCGTCCCCTATTATCCTTCCGTAGGAATCCTCGCCGTTGATATCAAAGATAGAGATATCGGTCATGCCAAGGTCGTTCCGCATCTCCTGGTACTGGCCTATCGCGTTTATAAGGGCAAGGTCGTCCTCGTCGAGTTTCCTGTCGGAATTGAGGTCACGCCATAGGTAGTTCTTGATGGCGTCGCGGAAGGCTATGTCATCCTGCGCGTCCACCGCGCCGTCGGGCCCGCCGTAAGGTATGGACGGATCGCTGCCGCCGGCGACATCGGCCATCTCTATCTCGCCGTTGGTGAAATAATACTCTTCCTGGCTTATTATGAGCTTTATCCTGTCCAGGTCATCCGCGATGCCGAAATTGCTGCCTTCGACGATGGTACCCGTTCCTTCGTCGAACGTGTAAAGGTCATCGCCTATCACGCTGTTCCCGTCCACGTCCTTCAACATGTCCATCGTGCTGGTGATCCTTTCCTTATCATCCTCGTCTATCAAATGGTCGCCGGTGAAGTCCGTGAGTTTGACATAGTAAACGAGCTCCGCCCATTTCTCGTTGGTGATCTCGTCTGTCGGGTCTTTTATCTTATCGATCATCAGCTTCAGATATTCCCTGTCAAAGGAGTCGACCTTGCCGTCATAATTGAAATCGGCCGCCGGGTATGTAAAGTTAGCGCCTTCCCGTTTTACGGTAACGGATGAGTACAGTACCTGGTACGCGTTCTGATACAGGGTGAGGTCCGCCGAGTCGACCTTGCCGTCATTGTTGAGGTCGGCGTCTTCCATGTTCTCCGTAGTAATGCCCCACTCTTCGCGGGTCTGGTTGTACTGGATGATGTTCTGCATGGCCGTGATATCATCGGTATCCACGGTGCCGCTCCCGTCTATGTCGCCTTCCCGCAGCCTGTCATAAAGGTCCTTTATAAGCTCATAATCATACAGCGATACCCCGCCTTCACCGTTGACGTTCGCCCGCGCGATCTGCTCGGCCGTTATGAGCTGCTCCAGTTTGTCCTCTCCTATGATCTGGAGTATCCTGTCCCCGTCGGCTCTCGTGACCATGTCGTTGTCGTTCACGTCGATCAGGAGGCCCAGGAGCCTGTCCAGCTCGTTCATGTCCAGGATATCTACCTCACCGTCGTTGTTTATATCCAGACGATCCACGCTTCCGTCAAAGAGGACGTCGCTGAGTTCGAGGTACTCGATCACCTTGTCCATGTATTCCATGTGCTGCCAGGCTTCGTACGTATAGGAGGCCGAGATCGTGGAGTAGAAGCTGACCGTGCGTTCGACCATCTCGAGGTCAGCGTCGGTCACGAACCCGTCGCCGTCCACGTCCGAACCCTCTAAGTCCGCGACGGTAAGCCCGAGGGCCGCCATTTCGGTCACCAGCGTCACGTCATCCTGGTCCACCTTGCCGTCGCCGTTGATGTCCTTGTAATAATTCACGCCTTCATTTATGGCCGCCAGGTCCAATTCGTCTACAGTGCCGTCCGGCTCTCCTGTGGGTCCGGTCAGGTCCGCCCTTTCTATATCCTTGAGGCTTATGCCCATAGCCGCGAAACGTATTATGTTCTCCATGCGTGCAATATCGTCGCTGTTAAGCTTTCTGTCGCCGTTAAGGTCGGCGAAGTTGGCCATCAGGTTGCTCAAGGTAATGATGTCGTCGAGGTCGAGCGAACCGTCCGAGTTTATGTCGGCTTTCTCCAACGCCTCCAGCGAAAGCATCCCGACGCTCCATGTCGGGGTGTGTACGAGCTCCTTCATCGCTTCCGAAGCGGGTTTATCCGCGGGATCGTTCGGATCGGTCTGTAATCTCATCTCTTCATAATCCGTGAAACCGTCATTATCGGTATCGGTCGAACCGGTTTCCGTGCCTACTATCATCTCTATCCAGTCCGGGGCCCCGTCCCCGTCGGAATCGGTCCGCCAGTTCATCTCGAGATCATAACCGGCTACGGTCTCGGGATCGATGTCCTCGTCATACGGGTCGGAGGAGCTCAGGATCTCCAGCGAATCGCTGTAGCCGTCACCGTCCGTGTCCTGCGTACTCGCGGGCGTGTCGTTATAGTCCATCGCGTTCGTCTTTGCCTCGCTCTCCTCGCCGTCACTGTACCCGTCCCCGTCAGTGTCGGCTATCGCCTCGGCAAGCGCCGCTATCCCGGACACGGCGTTCCCGGCTTCCCTGATAAGGCTGGATACGATGATAGCCTGCGTCTGGATCTGGTCCAGGACCGTCGACTCTCCCGCGCTCACCTTGTAAGGCAGGCGTTCGAGTTCATAATAAAGCACTTCCATCTGGCGTTTCTTCTCCAGGCAATCTTCTATCTTGGCCTTGAGGTCCCTTATCGTGTCGTTCGCCGCCTGGGCCTTCGTAGTGTAGATATATGTCCTGAGGGCGGAAACGTCCGCCGTTATCTCTTCCGCCCGGTCCGCGGCATCCTGGGCCGAGGTGTAATCGCCTTCGCTTACGGCCAGGAAAGTGTTCAATGACTCTATGAAGTTCATGAGCTCGGCATTATCCGCTTCGCATTCTTCCAGACGGCTGTCGATCGCGTTCGCCACCTGGGTCATGGCGGCGTTGGCCCTGAGCCTCTCGAGTTCCGCTATAAAGAGTTCCTGGTCTGTCTTGATCCCCATGGCGGTAGCGAGAAGATCGCCCAGGAGCCCTTCTTCGGTATCCCCGCTGAGCGCGTTTATCGTTATGTCGAGAATGCTGCCGTCGCTACCCCGGGTAAAGCCGATCTCGGAACCCGAGACGAATTCCACAACGGTCTTGTCACCGAGGGAAATATTCTCAAGAGTGGTCTGCGGAACGAGCGCCATACCGCCGAAGGCGTCCTCGAATCCTTCTTTTGTCTCAGTAACGATCTTGCCGTCGGACTCATATATGACCGCCGTATCCGTAAATCTCTTCACGAGGACAAAATGGTTCGCCCCGTCCTCTTCCATGACGGCTATGAACGGCGGCTTCAGTAAGGAGATGGACTCCATATCCGCCTGGATACCGATAAGCGTTACTCCCTCGATCTCGCTCAATCGCGCCACCGCGTACATCGAAGTGGCAAGGTCCCCCGTCGTCCCGTCCGTAATGACGCCGGTAAGTATATCCTCTATGATGGCCACGCTTGCTACTTCTTCCGCGGTTTCCCTCCGGGCTTTCATCGCAAAGTAACTTGCCAGCGCTTTCGCGGCGCAGTTCACTATCTTCGCGCCCTGGCTCACGAGCCAGGAACTTACGGCGCTTATGCCGCCGGTCGTAAGCATGACGGGATTGTACGTCTCCATGATATCGGCCGCGGATTGTAATCCCTCGCTGGTATAAACGCCGTCATATACGTCTTTGACGTCCTGCAGGAAAGCCGCCACCGCACTTGCCACATCCTGGGAGGTCTCGGGAGCCCTGTCCGTTACGAAATCCAGGACAAGGTCCACGAGCTCAAGCGGAAGGATGCCTCCGATGACACCGGCGCCTTCCGTCCCTTCACCGCCGCCGCCAAGCACTCCTCCGAGAGTGCCCGGGGGCAATATCTCGAAACGGGCCCCGCCGGAAGTGGTAACGATGACCGCCCCGTCTTCCTGGACGGCCATACTGGCCCCGCCGGATATGCCGTAAGTCCCGCTTGTGTACTCGCCGGAGGCGAAGAAGTCCTTTATCGCTTCCACGGTGGCGATGTCCAGATTGACCCCTTCAAGAAGCGAAGCCCCGGAATTGGAATGCGGGTTGAACGGATCGCTCCCGTTGATATATTCGTCCTGGTCGCTTTCGCCGTCGCCGTCCGAATCGAAGTTCCGCAGAAAATCTATCACGCCCTGGATAGCGTCCATGTCGCGGCCGTCGAATTCCCCGTCCATGTAAACATCCGCCAGGTTCGCAAGGTGCGCCCTCATCTCGTCCAGTTCCCATTCTTCCAGTTCGCCGTCGCCGTTGATATCCGCGTTATAGATACCGTTTTCCAGGAGCTCCTCTTCGTCCCCCACGAAGGTAAGGGCGTCTATAATAGTATTTACTACCTCTATATCGCTGTAGTCGTACCGGCCGTCGCCGTTGACGTCGAGGTTCGTCTCTATGCTCCGGTTGAGGAGATACACGTCCAGGTCGTCAATGAAACCGTCGCCGTTCACATCGAGCGTCATTCCCGGGGGATACAGTCCGGCGGTCCCGCTGGGCGCGTACGTGGTCACGGTGTTCACCTTTTCCTTCCCCTTGATGCCGATATAATCCGTCTCGGAAGCCACTATCTGGGATTTACCTACCGTGTTTATCACTTTGTCCAGCGCGCCGAACTCGTCATACACGTAAGTGATGGTCTCTTTCACCGTTACCCCGTCGAGCTCGTAGGTCCTCGCGAAATCCCTTTCCTCGGCGCCTTTATATCCCTTATAGAACGTGGCCGTCGACAGCGGCCCGAGTATCTGCTGCTCGGGATCTGGGTCGTAATAGTAATAATGGAAGTCCGTGCGCCTGAGCGGATCATACTTACCTGCATCCGCCGCCGCGACCGTGGTATAGCTGCCGTCCGCCTGGTACGCGCCGTAAAAATACTTTGTCCAGCTCGCCTTGGTGCCGTCGGGTTCTATCTGGTCTGAATAATCCCTGTTCTCGAGGCCGCGTGAACCGACGAAATAGCTCTGCTGGACAAGAGTGGAATATACGCCGCTTACGACGCTTTCTTCATCCTTTTCATAAATATCATTCCTTATGAGCGGAGCGTCTCCCTCGCACTCATAGCCCGCGGGATCGTCGTAAATGTACTCCGTCCTTGTCTCGGTCTCGTGGTTCACCGACCACAGGACGCGCTCGTCCGCCTCGGGGCCGAAATACTCGGTGTAGATCATGCGTTCCCCGGACCCGTCAACGGCTTCAGTGAAGTCTATGGCGTAATTATCATACGTGTACTTGGTCCGGGTCTTCAGTGTACCGTCCATGTAGTAACTCGAGATCTCTTTTATCACTTCCTCGCCCTGGATCGGCGTCCCGGAAGGCTGGCCGCTGCCGTCTATGGCGAGTTCCCCGTACTTGCGGACTTCCTGGAGTATGTTCATCGTGTCGTATGTTTCCGTCCTGAGAAGCGCGGCCGTATTCGTGTCGTATACATACTCTTCCGTGGAAAGAAGATCCCCGCCCGGCATGGGTTCATAATGATATATCCTGTCCACCTGCTCCTCGCCCTCGTCACCTTTGTACTCCGTTTTGCTCAAGAGGACGACCAGGTCGTTGCCGAGCGTGACCTTGAGCCTGGATTCCTGCATGTTGCCGCTCGCGTCATACGTATAGCTGGTGGTGCTGGCGACCGTAGTGCCGTCGCGTTCATAAGCCGTGCGGCCCGTGATCTTCTCGTCGCCCGCGTAGCCGGTATAGGACATCTCGGTCAAAAGTCTTCTTACCTCCAGGGCGGCATCATAAATGCGGTCCTGCTCTGCGCTTTCTCTTGTGTAACCGTTCGCCGCGTAAGAATAAGTGGTAATGGTATCGATTATACCGCTTCGCCTGTACGCCACCGACTGGTAGAGTACCTCATCGGACTTGACGCCCATATAGACATTGATGCCCCGTTTCACGTCGAACCGATCGAGCGAAATGACATAGTCCAGGTCGTATATTCCCCAGGCGTCCATCTTTGTGACTATGGCGCCGGTGGTATAATCGGCGTCGTAATCGTACTCATCGGTGAGGCCGTCGTCGTTGTAATCGTAGTCGGGCACTTCACCCGGGCTTACCTTATATACGTAGGTCTGCACGCTGTCCACGG
This sequence comes from uncultured Planctomycetia bacterium, assembly GCA_964409365.1. Lineage (GTDB taxonomy): Bacteria > Omnitrophota > Gorgyraeia > Tantalellales > Tantalellaceae > CAYPCX01. Next base: position 7,478 of record CAYPCX010000002.1, on the reverse strand, counting down.
TCACCCTGTCGAGCTTGTAATTGGTGATCTTGTCCACCACGCGCGTGTCCATAGGTTTGATGGCGAATACCGCTTCAGCGTACATCTCGTCGTCCTTGTACTCGGTGACGCTTCTCAGCGCCCCGTCCTTGGCTCCCTTGCGGTATTCGGTCTTCCATACGACGTCCTTCCTCACCGTATCAAGCTCTCCGCTGCCCAGCAGAACTTCCTTTTCCTTGAGCGCGAAGTCCGTGTAGACGATATAATCGCCTTTTTCGTTCTTCCGGTAGTCTATAACCCTGTCTTTTACGCTTTCGGCGTTCGGGGCCGTCGTGTAGACCGTTTCATCGTAGATGAACGAAGGATTATCCGTGTCGAACGTTTCTGTCCTCGACATCACCGCCACGCTCTTGGTAACACCGTTCTTCGTCTCGATGCCTTCCTCCCACTCGTACCAGGTCTCTTTGGTGCTAGTGCTGTACTCGGAACTGGCCCTCTCCCTGGCGGTCTTGTCGGTCATGATGTACTCGTAGACCACCTTCTTTATGTCATCATCATACGGGTCGTCCGTGTAATAGGTCCTGGTATTGACCAGGTCGTCCGCTTCCGTATGTTCGAGGACGCTTACCCACTTGCCCCACTTGATGGTCCCGGTGCCGGCGTCGTAATATCTCCTGTTGACGTCGTACACGCCGTCCCAGAAATGATCCGTCCTTATCCGTTCCGCGCCGCCTTTCGCGATCTCCTCGAACCTCGCATCCGTTTCGGTGTACAGCACGCGCCTGTCCTGGTAGAACCCGGTCGTAGGCGTGGGCGTATCCCTTTCGTATTTCGTGAACGTGTTCCTGGAATCATCAGCCTGGGTGGAATCCATAACGCTTGCTTTTCTGGTGTAACCGTCATCCCCTTCCACGTCCTCCTCTCCCCATGTATATGACGTTGTCACGCGCGCGGGGCCTCCCAGGACAATATCTTCTTTCGAGTTGTCCGCCAGTGTGTAATCTATCACTCGTTCCTGGGCGTCGTTCGCGATAAGGTTGTGGTCCTTATAATACGTGAACGTGTTACGCGAATCGTTGAACCCTGTCTCGTTCTGCCTCGTGTACCACATGGCCGAAACGGTATGAGGCCCTTCCTGCGTCTGGTAATTCTCATATTCCGTGTACGTCGTGTAGACGTATATGGTCTTTACCCTTTCCGCCCCGTCTTCGAGGATATCGTCTTCCGTGTTGTCGGTGATCACGTAATCTATGAGCTTGTCCTGCGGGTAAATGCTGTTCGGGTCGTCTACGTAATAGGTCTCGGACGTGTAGATGCCTCTCACGGTGTCATCGTTAGCGGTAACGGTAAGATCGGTACCGCCGTACTGGTCGAACCATGTCTCGGACACGTACGTAAGGATATTACCGAACCTGTTCGTGCCTTCGGTCTTGCTATAGGTGCTTACCCCTTCGTCATAATCCGTATGGCTGGTATATTTTTCCAGCCACATGCCGAACTTGTATTTCGTTCCTTCGCTGTCACTCGTCTCGGAATCGCCCCAGTCGTCCATGTAAGTGACGGTGCTATATTCGCTCCTCAGGTCGTAATATCTCTCGCCTGCCGTCGGGGTTATCATCTTGCCGGTATTCCCTACATTGATCGAATGCGTCGTCTGTCCCCACTCGTCGTAGTAGTTCGTTGTCGTATACCCGCCGGTCTTTTCACCGTATTTATATGAAGTGCCGCCGGTGATGCCCGTTATGGTGATACCGTCTTCGTAGGTATTGACCGTCGTATATATGCCGGTCACGCTGTCGTCTCTTATCGACTCGCCGACCGTCACGGATTTCAGCATGTCACCCCACGCCCCGTAATCCGCTTCCTCTGAAAGCGTGGTGTACCTTCCGCTTACCACCCTGATCCCGTGCGCGTCCCAGACGGTCCAGTCATAGTTCTCCCCTGCCGTCTCGGAACGGATCGTCTGGCTGAACGTGTCATCATAATTAGTGACCGTCGTGTAGACCGAGGTGAGCGTCCCGTCCTTCCGGTAGCCTTCACCCACCGTCTGTGTCTCGAGCAGGATCCCGAAGTCCTCGTCTATCACTTCAGCGGTCGTCGTGTATATGCCGGTAAGTTTCTGGACGGCGCCGTCATATTTATAGTTCTCCCCGACCGTCGTCTGGTCGGCGAGCGTGCCCCATTCGTCGTTCACGTTCACGGTGGTATAGACGCCGCTTATCTGGGTCGAGTCACCCTTGTTATAAGACTCGCCCGATGTCACCGAGCCGAGGATGAATCCCCATTCGTCGATCGTCGTCGTCGTCGTGTACGAACCTTTCATCTTGTCCGGCGCATCCTTCAAGTGGGAAAGCCCGTAAGTAAGCTGTGACTCGAGGATGCCCCAGTCATCGTCGTACTCCTTGTCGGTGGTATACCCGCCGGTCACGTGCCCCTGCTTGTAGTTCACCCCCACGGTCTGGTCCTTCTGTATGACGCCCCAGTCCGCGTCTATCTCGGTAACTACCGTGGTATATACCCCGGTCACCCCGACATTATTATAGGATTCGCCGACGGTTATCTGGTCCTGGAGGATCCCCCAGTCGCCGTCGTTGGTCGCGTCCGTCGTATAACGGCCGGTTATGATGTTCGTGTCGCCCTTGCCGTAACTGGTGCCTACCGTCTGCGTCGCCGTGATGATCCCCCAGACCGGGTCCACCGTCGCGGTCGTCGTGTATTCACTCGTAATAAGGGTGGAATTACCCTTGGCATAACTTACTCCTACTGTCGTCTGGTCCTGGAGGATACCCCAATCGTTGTCGTTGATCGAGTCGGTGGTGTATTTTCCGCTTATATAGTCCCGGTTACCCCTCGAGTAATTGATGCCTACCGTCTGCGTCGCGGTGATTATTCCCCAGGTGCCGTCCACGTCCGCTATGGTGGTATAATCACTGGCTATAAGTGTCGTATTGCCTTTCTGGTAATTCACGCCGACCGTTGTCTGGTCCTGGAGGATCCCCCAGTCATTGTCATTGATCGAAGTCGTCGTATAAACCCCTCTGATAAGGCTCTTATTACCCTTGGCGTAACTTACGCCCACTGTCTCTGTCTCGGTGATAATGCCCCAGGTGCCGTCCACCGTCGCCGTTGTCGTATATTCACTGGCTATAAGCGTTGAATTTCCTTTCTGGTAACCCACGCCGACCGTCGTCTGGTCCTGGAGTATGCCCCAATCGCTGTCATTGACGGAGTCGGTAGTATAATTACCGCTTATGAGTGTAGAATTACCCTTGGCGTAACTGATGCCCACCGTCTGCGTGGCCGTAATAATTCCCCAGGTGCCGTCAACCGCCGCCGTTGTCGTATAGTTGCTGGCGATCAAGGTCGAGTTGCCCTTTTGATAGCTTTCACCTACCGTCGTCTGGCCCTGGAGGATCCCCCAGTCGCTGTCGTTAAGCGAAGTCGTCGTATACTTACCGCTCACCAGGTTTTCCTGGCCCTTCGCGAAACTTACACCGACCGTCTCCGTCCCTGTGATGATGCCCCAGGTGCCGTCGACTGTGGCGGTCGTTGTATACCTTGACCCTATCAGGCTCGTGTTGCCCTTCTGGTAGCTCACGCCCGCCGTCGTCTGGTCCTGTAGGATCCCCCAGTCGCTGTCATTAACGGACGTCGTCGTGTACTTGCCACTTACAAGGTCTTCCTGTCCCTTCGCAAAACTTACACCGACAGTCTCAGTCCCCGTGATGATGCCCCAGGTGCCGTCGACTGTGGCGGTCGTTGTATACCTTGACCCGATCAGGCTCGTGTTGCCCTTCTGGTAACTCTCGCCCGCCGTCGTCTGGTCCTGGAGTATGCCCCAGTCGCTGTCGTTAACAGACGTTGTTGTATACTTACCGCTGACAAGGTTTTCCTGCCCCTTAGCGAAGCTTATGCCGACCGTCTCCGTCCCCGTGATGATGCCCCAGGTGCCGTCGACTGTGGCGGTCGTCGTATACCTTGACCCTATCAGGCTCGTATCACCCTTCTGGTAGCTCACGCCCGCCGTCGTCTGGTCCTGGAGGATGCCCCAGTCGCTGTCATTAACGGACGTTGTCGTGTACTGGCCGCTGACCAGAGTTTCCTGGCCCTTCGCGAAGCTTATGCCGACTGTCTCAGTCCCCGTGATGATGCCCCAGGTGCCGTCCACTGTCGCCGTCGTCGTGTACCTTGATGCGATAAGGGTCGTATTACCCTTCTGGTAGCTTACCCCGACCGTCGTCTGGTCCTGGAGTATCCCCCAGTCGTTGTCGTTAACGGATGTTGTCGTGTACTTACCGCTGACCAGGTTTTCCTGGCCCTTCGCGAAACTTACACCGACCGTCTCCGTCTCCGTGATGATGCCCCAGGTGCCGTCGACTGCCGCGATCGTCGTGTACCTTGACCCTATCAGGCTTGAGTTGCCCTTCTGGTAGCTCTCGCCGACCGTTGTCTGATCCTGCAAGATGCCCCAGTCATTGTCATTAGTGGACGTCGTAGTGTACTTGCCGCTGATAAGGTCGGGATTACCCTTGGCGAAGCTTATGCCCACAGTCTCCGTCTCGGTGATAATGCCCCAGGTGCCGTCCACTGTCGCTGTCGTCGTGTACCTTGACGCGATGAAACTTGAATTACCCTTCTGGTAGCTCACGCCGACCGTCATCTGGTCCTGGAGGATGCCCCAGTCGCTGTCATTAGTGGACGTCGTAGTGTACTTGCCACTTATAAGGTCGGGATTGCCTTTAGCGAAGCTTATGCCCACAGTCTCCGTCGCCGTGATGATGCCCCACGTTCCGTCCACCGTGGCCGTTGTCGTATACTCGCTGGCTATATACGTCGAGTTGCCCTTCTGGTAGCTTACCCCCACCGTCGTCTGGTCCTGGAGTATGCCCCAGTCGTTGTCATTGGTTGACGTTGTCGTGTACTTGCCGCTTATAAGATCGGGGTTACCCTTGGCGAAGCTTATGCCGACGGTCTCTGTCGACTGTATTATCCCCCAGGTATTGTCCACGTCTGCTGTCGTTGTGTATCTGGATGCGATAAGGGTCGAATTGCCCTTCTGGTAGCTTTCGCCTACCGTCGTCTGGTCCTGGAGTATGCCCCAGTCATTGTCATTAGTGGACATTGTAGTGTACTTGCCGCTTATAAGATCGGGATTACCTTTCGCGAAGCTTATGCCGACTGTCTCCGTCTGGGTGATTATTCCCCAGGTGCCGTCCACCGTTGCCGTTGTCGTGTATTCGCTGGCTATATACGTCGAGTTGCCCTTCTGGTAGCTCACGCCTACCGTCGTCTGGTCCTGGAGTATCCCCCAGTCGTTGTCATTAGTGGACATTGTAGTGTACTTGCCGCTTATAAGATCGGGATTACCTTTCGCGAAGCTTATGCCGACCGTCTCCGTTTCCGTGATGATCCCCCAGGTGCCGTCAACTGTCGCGGTTGTCGTGTATCTCGACGCGATGAGACTCGAGTTGCCCTTCTGGTAGCTTACGCCTACCGTCGTCTGGTCCTGGAGTATCCCCCAGTCGTTGTCATTAGTGGACGTTGTCGTATACTTGCCGCTTATAAGATCCGGGTTACCCTTGGCGAAGCTTACGCCGACTGTCTCCGTCTGGGTGATTATTCCCCAGGTGCCGTCAACGTTGGCGGTCGTCGTGTATCTCGACGCGATGAGACTTGAGTTGCCCTTCTGGTAGCTTACCCCCACCGTCGTCTGGTCCTGGAGTATGCCCCAGTCGTTGTCATTGGTTGACGTTGTCGTATACTTGCCGCTTATAAGATCCGGGTTACCCTTGGCGAAGCTTATGCCGACGGTCTCCGTCTCCGTGATGATTCCCCATGTCCCATCGACTGTCGCTGTCGTCGTATACTTGCTGGCTATATATGTAGAGTTACCCTTCTGGTAGCTCACGCCTACCGTTATCTGGTCCTGGAGTATGCCCCAGTCGTTATCGTTCGTGGACGTTGTCGTATATTTACCGCTGATAAGATCGGGATTACCCTTCGCGAAGCTTATGCCGACCGTCTCCGTCTCCGTGATAATTCCCCAGGTGCCATCAACTGTCGCGGTTGTCGTGTATCTTGACGCGATGAGACTTGAGTTGCCCTTCTGGTAGCTTTCGCCCACTGTTATCTGGTCCTGTAGTATGCCCCAGTCGCTGTCATTAGTGGACGTTGTAGTGTACTTGCCGCTGATAAGGTCGGGATTACCCTTCGCGAAGCTGATGCCGACCGTCTCTGTCTCTGTAATGATGCCCCAGGTGCCGTCTACCGTTGTCGTTGTCGTATATTCACTGGCTATATACGTCGAGTTGCCCTTCTGGTAGCTTACCCCTATCGTCGTCTGGTCCTGGAGTATACCCCAGTCGTTGTCATTAGTGGACGTTGTCGTGTACTTGCCGCTGATAAGATCGGGATTGCCCTTCGCGAAACTTATGCCTACCGTCTCTGTCTGGGTGATTATTCCCCATGTACCATCCACTGTTGCCGTTGTTGTATACTCGCTGGCTATATACGTCGAGTTACCCTTCTGGTAGCTTACGCCTACCGTCGTCTGGTCCTGGAGTATGCTCCAATCATTATCATTGACAGACGTTGTCGTGTACTTGCCACTGATAAGATCGGGATTGCCCTTGGCGAAGCTGACACCTACAGTCTCTGTCGCCGTGATTATTCCCCAGGTGCCGTCAACATCGGCTGTCGTCGTGTATCTTGACGCGATGAGACTCGAGTTGCCCTTCTGGTAGCTTACGCCTACCGTCATCTGGTCCTGGAGTATGCCCCAGTCATTGTCATTAGTGGACGTTGTAGTGTACTTGCCGCTGATAAGGTCGGGATTACCCTTCGCGAAACTTATGCCTACCGTCTCTGTCGCCGTGATTATTCCCCAGGTGCCGTCCACCGTTGCCGTTGTCGTGTACCTCGATCCTATCTTGGTAGAATCGCCCTTCTGGTAGCTCACCCCTACCGTCGTCTGGTCCTGGAGTATGCCCCAGTCATTGTCATTAGCGGACGTTGTAGTGTACTTGCCGCTGATAAGGTCGGGATTACCTTTCGCGAAACTTATGCCTACCGTCTCTGTCGCCGTGATTATTCCCCAGGTGCCGTCAACTGTCGCGGTCGTGGTATACCTTGACCCTATCAGGCTCGTGTTGCCCTTCTGGTAGCTGACGCCGACCGTCGTCTGGTTTTGCAATATACCCCAGTCGTTATCATTAGTGGACGTTGTCGTGTACTGGCCGCTTACAAGATCCTCCTGGCCCTTCGCGAAGCTTACCCCCACCGTCTCCGTCTCAGTGATGATCCCCCAGGTGCCGTCGACCGTAGCTGTTGTCGTGTACCTGGATCCTATCTTGGTAGAATCGCCCTTCTGGTAGCTTACCCCTACCGTCGTCTGGTCCTGCAATATCCCCCAATCGCTGTCATTGGTGGATGTTGTCGTGTACTGGCCGCTTACAAGATCCTCCTGGCCCTTCGCGAAGCTTACCCCCACCGTCTCCGTC
>CAYPCX010000001.1:0-393036 GCA_964409365.1 uncultured Planctomycetia bacterium | reverse complement strand
ACTCACAACTCAACACTTGATACTTGTTACTTTATCCTTTATCCTTGTTACTTGTCACTGTTCTCTGTTATCTGTTTTCTGTCCTCTGTTCTCTGTCTTTACTGGAACGAGTGTTCGTCATCGGGAAAAGAGCCCGATTCCGTCTCGGCCTTGAACGCCCTGATCGCATCGGACATGTCCTTGTTCACCTGCGCGTACCGCTTGACGAACTTCGGGACGAACCTGTCGAAATAACCTATCATATCGTGCGTCACGAGCACCTGGCCGTCACAATAGGGCCCGGCGCCTATCCCGATCGTGGGTATCTTCAGTCTGCTGGTGATCCTCCTGGCAAAGTCCTTCGGAACGCACTCCAGTATTACCGCGAAACATCCGGCTTTCTCCAGGAAAAGCGCGTCTTTGACCAGACGCGCGCGGGACGCGGCGTCTTTCCCCTGGACCCTGTAACCGCCCAGCTTGGAAACGCTCTGCGGGGTAAGGCCGATATGCCCCAACACGGGTATTCCCGCGTTCACGATCGTCGCGACACGCGAGACCACCTCCCGTCCTCCCTCGAGCTTTACGGCTTCGCACCCTGCCTCTTTGACGAACCGGCAGGCGTTGCGTACGGCTTCCTCGTCGCTCGCCTGGTAAGACGAAAACGGCATATCCCCTATCAAAAAAGCGCGTTCTACGCCCCTTCTCACGGCCTTGCAGTGGTGGATCATCTCGTCCATCGTCACCGGGACGGTCGAATCATAACCCAGCACTACCATGCCCACGGAATCCCCGACAAGTACCGCGTCTATCCCGGCGCTGTCCACCGCCCGGGCCATGGGACAGTCATAAGCGGTGAGCATCGTTATCTTCTCGCCGCTCTTTTTCTTTTTCTTGAAATCCAGTATCGTGACCTTTTCCATCAGACAATACCCGTAAGATAATCCACGAAATCCACCGTTATGGGACACAAATACATATGAAAGTTATCCGCTTCCGTCCAACTCATCACTCTCCTGGCGAAATTCCTGTTCCAGTCCATCGTGCATTCAAAATCTTCGGGAAATACTATATTGTTCTTCGTTTCCCAATAGTGTTTGGACGATAGCCTGATCACCGGCGCCACCCCCCAGAAAACCTGTGTGTCAGGGAGCCTTTTCGCCCAGGTCTCCATGTGCCCAACATCAAAAAAGGGCTGGGTGAAAAACCCGTCCGCCCCGGCGTCCACCTTCTCCCTGACATACGCCAGTTCTTCCTCCAGGGTGGTCCTCCACTGGTCTATAGCCGCGTACACCTTCAAGCCGGGCATCTCGCGTTTGATCTTCGCTATCAGTTCCAGCGACGTACAGGGGTTGTCGCTTTTTGAAACTATCTCGGGATTGTCTCCCAGGACCACAAGCACTTCCCGTATGTTCTTCGCGATAAAGAAGTCTTTATAGGAGAACGGTTTTTCTTTATTGATCGAGACCGCGCGGATATGCGGTATCACGTTCTCGTAATAAGAAACGGCTACCTCGCAGGCCTCCGGGATACGCACGTCGAACTTGAGTATGTCCGGTATGTTCAAAGTATCGATGCAGCGGAACCGTTCCTTTGCCAGCTCCAGCTCAGCCGCAAAAGATCCCACGCTGCGAGGAACCAATTCTAACGATATCCTTCCCATCTTCAAAAAAACCCGTTCTAACCTTTTACGTTTTGAGTTCTGTACGCTCTCAGGACATTACGCATGAGTATTGACACCGTTACCGGCCCTACGCCGCCCGGCACAGGGGTGATAATGGACGCTTTCTTTGAAACCTCCGAAAATTCCACGTCCCCTGCGATCCTGCCCCCCACTTTGTTTATGCCGACATCGATCACGACGGCGCCTTCCTTGACCCAGTCGCCGCGCACCATGCCGGCCTTGCCGACAGCGACCACCAGGATATCCGCTTCCTTAGCGTGGCCGATGAGATGGCCCTTATCGCAAGTGGCGATGTGACATACCGTTGTCGTGGCCATCTCGTTCAGCATCATGAGGCTGAGCGGTTTCCCGATAATGGCGGAGTGCCCTATTATCACGACCTCCCTGCCGTAAAGGTCTATCTTATGCACGCGTAATATCTTCATTACGGCTCCCGGCGTGCACGGGACTATATCCGCTTCCCTCCTCAATATCCTGCCCAGATTGTACGGATGTATGCCTTCGGCGTCCTTCCCAGGGGCTACGCTGGCGACCACCCTGTCATGATCGATCCCTTCAGGAAGGGGTTTTTGAACGATAATAGCGGTCGCTTCCCTGTCATCGTTCAGCTTCGCTATCTCTTTTACGAGATCTTCCTGCGATATGTCACCTTTCAACCTGTGGGTGGCGAACTTTATGCCTACCTCTTCCGCGGCCTTTTTCTGCATGTTCATGTAGATCTTGGCTTCCTCGTCGTCCCCGGCCATGACCGAGACAAGCTTGGGCCCTTTCCCGACCGAAGAGCTCAAGGTCGTCAGTTTTTCTTTGACCGAAAGTTTGATCCGGTCAGCTATTTCATTACCGTTAACCAGCTGCACTGTCTACTCCCCCAGGTCCATTTTACTAAGTCGTATCCGCACTTCCCTGTCGATATTCTCCACATCGACCCGCATATCATTGAGCGTTTTTATGGCGCGTTCGACAAAATCCCAGTCTTTGATCTTCATCATGTTGACTTCCGCGTTAAGCCGTGCCGAATAGAACGCCGCCCTCAGAAGATAGACCGCGCCGCCTACGTCCGTCACCAGGTTCGTATTGCCGGTATCCAGAAGATGAGCTGAGATATCCATGGATATGTGGCATTCCCGGCAGATCCTCATCGGCACATTGGCGGCCGCCGAGTATTTTTCCTGAGTGTCGGCTCCTGCCTTGACGGCTTCCATAAGCTCGCGGAACACCCTGCAGTCCTCGTCGACCAGCCCTGAAAGGCGCTCAAGGCACTCTTTTTGTCTTTCCCTGGCGGCGACCAGACCCTGGGACACAGCGTCTGAACCCTCGCCTTTGACGCTGTAATTAATGACCATGAGGTTGAGCCCCGCTCCGATGGCGGCAACCAGGGCCGACGCGCTGCCTCCCCCGGGAACTATGCTCCGCCGGGAAAGTTCCACAAGATATTCTTCGACGGTCTTTTTCAAGAAACTATCCTCTTTGCTCACAACAGCCCCTTTATTTCGCCGGTCTTGACGTCAATGTCGATCCCCGTCCCGCGCGGGACCTTCGGCAATCCCGGCATCGTGTTCACCCCTTCGCACCTGACGACCACGTAACCCGCGCCGTTGGCGAGGTCCACGCTGTCGACCGTCAGCTTGAAACCCCTGGGACGTCCTTTTTTGTTCGGGTTGTTAGAAAGCGAAAGATGCGTCTTGGCCATGCATACGGGCAACTGGTCCAGCCCCGCCTTTTCGATCCTTCTTATTTCCGTCTGGGCCTGTTCGGAATATTTGATCTCGCTGGCCCCGTACATCGACTTGGCTATCCTTTCTATCTTGCTCTTGAGGTTCATGTCCACGGGGTACAGGAACCTTAATTTTGATTTTTGTTTTGAGGCTTTCATGACGGTCCTGGCCAGTTCCGTGCCGCCTTTGCTGCCGTTTTTGTAGATCTCGCTTATCGCCACGCCCTGCACATCGAGGGCATCCACGCGCCTCATTACGACGTCCAACTCCTTCTTGGTATCGTTCTCGAACCTGTTCACACAGACGACTATAGGCACGCCGAACATCTTGAGGTTCTCCACCTGCTTCTCCAGGTTAGAGCATCCCCTGTCCACGGCCGAAAGGTTCTCCTTCTTGAGTTCCGATGGAAGAGAGGGGCCTTTAGAGCTGAAATCACCGCTGTGCATCTTAAGAGCTCGGACCGAACAGTTGATAACGGCCACATCCGGCCTTATCCCGCTCTGCCGGCATTTAATATCAATGAACTTTTCCCCTCCAAGGTCCACGCCGAAGCCGCTCTCAACGACCGCGTAATCGGACAGCTTGAGGGCCATCTTCTCGGCTATCACGGAACTCGACCCGTGAGAAACATTGGCAAAGGAACCGGTATGGATAAAACAAGGGGTATGCTCTATTGTCTGCATCAGATTAGGATCGAGCGCTTTCTTCATAAGCACCGCCATGACCCCCGCCGCTTTGATATCGTCGGCGGTCACGGGTCTGCCCTCCTTGCTGAATCCCACCACTATCCGCCCCAGGCGCGCGCGGAGGTCTTTCAGGCTTTCAGCCATCGAGAGGACCGCCATGCACTCACCCGCGGGAGTGATGTCCACGCCGGTCTTTCTGCTGACGCCGTTCAGTTTTCCGCCGCCGCCGACGGCAACGTTCCTCAGGGCCCTGTCGCTGATGTCGAGCACCCTTCTCCAGGTAACGCCATCCTTGCCGAAACCGTGCGGGTTCCCCCAGAAAAGACTGTTGTCCGCGAAGGACGCGCAGAGGTTCTGGGCATTGGTCACCGCGTCCGAATCGCCCGTAAGGCCCAGGTCCACGACTTCCGCCGGGAGGACCTGCGAATATCCTCCTCCCGCGCCGCCGCCTTTTATCCCGAAGGTCGGCCCGAGGGATGGCTGGCGGATACAGCATATCGATCTCTTTCCGATCCGGTTGAGGGCCATGGACAGGCCTATCGTATTCACCGTTTTTCCCTCACCGAACCGCGTCGGGGTGATAGAAGTCACCAGCACGAGCTTGCCGTCTTTTTTCTTTTTCAACGGACCGGCCAGGATCTCGGCCGAGACTTTCGCCACGTACTTACCGTATTTGGAAAGGTGCTTTGAAGCTATACCGGCTTTTTTCGCGACGTCCTCGATATTCCTGAGCTTGACCCCGGAAGCGACTTTAAGATCATAACTGTACCCCATACTTTTTACTCCCTTTCTTTTGCCGACCTCTTGCTCTTATCCCCGAAGGGGCCGAAAGTCCGCCGGTGGATCCGGCATAGACCGTGTTTTTCTATAGCCTTCAGATGTTCCCTCGTCCCATATCCCTTGTGCCTCCGGAACCCGTAATCCGGGTACCTGCGATCTTCTTCCAGCATGAGCCGATCCCTGAACACCTTGGCTATGATGGAAGCGCACGCGATCGACATGCTTCTCGCTTCCCCGTGCGTAAGATATGTCCTGGACTGCGGCAATCTTACGTCCATCCTCCCGTCTATCAGGAGGTGGTCCGGCTTCTCATCCAGCTCACTTACGGCGCGTTCCATGGCAAGCAGCGTGGCGTTGTATATGTTGATCCGGTCTATATCTTCCACGCTCGCGGAACCGATGCCCACTTCACAGCGGTCCAGTATCTCTAAAAAGGCGCGTTCTCTCATGCGCGCGGTCAGTTTTTTCGAGTCGTCTATCCTCTCGGTGAAATCGGTCCCGCTGAGAACCACGGCGGCGGCAACGACGGGCCCCGCCAAAGGGCCCCTGCCGGCTTCGTCTATGCCGGCAACGCGTCCAAAACCCGATTCCGAGGCCTTCTTCTCGTAATAAAGTACGTCTATCCCGTTATTCGGTCTCTTTTTTATGGGCAACTTTTTCCCTGACCTTGGTAGCCTTCTTGCCTTTCTTGCCCCTCAGGTAATAAAGCTTGGCGCGCCTGACCCTTCCCTTCTTCCGGACCTCGATCTTGTCTATGAGCGGCGAGTTAACGGGAAAGACCCTTTCGACGCCTTCGCCGTAAGAGATCCTTCTGACAGTGAAGGTCTTACGCAGGCCTGAGCCCTTTCTTCCGATAACGATACCGCTGAAGACCTGGACGCGCATCTTGTTCTCTTCCTTAATGCGGAAATGTACGTCTATCGTGTCACCGATATCGAATTGCGGGAGCTCTTCCCTGGTATATTTCGCTTCAAGGTCTTTTATCTTCTGTTTCATCTTCGCTCGTCTCCTCTCCATCTAAAAGATCGGGCCTGCGCTCACGCGTCCTGACGAGAGCCTGGCCTTTTCTCCATTCGTTTATCTTTTTCTGGTCCCCGCTGAGAAGGACCTCGGGGACCCGCCTGTCCTTATATTCCGCGGGACGCGTATACTGGGGGTACTCCAGGATACCGTTCTCGAACGATTCGTCGATGAGGCACTCCTCATCCCCCAGCACCCCGGGCACGAGCCGGATCACGGCGTCACATATGACCATCGCGGGTATCTCTCCGCACGTCAGTATATAATCGCCTATCGACGCTTCCATGTCCACGAGACCTCTTATCCGCTCGTCCACCCCTTCGTAGTGGCCGCAAATGAATATTATATGCTCGAGGGACGCCATGGCCTTTGCCATCCTCTGGTTGAACCTTCTACCCTGGGGGGTCAGCAATACCACCACCGGGGTGGTCCCTTCTTCACTGCATCCCTTAAGCGCGGTAACGGCCTCGTCAACAGGTTCGACCTTCATCACCATGCCGGGACCGCCCCCGTAAGGCTTGTCATCGGCGGTGCGATGGCGGTCGTGGGTCCAGTCCCTGAGGTTATGTACCGTAATATCCACGATACCCTTACCACGGGCTATCTTTATCATGGATTCGTCAAAAACCCCTTTGAACATTTCCGGGAACAGTGTAAGTATGTCAATTTTCATTGTATATCACCGCTTTTCAGAAAACAGACGTCAGAAGTCAGACGTCAGAAGGCAGAATTCAGAAGACAGATGTTAGATGTTAGTTTTTAGTTGTTAGTTTTTGGTCGTACAACTCAACACTTGATACTTGTCACTTTATCCTTTATCCTTGTTACTTGTCACTGTCATCTGTCCTCTGTGATCACTATCCGCCAAGTCTTTTTATGATGCTCTTGACGGTCTCGGAAGGCTTCGCTCCGTTCCGAAGCCAGTACTCCACTCTTTCCCTGTCAAGCGCTACCTGGTTACGCCCCTTTTTGGGATCGTAGTGCCCGAGTTCCTCCAGGGCCTTGCCTCCTCGCTTGGTGGCCTTCGTCATAGCTACTATCCTGTAAAAGGGCTTTTTCTTTGTCCCGAACCTTTTTAACCTCAGCACAACCTCCATCCGTCCTCCTCCTTCATATTTTCAGTTAGTGTCATAGTGTCATCGCTCATTTCATTCGCTAGTGTCATGGTGTCATAGCCGACTTTGACACTTTGATACCGTGACACTTTGACACTGACCTGTTTTTTTTACGCGTCACTCTTTGATTCTCCGGATCTCCGCTCCGACATTGGAAAGTTTTTCCTCAAGATGCTCGTATCCCCTGTCCAGATGGTAGATCCTGGAAATCTCCGTATGCCCTCCGGCGACCAGCCCTGCCAGAACAAGAGCCGCGGAAGCCCTGAGATCCGAGGCCATGACCTGCGCCCCGCTGAGTTTCCTTACGCCCTTGATGATCGCCGTTGATCCTTCCAGTATTATTTCCGCTCCCATCCTGTTAAGTTCGCTTATATGGATAAATCTTTCGGGATATATCTTTTCCGTAATGACGCTTATCCCGTCGCTTACGGCGGTAAGGCTCATCATCTGCGCCTGAAGGTCCGTGGGAAACCCCGGATATGACATCGTCGTCATATGCGTGGCGTGTATGGTATCGCCTTCGCGGTACACGTCGACACCGCCGGGACGTTCTTCGATGGTCCCGCCGCATTCGGTGAGTTTATCAATAAGAGCGAGATTATGTTCCGGTCTGGCGTTCTCGATAAAGAGACGTCCGCCGGTGATCACCGCCGCTATCATGTATGTCCCGGTCTCTATCCTGTCGGGTATGACGGTGTAATCCACTCCTTTTAAGCTTTCGGCACCTTTCACTTTCACGGTAGGCGTGCCGGCGCCCTCGATCCCGGCTCCCATGGCTATAAGAAAATCCGCGAGGTCTTCTATCTCCGGTTCGCACGCGGCGTCCTCTATCACGGTCTCGCCCTCCGCGAGCACCGCCGCCATGAGCGTATTAGATGTAGCCAACACGCTGGAACCGAAATGCCCTCCGAGGTATATCTTGGAGCCGCGGAGTTTTTTCGTCTGTGCTACTATATACCCTTCCTCTATGCGTATGTTCGCGCCGAGCGCCCTCAGGCCCTTCAAGTGAAGGTCTATCGGTCTCGGGCCGATAACACAACCGCCGGGAAAGGATACCCTTGCCTCGCCGTATCTGGCGAGAAGCGGCCCCAGGACCGCTATTGAGGCCCGCATGGTGCTTACCAGATCGTACTCGGCGACAACGCTCATGACCTTGCCCTCGGATACCTCTATAGTACTGCCGGTCTTCTTTACGTTCCTTCCCAACCGCGCGAGGATCTCGAGCATCGTGGAAACGTCCTTAAGGTCGGGCACATTGTGTATCCTGACCTCTTCATCCGTAAGAAGGGAGGCCGCGAGCATGGGAAGACACGCATTTTTAGCTCCGCTGACGCGGATCGTCCCCGAAAGCTTCTTTCCCCCTTTTATGACCAGTTTATCCATTTTTCCATCCCGCTACGACACGCTGGAACCCGTTAAAGTCCCGGTAGCTTTCCACGCCGCCGAAACCGCATCCCTCAAAAAGCGATATCACTCTTCCCGCCTGGTCGTACCCTACCTCGACGGCCAGGAGACCGCCGCTTTTCAGATAACAGGCGCCCTGCCCGACCAGTATCTCAAGATGGTCCATCCCTTCTTTACCAGCGTGCAAAGCGATAACGGGCTCGGCTTTCACCCACTCATCCAAGCCGGCATAATCCCCCTCCGAAACGTAAGGTGGATTTGAGACGATAGCGTCAAAGACGCCTTTATCCCCGCAGCCGAAAGCGGAGAACATATCCGACCGTACCAGACGTATCCTTCCGTCACCATCAAACTTTTCCAGATTTTTCTTCGCTACGTCCAGAGCGTCTTCGGAAATATCGGCCGCAACCACCCTGCAGTCGTCAATAAGTCCGGCCACCCCCAGCGCGACGATGCCGCTACCGGTACAAATATCGAGTATCAGCGCATTCTTGAAAGCTTTTTCACGTAAGAGCCCCGCCGCGACCGATACGAGAAGTTCCGTTTCGGGTCTCGGTATGAAAACACGCGGGTCGACCGCTATCTCCATATCCATGAACCGCGCCCTTCCTTCTTCATACTGTATCGGAACTGTCTCGCTGTATTTAGTTCGCATCTTGTAGCCTAGAGTTTAGTTCTTAGTTTTTAGTTCTTAGTTCGAAAATAACATTAACGCCTCAATCTCACAACTCATAACTCATAACTCCTAACTTACACCTGACCGGCCTCCAGCCTCAGCTTCCTGTCCGCCTCCTGCAGGGGGCCTATAATCCCGTCAAGTTCGCCCTCCAGTATCTTCAGCAGGTTATAGACCGTAAGGTTTATCCTGTGATCGGTGACCCTGTTCTCCGGGAAATTATAGGTCCTTATCTTCTCGGACCTGTCGCCCGAGCCCACCTGCTGTTTTCTCTGCTGCGAGATCTGATTTCTCTGGTCCTCCTGTTTCTTCTCCAGTATGCGCGCTTTGAGGACCCTCATGGCCTTTGCCTTGTTCTTGTGCTGGCTCCTCTCGTCCTGGCAGGAGACTGTTATGCCTGTAGGCAGATGCGTTACGCGCACCGCCGAATCCGTCACGTTCACGTGCTGCCCGCCTGCGCCGCTGGACCTGTAGGAATCCACTTTCAGGTCCTGCGGATTGATATCCACTTCGACGTCATCGGCTTCCGGAAGAACGGCTACCGTGGCGGCTGAAGTATGTATGCGTCCTCCTGTTTCCGTCACCGGGACCCGCTGGACCCTGTGCGTCCCCATTTCGAACCTGAGGTCTTTAAAAACATCTGCCCCCTCCACGCCGAAGATTATCTCTTTTATCCCTCCAAGTTCCGACTCGCTCAGGCTGATCACGGATATCTTCCATCCCCTGCCGGCGGCATATTTCGTGTACATCTTGTAAAGATCCGCCGCGAAAAGGCTTGCTTCCGTGCCGCCCGTACCGGCCCTGATCTCCATGATGACGTTGCGCTTATATTCATCACGGTCCCCTGAAAGAAGGATGTCCTCAAGTTCCTTTTTACGGGTATCAAGCGCTTCCTGCACGCTGTCGAGCTCTTTCCTCGCAAGGACAGTGTACTCGCTGCCATCGCCTTCTTCCTCTATCATCTTTTCCAGGGCGGCCCTTTCCTTTTCCAGCATCAGGTATTTGTCGTATTCCTCGACAAGCCCCTTAAGTTCAGCGTATCTTTTCGCCTTTTTCCTGTATAGTTCACGGTTGGAGAGGCACTCAGGGGAAGAGAGCTCCTTCTCTATCTTCTGGTATTCTTTCTTTTTCTGCTCCAGTTTTTCGAACATTTCGGTATCACTCGGTCAATCAGGCTTCCGCTTCTTCCTTCCCGGGTTCAGCGGTCTCCGGTTCTACCTCAGGCGCGGCTTTCTTCGTCTTTCCTTTTTGATAACGTTTCTGGAACCTTTCCACTCTACCGGCGGAATCGACCAGTTTCTGCTTTCCCGTATAGAAGGGATGGCATTTTGAGCATATTTCGACGTGAATGCTTTCTTTGGTCGAACGCGTATGTACTGTGTTCCCGCATGCGCACACTATGGTGCATTCTTTGTACTCAGGATGAATACCTTTCTTCACTTCTAACCTCCTCGCTAAACACATTATTTACAAGGTCTTAAAACAAGAGCTAATATTGTACTAAAAATCATATAAATATCAAGTATTATCTAAATTTTCAGGCCCCATGTCTCAAGTCTCACACCCTACGTCTTAAATTCACATAACTTCCGACCTGCAACTTGCGGCCTGTTACGTCTTGCTCAGGTTCTGGAGAAATTCCTTATTCGTCTTGGTCTTTTTCATGCGGTCTATCAACAGCTGCATCGCCTCGACGGAATCGAGATCGCTGAGGGCCTTGCGCATCAGCCATATCTTCTGGAGTTCGTCATCCTCCACGAGAAGCTCTTCTTTCCTCGTGTTAGAACGTTTGATGTCTATGGCCGGGTATATCCTGCGCTGGAAGAGGTTCCTGTCCAGCTGGATCTCCATGTTGCCCGTGCCTTTGAACTCCTCGAATATGACCTCGTCCATGCGGCTTCCCGTGTCCACGAGCGCCGTGGCTATGATGGTAAGGCTGCCTCCTTCCTCGACGTTCCTCGCCGCCCCGAAAAACCTCTTGGGTTTGTGCAGGGCGTTAGCGTCGACGCCTCCGGAGAGTATCTTGCCGGAATGCGGCTCCACAGTATTATACGCCCTTGCCAGACGGGTAATGGAGTCCAGCAGTATGATCACGTCATACTTGTGCTCCACGAGCCGTTTCGCCTTCTCCAGGACCATTTCGGCGACCTGGGTATGCCTCTGCGCCTGTTCATCGAAAGTGGAGCTTACAACTTCCGCGTTGACGGAACGCTGCATATCGGTCACTTCTTCCGGCCGCTCGTCGATAAGCAGTATTATGAGCTTGGAATCGGGATAGTTCGTGGTTATGCTGTTGGCGAACTTCTGGAGGAACACCGTCTTCCCGCTGTAAGGAGGAGCGACTATCAGGCCCCTCTGCCCTTTTCCCACTGGCGTCAGGAGGTCCATTATCCGCATGGATATCTCCTTCGGGTTCGTCTCCAGCGCAAAACGCTCGTCCGGGTAAAGAGGCGTAAGGTTCTCGAAGAATATCTTGTTCTTAGTGACCTCCGGGTTCTCGAAATCCACGGCCTCGACCTTCAAAAGGGCGAAATACCTTTCACCCTCCTTGGGCGGCCTTATCTGCCCGCTCACGGTGTCCCCCGTCTTCAGGTTGAACCTCCTGATCTGCGAGGGCGATACGTAAATGTCGTCGGGGCAGGGAAGGTAGTTGTAATCCGGGCTGCGGAGGAACCCGAACCCGTCCTCCAGAACCTCCAGGACGCCTTCGCCGTAAGCCAGACCGCTCTTCTCGATCTTGGCCTGAAGTATCTTGAAGATCAGGTCATGTTTCTTCATGCCGCTGATCCCGTTGATCTTCAGGTCCCTGGCCAGATCCGACAGCTCCGATATCTTCATGTTCTTGAGCTGAACGATATCCAGTTCGTTCGCCTTTTTCACATTTTTTTCCATATCTCGTCCACTCCTTTTTTTGTTACGTTGATATCCGAATCGTTATCTATCGTATAATCGGCGAATTCTATCTTTTCAGAGAGAGGAAGCTGGCTGCTAATGATATTCTCCGCCTCCTCTTCCGTGATCCCCCGACTCGCTGCCCTGTTCAACTGTGTATCATGGCCCGCCGTCACCACAATGACGACGTCGACGAACTCATGCAGTCCCGACTCGACCAAGAGCGGAGCGTCGATCACGACGTTCTTATCCTCCAGCAGCTTGACCTGTTCCCTTATAAGACGGATTATCGGAGGATGCAGTATGTGGCAAAGCTCGTCAAGTCTCCTCCTGTCGTAAAAAACTATTCCCGCCAGTTTCCTGCGGTCGACAGCCCCTTCGGTCAGTATGCCTTCCCCGAACAACGCGATCACTTTCCGCCGGACGTCCTCGTCCCTCGCGAGAAGCTCGTGCGCCACTTCATCCGCGTCTATCTTGACCGCCCCTTTTTCCACGAACATATCCGCAACGGCCGTTTTCCCGGTCGCCAGGCTCCCCGTTATGCCTATGATCTTCCTGCTCATATTGTCTCCCCGATAGATACACGTCTCAGAATACAGAGAACAGAAAACAGAGAGCAGAGAACAGATGACAGAGAACAGAAAAAAAGATTATAGTATCTTCTAATCATCAAACACCTCATATCTGATTTCTGACTTTTGTCTTCTGAAACACGCAATGCCTGTCTTTAACCATCAAATTCCACAGCCTCCATATCCAGCCAGTTCGTCCCTGCTTCGATGTCAACTTCGAGGGGGACCTTAATCTTTATAACGTTCTCCATAACCTTTTTGACCCCGGCCGCGGCCTCTTTAACGTCTTTTTTCGGCACCTTGAAGACCAGCTCGTCATGCACCTGTATGAGCATCTTCACGTCGGTCGGACCGAACTTTTCATGGCATCCTATCATCGCCAATTTTATGAGATCGGCGGCCGATCCCTGGACGGGGGTGTTCACCGCTACTCTTTCGGCGAAGGCTTTTACCCTTTCGTTGGAACTCGTTATCTCGGGTATATATCTCCTCCTGTTGAGGATCGTGGTCACGAAACCCGTTTTTCGAGCTTCTTTTATCGTCCTATCGATAAAAGCTTTTACCCCTTTGTATCTTTTGAAATACGCGTCTATGAACTTCTGCGCCTCGTCGACCCCGATGCCGAGGTCCTTGGCCAGGCCGAAAGAGCTCATGCCGTAAACGATGCCGAAATTGACCGTCTTGGCCGTCGACCTCATCTCATCCGTAACGTTCTCCATGCCGCAGTCGAAAATGAGCGAGGCGGTGAACCTGTGGACATCCTCCTCGTCCCTGAACGCTTCTATAAGCCTTTCATCCCCCGAAAGATGCGCCAATATCCTGAGCTCCACCTGCGAATAATCGGCGGCCAGGAGCAGGTAGCCTTTTTCTCCGGGAGTGAAGACCCGCCTTATCTCCCTCCCCATGGCCGTCTTGATAGGGATGTTCTGGAGATTCGGGTCGCTCGATGACAATCTCCCCGTAGCGGTCACCGCCTGGTTGAAATGCGCGTAGAGCTTCCCGCTTCTTTTGTCGGCCAGCCCCAGGATGGAATCATAATATCCCGTTTTAAGCTTGTTCATCTCCCTGTACTCGATCAGCATCTTCGGCAGTTCGTGAAAAGCGGCGAGCTTCATGAGTACAGACTCATCCGTCGAGAAGCCCGTCTTTGTCTTCTTGATGGTCGGCAGGCCCAGCTTTTCATAAAGTATGACCTGAAGCTGCTTGGGAGAGTTGATATTGAACTCCTCCCCGGCCATGGAATATATCTTATCCGTTGCGGCGTCGAGCTTTTTCTCCATTTTGCCGGTAAGTTCTTTCAGGACCTTGACGTCTATCCCTACCCCTTCTTCCTCCATCTCGGCGATCACTTTCACGAGCGGCATCTCCACATCGCTGAAAAGGGACTGCAGTTTTTTCTTCTTGAGCTCCGGAGCGAGGA
This sequence comes from uncultured Planctomycetia bacterium, assembly GCA_964409365.1. Lineage (GTDB taxonomy): Bacteria > Omnitrophota > Gorgyraeia > Tantalellales > Tantalellaceae > CAYPCX01. The sequence goes on along the minus strand of CAYPCX010000001.1, from coordinate 379,096 downwards.
TCCCGTACAACCTGAGGATGGCGTCGCTTTCTTCACACGCCGATCCCGCGGCCCTTTTATCCGTGAAGTCCATGGTACTCTGTTCTTTGGAATCCCACTCCGCGCCGCCCGTCGAAAGGCCGTACCCCAGCCGCCGCATCGTTATGTCGGCAAGTCCGAATTTCGGGAGCGACGGGTCCAGAAGGTACGCGGCTACCATTACATCGAACTCCATGCCCTTGAGCTCTATGCCCTGCTTTTTTAACGTGAGGAGGTCTTTCTTGAGGTCGTGACCCGCGATCTTTACTTTCGGGTCTTCAAGAAGGTCCTTCACGGGACGCCCGGCACCTTTGCTCCCGAAAGGCACGAAAACGCTTCTCCCTTCCTGCCAGGATAAAGATATACCGGCTACATCCCCTTGGCCGGTAACTGCCACCCGGACAGCCGTCATGCCGGCTTTTTTTATCTTATCGACCGCTTCAGCAAGCTGCTCATCATCGTCCGCCGTCGAGTAATTCCCTCTTTCCTTTTCCTTCGCCGGGGCGATCTCGCGTAAAAATTTCCCGAACTCCAGTTCTTTGAACAGTTCCGCCAACCTTTCCGTATCGGGTTCGCCGAGCGCGGCTTTTTTCGCGTCGAACTTCACGGGCACCTTTGTATCAAGGACCACGAGTTCCCTGCTCAGCAACGCGTCATCTTGACCTTCCGCCAGTTTCTTTCGCACCGACTCCGGTTCGACCTTTCCTATGCCGTCATATATCTTCTTCACGCTGCCATACTTGTTGATGAGCTTGCTGGCGGTGACCTGGCCTACCCCTTTCACTCCGGGCACGTTGTCACTCGCGTCACCGGTAAGGGCCATAAGTTCCACGATGGACTCCGGGCCCACGCCGTACTTTTCCTTCACTTCGCGGGCATAATAGACCTTGTCGCCCGAAGGGTGCGGACTGAGGACCCTGACCTGCTCGTCCACAAGCTGCAGGGCGTCCTTGTCGCTCGTGACTATCGTCACGTTCAGCCCCTTCTTCCTGGCCTTGACGGCGAGCGTGGCGATGATATCATCGGCCTCGTACCCTTCCAGTTCGAAGATGGGGATATTATAAGCATCTATGATATCCTTGATCTTTGACATCTGGTCCACCAGGTCGTCGGGCATGGGTTCTCTATGGACCTTGTAATCCTCGTATTTCTCATGCCGGACAGTGGGACCCTTTGAGTCAAAAACAACGGTAAGCATCTCCGGTTCGTATTCCCTCACCAGTTTACGGAGCATATTGACGAAACCGTAAACGGCATTAGTGGGTTCCCCCTTGGAGGTCGTCAACTCCCGTATAGCGTAATAAGCCCTGTAGCAAAGCGAGTTTCCGTCAACGAGATAGATATCTTTATCTTTTTCCTTCATATCAGATGAAATAGATAGGGGTCGGGCGATCCTTTGAGTAAGTTGGTTATTGGGAAAACATGATTGGCGAGCGATTTATCAACCGCAACTATTATATAATATTATATTTGCGTGTCAATAAAAATCTTATTATTTTTTAATTATATGCGGTCCAGCCTGCCCAGGCCTTCCCGGATCTCCATTATCTTAGCAAGCACTTTTTCCCTGTCCCCTCCCCCTGCTAAAACGTGCGCTTCAAGCTCACCCGTCAGCTTTTTGAGCGAATCTATCCCTTCCGTGCGTCTTTCCCGGTCGTAACGAAGTTTGGACACCATCCGGTTCAGGGTCTCGGCCAGGTCCTGCAGTTCGTCCTTTTCGCGCAAGACGAGCTCGTTATCATAATTGCCCAGGGAGACCCTGTGGATGAACCTCTGTATGCGGTATATGGGGCCCGCTATCCGGTTAGACAGGAACAGGCCCACAAGTACCACCAGGGGTGTAAGGAATATGAGCCTCATCAGCAGTATCATGTTGACCTGCCTGACTATCTCCAGGAGAAGTCCCTGCGGGTAGACCGCGGCGAGCTTCTCACCGAACATTATCCAAGTGGTGACGTAGACGGTGTATCCCGTAAGAACGGCGGTCGCGAAAATAAAGATCAGTATCAGCGCGACATAACGGATCTGGAACCTTTTGGCGATAAAAAGGCGTGTACGCCTGCGCAACCCGCTCATGAAAGTCCCCCCTTCCCCCAGAAAACGATATTTCTACTGAAAACTATCTCCACGTCCTTCGCCCGGTCCTTTATTATCAGATCCACGATCTTCGGCATCGACACGTAACGGGTGTTCTTGCCGCCGATCCTGCATAAAAGATCCCCTTCCCTGATGCCGGCCTTATCAAAAGCTCCCCCGGGATGAACGCCGCGCACCATAAGGCCCTTTTTCTTCATCCCGACGGAAGCCCCTATGATATTCCCGTACCTTTTGAACAGCCTGCTGAAAAACCCGCCGCCGGCGCCGGAGAATCCCACCACAGCCGTCCGCTCTATCTCTACCTTTATCTCTCTTGAGGAAAGCATCATACCGGCCACTTCATCCGGGTCAAGATACGCGGCCATCTCTCCCCAGACCGATACGATCCTGTCCCCCTCGCGTATCCCCGATCTTGTGACCGTATCATTCCTGTCCAGGACCTTTCCGACGCGGACGAACTTTTCCCCGGGGACGAGGACGATCCCCAGCTCGTCCCTGGCCTCCCGAAGAGGGTCGATGCTCTCCGCGCCCTTTTCTCTTTCTCCGCGCGCCCTGACGTCATCGACGATATCCCTCTTGAGTTTCGTCTCCAGGAACCGTCTGAGATAGTTATACCGCTGGCGGGCCTCTTCGAGCCCGGGGTCGAGCTCGAGCACCTTTTCGTAGGTATAGTACGCCTTTATGTGCTGCCCTTTTTTCTGCTGGTTCCTGCCCTTCTGCATCATGGCTTTCGCTTCGCTGTCATAGACGGCCGAACGGATGTCGGATTTCATTATCGTCTTCTCACCCTCAACGGTGGAAAAAACCACCCGGTCGCTGTATTCGTCCAGTATGAGCCCCTTCATCCTCTTCCCGTCCTTGAGGATGACCGTGTCCGCGGACACAACACTGCAGACCAGTAATGCTGTGATAATAAAGGTGAGATGGTTTGATATCTTTCGCATTTCTTTGAAATGTTCCCGCGCGTTCACATGTTCGGGCTGTTTTTAACGCGGCTATACAAAAGGAAAGAGTGTCACGTGCGAGTTTTTTTGCTGTCGATCACGCGGCAAAGTAAAAACTGTCCGAGCACGGGATGCTCTTTCCTTGTTTCATTTCAGTGCTGAAACAGTTCAAACTATCCGCGCACGATCACTATCAATAAAGCGATTATAAGGACCGCCGAGACGATATAGAAATCGTTGAAGTAAAAGAAATCCGCGATCCTGTCCCGGAACGTGGACCGGCTCCTGTCGCTCAGGGGCTGGGCCCTTTCTTTTACCTTCTTGCGGGCCTCGCTGACGGCTATCTTGTCGGCCCCGGTCACCCTGGATTCTATCTCGGTGCGCGTGGCGTCTATCTGGTCTTTTCTGAACCTCAGAAGTTCGCCGCCTATCCTGTACGCGGAGATGACGCCCTCGTCGACAAGCGCGGTTATCTTCTCCTGCTTTACACCGAGGTATTCCGACAGTTCCTGAAGTGTCAATAGTTTTTCCGGCATGTTACGCTTTTACCTTACCTTCTGCTATCCACTGGTCGACCTTGGCTTTTTCGAACACCCACTCGCCGCCTTCTCTCGTGCCGGGAAGCATGCCGCTGTTCGCCCACTCGGTGACCTTGTTGGATTCCACCTCGAGATACTTGCTCAACTGGTTGATCGTCATCCAGTCGCCCCTGGCCTCACTGCCGGTGCTGCCGCCCTGGGCGCTCATCCGCAGATGTCCGTTGAGGACCGCGCCTTTCTCGATAGCCAGTTCCGGGGTCTCGACGTCACCGGCAAGCTTAGCAGTGGCGTCAAGGGAAAGGCTCTTCGCCGCCTTGATGTTGCCGCTCACATTTCCGGCTATGGAGATGGTCTCGCCGGTTATGTCGGCCTTGATGTCGGCTTTCTGGCCGATCATGAGCTTGCCCTTGGTGTCCAGCGTGCCTTCGAATCTCCCGTTGATCCTCAGGTTCACCGGATCGTCGAAACGCAGCGTGCCTTGCATACCGGCATGCACGTCCAGTACTTTCTCTTCGGTCTGCGGTTTAATCTCTTCTTTCCTCTTCCTCATATCAACCTCCTTTTTTTTACCAAATCAGGGATCAGCTTGCATTATTGATGTCAGAACCACTTCGAGCGATGCTACTCAAAAGGGAAGAGTGTCACGTGCGAGTTTTTTTGCTGTTGATGGTGTGGCAATGCAAAAACTGTTCGAGCACGGGATACTCTTTCCTTTTCCGTCTAATTTTTGAAATCATACCGAAAATCAATAATGCCTTATTCCCAGTATACACTTTTAATCCCGGGAAGTGAAGCGACTTCCTCCACAACGTCGTCCCGGTAAAGCCTTGAAAGAATGAGGTCGAAGGAAAAGATCACCTCTCCTTCCCCTCCCTCCCGGGACGCCGATTGCTTTACCCTCCCGCTGTACGCTTCTATTATGTTCTCTATGTCCTCTTTGCTTCCACCGGCCTTAGCGTCAAATTTAACCACGAGTTTTCTGCCGCGCCTCTTCAGCTCCATCTTGACCTCAAGCCGCGAAAGGAACAACGTGCCTATGATTATGACCGAAGCCAGCACGGCCATCATATAGAAACCGCCGCCGGCGGCAAGGCCTACGGCCGCGACCGCCCATATGCTGGCCGCGGTCGTCAGCCCTCTGATGGAAGCGCCGTACCTTATGATGGCGCCGGCGCCCAGGAACCCTATCCCCGTGACCACGTTAGCCGCGATACGCGCGGGGTCGGTACCCGAAACAGACGCGTACTCCATGGCGACCAGAAGCGATGTCACCATGAAAACGGCCGACCCCATCGACACGAGTATATGCGTCCTCAGCCCGGCCGCGCATCCGTGGATCTCGCGTTCCAATCCCACTAAGCCCCCGAGTATCGCCGATACGACCACCCTCATGAACATATCAACGTATGACATCCCGCACTCTCCTCCCTTGCTAAACACCTGCCGGGCGGGCGTTCAGAAAAAGGTCGGAACTCCTCGCGCCTTCGGCAAAAAGGACCTCGCCCAACCCCGCTACCATAGCGGCGTTATCCGTACAAAGATCCCCATCGGGAAGGAAAAGCTCGACCTCTTCTTCGTCGCAGAGCCTTTTTATCCTTTCCCGCAGAGACTTATTGTTGACCACTCCGCCACCCACGGCCAGGCGTCTGGCGCCCGTGGTCCGCACCGCCCGGGTGATCTTTTCCACCAGTACGTCCATTACCGCTTCCTGAAAAGAAAAACATATACTGCTTTTGTCGGATTCCGTCTTCGCAGATCTTTGCCAATAATACAGCACCGACGTTTTTATCCCGCTGAAGCTGAAATCAAGGTCTTCTTCCCCCAGCAGTGTTCGCGGAAAACCTATCTCGTCCTTTCCCGTATGAGCCGCCGCCCGCTTCTCCACCACGGGCCCTCCTGGATAGCCAAGACCGAGTATTTTGGCCACCTTATCGAACGCTTCGCCAACGGCGTCATCCCTGGTAGACCCGATAACCGTAAGATCACTGATCCCCCTGCAAAGATATATACTGGTGTGCCCTCCGGATATGACAACTCCCACGAACGGGAACATACTGCCGATCACGTTCTCTTTTCCTTCTCTTTGAAAACAGGAAAATATATGGGCATGCAGGTGGTCAACACCGATGACGGGTGTCTCATCCGCGAAACTTACCGCCTTGGCGAACGCGATCCCCACCAGGAGCGACCCCGGAAGGCCCGGCCCCTGCGTTACGGCCACCAGGTCCACATCCCCGACCGTACGGCCGGCGTCTTCCAAGGCCTTGCGCATGACCGGATAGATATACTCCACGTGGAACCTGGACGCGATCTCCGGTACGACACCACCGTAAGGCGAATGTAAATGCACGCTGGACGAAACCTCGCTGGAAAGGACTTCACCGTCCTCGACCAGCGCCACGGCCGTCTCGTCGCACGACGTCTCTACACCAAGCGTCAACATATCTTCTGTCCTCTGTCCTCTGCCTTCTGTCCTCTGCCTTCTGTCATCTGCCTTCTGTTTTATCTACCATTTCCGAAAGTGAAATGAACCTGATCCCGTTCTCTCGCATCTTCGGGACCACCTCCCGGAGCACGGATACCGTCATTTCGCGGTCATGCCCTATCGCCACGGCCCTGCCTTTCCTGCGGGCAATGCTGTCAAGCTTCGCCATCTGCTTTCGTATCGATTCCCTGTCCATTTCGTGGTCCAGAAAGATATCCCTTTTAACGCAGGGGACTTTCAGGCGACCCGCCACCTCGCCGCAGACCGACCTGCCCGTGGTCATGCTGTCGAGGAAGAACTGTCTTCTCTGTTTGATATCCTCCAGGACAACGGTCATGAGCTGTTCGTCCGCGGTAGCGCCGGATCCCTGGTGGTTGGACATCCCGTCTGCCCCGGGTACAGCAGCGTACGCTTCATCTATGATATTTCTTACCTCCGCCGGGGACATCTCCGTGGTCAACGTGTCCTTTTCGAGGCTGATCGTCCTGTCCCTGGGCTCCATGGGCATGTGCAGTATCACTTCTATTCCGTTCTTCCTTGCAAAAGAGCATACGGCGCCGGCGTACGGCGTGTTGGGAAGCACCGCCAGCGTGACCGGCGCGCCTATATCCCTGACCCCCTCAAGGTTCTTCTGCGTGTAACCGAAATCATCCAGTACGAGCGCAACGACGGGTTCCTTCTCCGCCGGACGGATAACGGGCGCTTCTTTTTCAGGGACCGGGACCTCCCTAACAGGCGGTCTCAACATCAAAAAAGCGGCTGAAAGTATGATCCCTGCCAGAAAAGCGCCGGCGGCCGTAAAGACGAGCCATTTCCGGTCGATCTTCTCACCCTTCTTTTTACTCTTTTTCTGCTTCTTTTTGCCCTGTTTTTTCTTCATATCCCTCGAATATCTGAAGCCCCTTCAGTATGTTGATAGCCGCCCTTACCTGGTTGTCATATTCACGGGGCTCTTTCCGCGCTATCTTCCCTTCTTCCTTCTTCCTGGCCTTATCTATAAGCTTGTCAAAGATCTTCGCCTTCTTTTTTTCTTCCTTCCCGGACCCTTCTTCCTTTTTGTCCTCTGTTCGGACCTTCTCCACGTAGATGTTCGGCTCTATGCCCTTTTCCCTCAAATTCTTGCCCAGCGGCGTGTAGTAAGCCGCCGTGGTAAGACGCAAGGCCGATCTGTCCTGCAGCGGTATCACGGTCTGCACCGACCCTTTACCGAAAGTGGGTACGCCCAGGACTATACCCCTTTTATTGTCTTTCATGGCGCCCGCAAAGATCTCCGAGGCGCTCGCGGACCCTTTGTTCACGAGTACTATCAGCGGAATGCCCCGGAAGTAAGCCTCCTCTTTTGCCTTGAACTCCGTCCTCTTCTCCGGGTCACGGCCCTCGGTGTACACTATCATCGTTCCCGGTTCAAGGAATATGTCCGCCGACTCCACCGAGGCGTCCAAAAGCCCCCCGGGATTGTTCCTCACGTCGATTATGAGGCCTTTCGCGCCTTCCTGTATAAGCTTCTCTATGTTCTTCTTCAGGTCCACGGGCGTCCTTTGCTGGAATTCCACGAGCTTTACATAACCGATGTCTTTCTCTATCACGCTCGCTTCTTTTATGCTCTTGAGCTTGATAATGGCCCTGGTCACGGTGAATTCCAGAACCTCGTCCTCACGGACCACGGTCAGCTTGACCTTGGTTCCCGGATCGCCCCTCAGCTTTTTCACGGCATCGTCAAGCGACATGTCACGCGTCACCTCGTCATCTATCTTGACTACCTTGTCACCGGCCTGGAGGCCCGCCTCGTACGCGGGTGTGTCCTCCATCGGAGCTATGACCGTAAGCACACCTTCCTTTATACCTATTTTTATGCCAAGACCGCCGAACTCGCCTTGTGTCTCTTCGGTTATCTCCTTGAAACTTTCGGGGTCAAGGAACTGGCTGTATCCGTCCAGGGTGTCCATCATGCCCCTTATCGCCCCGTAAACAAGGTCTTTCGGCTTCACGGGTTCCACGTAATCGGCGCTGATGATGGTCACGGAATCCGCGAAGAGCTGGATCTGTTTGAAAAGTTCCTTGCCGTCGGCGAACAACCCTTCTTCCTTCTCCGCCGCGCGCACGGCAACAACCGCTGTCACGGCCACGACCAGCGCTACAAACGCTAAAAAGGTTCTTTTTTTCATTTATCCCTCCCGGGATCTTTTTGTTACGAAAGTTTTTTCCTTAGCATCTCGCCCGCGAGCTTCGGGTTGGCTTTGCCCTTTGTCTCTCTCATCACCTGACCGACAAGAAAGCTCAGGGCGTTGGCCTTGCCTTTTTTATAGTCGCTAACGGACCTTTCGTTGGCCGCTATCACCTTGTCGATAACGCTTCCCAGCTCGCCTTCGTCGGATACCTGTTCGAGCCCTTTCTCTCTGACGATCTCCCCCGGCGGCTTGCCGGTATCGATATAAGCGCTTAAGACTTCCTTGGCCGCGAGACCGCTTATGTCCCCCTCTTTCGCCATCTTTATGATCTGGGCGAGGTCCCCGGGCTTTATGCCGAGGCCCTTGATATCGGTACCGCGCTCTTTCATGTGCATCATGATCTCTGTCCTTACCCAGTTACAAACGGCCCGCGGGTCGTCATACGCGGCGACCACTTCCTCGAAGAGATCGGCAAACGGCCTCTCGGAAATAAGCACATCCACGTCGCGCGCGTCCAACCCGTACCGGCTGATGAACCGCTCTCTCTTTTCACCGGGCATCTCGGGCATCGTCCCGCGTATCCTATCGATCGTCCGGCGGTCTACCTCGAACGGCACAAGATCGGGTTCCGGAAAATACCGGTAATCCTGCGCCTCTTCCTTCGTCCTCATGGAGACCGTCACGCCTTTTACCTCGTCCCAGAGACGCGTTTCCTGCGCTATCTTCTGGTTTTCCCCGACAAGGTCTATCTGCCGGTCGCGTTCAAAGGCGAGCGCATCCCGGACAGCCTTGAAAGAATTCAGGTTCTTTATCTCTACCTTACTGCCCAAGTCGCCGGCGCCTTTTTCTCTGACGGAAATATTCGCGTCGCACCTGAGACTTCCCTCCTCCATATTGCAGTCCGATACCCCGAGATATTTTATTATCTGTTTGAGCTGTACCAGATATTCATATGCCTGTTCCGGCGAGCGCAGGTCCGGTTCCGATACTATCTCCAAAAGGGGCGTGCCGGTACGGTTGAGGTCCACGTAACTAAAAGGGTGATGTTCGTCGTGTATGAGCTTGCCCGCGTCCTCCTCCAAATGGGCCCTGGTGATACCTATATCGACCGCCTTCCCGCTCTCATCCGTTATGGTTATCTTGCCGTTATACGCCAGGGGCATGTCGTACTGGCTTATCTGGTAGTTCTTCGGAAGATCGGGATAATAATAGTTCTTGCGGTCGAACTTTACGGTCTTTTGTATCTCACAGCCCAGCGCTAGCGCTACTTTTATCGCGTACTCGAAGACCCGCCTGTTGAAAACGGGTAACACCCCCGGCTGGCCGAGACACACGGGGCAGACCTGCGTGTTCGGTTCGGCGCCGAAGAGCGTACTGCACCCGCAGAAGATCTTTGTCTTCGTGGCAAGCTGGACATGCACTTCCAGCCCTATGACCGTTTCGTATTTAACGCTCATGTCGTATAGATAACTTCCGGAAGGAAAGGAGCTCCCTACCAGGGCCCCTCCGCCCGGTGTGGATCCTCCCTGTACGGGAGCTCCTTTCCCTCTCGATCTTATCTTTCCTTTTCATTTCTTTCTATCGCTCTATCGCTTATCGCCCGAAAAAAGCTTATGATGTTCCGTGTTCCTCTCGAACGCGTGGGCGGCCCTTATCAACGTCTCTTCCGCGAACGGTTCGGCCATCAGCTGAAAACCGACCGGCAGGCCCTTTTCGTCAAGGCCGCACGGCACGGAGACAGCCGGCAGGCCCGCGAGGTTCGCCGGTATGGTGAAAATGTCAGACAGGTACATCTTCAGCGGGTCGTCCATCCTCTCGTCCAGCTTGAACGCGGTCGTCGGCGACGTCGGCGTCAGTATGCAGTCGCATTTCCTGAACGCCTGCCGGAAATCATCGGCTATCTTTGTCCGCACCTTCTGGGCCTTCAGGTAATACGCCTCGTAGTACCCGCTGCTCAGCGCGTATGTGCCGAGGAGGATCCTTCTCTTCGCTTCTTCGCCGAACCCCTCGTTCCTCGTGGCGATATACATCTCTATCATATCGCCGGCCTTTTTTGTCCTGTGGCCGTAATGGACCCCGTCATACCTGCCGAGGTTCGAGCTGGCTTCCGCCGGCCCTATTATGTAATAACAGCTTACCGCGTATTTCGTGTGCGGGAGCGAGACATCCACGGTCTCCGCCCCCAGGGAGCGGAACACTTCTATCGCCTCCTCTACACGCTCTTTCACGCCTTTATCTATCCCCGAAGTGAAATATTCCGAAGGGATACCTATCTTCATCCCATTGATATCTTTTGACAGGCTATCGGTGTAACGCGGCACATCCCTGTTCACCGAGGTCGAATCCATCTCGTCATGGCCCGATATGACCTCGAGCAGAGAAGCGCAGTCCTCCACGTTACGGGTTATAGGCCCGATCTGGTCAAGGCTTGACGCAAAAGCTATGAGACCGTACCTGGAGACCCTCCCGTAAGTCGGCTTGAACCCGACCACGCCGCAAAGCGAAGCAGGCTGCCGTATTGAACCTCCCGTATCAGAACCGAGTGCCGCGGGGACCTCGCCCGAGGCGACCGCGGCTGCGGAACCGCCGCTGGAACCTCCGGGGATACGCGAGGTGTCCCATGGATTTCTGGTCGGACCGTAACAGGAATTCTCGCAGGAAGAGCCGAAGGCGAACTCATCCATGTTGGCCATACTGACCAAAAGGGCGCCTTCGGAAAGAAGTTTCTCTATAACGGTGGCGTTGTAAGGCGGCCTGAACCCTTCCAGCACACGTGAAGCGCATGTGGTAAGCCGCCCTTTGATGCAGATGTTGTTCTTTATCGCTACGGGAACGCCCCACAGACGGCCCTTCTTACCCGACTTTTCGATATCACGCGCACCGGACGTTATTTCCTCGCGATCGACGTCGATGAAAGCACGGATATCCTTGTCCGCGGAAGATATCCTGTCCGCCACGGATGAAGCTATATCGGCAAGTGTACCTTTTTGGCTTGCGAGCCAGTTCTTACAACTCGAAAAGCTTGAAAAGATGTCTTCCATTCTTAGTTCTCTTTTATGATCTTCGGGACTTTAAAGAAATTATCCTTTCTTTCGGGGGCGTTGGCCAGGGCGTCCTCCACGGGGATCGACCCCCTGGGCTCGTCTTCCCTGAAAACGTTCTTCATGGAAGAAAGAACATGGAACGTGGGTTGAGTGTCTCCCGTATCCACCTCGTTAAGCTGTTCTATGTAATCAAGGATGCTTGAGAGCTGCGACTGCATCTTCCCTGCCTGGCTATCGTCCAGGCTGAGGCGGGCGAGCCTTGCCACGTGTTCGACTGTTTTTTTTGTTATCGTCTTCTTTTCAGGGTTCATGATATGACGGTCGGTTATAATTATATAATTATAATTGAATTCAGCGCCTTAATCAACCAGAAGCTGTGTTATATTGATAGACCTCGTCCGCCACGCGGGCGTAATCGGGAAGTGACAGGTCTTCCGCCCGGCTGCAAAGGTCGATGCCGCACCTGTCAAAGATATCGTGCCACGTTCCTTTTTCTATCGACAGGAAATCCCCGTGAGAAAGGGAGTTCAGGGCCTTTTTGCGTCTCTGGGAGAACGCCTTCCGGATAACCTTGAACAGGAGCTTTTCATCTTTTACCTCTACCGCGGGTTTCTCGCGTATCTTGAGCTCTAAAAGGCACGAATCGACCTGCGGCCGAGGATAAAAGGAGTTCCTGCTTATCTTGAACACTTTTCTGGGTTCGGCGTAATATTGCACGAAACAGCTGACCGACCCGTAGGACTTCGGCCCGGGCCTCGACGCTATCCTGTCGGCAAGCTCCTCCTGCATGACAAGATAGGCGGTTCTCACGCACCGGGAACTCGTGATGATCTTTTCGATTACGGGGGTGGAAATATAATACGGTATGTTCCCGTAGACAAGCACGTCTTCCCTTCCGCCGGCAAGCCCACAAAAGTCCAGTTCGAGGATATCGGACCTTACGAGCGTGATGTTCTCTTTTTCGTCAAAGACCGGCCCCATTATCCCGCAAATGTCCTTATCCTTCTCCACCGCGAAAAGCCTGGCGCATCTTGAAGCTATAGGGAAGGTCATCACGCCGAAACCCACGCCTATCTCTATTACCGTAAGACCGCTGTCCAGGGGGAGCGCATTGACGATGTTGTCCCTTACGTTCTTGTCCACCAGGAAATTCTGCCCCAGGCGCTTCCTGGGACGGAACCCCTTCTTTTTCCATAAACTTTTGAGTTCCCTTAGGTCCATACCCTCATATCATATATCGTTAGTTAACGATCGAACTGCTTTGAACAGGGCCATAAAAAAAGGAAATGGTCTCCCGCGCGCAGTTTTTTTGCTGTTGGAAATGGGCGCGGCAAAAACTGTTTGAGCACGGGAGGTCCTTTCCTTTTTCGTTGCTGTATTAAAAACCGCTCAAACGTTGACACCGGTACATGCATTTACCGCGAGCTTGATAGCCCGCTGCATGGAATGGGGGCTCGCGATGCCCTTTCCGGCGATGTCGAAGGCCGTGCCATGGTCGGGGGAGGTGCGCACATAGTCCAGGCCGAGCGTCATGTTGACGCCGTTGTCAAAGTCCACCATCTTGAAGGGCCCCAGACCCTGGTCGTGGTACATGGCAACGACTATGTCTATCTCCTGTTTCATGGCCCTGGTGAAGACCACGTCAGCCGAAACGGGGCCGATAATGCCGGGATAACGCTTTTTTGCTTCTTCAACGGCGGGTGAGATAATATCGATCTCCTCGGTCCCTATCTTGCCCCCTTCCCCGCAGTGAGGGTTCAGGGCGGACACGCCTATCTTCGCGTCGTCTTTCCCGCTTATGAGAGAACTGTTCTCGGCGACCTGTTCCAGTGTACGCAGCACAAGGTCTTTCGTAAGTACCGCGGCGACCTCCCTGAGAGGGATATGCCTTGTGACAGGCACCACCCGGAGATGCTCCCCGATCATGACCATCGTGACCATATCGGACGAAAAAGCTTCCTGGAGATACTCCGTGTGCCCTACAAATCCCGGATGGACAGAGGCTACCCTCTCTTTACTGAGAGGCGCCGTGACCAGCGCCCTGGGTACACCTGCGGGGATATCCCGCATGAGACGCACCGCGCCCTCAAGACACTCAAGGGCTTTCTTTGAACCCTCGTTATCGGGTCTTCCAGGTTCGGCGTTCTCAAGCTCAGGCCCCGGATCGACCACGTTGACAGCATGCGGTCCGAGCTCTATTTTTCCCCCTCCACCAGGCCGGTACACGGGGTATTCCTCATCAAGGACACCCTTCGACGCCTTTGCGATGACACCGGCATCACCTAATATGATAAAAACGGCAAGCCCGTCCATTTCCGGGCTTGCCATCGATCTGGTCACCACTTCCGGGCCTATCCCGGAAGGGTCCCCCATGGTGATGAATATATGGGGCTTATTTATATGAGATATAAGCATTCTTTCTTTTGTCTTCAAGCCATTTGACCAGTTCCGCCTCGAACTTCCTCTTGTAAAGCTGGTTCTTGAGGAAGTCGCTGACCTCATCGAATTCAAGAGGCCTGGACTCCTGTATATCTTCCACGAAAAAGATATGGTATCCCAGCTGCGTCTCGACCACGTCCGAGATCTGGCCCTTCTTGAGGTCGAATACCACATCGTCTATCTCCTGGACCATCTGCCCTTTTACCACGTATCCCATATCGCCGCCGCGGTCGGCGAAAGGCCCCTCTGATTCATTTTTGGCCAGTTCGGCAAAGTCCTTGCCTTTACCCTTTTTCGCCTTGGCGGCTAATTTCGCCGCTTTCTGCTTTCCTGCTTCCGCGTCACCTTCCTGCCGGCGCACCATGATCCCCCGCAACTTGACGCTGTGGGGAGACACCATCTTCTCCTTGTTCTTTTCGTACAGGTCGCTTACTTCCACGGGAGTGATGACTATCTTGCCGGCCACTTCCTGTTCCACGATCTTCTGGGCCAGCATCTGCTCGCGCATATCACGTTCGAACTCGGTCAGGTTGGTGCCCCTGTCGCTGAGCGCCTTGAGGAACTCCTTCTCATCGGGATAGAATGCCTTGATCTTGTCTATCCTGGCAGCCAGTTCTGTTTCGTCGATCTCGACCTTCTCTTTTTTGGCCAGGCTGATGGCCAGCTTGGAGTTTATAAGCTGCTCCAATAGCCCTTTTCTCGCCATCGTCAGACGCTTCTCAAGCTCTTCGCCCTTGAAGTTCTGTTCGTAGTTCTGCCGGACCGGCTCGAACATCCTGTCGAATTCGCGCTGGGTCACGACCTCATCGTTGACCACAACGATGACCTTATCGATGACAGCCGCCGGGACTGCCGAGGAAGCCATGAAAACACACAAAATGGCCGTGGCCAACAACGAAAACACCGGTATCTTTTTACTGATCATCAGTTGCCTCCTTATTTGCATCTGCTTTACTTTCGGTCATGGTTTCAGTACTTTCTTCAACACTCTCTTCCTGTCCTGCTTTTGAAAGCGCCTCCTGGTTTATCTCTATGTCCGTCTCTTTCCTGAGACGGTCGAGAAGCTCGTTGAACACCCTCTGGCGTTCGGCCGTACGGATCTCCTGCCTGATCTTGTCCCGCACACGGTCCAACGGTACCACCTGCGGCGCCTTACGATCGGTCAGTTTGATTATATGGTACCCCAGTTTCGTCTTGACCACGCCGCTTATCTCATTGACCTCGAGGACCGAACAAGCTTTCTCGAAATCCGGCATGAGCTGTCCCTTGGGAAAATAACCTATGTCCCCCGCCCTCTGGGCGGTGGGGTCGACCGACTTGGCCCTCGCCATATCCTCGAAAGACGTCCCTTCGTTGATCTCGGACAATATCAGTTCGGCGGTCTCGCGTTTGGGAACAAGTATGTGCGACGCCCTCATTATCTCGGGAGTCTTGTATTTCTCCTTGTTCTTATCGTAAAAGACCTGGATGTCCTCCTCGGAGATGCTGATGGTATCATCGACCTTGTCTTTCAAGAGCCTCGCTATCAGTATCTTCTTCCTGGCTTCCTGGATGACCTTCTTTACGTCCTCGTCCTTATGAAAGCCTTCCTTGATGGCTTCCTGATACAAGAGCGTATCGTTTATCAGGTCCTCAAGGAATTCGCCTTTCCTTTTTTTTACTATATCCTGATAACGGTCGGGAAGGTTGGCGATCCTCTCGTTGAAATCCACAATGGTTATCCTGGCCTCGCCTACGGAAGCCACCACTTCTGCTTTGGGGGTATTATTACCGCATCCGGAGAGCGGGACACAAAGAACCACCGTCAAGACCAGTAGTATTTTAGTAATTGGGACATTTAACATGTAGCACCTGAATATACTGTAGATATCATATCAAAATAAGGTGCCGTCTTCAAGGGTTTTACCCGGCGGCCTCGAGTTTCACTATCTCTTCCTTGAGCAGACGGCAGTAAAGATCGAATCCTACCTGGTCTATGAACCCGCTCTGCTGCACTCCCAGTATATTCCCGGCCCCTCTCATCTCCAGGTCATGCATGGCGATCTTGAAGCCGGAACCCAGCTCCTGGTACTTCTTTATGGCGCTGAGCCTTGCCTGCACCTCGTGCGTCAGCGTGGACAGGTCCCGCACGAGAAGGTACGCATACGCCTTGCGGTCGAACCTGCCGATCCTGCCCCTGAGCTGGTAAAGATCGGCCAGACCGAACCTGTCGGCGTTGTCTATGACCATGGTATTGGCATTGGGTATATCAATGCCCGATTCGATGATCGTGGTGCACACGAGAATATCGACCTCATTTTTCATGAATTTCAGCATGGTCTTTTCCAGCGTCCTGGAGCTCATCTGCCCGTGCCCCACCAAAAGACGCGCCGACGGCACGAGTTTGCTCACGTCGGAGGCCACCCTGTCTATCGTCTCCACCCTGTTGTGGACGTAATAGACCTGGCCCTTCCTGGAAAGTTCTTTTTGTATCGCCTCCCTGATCCTTTTTTTGTCGTATTCCAGGATCTCCGTGTGGACGGGTATACGTTCCAGCGGGGGCGTCTCTATTACCGATATGTCCTTCCCGCCCATAAGCGCAAGATAAAGCGTCCTCGGGATCGGTGTAGCTGTAAGTGTCAAGACATCCACGTTGACCCGCATCCTCTTGATCTTCTCCTTGTGCGTGACCCCGAAACGCTGTTCCTCGTCGACGATGAGAAGGCCCAGGTCCTTGAATTTAACGTCGCTGGAAAGAAGACGGTGCGTACCGACGACTATGTCCACCTTTCCCTCTTCGAGGTCTTTGAGAATGCGTTCCTGTTCGGCCGGGGTGCGGAAACGGTTCAGCATCCGGATATTGACCGGGTAATCCTTAAGCCTTTTCGTGAACGTATCGGTATGCTGTTCCGCAAGGATCGTGGTCGGGACCAGAAAAGCCACCTGTTTGTTGTCCATCACGGCCTTGAACGCGGCGCGCATGGCGACCTCCGTCTTCCCGTACCCCACGTCCCCGCAAAGGAGCCGGTCCATCGGACGCTCTTTTTCCATATCCCGTTTGACGTCCTCTGTCGCCTTGAGCTGGTCGGGGGTCTCTCTATACGGAAAGGCCTCTTCTACCTCTTCCTGCCAGTCGGTGTCTTTGCTGAAAATGTAACCGGACATGCTCTGTCTCCTGGCCTGGAGCGTCAACAGATCCTTGGCTATCCTGGCGACACCGTGAGAAGCCTTTTTCTTGGCCGCTTCCCAGCCTTTGCCCTTGAGGCTGCTGAGCTGGGGAGGCCTTTTGTGGAACGAGATATATCTCTGCAGCTTGTGGAGGTCCTTGTTCTCGATGTAAAGCTTGTCCCCGCCTTTGTATTCCATTACGAAATAATCTTTTGTTCTTCCCTCGCGCCGTACGCGCTGCATGCCCAGGTATTTACCGATCCCGTAATCGATATGGACGATAAGGTCACCGGGTTCGATGTCCACGAACGAATCTATCGGCTGCTCTCCCAGCTCCATGGGGAGCTTCTTGACCTTTGTCCGCCTCAATACGCCCACCGGCAGTATGATCACCCCGTTATGGTCCGTGATCGTCCTGAAGGAGACAAGGTCCACGCTTTTTATGGAACGGACCTTGCCGCCGGCCAGGTCTATCCTCACGGGATATTCGAAGGTCACGGGAAAGATCGTCAGGGTCTCGCCGACCAGGCTGTAATCGCCTTCTATCGATATCTTCCCGCACCTGGTGTAACCGTACCTGTCCAGGGAAGAGAGGATCTCGTCCTGATCAGCGGTCTCTTTGACGTAAAGTTTAAGGGATTCGAACATCGATGGATAATTGACCTTTAGAAAATGTATTCATTACATCTTTTCGGGCAGGGTGATGTTCAAAAGGCCCAGCCCGTTAGCCAGCACGATGCGGACGCACTCGACGAGGAACAATCTCGCTTTGGAAAGAGCCGCGTCCTCGGAAACTACGCGGCATTCGGTATAAAAAGAATGAAAGACGCGTGCCAGCTCGTTGAGATAGACCGTGAGCCGGTTCGGCTCCAGCGCTTCCGCGCTCTGCCTGGCCGCAAAGGGGAACTCCGCGAGCTTCCTTATAAGCTCTTTTTCCTCTTTAGCCGTTAAAAGTCCCGGCCTCACCTTCCGGAAGAACAGTTTGAACGATTTCCCGCGGCTGAACTTCTTTATGCTGCAGATCCTGGCGTGGGCGTACTGTATATAGAAAACCGGGTTGTCCGTGGATTCTTTCTTGGCCACTTCGATGTCAAAATCCAGGTGGCTGTCCAGCCGCCGTGACAGGAATATGAACCGGGTGATATCCTTCCCCAGTTCATCGATGATCTCCCTCAAGGATATGAACTCGCCCCTGCGGGTGGACATCTGGACGGCCTCCCCTCCCCTGAGCAGCGTGACCAGCTGTACGATAAGTATATCGAGAGAGCCTTTTCCCTTGCCCAGCGCTTGCACCGCGGCTTTCATCCTTTTTATATACCCGTGGTGGTCCGGCCCGAGCAGGTCTATAAGTTTACAGTATCCCCTCGAGTACTTGTCCCCGTGGTAAGCTATGTCGGGCGCGAGGTAGGTGTACGCTCCGTCGCTTTTCACGACCACCCGGTCCTTATCGTCGCCGAGCCTGCTCGAAGCGAACCACTTGGCCCCATCTTCCTCATATAGATAACCCGCCTTAGCAAGATCCTCCATTACCCTGTCGACCTCTTTCCGTCCCTCGAGTTCCGCCTGGCTTGTCCAGGTATCAAACGTTACCCCGAAAGCCGCGAGGTCCTCCCTGATCATGTCCATCATGTATTTGACAGCATAACTGATGAAAAAGTTCCTCGTTTCGGGGCTTCTTTCAAGAAGGCTCTCCCCTTTCTTCGACTTTATCTCCTCGGCCATATCGGTGATGTATTCGCCCATATAACCGTCCTCGGGGAGAGGTTCATCCTTCCCGAAGAGGTTCCTGTACCTTGCCTCCACCGATTCACCAAGCAGGCTGATCTGCCGGCCGACGTCGTTCAGGTAATACTCACTCGTTACGTCGTAGCCGTTGAACCTAAGGATGCGCGAAAGCGCGTCCCCTATCGCCGCCTGCCTGCCGTGAGCTATGGTGAGAGGGCCGGTGGGATTGGCGCTCACGTATTCAAGGTTCACCCGCTTCCCGCGGCCTTCTCCGGACCTGCCGAAATCATCCTTCTCCTGGACAATATTCACAAGAAGTTTGTGAAAATATTCGTCGGAGAGCCACAGGTTTATGAACGCCCCTTTTACTTCGACCTTGCCTACAAGCGACGAAAGATGGGACGCATCGAGAAGCTCCCGGAAACAGGACGTTATACCCCCGGCGAGCTCCTGCGGAGGGCGGCGGGCCGCGCGCGAAAGGCGCATGGCCACGTTCGTGGTAAGATCGCCGTGCCTGGGATCGCGCGGCATCTGCAGAAAAGCTTCTGTATCTTCGGGCAGAACGGATCCGGGGAGGTTTTCTCGGAAATATCTTCTTACTGCTTCAAGGAGGGTGCTTTCTATTTTTTGCGAGACGTCTTTACCGAGCATTTGTTGTCTAATTGTTCCCTGGGAGCGTCGGACCATAATCGTTCGAGCCCGTAAAATTCCCTTATATCCTTGTAGAAAACATGTGCTACCACATCTTCGAAGTCAAGCAGGATCCAGTAGGGATTGCCCTTGCCTTCCACGTGCAAAGGGCGCATACGCTGTTTTGAGAGCCCTTCCTGGATAAAATTCGAGATAGCGCCCAGCCTGCGGGATGAACTGGCGCTGATAAGAACGAACCAATCGTATATCGCCGACATGCCCCGCATGTCCATCAGGACAATATCTTGTCCTTTTTTTTCAGCCGCAAGCTGTCCTATTAACTCTGCCTTGTCTCGGGCTGTCACTTTCTCCACTGATTATCTGCGTTAAACTTAAACGGTTTATTTGTTGCCGAGGATCTTGTACATGCCCGTGCCGCAATCCGGACAGCAACCTTTAAGCGCCTTCCTGCCGTTCTTCATGGTGACTTCTTTGGCGTCTTTCATCTCTTTCTTCGCCTTGCATTTCACGCAATACCCCTGTGCCATGGAAAAACACCTCCTTTAATATTACCTATTATTAAGCTGGGTCAAGTTTATCATAGATTAATGACAAATGTCAAAATCATTCGTCATTATTTATACAGGCCTTTGTTCATTATGTATTTCACCACCGGGGCCGGCACCAGATAATCGATGGGCTCCCGGTTCCGTATCCGCTCTCTTATCATGCTGGAGGATACCTCTATCTGGGGGATTACTATCCGCCAGACCTTCCTTTCGTAAGGGCTCTTCTCTCCCCATCCGGGACGGGTCGCGATCACGAAATTCGTCATCTCGAGGATCTCGTCGATGTCCTTCCACATCGAAAGGCTCTCCGCCGCGTCGGCGCCTGTCAGGAAAAACAACTCGGTGTCCGGGCTGTATTCCTTCCTGAAATGCTTTATCGTGTTGATCGAATATGACTCCTCGTCCCTTCCCATCTCGTAAGAGGACGTTTCGAACCTGTCATCCCCCTCGACCGCCATGCGCACCATGTTCATGCGGTCTTCGTCCGACGCCTTTCCTTCCATTTCCTTAAGAGGCGGTATGCGCGCGGGTACGAAGATGACCTTGTCCAGCACAAGCTGTGACCAGCACTCCTGGGCAAGTATCATATGCCCGATGTGGACGGGATTGAATGTGCCTCCAAGCAGTCCTATTTTCATTTCAGGCCTCAAGTTTCAGGTTTCAAGTTCCAAGTTTCAGGTTTTAGACCGTTGGGAAACCATGCCTTCTTCCTCCACCTGTCACCTAATTCAGGTGCGGATCTGTCCGCTGCCGTGCACCACGTACTTATACGTGCAAAGCTCTTCCAGCCCCATCGGCCCCCGGGCGTGGAGTTTGTCCGTCGAGATACCTATCTCGGCGCCCTTGCCGAACTCGCCGCCGTCGGTGAACCTGGTGGAAGCGTTGACATAGACAGCCGCGGAATCCACCCTGCGCAAGAACTCCCGGGCGTTGTCCTCGTTCGCCGTAACGATCGCGTCTGAATGGTCCGATCCAAACTTCGCGATATGGGCCACAGCCTCGTCCAGGGATCCCACCACACGGATGTTCAGGACAAGGTCCAGCCATTCGGTCGCGTAATCTTCGTCGGTCGCCCCGGCGAGGCCGCCCCCGAGTATCTCCCTCGCGCGGGAACACCCCTTGAGCGACACTCCCGCTTCGCGGAGCCTTTTCGCTATCACGGGAAGGAATTCTTCCGCGACGCCCTCATGCACGAGCATGGTCTCCATCGCGTTGCAGACGCCGGGCCGCTGGACCTTAGCGTTGTAACAAATGTCTCCCGCCATACCCAGGTCGGCATGTTCGTCCACGTATACGTGGCAGATCCCTTTGTAATGCTTGATCACGGGGACCCTGCTCTTTTCCACCACCTCTTTTATCAGAGCCTCTCCGCCGCGGGGCATGATAAGGTCGATGCCGTCCGAGGCTTTCAGCATGGCCTCGACAAGATCGCGCGAGGCGTCCTCTATCAGTATGAATGCCCCTTCGTCCAGGCCTTCTTTCAAAGCAGCGTCTTTCATCGCGTTATAGATCGCCTTATTGGACTTTATCGATTCGCTCCCTCCGCGGAGTATTACGGAATTTCCCGATTTGAGGCACAATGAGATACAATCCGCCGTCACGTTGGGCCGGGATTCGTATATTATCCCTATGACCCCTATGGGCACGCGCACTTTTTCCACCAGAAGGCCGTTAGGGCGTTCATTTCTGTCCAGTACGGCCCCTACCGGGTCTTCCAGGGCCGCGACATCCCGCAGCATCCCGCACATGCCGTCTATCCTCTTATCATCCAGCCTCAGCCGGTCCAGAAAAGCCTTATTTTTCCCCTTCTTCCCGGCCGCGTCCAGATCGGCCTCATTAGCTTTTTTGATATCGTCTCTGGCCGCCTCCAGCGCTTCCGCCATCGCCAGCAGGATACGGTCCTTTTTCCCCGCGGGCATGATCGCGAGGCTCGCCGCCGCGCGGCCGGCCCTGGCGGTCATGTCCCTGATGATCTCATTAGTTCTCATCTTTTTCTCCAAGGATCACAAGATTATCCCTGTGCACGACCTCGTCGTAATCTTTGTACCCGAGCTCGGCCTCTATCCTGTCGCTCCTCTTACCCTTGATCTTCTCTATCTCATCAGAGGAATAGTTGGTAAGCCCCCTTGCTATCACTTTCCTGCGGGCGCTCACGACCTCCACGACGTCCCCGTCCGTGAAGGTGCCGGAAACGCCTACCACCCCACCGGGCAAAAGGCTCTTATTCTTATCTACGAGCGCTTTTTCGGCTCCTTCGTCGACAACGATCCTGCCTTTGGGTTTGAGGCTGAAGGCTATCCATCTCTTTCTCGCCCTGAGGGGCTTTTTACCCGCTGAAAACCTGGTACCCACTTTCTTCCCCTCGACAATGTCCAGGATGACGTTCTTTCTCCTTCCCCTGGAGATAACGCTCTCTATCCCCGCGCGTGTGGCGTTCTCGGCCGCTTCCAGTTTCGTCATCATGCCGCCGGTGCTTACCTCGCTGCCCTTACCCCGGCACAACGACCTTACTTTTCCCGTCATGGTCTCTACCCGGCCGACCAGATCCCCTTTCTTGTCGAACAATCCCTCGACATCGGTAAGTATGATCAAAAGGCCCGCGTTGGCTATATCCGCTACCAGGCTGGAAAGCCGGTCGTTGTCGCCGCATTTGATCTCATCGGTCGATACCGAATCGTTCTCGTTCACTATCGGGACGGCCCTGTACTTGAGGAGCGTGTTCAACGTGTACCTGATGTTCAGGAAGCGCCGGCGGTCGTTGAAATCTTCCTGCGTGAGAAGGAGCTGCCCGGCCATATATCCCCTTTTATTGAAACACTCGTTGTACATGTCCATCAGGTGATTCTGGCCGACGCTCGCTATCGCCTGGAGCTCCGACAGGGACTTGCCCTTCTTCTCGAGCTTCAACAGGCCCAGCCCGGACCCTATGGCGCCGGAAGAGACGAGTATGACCTCCATGCCCCTGTCCATGAGGTCGGATATCTGTTCCGCGATGGCTTTTATGACCTTGCGGTCTATCCTGTTACGGCTGTCCGTCAGGACCCTGGTCCCGACCTTGATCGTTATCCTCTTCGAACCTTTCTTCCCGGACATTTTTTATCCCTTCGTAAACCGCCTTTACCAGTTCCCCCAGTCCCTCGCCCGTAAGCGCCGATACCGGCAGCACCTCTTCGCCGACCTCGGCCTTAAATATCTTCAGGTTATCTTCGGCCCCCGGAAGATCCATCTTATTGGCGACGATGATCCTCGGCTTCCCGTGGACGTTCTCCCCGTAAAGCCTGAGTTCTTCCTCAAGCTTGTAATAGTTCTCAAGCGGGTCCGTGCCGTCAAGGGGGACGATATCGACAAGATGGACGAGGATCATCGTCCTCTCGATATGGCGCAGGAACCTGTCCCCCAGCCCCCGCCCCGCGTGGGCCCCTTCTATGAGGCCCGGCATGTCAGCCATCACAAAAGAACTCTCATGATACTTGACCATCCCGAGTTTCGGGCTTTTGGTCGTAAAGGGATACGGGGCCACCTTGGAATGGGCTTTGGATATCTTCGAAATGAGGGTGGATTTACCGGCGTTCGGGAAACCGATTATGCCGGCGTCGGCGACAAGCTTGAGCTCGAGCGCCAGGGTCCTCGTTTCGCCTTCTTCTCCACGGGTGGCTTCCGACGACTTTGAGTTCCCCTTGCCTCCGGCGCCTCCCCTTGCTACTATGACCTTTTCGCCGGCCCTGTCGAGGTCCCTGATGACAAGATCGTTCTCGAGGTCTTTTACGATGGTTCCCACGGGAACTTTCACAAGCCGGTCCTTTCCTCGCCTGCCCGCTTTGTGGTTGGAACTCGCGTGTCCGCCTCTCGCCGCATTATAATGCTGGTTATACTTGAAATCAAGAAGTGTCTGGAGGTTGGGGTCGCTTTCGATCACGACGTCCCCGCCGTCACCCCCGTCGCCTCCGTCAGGTATCCCCTTGCGGTGAAAGAGGTCCTTGTAAAAACTGTTGCAGCCGTCTCCTCCGTTCCCGCCCGAGACGTAGATCTTCGCATGGTCGACCAGCATCTCATTCGGAAATGACGTTCACGACCCTCTTCCCGGAAAAACTGACGACCCCGTCGCACTTGGCGAAAAGGGTGTCATCCTTGCCGAGACCCACGTTGACACCCGGCTTGAAATGGGTGCCTCTCTGCCTTATGATTATGCTCCCCGCGTTCACGAACTGTCCGCCGTAGCTCTTGACCCCGAGTCTCTGCGAATTGGATTCCCTTCCGTTGCGTGAAGCTCCCTGTCCCTTTTTATGCGCCATATTTTTCTCCTCGTTTATCGCATCGTTCCAGAATACAGAAGTCAGATGTAAGATGTTAGTTGTTAGTTTTTAGTTGTTAGTTTTTAGTTCTTAGTCGTACAACTCATAACTAACAACTCACAACTCAACACTTGATACTTGGCACTTTATCCTTTTTCCTTTATCCGTGTTACTTATCACTGTTCCCTGTCCTCTGTTTTCTGACATCTGTTCTTACTCCATGTGGATATCTTTTACTTTAAGTTCGGTAACGTCCTGCCTGTGCCCCTTCGTCGACTGGGAGCTCTTTCTTTCCCTGTACTTGAACGCCGTTACTTTGGGCAGGCGTTTATCGCCCAGTATCTCGCACTCGACATAGGCGTCTTTCACGTACGGCGTCCCTATCTTGTAGGAATTCCCTTTCCTGGCGAAAAGCACTTTATCACATCTTATGGTCCTGGCCTTCTGCGGCTTCATCCTGTTGACCGTGAACTTATCGTCCTTTTCGACCCTGACCTGCGCGCCCATAAGCTCTATTACTGCGTACATGCCCTTTTCAGCCTCCTAACCTATTATACTATAAATAGTTATCATCAGTAATAAAAATAACCCCTTCACGGGGTATTATAAATATTATCAAAAGGGTATGCTGTTGTCAAGCCATATCGTCACAGGTTCCAGCTGATAATGCCGAACTGCTGGTCGTCCTGTTCACCGACATCGTCCGGGTAGGTCTCCACATAGTTATAGTCGATCATGGTAAGGAAATTCCACATGTAAATATCCCTACGGGCCATTATCAACCCGTTGACCTCGATATCGGCCCCTATCTGCAAAGAGCGTATATCCCTTCCCGCGTATACAACGGCTTCTTCCGTGTAAAGCCGGCCCAGTACACCTATATCTCCTTCTTTCGCCAGAATAACGTTCCGGTTGGCCTTTTTTACCTGGTTCAAAGTCCCTGCTATGGTTATATCATCGGCAATGATACCGCCGTTGACCGTGCAATTGCCCTCAAATCTCACGGTGCCGTCCACGTAGACGATGCCTTCGGCCGGATCGAAGGTCTCGCCGCTGAAAACCTGATCGGTGTCATAATATGATCCCGAATCTATTGCCACCTGACGGTACTGGTCATAATCGAACGTGGGGAAAGTCAGCCTGCTTTCTTCTTCGTAAACGGTAGCGGTATCCTCGTTCATCCCGTTGATATATACGTGGAGGTCAAGATAAGCTCCCAACAGCCCGTCTGCCGCATGAAGTTTGGAACCCTCCTTTACGACACCCGTCGCGGACACATCACCGGTAATAGTGAGAAACGCGATGAGCGGGCCGGATTTCAGATAGACATCATTGTTGGCATGGATATCGCCGTTTATTTCTGCATTCGCCACGAAAGAGTTTATCCTTATGTCGTTACCCGCGGCCGAAAGGTAGAACATGGCCGTCGGCATCAGGCTCTCGACCTCCATGGAGACCGTCCTGGACATGTCGCCGACCGTCCCGACCGAGGTTACAAGATGTCTCCCGTGCTTCGTGGCGAACGTCACCTCGTAAGAACCCAGGTCTAAATTCCCCGTGAAATCCTCCCTTGAAGCGAAACTCTCGGTCTTGAACCTGGCAAGGGCGTGGTGAAGACCCGCTTCGGCCACGTACTGCGCCTGTGAACGGCCCCTGGTCACCCGGATAAGCTCGGCATCCCTCTGCACCATATTGGAGAGGGCAAGCGTGGTCAGGACCATCAGCGTCACGAACGCCATTACGACCATGAGCACTGTCCCCTTCCGGTCCGTTAACATGGATCCGGTCATGTCTAAAACGCCTTTTTTTCTCATATCCCCTTCCTTTAACCTGACATCTGAGACCTAACGTAGTAACCAGTTGCCCGTAACCCGTTACCAGATTATTTTTTTCTGGTTACTGGAAACTGGTTACTTTTTGAGCACGGGATACCCTTTCCTTTTCTGTTATCACTCTAAAAACGTCTCAAGCATCATTACAGGTTCCAGCTGATAATGCCGAACTGCTGGTCGTCCTGATCCCCGACATCGGTCGGATAGGTCTCCACGTAGTTGTAATCTATCCGCGTAAGGAAATTCCACATGTATATGTCCCTGCGTGCCATGATCACCCCGTTGATCTCGATCTCGGCCAGGACCTGCAGGGAACGTATATCCCTTCCCGCGTATACGACGGCTTCCTCCGTGTAGAGACGGCCCAGGATACCTATATCCCCCTCCTTGGCTATGACGACGTTACGGTTCCCCTTTTTGACCTGGTTCAGTGTCCCTGTTACCGTTATCTCGTCGGCCACGACGCCCCCGTTTATCGTGCAGTTCCCTTCGAACCTGGCGTTCCCGTTCACGTATACTATGCCCTCGGAAGGATCGACGGTCTGGCCGTTAAAGGTGGTATCCGTGTCATAATACTCGCCTGAATCCTCCGCCGCCTGGCGGTACTGGTCATAATTGAACGTCGGGAAAATGACCCTGGGCGCACCTTCGTCGACAAAAGCGTCATCCTGGTTCACCCCGTTGATATAGACGTGAAGGTCAAGGAATCCCCCGAAGAGCCCGTCCGCCTGGTGCAGACGCGAACCTTCCTTCACAACGCCCGTGGCCGAGACGTCCCCGGTTATCATTAGGAACGCTATAAGCGGACCGGATTTCAGATAGACGTCGTTATTGGCGTGTATGTCCCCGTTTATTTCCGCGTCCGCAACGAACGAGTTTATCCTTATGTCGTTACCCGCGGCCGAAAGGTAGAACATGGCCGTCGGCATGAGGTTCTCGACCTCGATGGAAGCGGTTTTTGAATTATTGCCCACGGTGCCTATGGAAGTTATCAGGTGCCTGCCGCTTTCTTCGGAAAAAGTAACGCTGTATGAACCGGTGTCCAGATCCCCGGTAAAGTCGGACCTGGACGCGAAATTCTCGCTCTTGAACCTCGCAAGCGCGTGGTGCAAGCCGGCCTCCGCCACATACTGGGCCTGCGAGCGGTCCCTGGTGACACGGATGAGCTCGGCATCCCGCTGCACCATGGTGGACAAGGCCAGCGTGGACATAACGACCAATGTCGCGAAAGCTATGACCACGACAAGCACCGCCCCCTTCTGATGGGGCGTACTTGCTGCTGTTCTTCCAGTCAAAAGTCGCACCTTCATCGCTCCGCCCCCTTTCACCCCTGACACCTGGCTCACCTATTCCAGCTCACAACAGCGAATGTCTGTTCTTCGCCTCCCGAACCGACATCGCTCGGATATATCTCCACGTAATCATAATCCATATTAGCGGGATTGGTCCACATATTGATATCCCGCCGGGCCATCATGACGCCGTCTATCGTAATATCCACGCCGCTCGCATCGGTCCGGATATCTTTCACCGAATACACGACCGCCTCCTCCACATCCAGGTCCCCCCTTAGGCCGATGTCCCCTTCCCTCGCTATGATAACGTTCCTTTCTCCGCTTTTGTACTGGGTCAGGGCGCCGTTAATCGTGATATCATCGGCTACAACGCCCCCCCTTATCGTCGAATTCCCCTCGAACGTGACGCGCCCGTCCACGAATACTATACCGTTACCGGGATCCAGGTTCACACTGTCGAAGACCTGGTCCGTATCATAATAATCGCCGGAATCTATCGCCTCCTCCCGGTACTTTTCGTAATCAAAGCTCGGGAAGCTGGCTTTACTGTCGTCCTCGCCAACTTCCGCTTTGTCGTCGTTCAAACCGTTGATATACACTTTCCAATCCTGCCAGCCGCCCCAGAACCCGTCTCTCCGGTGGAGCTTCGAACCTTCCTTGACGATACCCGTCGCCGAAACGTCTCCCGTTATCGTGATACTTCCCGAAAGCCAGGAGCATTTCAGATAGACGTTATTGTTCGCGTGGATATCCCCTTCAATATCAACGGTCTTACCGGAGCCGTTGATCCCGATATTGTTCCCCGCGATACAGCTGTACCGCATGGCCGTCGGCGCGAGATTTTCTATCTCTGCCGTGACCGTTCTTGTCATCCCGTAAGCGGTGCCCACGGACGTCACCAGGTACCTGCCGCCGGCCTCCGAGAAGCTCACGCTGTACGAACCGATATCCAGGCTGCTGTTCAGATCCGACCTTGAGCTGAAATCTTCCTGCTTTATCCTGGCCAGGGCGTGACTGATACCGGCCTCCGCCAGATATCTCGCCTGCGCCCTGTACTTGACGGACCCGACCAGCTCGATATCCCGCTTTACTATAGTACTGAGAGAGAGCGTACTCAGGACGATTAGCGCCGCGAACGACATCACGACCACGAGAACTATGCCTTTTTGATCACCTGTTTTTTTGATCAACTTCCCAAGCATACCTTCTTTTCCGTAAGTCCAGGTGTCAGGTTTCTGGTGTCGGGTTTCGGGCCTTTGAGAAAAACATGTTTTCTCCATACTCCTGAGACCTGAAACCTGGATCACCGTCCCGTATTCCTTGGCTCAAGTTCCACGCTGCTGGCCTCCTCCAACGTGCGGTCCTGAAAATCGGCCGAGACCTCTAAATCCACCCTGTAGACCCTGAAGATATCCTTCCCGTCCACTTTCACTTTCACCTGGCCGTAATCGTCCTTTCTGGCGATGTAACCGCTCAGCACACAGGTCCTGTCTTCGCCCGGCCAGTCTATCTCGACGTCGTCTATCCACGCGGAATAAAGACCCGTCACAAGATATTCCCCGCTGCGCGAAGGGAACGTATACGGTGCGCCGGCAAGATTTCTCTGCTCGTCCACGTAATCCGCGTAGGCAAGCGTCCCGGCGGAGCATTCCCAGAAGGGGTCGGTACTTATCTGGGCCATGAACTGTACATACCTGTCACTCGATATCGAAAGCGAATGGGGATTCACGCCGGATCCCGTAATGAGGCTCCAGTCCGTGGCGTTTTCCATGAACTGGTCTTCGGACGAACGCGTCTTCATGATAATGTTAGTGCCGGCCGGTCTGTCTTCAGACCACTTTATCTGGTTGTACACCGGGGATGCCTCTGCGGTATCGAAAATATTCGATTCCACCGTCCCTTCATTTTCCCACGTATCGATGTCCGACACGGCGCAGATATCGTCCGAAAAATAACGGATAGTATAATCGCTGCCCCACACGGGCGTCCCGGCCGCTCTTCCGAGCTCTGTCGTCGAGTAATCCGCCCCGGTTATGTAACACGTGTTGTATGACGTCCCCTGCCAGTATTTACAGCTCGAATCAGACACGTCATCCGCGTAATAGGTAACGAGATAGTCAAGATCGGTCGAATCCGAATCTCTGACGATCAGCGGGAAAGCTGTCCATACGGTCCACGCCTCTTCGCCGGCTTCTATGGTCACGCCCTCGAGCATGTCCCCCGTCGACGTATCCTCGAAGAAAAGCTGCTGATGCATATGATACTCATCGATATCCCTGCCGGAGGGGTCAAGGTTGACCTTACCGTTATAATATTCGGGGTTACTGTCGTCGGCGACAATGGGATCCCTGCGGGTTATATATGCCTTCGCGATCTTCAGCGCGTCGGAAGAAGACGACTTGAACTTTACCCTTACGAGATCCGCCTTCTCTCCCGCGTCGGCGTCCATATCTATAAAAGCGTTCTTGATGACGGTCCTGATGACCAACGGCTCGGAAGGCGCCGATGTCGGGGCGCCCGGGTTGGCGTAACCATCGCGCCCGTCCTGCTGGGTGTCACCCGACTGCTCCGACGCGTACCACCTTATCTGTTCTTTTCCTGTCTCGCGGTCTTCGGGAAGCTCTATCTTCACGCGGACTTCCTCTTCATAGAACATCGTGTTGTTCCTGCTCGAATCCGAGAACGTGGACTCCCTCCAGAGGTCATAATAATCGGTGATCGTTATATAATCGTCCTCGGCGGTCGCCTGGTATTCGAGATAGTTGTCATTGCTCCACGTATTATCATATACCCTGTTTACGGTCTTCCCGTTGGAGGACAGCGCTCCCGAAGGCGCGAAAGAAGAATTATAATATTCCGCCTCCCGGCGGCTTCCGCAGGGCTCGATCCTCAGGTAATCAAGACCGAAAGCGTAACCGCTCGAATCGTCGTTCTTTCCGGTGACCTCAAAGCGCACCGTATGGTCCCCCGCATCCATCCGGGCCCACCCGAATATCACTTTGCCCATCCTGACCGGGTCCTCGGAATCCTCGTAAAAATCTATCGTCAGCGGCAGCGGCGCGACCTCGAACGTGTCCAGGTTCTCCAGGAATTCCGTGTCCGTCGTAGAACCTACCCCTC
Organism: uncultured Planctomycetia bacterium; assembly: GCA_964409365.1. Classification (GTDB taxonomy): domain Bacteria; phylum Omnitrophota; class Gorgyraeia; order Tantalellales; family Tantalellaceae; genus CAYPCX01. The sequence continues at coordinate 348,752 of CAYPCX010000001.1, read as the reverse complement.
CGGTGCCGGCCGACACGACGGCCGCCAGCTGGTTATACCGGTCGGTATCGCTCATGGTGTTATCCCGGGGATCATAGACGGTGCGTCTTAACGTCTTGTTGCCGTCGTCATCGGTAAAGATATGGTAGATGACCGTCCTGTCCCATTCTATCGCGCCGCCGGCATCCAGGGTGTAAAAACCGGCCGCGTCCGTATCGGCTACCGGCATGCTTATCGCCGTGTAGGCCCCGGAAACGCTGTCAGCGGGATACACGACAATGTAAGTCGCGCTTGAGAGCCGGATATCGTCCTGTACCGTCTCCATACCCTTGGTCATGTCAACGCGCAGGCGGGTGCGCTCTCCTTCTATGGTCCAGGCTTTGTGGGTGAATATCCACGCCGACAGGATGGTCCCGATGACTATCACGGAGATCACGGCAACGAACATGACCTCGGTAAGAGTAAATCCTCTTCCGTCGCTAATATAGCGTCTCATAAAGGCTCCTTCTCTTATTCTATATCGGCAAAAAGCGTCTCGATGACGACCGGGCTCCCTGAAGGCTGGCCGTCCACGTATTTGTCCACACTGACCTTTACTTTCGCCAGGTAGGCGTTACCGTCATAATCTCCGGTAATCTCGGTAGTCCTGAGATAGTCACCACTTGCATCCGGCTGGCCGTTCTCGTCTATGCGCACGGCGCTCTCGCTCCCCCTATCGGCCAGATCGGAGAACTGGAGAAGTTTTAGTTCGTCCATCCGGGCCTTCGCCAGGTTGGAGGAAGTATATATCAGATCGATCCGGTTCGAATACACGGAACTCTGGGCCACGGTGACGATAATGGAGGTAACGATGATAGCTACCAGGATCACCGACACGATGACCTCTACGAGAGTTATTCCCTTCTGATTCCGGAAAATCCTCATCATCTCAGCTCCTCTTCTCCTTATGCTTATCCATTATAAGTATATCGCCAAGTATTTATTATGGGGTTAACTTTGGGTTAATTGTTCGTTAAGTTTTAGAAAGTCAGTTTATCTATGCTCCTCGATTATAACGTCTTCTATGTGAAGATGGGTATCTTCCTTGAGCACGACCTTACACCTGTACTTTCTCTGTATGTCGCTAAGCATCCTGGCCTGGTTGGATACAAGGGCCGCGTTGATCTCCGGGTGCGACATCACGGTAATATGCTTATGTTTCCTGTCCCCTCCCGAGAACATCTCGTCTATTTTTCTGACCGTTTCGATGGCTATCGTCGAGGCGCTTTTTACGACGCCCTTCCCGCCGCAATACGGACATTCTACATGGGAAGTGCTTTCGATGCTCTTATGCATCCTCTGGCGGGTCATCTCGACTACGCCGAAATGAGAAATGGACCTGAGGCTGATCCTGGCCTTGTCGTCCTTCATCTTCTGCTGGAGGCGGTTAAATACCCTGTCGCGGTGGTCCTTCACTTCCATGTCTATAAAATCGATGATTATAATGCCGCCGATATCCCTGAGCATGAGCTGTCTGGGTATCTCTTCCGCGGCCTCCATGTTGGTCTTGAAAGCGGTATCCTCGAGGCTGCGCTTGCCGGTGAACTTGCCCGTGTTCACGTCTATCGCGACGATGCTCTCTGTCTGCTCTATGACTATGGACCCGCCGCTTTTGAGGGTGACCTTCCGTTCATAGATCTCGTTAATCTTTTTTTCAAGGCCGTATTTGCGGTACAAGGGCGCCTGCGACGAATAAAGCTTTACCTTTTCTCTCAGCGAAGGCATGAAGGCCCTCAGGAACTTCATTATCTTATTGTATTCATCCCTGCTGTCTACCACCAGCTGCTTGACGTCTTCGGTGAAATGATCCCTCACGATACGCAGGACGACCCCGTATTCTTCGTAGACGGTCGACGGCGCCTTTTGACGTTCCGACCTGGACCTGATGCGTTCCCACAGGTTGAGAAGATACCTGAACTCGCTCTGCAGTTCTTTCTCCGTGCGTTTCTCGGCCGCGGTCCTTACTATGCAACCCATTCCCTTGGGAAGCTTGAACTTGCCCAGGATCTCCCTTATCCGTTTTCTCTCATCCCTTTCGGCTATCCGGCGCGAAATGCCGATATTATCATCGTGCGGGGTCAGGACGATGTACCTTCCCGGGATGCTGATGTAAGAGGTCAGCCTCGGCCCCTTGGTACTTATCGCCTCTTTTACGACCTGCACCATTATCTCCTGCCCTGACTTGAGCACTTCGTCTATCCTGGGAGCGGCCCCCTTCCTGGGAGCGGCCTTTATGGCGGGCTCGTCCTCGTCCGGCAGTATTTCCTTGAGGATATGGCCTTTGTCGGTAACGTCGCTCACATGGAGAAAACCGTTCTTTTCCAGGCCGATATCCACGAAGGCGGCCTCGATACCCTTTATGATGGAACTCACTCTCCCTTTGTATATACTGCCCGCGTAATGTTCCAGGCCCTCCCTTTCGAGGAAGAAATCCACGAGTTCCCCGTCCTTCAGCACTGCGATACGTTTTTCCACCGGCCCGACATTGATCAGTATCTCCCTGCCGGTGCTTTTCTGTTCTTTGTCCCTGCGTCTTCTAACCATATTTCGGTTCCTTTCTTTTAATAAAAAACCCTGGGTACCTGTTACTCTAAAAGTACCCCGTTTCCAGTAACCAGTTCCCCGATAACTCTGGTTACTGTTTACTGTTTACTGTTTACTCCTAATACCACTTCGGCTATATGGATCCCTTCCGGTAATTCCTTATTGATGGCCCGCAGGGCCTCCTCCGGATCCATTTCTTCCGTAAGCCAGAAAGACATCGTCTCCCTCTCGCTTTCGAGGCCCAGCTTAAGCGCCCGGGGCATGCTCAATTTTACCCTGGGCGTGAATCCCGCTGTCAACACGAAAGGCAGGCCTCCCCTGCGGATGGCCCTCCTGAAAGCTGTCATCAGATCGAGGTGCGAGATATAGATCATATCGCCCTTTTTGATGAACACCGCGTCATATCGCACTTGGGCTCTCGTCGTCATATCAAAACAGTGAAGGATCGAAGGACAAAGGCGGGATATTTGGGAAAATCCCTGTTTCCAGGTGTCAGGTCTCAGGTTTCAGGCCTTTGGAAAAAGACGTGTCTTCTTCCTCCACCTAACACCTGAAAACTTACACCTTACACCCGAAATAGGGGGCTATCACTAGCGAATATATATAAACCCTTGTCCCTCGCAGGCCTTGCCCCGGCAAAGCCAAGGGGTCCCCTCTCGCAAAAAAGCCGCCTTACTGCTTTTTCTTCCTGAAATCAAGGAAAGGCTTGTATTCCTTCTTCTCGTCGGTGTTCATCACGGCTATAGGCACCGTCGTTTCGGAAACCGCCATCGTCCCCGCATTCACGGTATTCGTCTCGGGGCGTTCCTCCTCCTCCCCCTCTACCTCAACGATCGAGACCAGGCCGCTCTTCTCAGCCTGCGCTTTCCCGCTACCGGTTCCCCCGAACCGGGGGACGTATTTATCATACGCGGCTGTCGACTGCGACTTTACGATGGTATCCTTGCCTTCTTTTACAATATGCACGGTAACAAAGAAGACTATTTCGGACTTGGTTACGTTCTCTCTTTCATACCTGAACGCGTTCCCCAAAACCGGTATCCCGCCGAAAAGATCACCCAGTATCGGGAACTTGTTATCCGTCATCGCCACGTTATCCCTGATAAGGCCGCCGATAAAGATCGTGTCGCCGTCCACCACCCTCACCCGAGTGTTCGCTTCTCTTGATGAGAAAGTAAGGGCCACGGTATTAAGAAAACCGCCGACCGGTATGACGTCGAACCCGTCGTTCTCCCCGACCCTGGTGGAAACTTCCGGCATCAGGTTCACGGTTATCTCGCCGTCCTTGTTCACGTGGGGTATGATCGTCAGCTTCACGCCCACTTCCCTGGCCTCGCTCTCTTTTTCGAACTCGACCGTAACGATACCGGCCGTCTGCGTCGTCTCCTGCGTCTTCTGCAGCATTATCTTCTCGATGACCTTTATGGTGGCTTTCTGGTTATTCAGCGTGGTGACACGTGGACAGGAGATGATCTCGGTATCACCCCTCTGGTCAAGCAGGCTTAACGTGGCCTGAAAAGTGCTGAAATCCAAGGTGCCAAAGGAAAATATGGCGTTATCTGCCGCAGCAGCCAAAGGATCTGCTAATGTCTGCACATCAATAGTCGGTATAGTCGTGGATATGTTGGGGTCTGATATCGCCCCGCCCACAGAACCGGCCCTCGCATAATAATCCCTCTGGCTACCGGGTAACCACGGTAAAACACCGATATTATTAAACGGGAATGTTATGGGCCTGCGGGCACCGGCCGCCGTTATCACCGTGTTCCAGTCGATGCCGAAGCGTTCGTCATCGTTAAGCGATATTTCGATGACCTTCGCGTCAAGCAGTATCTGCGGTGTCTTCCTGTCCAGCCGCTTGATCATCTCTTTTATACTGCTTATACGGGCCGGAACGGCGGTCACGACTATGGCATTCGCACCGGATATATACGTGGCCTTCTCGCCTCTTTTCTTGTCAAGGATGGAGTTTATCGCCGACATGATCTGCTGTATGGTCTCCTGCTTTTCCCGTATGGACACGGTCTCCGTGGTCTCCTCTTCGACAAGCTCTATGTCCCTTATTATATGGTTCAAGGATATAACCTCGGTGATAGGCTCTTCCGCCTGGAGCTTGCCCTTGGGTATAACCCTTATGATCTCGCCTTCCCGGGAGTAGACGTAGCCGTAGTTCCGGGTAACGATATCAAGGGCGACCTCCCACGGTTTATCCCTGAGCCGCATCGTCACCTTGGCATCCACGCCGGGAGCCGGGATTATATCCACGCCGCTCACCTCGGAAAGATAGTGCAGGATCGTCTTTATGTCGACGTCCTTGAAATTCACTGTCACGTTGCCCGGCTCGGGGAGCGGTTGCTTTATCTCCTCGGCAATGACCACCGCGCTCCCCGTGGCGGTATCCACTTGCCCGTAAGAATCGAAACACACGGCAAAATGCAGAAATACAACTGTCAGCATGACAGCGATGCATCTTACCGGAAAGCTATGTTTTTTATCTGCCATGATCCCCTTACCCCCCTTTAGTTTAAGAATTAGCGTTTAAAAACGTCCTTTGAGCGGTCACTCATACAACTTCACGGTATATCTGCTGTCGTCTATCCTGATAGTAACGACATTCGGGTCTATGGACTCGATATGCAATCTCTCCATGCTGTCGCCTTCTCTCATTATCTCGCCGTTTATTATGACCATGTGCTTACCGTCCGGCCCGAGAAGGATACCCTGGAGATGCACATCCTCAACGGTAAGAACACCGCCCGCGCCCCCTCTTCCGCCGGCCTCGGGGATCCCCACAAGAGGCACGAACGGATCCCTTCTCCCGTGGGAATTATACTGAAAAGAGACCGCGGGGGACGAATGGCACAGGGCACCCGTCAGCAGCAGGGCTACCGCGCAGAAAAACACCACCCGGGCGCTATGTTCTTTTCTTCGGCTCCTCTTTCTCATCTTCCACCCACACGTAAGTCTCAAGGGTCATCCTCACGTCATGCTTCCTGGGGAACTTGTCATCATACTTTATCTGCAGATCGTTTATCGTGATAAAACGCCCGCCTCTTTCGATGTCGCTCACAAAAGTGCCCAGCTGATGATACCCGCTCTTAGCTGTTACCAGTATTGGCATCTTCCTGTAGTAGACCTTTCCCTTCGCCCCTCTTCCTTTGGCGCCGTCGGCGACCTCGTACGGTATTATGCTCAATATCTTGACGTTGTTCTTTTTAGCCATGGTATTGAAGCCTTCCAGAAGCTCAGGTATCTCTTTCTGGGCCGGGATCTGTTTATCGTACGCCCCCTGTTTAACCTTAAGCCCGTCCAGTTTCTTCGAAAGCTCATCAAGACGCTTCACGCGGCTGTTGACCAGATTTATGTTGTCGTTAAGGTCGTTGACCTTGCGTGAGACCTTGCTCAACTGGTTGAACTTGGGGATTATCACGAAACTGAGATACAGTATGGCCAGCGCTACCGTAACACCGACGATCAAATAGGCCCTGTACTGTTCGTCGCGCAGGTATTCGTTTATTTTGTCCCGGTCTATCTTAAAATTGAAATCTATCGCCATTATCTTCTTCTCCCGCGCGGAGCGGGTCTCTTCTCCTCCTCAACAGGTTGAGCGCCCTTGAACTGACAGGTCAACTTGAACATCATGACCTCTTCCTCCGCCATCTGGCGGCTCCTCATGTTCTGGAGCACTATTTCTTCAAAATAACCGGAAAAGCCGGCGCTCTTCTTCAGGCTGTTTATGAACTTCGCTACGACCGCCGTGGCATCGGCGCCCAACGCGTATCCCGTAAGGTCAAGCGACCTGGGCACATAACTGTTCCCCGCCTTCGCCCCTTTGGCATAAACGGGCTTGAACTCCGACAGCCAGACATTGGGGACCATGGCGTCGTTCAGCCCCTCGAGCAGTTTCGCCCAGTCCAGGTCCGGTTTCGCTATCTTGCTCACCGCGGCAACTTTCTGGTCCAGGTAGTTGATCTGGCGGATAATCTTTTCCGTCTTTTCCCTTTGGGGCTGCATGTTGTCCCATTTCCCCCCCAGGGCATGCGCGAGCCTGACATTGTTGCCCACGAGAAAGAGCAGTATGATATGAGTGAACACAAGCGCTATTATCACCCCCAGGGTTATAGGGAGCGCCTTTATTTTCGGCAGCGCTTTCTTTTTCTTTTTCTTTTTCAGTTCCGGAGGAAGCAGATTAAGTTCTATCATTTCCGCCCTCTGTCCTCTGTCTTCTGTCCTCTATCCATAGCGTATACCTCAGCCTCTGAGTGCCAGTCCGACGCATACCGCCAGCTGGGACGAGACCTGGTCGGTATCCTCTCTCGAAAGATCCTCGGAAAGGCGTATCCCGCTCACCGGACTCCACTTCTTCACCTGTACGCCCAGTTTGTTCCCGAGGTATTCCATCACGCCTTCCTGGTATATCATCCCTCCCGAACAAAAAAAGTCGCCGACCATATTATTGTACCTGTTCTCAAAATATCCCAGGGAGAGCTGTATCTCCCCGATAAGATCGTCGAGAACGGACGCTACCGCCTGTTGAACTGTTTCCTTGTTCTCTTCGCCGGGGTTCATTTTCATCTGTTCCGCTTCCTTAGCGGAAATACCGATCTTCTTGCAAATAGCGCCGGTAATGTCCCCCCCGCCTATCTGGACCTGGCGCATGAAACTCGGTTCGGACCCTATGGATATGAGCACATTGGTCTGCGAATGGCCGAAATCAAGAAAAGCCTTCCCGTTATTGTCGGACGCCGGGTATGATTCCAGATAAGCGTTGAAAATAGCGAACGAATCTATATCTACCAGGTTGACCGACATGCCCGCTTTTTCCACCAGTTTTATGCGCTTCTCCAGGACCTCCCGCTTGGCCGCCGCCAGCAGCACCCGCATCTGTCCCGGGTCCGCGGCGTCCCCGAGGATGAGAGAATCCATTATTACTTCGTTCACGTTGAACGGTATATACTTCTCGGCCTCGAAGAACAGGGCGTTGGCGAGCTGGTCCTTGCTCATTTTGGGCAGGTCTATGAAACGTACTATGACGTCCGGGCCTGATATCGACAGGTTGACGTCCTCCGGGTGGAGGTCTATCTCACTGAAAACTTCCTCGATCAGTGAGCCTATATCCGAGGACTTATTACCGTTATTTTTGACATTTTTGATGTTATAAATGTTAAGAACGTGTTCAGCCGCTTCTTTTTTGACAGAGGCGACCTTTATCGAATAGCTCCCGATATCGAGCCCTACCGCTTCCTTCTTTTTTTGGCCGAGCTTAAGCATACCTCATCCTTTTTATAATATATATCATAAGTTATTCAAAGTTTATCTGATAGGCAGTGTAAAGTCAAGCTAAGGGAAGATTAAATCAAGCAGGAAAATACCAGGGAAACGCAGGTTAAGGGACGGGTGAGACTGTCCCGCGCGCAGTTTTTTTGCTGTCGAAACCATGCGAGGCAAAAACTGTTTGAGCACGGGACGGTCTTACCCGTGCCTTAAGTTCCGCTTTTCGCAGTTTTTTCTTCTCTGATCTTCTGGATGAGCTTGATCGCGGGTTTATAGTAGGGATCTGTCATCAGCGCTTTCCGCAGCCATACCTCGGCCTCGCCGGTCTGGCCCCCCACGTAAAAAGTATAGGCAAGATCATATTGCGCCTCGGGTCTTTCAGGATACATCGTGGCCGCTTTTAGATAGGTCCTGGCAGCGTTCTGCAGGTCGCCCTTGCGGGCATATACCGTGCCCAGATTGACAAGAACGTTGTAATCATAAGGACTTATTTCTACAGCCCTTTCCGCCGCCCCCAGCGCCTTTTCATGTTCTCCCATCCTGGAATAGGCGGTCCCCAGAAGGAACAGCGCTTCGGAATGCTTTGGATTGATCGAAACCGTCCTTTCCAGAAGATCTATGCCTTCCCGCTGCCGTTCTTTGACGAACTCCGTCAAGGCCAGGCCGAAATAACCGTTATCGTACCCGGGGGCTATCTCCACGGCTTTTTTGAACGCCCGTTCGGCCGCGTCCGGCCGGTCGGCGGCAAGGTCTATCCGGCCTTTTATGTACAAAGCTCTCGCGTCGCGGGGATATGTCTCGATGTATTCTTCCACAACTTTTGCCGAGCTCGCTTTTTCGCCCTTTCTTACAAGGGATACGGCCTTGAAATGCATGGCCGGCATATCCTTGTCCGAATAGGAAAGCACTCTGTCGCTCAATGATATATTGTCATGCCAGTAGATGCTCTGGACCATGGTGTTCAAGGAATAGAAGACAACAGCCACAAAGACAAGGGCCGCTACCGCCGCCTTCCGTACCAGTTCTTTTTTCCCGAAAAATCCCATCGCGGCCACGGACATAAAAAGGAAAACGCCGTAACTGGGCAGATACATCCAGTGTTCCGCTAATACCCCGAAATAGCCCGCGACGAAGACAAAAGGGATAAGCCCTATGAGGAAGAACCCGGTCGAGAACACCAGCATCCGCCGACTCTTCTTCAGATTAAAAAAGAGCGCCGCGGCTATCGCTATCACGAGGGCGAAGACCAGCCATGTCCCGGATCCGCCCGATCCCCTTCTCATGTGAAGACCGCTGGGAAAAACACTTATCGCGAGAAAATCCCTTACCATTATGAAATATCTCGATAATCCCTCGGCTATCCTTCCCTGTCCCATCAGGAGCGGATACCGCGCCCCGAAAATAGACCGGTGCAGGACGGCGTACCCCCCGGCGACAAGGAAGTTCGGCACATGATACAAGGGGCGAAAGCCGAACCTTTTCCCAAGCAGCATCGCTTCCATGAAAACCAGGAGAAAAGGAAAGATCAAAGCCGCTTCTTTGCTGAGAAGCGACAGTATCAGAAAAAGAACGCTTCCCGCGAGATAGACAGTGCCGCGTCCTTCACGGAACAAGATATATAGAAGCATAAAAAGAAAACCGAACAGGAAGAACAAAAGGTCCGCGCGGCCCGAAATATAAGCAACGGACCCCACGTGCATGGGATGGATGACGAAAAGAAGCGCCGCCAGGAGCGCAACAGACCTTTTCCCGCTCAGTTTGCCGGTAAGGATAAAAACAAGCAGCCCGTTAAGGAAATGGATCATGATGTTCGAGAGATGGAACGCCAGGGGGTTCAAGCCCCACAGACGGTAATCGACGGCATAACTGAGTATCTGTATGGGGCGGTAATATATCGTGTATATGAAGTTCGAGCTTATTATGTCCTGCCTGAACGGATATAACGACAATAACGGCGCCCTTACGGAAGGGTTGAGCTCGACCAGGTATTCGTCGTCCCACACGAAATCGGCGTCAAGGACGTTATGGTAACAGATAACAGCCGCGGCAAGGAGAAAAAGTATGATCAGGATATTTTCTTTTCGCATGAATAATAAAATACCATGTGCGGCGGGTAAAGACAAGTATCTCCCTGCCCCACCCCTTATCCTTATTTAAAAAAAAAGGAGAGTGGATGATCCACCCTCCTTTTTTCTCACGCTTGAAATGCCGTAATTATTACGGCAGCACGTGTCCCGAAACCGTACATGCCGGTTCGGTCCCTATGTTGCCTACCGTGTACGTGCCTCCTGCCGGACAACTCGGTGTCGACTTGATATAAGACGTCACCAGGTTGGACATTACACATGCGTCCCCGGAAGTCGCCCCTGTGTCAAGGGCCCACAACGTCTTCGCACCGTCAACCTGTTTAAGGTTGGCGATACAGGCATTCGTCTGGGCTCTTTCGCGCGCGCGTACAAAGTTCGGGATGGCTACTGCCGCTAATAGACCTATAATTGCGACAACTATCATGATTTCAACAAGCGTGAAGCCACCTTTGCCAAGAAATTTGCGCATCTTCATCGTTCTCACCTCCTTTCAAAGAGCGTATTGAGGATACACTTCAACAATATCCTCTAGTTCAAGTATACATTTGAGGACCAGTAAATGCAAATTCTTGCTCAGCTTTGTAAAAGTCTTTAATTTCCATTTCACACTATTATGATCCTTAACGTCTTACAGCGATCTTCGAATGGATTTCAGAATTGGACGATCGAGGATATCTTGAATATCGGCAGGAACATACAAAGCACTATACCGCCTATGATCAGCCCCAGAAAAGCTATTATCAGCGGTTCTATCAGGCTTGTCAAAGCGTTGACGGTGGAATCGACCTGTTCGTCGAAAAAATCGGAGATCTTGGTCAGCATTTTCTCCAGCTGTCCGCTCTTCTCTCCCACAGCCACCATACGGGTGACCATCGGCGGGAAAATGCCGCTCTTTTCAAGAGGCGCCGCTATGTTCTCCCCCTCCCTTACCCTGTCCTTTACCCTGTCGACCGAACTTTCCACGACAAGGTTGCCGGATGTCTTGGCCACTATCTCAAGCGCGGCCAATATGGGAACACCGCTTTTTACCAGCGTGCTGAGCGTCCTGGTAAACTTGCTTATGGCTACCTTTTTTAAGAGAGGCCCGAAGATAGGAAGTTTGAGCTTGATGCCGTCCACTTTCAGTTTACCTTTTTCCGAGTTCAGGTACCACCTGAAGATAAAGGCAACAACGACGACTATTCCTGTAAATATCAGGAAATTGCCGCGTATGAAATCGCTGACGTCTATAAGGAACTGCGTCGGCGCCGGTAACGCCGCGCCGAACCCCTTGTACATATCCTTGAATACCGGAATGACCTTGAGTATCATCACCAGGGATATGCCGATAGCCATCAAAGACACTATGGCGGGGTATACAAGCGCTGATTTTATTTTTTTCTGGAGAGCGTTGGTCTTTTCCATGTACGATGCCACCCTGTCAAGAATGACGTCGAGCGTGCCGCTGGACTCCCCCGCTTTCACCATGTTGACGAAAAGCGGGGAGAACACGGCCGAGTGTTTCATCATGGCGTCGGACAGGCTCGCCCCCGTGTTCACCGCGTTCCGTATCTCGTTCAGTGTGGCCTTGAACTTTTCGTTGGTCGTCTGTTCGGCCAGGATGTCAAGGGAATTGACAACGGTGATGCCGGAGCCTATCATCGTGGCCATCTGGCGGGAGAACACGACAAGTTCGTCCAGGTTGATCTTCCCGCCGCCCGGGAGCTTGAAAGACGAGAGCAAGGCCCCTCTCTCGGCTACCTGTTCGAGCTTGAGGACAAAGTAGTTGCTGTTCCTGAGGGCGTCGACCGCCTGCTTTTTGTCCGGCGCCACGAGGCTTCCCTTTATGGTCCTGCCTTCCCTGTCCTTTACCGTATAGTTGAACTTTGCCATATCGTTATCAGGTGACCCTTAATACCTCTTCAAGGGTTGTATCCCCCTTGATGAACTTTATCATCGCGTTCTCCCTGAGCGTCCTTACCCCTTTCGAGTTCAGATACTCCTTTATATCCTGCTCGGAGGTCTTCTTGTTAATCATCTCCCTCAACGTATCATCTACGAGAACCGTCTCCAATGTACCCATCCGGCCGAGGTACCCCGTATTGTTGCACCTCGAACACCCCCTGCCTTCAAAGAACTTTTCCACGCCGCGCGCTTCCGGGAATTTCGCCCTGATGTCCTTTATGACCTCTTTCGGCAGGGTGGCCTCGTTCCTGCAGTACGGGCAGATCTTCCTCATCAGCCTCTGGGCGCACGCCATGAGCAGGCTGGACGCTACCAGAAAAGGTTCTATGCCCATGTTCTCAAGGCGCGTGATCGCGCCCACCGCGTCGTTGGTATGCAGCGTGCTGAGCACCATCTGCCCCGTAAGCGACGCCTTGATGGCGATATCGGCCGTTTCGAAATCCCTTATCTCGCCGACCATTATCACGTCGGGGCTCTGTCTCAGGATCGCGCGCAGGCCGTTCGCGAAATCCAGTCCGATCTCCGGCTTCGCGGCTATCTGGGTTATACCGGCCACCTGGTATTCCACCGGGTCCTCGACGGTTATTATATTCCTCTCGGGGACGTTAAGTTCCGTGAGCACGGAATAAAGGGTCGTGGATTTTCCGCTCCCGGTCGGACCGGTCACGAGTATTATACCGAACGGCTTGGAAAGCGCCGTTTTGAAATCGTCCAGTGGCCCCGGCAGAAAACCCAGCGTATCCAGGCCCACCGACAGGTTGCTCCTGTCCAGGGCCCTGAGGACTATCTTGTTGCCGCTCGTTATGGGCAGGCAGGATACCCTGAAATCTATCTCCCTGCCTTCCATCTTTATCCTGAACCTGCCGTCCTGGGGCAGCCTTGTCTCGGTAATATCGAGGTTGGACATTATCTTGAGCCTGGCAAGCAGCGCGTTCTGGTTCTTTTTAGGCAGGTCGAAGACGTCGTGGAGCGCGCCGTCGATACGGTACCTGATGCGCAGCGACCTCTCCATCGGCTCTATATGTATATCGCTCGCCCTTTTCTTGATGGCCTCGCTTATTATGAGGTCCACCATTTTCACGATGGGCGCCGCCTTGCTTTCCTTCGTAACCTCCGATATGTCGAAACCCTCTTCTTTCCCCAGTATCTCTACGGACCCGGCTTCTTCTTCCTCCCCTTCCTCGACGATGCTGGTTATGTCCTCCATTTCCTCGCCGGAATAATAACTCTGTATGGCCTCCTGCAGGCTCCTGCGGGTCGAGATAGCCAGTTCCACGCCGCAACCCGTAACGGTCTTTATGTCATCTATAGTGAATACGTCGGTCGGGTCGGAGACGATCACCGTCAGGTGGTCCCCTATTCGCGACAGCGGGACGACATTATGCCGCCTGACAAGTTTCTCGGGTAAGAGTTCCATCATCTTCGGGTCAAGCGCTACTCTCGTCATGTCTATGGGCGGGATGTTCAGCTCCTGGCTAAGGACTATCAGAAGGTCCCTGTCGGATATCATGTCGCTGTCCATGAGTTTCCTTATGACGTTGCTCTCCCTGTCCTTCCTGCCTTCGTCCAGGATGACCTTCAGGCGGTCCCCGTCAACGAGCTTGCGCTCGAGAATGGCGTCAATTATCTTGTCCCTTATGGTCTTTTTCGTCATCTGCCTTCCACCGTAACGCGCAGCACTTCTTCAAGAGAGGTAAGGCCTGCCAGAACGTCCTCGATGCCGTTCTCCCTTAACGTGGTCATGCCTTCTTCCCTGGCTTTTTTTTCTATATCGCGTTCCTCGGCACGGGCGAATATGAGCTCTTTTATCCCCTGGGTCAGTTTCATGCACTCGATTATCCCGATCCGCCCCTGGTAACCCGTGCCCATGCACCTTTTACAGCCCTGCGGTTTGTATATCTTCGCGATCTCCCCTTTTCTGCTGTAAAGCCCGTATTTATCGGCGATCTCCTTAGAAGGAAGATAGACCTCTTTGCATTCCGGGCAGAGCCTCCGGACCAGCCTCTGCGCGCCTATTAGCTCTATCGAAGCCGCTATAAGGAAGGGTTCCACGCCCATGTTGACCAGCCTGACTATGGACCCGCTCGCGGTATTCGTGTGGAGCGTGCTCAGCACCAGGTGCCCGGTCAACGCGGACTTTATCGCTATATCGACCGTCTCGAAGTCACGTATCTCGCCGACCATTATTACATCGGGGTCCTGCCGTAATATCGACCTGAGGCAGCCCGCGAACGTCAGGCCAATATCCTCGTTTATGGCTACCTGGTTGATCCCTTTGAGCTCGTACTCCACGGGGTCCTCGACCGTCACGAGATTCTTTTCCGGATCGTCCACGTACTGCAATATCGAATACAGCGTGGTGGTCTTGCCGCAGCCCGTCGGGCCGCACATCAATATCATCCCGTGAGGCCTTTTGCTGGAGTTGCGGATCCTCTCTTTGTCACGCTCGGTAAACCCGAGCTTGTCAAGGTCTATCATCGCCTGCTGTTTATCGAGGATCCTGAGCGCGACCTTTTCCCCCATGCTCGAAGGTATCACGGAGACCCTGAAGTCCACCTTCCGGTCCTCTACCTTGATCCTGAAACGCCCGTCCTGGGGAAGCCGCCTTTCGGCTATGTCAAGATCGGACATTACCTTTATACGCGAGACGATAGCATGATGGAGCTTCCTTGGAGGGGCATATTGCTCGGACAATATACCGTCTATCCGGTACCTGACCCGGGAACTGGTCTCCATGGGCTCGATCAGTATATCGCTGGCCCTCTCCTTCACCCCCCGGCTCAGGATAACGTTGGTAAGCTTCACCACGGGAGCTTCCTCGGTCACGCGCAAGAGTTCTCCCGAGGAAAAATCCATCGTTCCCTCCGCGACCATTTCCATGCGCGCGCCTTCCGCCTCGTCCACGATCTCGCTGATCTGCTCGTCGGCGGACCGTTCGTAATACCTGGTTATCGCCTCTTCCATATCGTCCTCCGCGGCGATGACGGGGCTTATATCCAGTTTCGTGATCGCTTTGACGTCGTCCAGGGCCAGTACATTAAGGGGGTCCACCATCGCGACGGTAAGCATCTCACCGATGCGCGAGATCGGAAGTATGCGGTACAGCATGGCGATCCTTCTGGGTATCAGCTTGAGGGTCTCGTCGGATATTTTGACCCTCGAAAGGTTTACCGGCGGGAAGCCCAGACCTTCGCTGAGCGTGGTCAAGAGGTCGTCCTTGGAGACCACGTTCATCTTGACCAGTATATCGCTGAGGCTGCCTCCTTTTTTCGTGTAGACATCACGCGCCTTTTTGAGGTCCTCTTCGGAAACAAGCTTTTTCTCGATAAGCAGGTCATAAATCTTTTCAGTCAGTGACCGGGCCATATTTTAAATTACTTCTTTTGATAAAGCCTGTTGATACCTTCGTGTATGGACGTAAAAGTGCTGATAAAGACCTGCACCTTTTTTTTTGTTATCATTTCGAGGTCGTCGATGGCCGCTTCGTTGAGGGGGTTTGACATGGCCACGGTCAAGAGCTCCCCTATGATATCGAGCGGGACCAGGCTGTACTGCCTCGCCACGTTCTCGGGTACCAGCTTCCCCGCTTCCTGGTTGAAGTCAAAGCTTTCCAGCAGGACGAACGGGAACCCGTACTGGGTGGTCAGCGCCTGGACTATCTCCCGCTCGCCTATATATCCGAGCTTGACCAGGATCTCCCCCAGAAGGCCCCCTTCCCTCCTCTGGAAATCCAGCGCCCGCTGCAGCTGTTCCTCGGTGATAGCCGCGTTGTTTACGAGGATCTCGCCTAGTTTTTTCGCTATCCGTTTTTCAGGACCCACTCTTCATCATCCCTTCTCTATAAGTTTTTCCAGCTCTTCCGTGTTCGAAGACCGCGATATAGCATGCTCATAGCTTATCTTTCCCTGCATGTAAAGATCGGCCAGCGACTGGTTCATCGTGCGCATGCCGTACTTCTGGGACGTCTGCAGTATGGAATATATCTGGTGCTCCTTGCTCTCCCTGATCATGCTCCTTATGGCCGGGGTGGATACCAAGACCTCGGTGGCGAGCACCATGCCGGACTTATCCTTGCGGGGTATGAGCTGCTGCGCTACGATACCCAGCAGGATGAAAGAAAGCTGGAACCTTATCTGGTTCTGCTGGTAGGGCGGGAATATGTCCACCAGCCTGTTTATGGTCTGTATGCTGTCCGAGGTATGAAGCGTTCCCAGCACAAGATGGCCGGTATCGGCTATGACCAGGGCCTCCCGTATGCTGTCAAGGTCGCGCAGCTCGCCTATAAGTATGACGTCGGGATCCTGTCTCAGCACGTGCCTGAGCGCGTTGTTGAAAGAATTCGTGTCCTCGAACACCTGTCTCTGGTCGACGATGGCTTGCTTATTATCGTGGATGAATTCGATGGGGTCTTCCACGGTCACGATATGGCATTTCCGGGTCTGGTTTATCTCCTCCACCATCGCGGCGAGCGTGGTGGATTTCCCGCTGCCGGTAGCGCCGGTTACAAGCACCAGTCCTTTATTGGCGTTACAGAAACCTTTAACTATGTCTACGGGAAGGCCGCATTCCTTGATGCTCATGATCCTGAGCGGTATCATCCTGATGGAACAACCGAGACTGTTCCGTTGAATGAAAGCGTTAGCCCTGTACCGGCCCACCCCGGCGATGGAAAAGGAAAAGTCCAGCTCTTTTTCTTCCTCGAACTTCCGCACCTGATGATCGGTCATAAGGCTGTATATGACCTTCCTGGCCTCATCGGGTGTGAGCACCTGCTCGTCCACCGCCACCAGATCGTTGTTTATCCTGTAATGGATAGGCGAATCCGCGCTTATGTGAAGATCGGACGCGCATTTTTGGGGCATGTCGACCAGTATTTTCTTTATCTTCGCATCCATTTTATTACCTTGTCCGTTCTTATCTATTCCCCTACGACCCTGTTCGCTCCCAGGCTTTTGGCCTTTTCCATGTTGTAATAGGCCCTGGCTATTATCTCTTTCGCGTTAGTCCCGTCTATGGGGTTCTCCCCCACGCCGATGCTCACCGTTATCTTGTCATAGGGATCGCTGGAAAGCTCCATCGCCTCGATACGCTTGCGGATATCTTCGCCCACTTCTATCGTTTCGCGCTTGTTCTTTTCGGGAAGCAGCATGGCGAACTCGTCGTACTCAAAACGGGCGACCTTCCCGACCGGCGACATGACCCCGCCGAGAAGCTGCGCCAGCTGCCTCAGGACGTGCTTGGCCTTGGGCACGCCGTAGTGGCCCGAATATTTCTCAAAATCGTCGACCTTGATAAGTATCAGCGAGCACGGCCTCTGGTAGAATATGGCCCTGTTGATCTCGTCTTCGAGGCGGTCCTCAAGGTACACGCGGGTATAGAGACCCGTAAGGCTGTCCACGACCTCCAGGCTCTTGATCCTCTCGAACACCTGGCTGCTCTGGAAACCGAGGACCAGTTCGCGCTCGAAAGCCCTGACCACACCGATCTCTTCGTCCTCGAACTCCATATCTTCCGAGAAATTACCCATCACCATGGCCCCGACCATCTTGTTGGTGGACTTCATGCCGAAGAAGAGCGCGTTGACGTGCCCCATCTTTTCCCGGAGCTGTTTTTGCCAGGGCTTTGACAGCGGACGCGAATCCACCATGACGTGTTCGTCCCGCATGAGTATCCTCTCAAGGGATATGACAGTGGATTCGAGGTGCGCGCTCGAAAATTCCTTTCCGGTATTGTTGGCGAAGGACTTCAGGGCGAAACCGCCGGTCTTCTCCTTCACGAAGATAGCGCAGAAACCCTGCTCCACCTCCTCTGCTATCTTCTCCGCCGCGAAACTGATCACCTCATCGAACCCCGTGCCGGTGCTTATGAGGTCACCGAGCCGCATAAGGTTGGTGAGCGTGATCACCTTCTTGTGTATGCGCACGTTCAGGGCCGCCGTCTTTTTGCTGTAATCCTGGAGCTCGCCTATATAGCATCGGATCTTCCCGGTCATCGCGTTAACGGCTTCCGCTATATCCCCCAGCTCGTCCTCGGTGGAAAGCGCCACTTTCGAGCCGTATTTTCCTTCGGCTATGATCTTGGTCTCGAAGGCGAGGTCTATCACCGGGTTGATTATCTGTCTTATCAAGAGATATCCCAGCCAGGATATCCACAGCGTGAACAGCACGATGATGCTGACCTGCGTCATGTTCTTAGTGTAAGGGAAGACGTAATTGGTCACAAAATAGACGACTACCAGAAGCGGGATGATGGACATCAGCGAAAAAGCTATCATTATCTTATACTTCAAGCTTTTGCGGCCCACGGAAAGGGATTGAATGACACCCATGAGTAACCTCCAGGTATTATGGAAAAATCCAATTATATTATCTCACATCTGACTGATAAATAATAATACACTAACTATTTTGAATTGTCAAAATCAGGCCACAGGTTCCAGGTCTCAGGTCTCAGGTCTCAGGTTTTAAGATTACAACTCGCTATTTATAAACTCTTCCTTCAAGTTTTTTTCGTCCATGCCGGCCTTTATGTGCGACCACGGCAATACGTCGTCGAGGGCGGACGCTTTCAAAGCGTAAGACCGGATATCAAGGCCTTTTTCCCGGAAAGAACCTTCCCACGCGGCAAGATCGAAAAGGTCCTGCCAGCCGTCCATCTTGGCCCCTTTCTTCCAGGCCGCGTATATCACGCCCGCGAGAGCGCGGTCACCCTTAGCCAGGCAGGCTTCAAGCATCGACCTGTCCACATCATGAAAATCGACCGTGACCTTCTTCGTGGAACCCGAACGCAGTATGTTCCTCGCGCGCAAAAGTCCCTCCGCCGGCCTCATGCCAAGCCACTGGAACGGGGTATGCGCTTTGGGAACGAACGAATTGACGCTCACTTTCACTTCGGCCGCGCCGCCCGACACTTCCCTTTTCAGGCGGGATATATCCCTTGACAGGACCAGTATTTTTTTCGCCTCTTCATCCATGTCCCCCGGAAACCCTACCATAAAATACAGTTTGACCCTCCTCCACCCGTGGCCGTAAGCGAGCCGGACGGACCTCTCGAGCACTTCGGTCTTTATGTCCTTGCCTATGGACCTTCTCATTCCCTCACCCGCGGCCTCCGGGGCGAAAGTAAGGCCCGCTTTCCTTACAGCGGACAATATCCCCGGCAGGGCGTAGAACGCTTCGTCCACGCGCAGTGACGGTATGGAGACCCCTACTCCCTTGTCCCCGAGGTCCGCGTTCAGCCCTTCGACCAGTTCCGGAAGATACGGGTAATTGACGCTGGAAAGCGAGAGAAGCGCGATACGTTCGTATCCCGTGGCGGCGTAAGTCTCGCGGCATATCTCGCGGATACGTCCCGGGCTCCTGAGCCTCACCGGTTTATTTATGTTGCCCGCCTGGCAGAACCGGCACCCGTTGGGGCACCCCCTCATTATCTCTACCGCTATCCTGTCGTGGACTATCTTGACCAGCGGCACGATCTGCTTGACCGGATAATACGCCTTTTCAAGATCGGCCACGGAATTCTTTTTGACCACCGGCGGCACCCCGTCATCTTCGGGCGCGAGGCCGAGGAACTTATCACCCTCATACCGCGCGGAATAAAGACGCGGAACATATACGCCGCCCAGACGTGCGAGGCGTTTCAACGTGCTTTTTCTGTCGACCGAGCCGCGTTTCAGCTCACGGTAGGCGTCAATAAACCCCGGAAGCGCTTCTTCCGCGTCGCCTATCAAAAAAGCGTCTATGAAGGCGCTCATGGGTTCCGGGTTACAGCAGCACGCGCCTCCGGCTATGACGAGAGGTTCGTCATCCCCTCTTTTGGCGGCCTCTACGGTTATCCCCGAAAGGTCCAGCATATTGAGAACGTTAGTGTAGGTCAGCTCGTAGGAAAGAGAGAACCCCACGATATCGAACCTGTGGATATCCGTCTTCGACTCAAGACTGAAAAGTCTACGGCCGTTCCCCCTGAGCTCTTGTTCCATGTCCGGCCAGGGGGCGAACACGCGCTCGCAGACTATGTCGTCTCGCTCGTTAAGAAGATGGTACAGTATCCGCAGTCCCAGGTAGCTCATCCCGACCTCGTACGTATCGGGATATGCCAGAGCGACGGAAATCCTGTCCTGTGTGAATTTTTTGCGGACACAGTTCGTTTCGCCGCCGATATAGCGCCCGGGTTTCTGCACTTTGCTGAGAATTTGCCTCAAGTCATCCATAACTGAAGTATCAAGTAACAAGGAAAAAGGGAAAAGTATCAAGTAACAAGTGACAAGTATCAAGTGTTGAGTTGTGAGTTGTTAGTTATGTGTTATGAGTTGGATGACTAAAAACTAAGAACTAACAACTATCATCCAATATCTAACATCCTCCGGGCATCTACGTTCTTCTGTCTTCTGTCTTCTGTCTTCTGTCTTCTGCCTTCTGCCTTCTGCCTTCTGCAACCTGAGACCTGTTTATCTGGCCGCTTTCCGCCCGATGCTGAGCAAAAGCCCCGCTCCGATGAATGTCGCCAGGGTGGAAGATCCCCCGTAACTGATCGCGGGAAGGGGCAAGCCTACGACAGGCATAAAACCTATCGTCATGGAGATGTTGACGAATACCTGGAAAGCCAGCAACGTCACGACCCCGACAGCCACCGCCTTTCCGAAGACATCATCCGTGTTCGCGGCTATCCTCAGGCCCCTGCTTATAAAAAGCACATAGAGCGCTATGATGACAAGCGCCCCTGCAAAGCCCCATTCTTCCCCCACCACTGAAAAGATGAAATCGGAGTGCCGCTCGGGGAGGAATTTCAGATAACTCTGCGTCCCGTTGAGCCATCCCTTGCCGAACCATCCGCCGGAACCGATGGCTATCTTGGACTGTATTATCGTGTACCCCGCGCCCAGCGGGTCCAGATTGGGATTTATGAAGACCATGAGCCGCGTCTTCTGGTAATCCTTCAGCAGGCTCCAAAGGACCGGAAGAGCGGCTACCCCCAGCCCCACACAGGCGGCCAGATATCTTTTCCTTTCGCCGCAGACGAACAGTATGGAAAAAAGTATCGGTAGAAGGACGAGCGCTGTCCCCAGGTCCGGCTGCAGGAATATCAGCGCAAAGGCCGGCATGGCAAGGACCAGCGCGAAAAAGAAATTGCCGAAACCGCCTATTTTCTCGCGTCTGTCGCTGAGAAAAGCCCCCAGCGCGAGGATCATGGTAAGTTTCACGAACTCGGACGGCTGCAGGGAAAAGAATCCCAGGTTTATCCACCGCCTCGCGCCGTAACGTTCACCGCCGAAAATGAGAAGGAACACAAGGGCCGCGAGGTTGACCACGTAAAGGAAATACCCCAGGTCCCTCATCCGCCTGTAATCCATGTTCGCTATGAAAAGAAGGACCACCAGGCCGATCATGACCGCCATGGCCTGCTTCACGACGATAGTGTTCAGCCCCGGCCCGCTGGCATTCTTGTCCCAGGTGGCGCTGTATACAAAAAGCACGCCGAGCAACCCTATCGCAAGCACCGTCGCGAGCAATATCTTGTCTATATGCCCTCTTTTTGCGAAAAACATGTAACTCCCATTCGCAAATTAAGTATTGAGTATTGAGTGTCGAGTATTGAGTAACCAGTGACCAGAGCTATCTGGAAACCGGTTACGGGAAACGGGTTATTCGACACTTTATCCTTTTTCCTTGTGACTTGTAACTTGTGACTTGTGACTTGTAACTTGTAACTTGTGACTTGTGACTTGCAACTTGTAACTTGATACTTGTGACTTGCAACTTGTGACTCTCTACAATAGTCCCAGTTCATCGGCTTTTTTGAACACCTTCCCCGCCGTCTGCGCGGCGTAGTATCCGCCTTTCCCGCCGTATTCGTCAAAAATGACGACAACGAGCTTCGGATCGTCGTAAGGAGCGAACCCCGCGAACCACCCGTGGTTCTTTCCCCGGGATGTCTGCGCCGTGCCGGTCTTCCCGGCGACCTCTACGTTGCGAAGCCTGGCTTTCATCCCCGTGCCCCTGGGAGAGTTCACGACCCTCCACATGCCTTCCTTTACGGTCTTCAGCGTATCACCTGAGATATCCACTTCGATCTTTTCACCGCTTACCGTATCGAGGCTCCCTATCCTGTTCACTATGTACGGCCTTACTATAAATCCGTCGTTCGCGAAAACGGCCATCATCCTCGCTACCTGGATAGGGGTGCACAGCATATACCCCTGTCCGATGGAATAGTTGACGGTATCCCCCTTATACCACTTGTCATTGAAACGTTCCTCCTTCCATTCAGGGTCGGGTACAGTGCCGGGAGCCTCTCCCGGAAGGTCGATGCCGGTATGACTTCCGAAACCGAACCTCCTGGCGAACTCCGCGATGCCGTCCGCGCCCAGCAGGAGCCCGAGCTGGAAGAAATAAACGTTGCATGAATTCTTGATCGCGTCCTTGAGGGCCAGGAGACCGTGCCCCCCTTCCCTCCAGCAGTGGAACGTCGCCCTGCCGAGAGTGAAGACGCCGGAACAGGCAAAGGTCGTATGTTCTCCCGCCTTCGCGGTCTCGACCGCCCCGGAAGCTACTACCACTTTGAACACCGAACCGGGCGGATACACACCCGTTATCGCCCTGTTCACTAGAGGATATTCATTATCATTCAGAAGCTCTACCGTTTCGACGCTTCTGGCCCTGTCCACAAAAACACCGGGGTCATAACCCGGGGCGCTGGACATGGCTATCATCGCGCCGGTATCCGGATCCATGGCAAGAATAGCGCCCTTCTTGTTCTTGAGAAGGCCGTCACAATATTCCTGCAACTCAAGGTCAAGCGTAAGTCTGACGTCCCTGCCGGAGCTTGGCTCTTTCAATCCCAGCGTCGTCATCTCGCGTCCGCGATGGTCCACCTCGACCTGTTTTCCGCCGTGGCGCCCTCTGAGATAATTATCGTACGTTCTCTCGAGGCCCGCCCTGCCGACAAGATCCCTTATACTGTACCCGTAATGCTTGAGCCTGTCGAACTCGGACCTGTTTATCATCCCGAGATAACCAAGGACGTTCGAAGCGGTCTCCCCGCGCAGATATTCCCGTCTCGCCGAAACATCCAGGTGAAGTCCGGGATAATCCGCGCTCAACTCTTCCAGTTGTATGGCCTTTCCTATACCGACATTGGAGGCTACGACGGTAGGGGTGAACGGCTGCCTCCGGGCTTTCCCGATCTCCCGGGTTATCGTCTCCGCGGGTATTTCCAGCTCGGAGCTCAGCATGTCTGCCAGCGCGGTCTTATCCTTTATGCGGCTATAGATGACCGCGACGTCGAAACTCAGGACGTCTTTCACCAGGGCTTTGCCGTTTCTGTCGTATATGCTACCTCTCGGGGCCATAAGAGGGATTATCTTCAGCCTGTTCTCCTCGGACATGACCCTGTATCGTTCGTGCCGGATCACCTGAGTGAAAAAGAGCCCCAAAAGTAGGAACCCCAGGCAAAATACGAATATAAAACTTAATGTTTTAGTTCTCATTATTTAGTTCTCCGACCACAAAGGACGAAGCATGAGGAAAATAAGCGGCGAGAGGATGACCGTCAGCGCCAGCGTCCACAGGCTGTTCATGAAAACGAATGACAGCGCGACGTCGTTGCCGCTTACCACGTTAAGATAAAGCGTGTGCGCCGCCACGACAGCAGCGAGAGCGGCGGAGGTGATCAACACCTGGATAGCCGGGTTCTGCCGGTAGAACATCCTAGCAAGGGCCGCGGACATCACGCCCACCAGCGGAAAAATAAGAATATCCAGAGGGAGCGTCCCCACCGAAAAACTCCCTCTCAAAAGACCTGCCACGATGCCCAAAGCAAGGGCCTCGGTCCCGCCCCTGAAGATACCGGTAAAAACGACCATGATAAGTATGATGTCCGGGAACCAGGCGGCATCCCGCATCAATATCACCTGGACCAGGACACAGACCACCAGCAATGCATATAGTGCGATACGTTGTTTCATGCGTAAGTGTCATAGTGTCAGAGTAACCAGTAACCAGTAGCCAGTAACCAGTAACCAGTAGCCAGTAAACAGTAACCAGTAACCAGTAAACAGTAACCAGTAACCAGTAGCCAGTAAACAGTGACAAGTGACAAGGATAAAGGATAAAGTGACAAGTGAAAAAAGCATAGCGCAAAGGGCATAGCGTACAGCGTAAAACTGTGATTCTTTGCTCTACGCGCTTAGCTCTTTGCGATCAAAGATCTAACATCCAACATCTAACATCCTCCTGGCATCTACGTCCTTCTGTCCTCTGTCCTCTGTCCTCTGTCCTTCTGTCCTCTGTCCTCTGTCCTTCTGTCCTCTGTCATCTGTTTCCTGAGACCTGCAACCTGAGACCTGAAATTCACTTGATACAAAGAACCTCTTCCTGTTCGAAAAGGTTCGCGGAAGGCCTGATGACCGCGTATTTGTACAAACCGGTCCTGCTCCTTCCGACAGAGACCACCTCGCCGATGGGTATCCCTCTGGGAAATATCCTGCTGAACCCCGACGTCACGACGACGTCACCCTTTCCCACGTCGGCGTCGACGGGAATATAAAGCATCCTGAGAGTCCCCTTCCCGGAACCGACCACTATCCCGTTCACCCCGGTGCCTTTGATCATTCCCCCGGCCTTGAATCCCGGGTGGATGATCATCATCACGGAACTTGTCTCGGCATCGGCCCCCGTCACCTTCCCGAGCAGCCCCTTGGCGGTGCAGACAGCGGAATCTTTCTTTACGCCGTCGGCCGCACCCCTGTCGATGACGAACGACCCGATCCAGTCGTTAGGGTTCCTCGCGATGACCTCGGCCGAGACCACGTCGTATTGTATCTTTTTCCTGAAGTTGAGGAGTTCCCTGAGGCGCTCGTTCTCGTCCCGGAGGTCCTTGAGGCCTTCGATCTTAAGAGAAAGGTCCGCGAGATCCTTTCTCAGCGCCCTGTTCTCGCTCCGGAGCCGCCGCCTGGTAACGCAACCTTCACGGATAGAGACGAAAAGTCTCGCGGGTGCCGAAAGGGTCCTGAGAGTGACGGTCCTGACGCCGGAAAAAAATGAAGGGAATATGACAAAAAGGAAGATGACAGCTAAAAAGAAAGATATGAAAAACCAGGTTCTTTTCCTATTAAGAAGTTTAGGCACATCGAATAGTCTTTACTTATTTTTGAAGTCTCGGGGCTACGGTCAGTCTCTTTAAGTACCTTAACTCGCTGAGCACCTTGCCCGTACCCAGAACGACCGCCGTAAGCGGGTCGTCCGCAAGGTGCACCGGCAGACCCGTCTCTTCAGCGATAAGCTTATCCAGCCCCCTGAGAAGAGCTCCTCCGCCGGCGAGTATCAACCCTTTTTCAATAAGGTCCGCGGAAAGTTCCGGCGGCGTCCTCTCAAGGGTTATCCTCACCGCCTCGATTATCTGGGCGATCGGCTCGGACAGGGCTTCCCTGATCTCTTCGCTGGTAACGGTGATCATTTTGGGAAGGCCCGCCACGAGATCACGCCCCCTCACGTCCATGGTCAGTTCATCGTCCATCGGGTAAGCGGACCCTATCCTTATCTTGATCTCCTCGGCGGTCCTTTCACCTACCATGAGGTTGTAAGTCCTCTTAAGATAGTTGATGATAGCGTCGTCCAGCTCATCCCCGCCGATACGGATAGACTTCGAGAATACGACACCCGCGAGAGATATGACGGCCATCTCGGTCGTGCCGCCGCCGATGTCGATTATCATGTTGCCGGAGGGTTCCTGGATGGGGAGCCCCACCCCGATGGAAGCCGCTACCGGCTCCTCGAGCATGTATACTTCCCTGGCGCCGGCGTGGAGCGCGGAATCCTTGACCGCGCGTTTCTCCACCTCGGTAATACCCGAAGGTATGGCGACCACCACTCTCGGCCGGACGAGACGGCGTGAATTGTGCACTTTCTTGATGAAATACCTGAGCATGCTTTCGGTTATCTCGAAATCCGCGATAACGCCGTCCTTCATAGGCCTTATCGCGACTATGTTGCCGGGGGTCCTGCCGAGCATGCGTTTTGCCTCTTCCCCCACCGCCAGGACGTTATTCGTACCGGCCTCGATAGCAACGACGGAAGGTTCGCAGAGAACTATACCTTCGTTCTTGAGGTAAACAAGGGTTGAAGCGGTTCCGAGGTCGATGCCCATATCGGTCGAGAACATGCCGATTATGCCATCAAAATATTTCGAAATGGTGTTTAGCATATTTCCTATTATTGGTGGGTGTAGATTATATTATTAAATCCGTAAAAATGTTAGCAAATAACAAATACTTTGTCAAACCTTATTTTAGGCAAGCACTTCTCTCAGCTGACCTTTGCCAGGTGGCCCGGGAAATCCGGATAGGAGGTGTTCACGCAGTCCGTATCCCTGATCGTGCACCCGTCGTCGGATATAAGCGAGGCCACCGCCATGCTCATCGCGATACGGTGGTCCCCGAAACTGTCCAGGACGGCTGAAGTAAAGGTCTTTTTCCCTCCATAGATTATCAGCGAATCCCCTTTCTCCATCATCTCCACTCCCAGCTTCGAGAGGTTCTCCGTCATGCTGCGCACCCTGTCGCTCTCCTTGACCCTGAGTTCCGATATACCCTGTATCTCCGTAGGGCTCGACGCGGTCACGGCCGCGATGATAAGGACCGGTATCTCGTCTATTAAAAGGGGTATCTCGCTCGGCTTGACTATAGTACCCTCCAGAGGAGAATAAAGGGCCCTGAGGTCTCCTGAAGGTTCGGATTCACCCCGCAGGTCCAGTATATCTATCTTCGCCCCCATCCTTTTGAGCACGGATATAAGACCCGTCCGGGTCGGGTTCAGCCCGACCCCTCTGAGCACCAGGTTCGACCCTTCCACCAGAAGCGCTCCCACTATAAAGAAGGCCGCACTTGATACATCACCCGGTACGCTCAAGTCCTTCGGGACAAGCTCCTTTCCCCCGGTCACTCTTGTCGTCAGGCCTTCACGTTCGATCTCCGCGGAAAAATATTCCAGCATCTTCTCGGTATGGTTCCTTGACTGGAACGGTTCCGTGAGAGCCGTCGTACCATCGGCGTAAAGGCCCGCGCTGAGAACACACGACTTCACCTGCGCGCTCGCCACGGGCGTATTGTAGGTAACCGCTTTCAGGGGCCCTCCCGCCGGTGCGATCTTTATCGGCGGCCTGCCGTCGCCGGCCGTCTCTATATTCGCGCCCATGCTCCTGAGCGGTTCCACTATCCGACCCATCGGCCTCTTGGAAAGAGACTCGTCACCGGTCAGTTCCGTGGCGAAATCCTGACCGGCAAGGATACCGGACATGATACGCATTGACGTCCCGGAATTACCCATGTACAGGGCTCCCGCGGGCGCTTTAAGCCCCTTGAGCCCGTCCCCTTTGACGACCACGGCGTTATGTTTGCGGGTGATACTCACGCCCATGGCAAGGAACGCCTCATAAGTGCGCATGCAGTCCTCGCCGAAGAGAAAATTATCGATGCGGCATTTTCCCCTGGCTATTGAGGAGAACATGACCGCCCTGTGCGAGATGCTCTTATCGGGCGGGACCCTGAGCTCGCCTTTCAACCCTTTCTGAGCTTTCTTTATTTTCCAGTCCATTTGTGCCCCTGTTTAACTATATGATAGTGTCAAAGTGTCAGAGTGTCAAAGTGTCAGGGCATTTTTTTTGACACTATGACACTAGTGAACAAAGTGAGCGATGACACTGTGACACTTTACTCCTCCGCTTTCCTGATCAGCGCCTGCATGTCCTCCGGCATCGGGGCGTGGAACTCTACGTATTTTCCGGTATCGGGATGGGTGAACCCCAGCATCTCCGCGTGAAGAGCCTGCCTTGCCGCGCCGTCGGCCTTTCCATACGTCGTATCCCCGAGAACGGGATGTCCGATATGCTTCATGTGCACGCGTATCTGGTGCGTGCGTCCCGTTTCCGGTTCCAGCTCAAGAAAAGTGAGGCCCCTGAACCTTTGTTTTACGTGGTAGACCGTACGCGCGGGTTTTCCCCTGGCATGTTCAACGTCCATCTTCTTACGGTCCACGGGATGTCTCGCCACCGGGGCCTCGACCACGCCGTTATCGGCCGCTACGCGTCCCTTGACCAGCGCCACGTATCTTTTTTTGATAGCCCGCTTCTGGAACTGTTTCGCCAGCGAGCGAAGGGCGCGGTCCGTCTTGGCTACGACCATCACACCCGAGGTGTCCTTGTCAAGCCGGTGCACTAAGCCGGGTCTCTGCTCGTCATCCGTTTCCGGGAGATTCCCGCAATGGAAAAGGAGCGCGTTCACCATCGTACCGGTCCTGTTCCCCGCCGCGGGATGGACCACCATGCCGGGAGGTTTGTTCAGTATAATGACGCACTCGTCCTCGTAGATTATTTCGAGCGGTATGTCCTCCGGATGGAGGTCGTGTTTTTCCGCGGGCGGCATCTCCACCAGAACATCATCCCCTTCCCTGGAAATGTAACTGGGCCTCTCGACCTTACCGTTGACGCGGACATGACCGTTGTTTATCAGGTTTTTCACGTACGTGCGCGAATAATCCACGCCCAGCCGCTCCGCGATGCACTTATCGATGCGAACTCCCGCGCCGTCGGCGTCTATCGTGAACTTGATTTCTTTCATGTTTTTCTAAAAAATACTTTTCCGGGAGGCTTTGACAGAGCTGTGAAAAAGGTAAGAATATCCCGCGCGCAGTTTTTTTGCTGTTGACACTGCTGCAAAGCAAAAACTGTTTGAGCACGGGATACTCTTGCCTTTTCCATTGTAATGTTAAAACTTCTCAAATGTCCGAACTGCGCGCGGGACACTTTCCCCTTTCCCATGACCCGGCTCAGCACTTCTCTAACATTCCTTTCATGATTTTTTCCTCAACAAAGCGTACAATACAAACCCCAGGAGGACCATGAAAACGCTGATGATCTGCGCGAGCGTGAGGCCGTGATAAACGGCAGGATTATCGCCCCGGAAGAAATCCATGAAAAACCTGAAGACCCCGTAAAGAACGAGATAAAGGGCCAGAACGGAACCGTCGAAAGGACGCCTTTCACGGAATTCCATGAGGGCGACGAAGATAAAAAGCAGGCACAGGCTTGAATAGAACTGCGTGGGCACACGCATGACGGCTTCACCCGGGAATGTCAGGCCTAACCCGGAATGGATCACCTTACCGTAACAGCAACCGTTCAAGAGGCACCCTATCCGGCCGATGGCGTGCCCCAAAGCGATATACGGGGTCATCAGATCGCTCATCTTCCAGAAAGAGACCTTCTTTATCGCGCACACGGCCGCCCCCACCAGGATAGCGGCGACAAGCGCCCCGTGAAAAGCCATCCCTCCTTCCTGGAGCATCACTATCCTCAAAGGGTGGTCCAGATAATACTCCCGGTTCAGTATAACAAAAAGGAGCCTGCCTCCTACTATTCCTCCTATCAGAACGGCCAGAAGACAATCAAAGACGTCTTCTCTCGCTATATCGAACTTACGCGAATCCCTGAGAATAAGTATCGTGGAGACAAGAAAAGCCGTGGCCACCAACAAACCGTAGGAATAAAGGGTGACGGGACCTATCTGTAGTAAAATTCGATGCATGTATGAGCCTTGTCGTAAACAGTAACCAGTTTCCAGTAACCAGAGAACAGTGACAAGTAACAAGGATAAAGGATAAAGTGACAAGTATCAAGTGTTGAGTTGTGAATTGTTAGTTATGAGTTGTACGACTAAAAACTAACAACTAACATCTAACAACCAACATCTAACATCCTCCTGGCATCTACGTCCTTCTGTCTTCTGTCCTCTGTCCTCTGTCTTACGTCCCCGGGCGCCCCAAAGGATGGACCACCCGAGCATCACGGCACCGATGGTTATGAAGCTGTCGGCGAGATTGAACACAGGCCACACCCTGAGATCTATAAAATCTATGACGTACCCGACGCGGAGGCGGTCGGTAAGGTTCCCCAGAGTCCCCGCGAGAATGAATCCGAGCGCCACGCCTTCCAAGGCCATGAGCTTATGCCCCTTGCGTATGAAAAGATAATTGATCAAAAAGACCGAAAGGACGGCTACCGCCACAAAAAAATAAGGGTGGGAACTGAACATCCCGAAGGCCGCGCCGGTATTATAGACAAGCGTCATGTGTAGGAGGTTCTTTATCACCGGGACGCTTTCCCCCGGGGAAAGCAGCCTGCTGGCGAGAAATTTAGACGCCTGGTCAAGAATATAGACAAGGATAACGGCCGAATATGCGAACGTTACTTGCCTGCGGATTTTTCCTCTTTTTCCTGACATTCGATACAATACTTTGCCTGCGGCATGACCTTAAGGCGCTGTTTGGACACTTTCCCGCCGCAGGAATCACACTTGCCGTACGTGCCTTCATCGATGCGCTTTATCGCCTCGTCAAGGGCGTAAAGCCTCTCCCTTTCCCCTTCCGCCAGTTCCAGGGAAAACTCTCTGTCGTAGAGGTCGGTAGCCATGTCGGCCATGTGGAACGTATAACCGGAAAGGTCGCCTGAAGCGTCTTTAAAGGACTTGTTCAGGGACTCGCCCTTTATTTTCATGAGTTCCTCGAGGATCTTGGCTTTCTCCTGGACAAGTTTCTTGCGTACATCCTGGAGCTCTTTTTTTGTGAAACCCGCCTTCTTCCCCGTATTTCTCTTCTTATTGACCATTACGGCTCCTTTCCGTAAGTATATTGTAACATCTTTCGCAAAGATCCGGGTGATTCTTATCTTTTCCCACCGTATCGCTGAAATTCCAGCATCTCTGGCACTTCTCTCCCCGGGCCTTCTTTACTCCCACCTTGAGAGGCATCCCCGAGGCGTCGCTCATCTTTTGTCCCGGTTCGTCCAGCACCTCCGCCTGCGATACCTTGAAAAGCACCGGGAAAAGACCGGCGTTCTCTTTCAGGAAAGCGGCCATGTCGGTATCGTCCGAGTAAAGCTCTATCGCCCCTTCCAGAGAACTGCCTATAAGGCCTTCTTCGCGTTTTAGCTCAAGGACCTTCATCACGCCGTCCCTTATCCCGAGTATCCTTGTCCACTTCTCATCAAGCCGCTTATCCCGCCAGCCGGCCATGTCTTTTTCGATGTCCGGCCAGTCCAACAGGTGCACGCTCTCTTCCTTTCCCTCAAGACCGACGTGGGACCAGACTTCCTCGGTAGTGAAAGAAAGTATCGGCGCCATCACCCGGGTCAATATGTCAAGGATCCTGAACATGACCGTCTGGCCGGACCTCCTTTGCCTCGAGCCCGGAGCCAAAATATACATCACATCCTTCAAAACGTCAAGATAAAAAGCGCTGACCTCATACACGCAGAAATCGTATACCGCCCGGTAGACCCGGTAGAACTCCCACTGCCGGTAATAACCGTTGATATTTTCCAGAAGGCCGTGAAGGCGCGAAAGCATCCACCTGTCCATCTCGGTCATCTGGTCGATCCCGACAGCGTCCCTGGACGGTTCAAAATCATACAGGCTGCTTAAAAGGTACCTGAAGGTGTTCCTGATCTTGCGGTAGCCGTCCGCCAGGCGCTCGAGTATTTCGGAAGAAAGCTTTATATCGCCGTCATAATCGCTGGACGCCACCCAGAGGCGCATTATATCCGCCCCGTACTTTTTCATCACGTCCTGCGGGCTGATGACATTGCCGACGGATTTGGACATTTTCTTGCCTTCGCCGTCCACCACGAACCCGTGGGTAAGGACCTTTCTGTAAGGGGCCTCTCCTTTAGTGCCCATCGCAGTGATAAGGGCCGTCTGGAACCATCCCCTGTGCTGGTCTGACCCTTCCAGGTAGAGGTCCGCCGGATAGGTCAGCTCTTCCCTTTTGTCCAGTACCGCCCTGTGGCTCACGCCCGAATCGAACCACACATCGAGGATATCGTCCTCTTTTGCAAAATCTTTGCCGCCGCACTTCCCGCATTTTACGCCGGAAGGTATCAGTTCCTTTATATCCTTCTCGAACCAGACATCGGCGCCGTGCTCTCTTGTAAGCTGTGAGACTTTCTTGATGATCTCCGCGCTCGTGAAAGTCTCCCCGCAGGATGAACAGCTGAACGCGGGTATGGGCACGCCCCAGTAACGCTGGCGCGAGAGACACCAGTCGGGGCGCAGCTTCACCATAGCGCCTATACGGTCCCTACCGATAGCCGGTATCCACTCCACATCCTTGTCGATAGTATCTATCATCTTTTCTCGCAGGCCGTCATGGTCCACGTTCATGAACCATTGCTCCGTGGCGCGGAAAATTATCGGTTCCTTGCAGCGCCAGCAGTGGGGATACGAGTGAGTGACATCTTCCGAGAATATCAGCGTGCCCCCGGAACGCATTTTCTCGATTATCGCTTTATTGGCCTTAAAGACATGCATGCCGGAGAATTCACCCGCCTCATCATTGAACTTTCCGGTGGCCAGGACCGGCATTATTACCGGAAGGCCGTATTTTTTGCCGGTAAGATAGTCCTCCTGCCCGTGACCCGGCGCGGTATGAACACAGCCCGTCCCCTCTTCCTTTGTGACGTAATCGGCCAGGACTATCGTCGACTCCCTGTCGACGAAAGGATGCCTGGCGCTCTTGAGCTTCCCGGCTATCTCCCGGCCTTTCGCCTTTTTACGGATGGTGAGATCCGTAACACCGAACTTTTCCATGAGCGGCCGGACCAGGTCGGAAGCCATTATCCATACTTCTTTCCCTGTTTCGACAAATGAGTATTCGAACTCGGGGTGAAGCGCGACAGCCACGTTCGCCAGAAGAGTCCAGGGGGTCGTTGTCCAGATCAGAAAATACGTGTTGGCGTCTTCCGCGGCTTTGAACTTAACGAATATCGAGGGTGAAGCCTTGTCCTCATATTCGACCTCGGCTTCGGCCAAAGCCGTCTCGCACGTAGAACACCAGTTGACGGGCTTCAGGTCTTTATAGATATATCCTTTTTCATGCAGTTCAGCCAAAGCGGAAAGTATATCCGCCTCATAATCCCTGGAAAGCGTAAGGTACGGCTGTTTCCAGTCCCCGAAAACACCCAGTCTCTTGAACTCTTCGGATTGTATGCCGACGAACTTCATCGCGTAGTCATAAGCTTTTTTGCGGAACTCGACCTGGCCTATTTCGCTTTTATCTATGTCCAGCTCCTTGAAAAGCTGGTGTTCCACGGGAAGGCCGTGACAGTCCCACCCAGGTATGTACGGGGACAGGTAACCCTTCATGGTGAAGTACTTCACTATGAGGTCTTTAAGTATCTTGTTGAGGACATGCCCCATGTGGATGCGGCCGTTCGCGTACGGAGGGCCGTCATGCAGGATGAAATGTTTGTCCGAGCCGCTCCTTTTTTCGATCATCTTCGCGTAGATATCGGCCGTTTCCCACTTCTTTAGGGTCTCCGGTTCTCTCTGCGGCAGGTTGGCCTTCATCGAGAAAGCCGTCTTCGGCAGGTTCAAAGTCTCCTTGTAACTTGTCGTCTTCTTATTTTTTCGCATTGTAAATATATTCCGGGGGCACGTCTGGTCGTCTACATGGCGTTCACACAGACGTGTCTCCAGAACCTCAGTTTTACATAAACCCTTCTATAATGGGTTTCATCTTCTCCAACGTCTCCTGCGGTACCGTCCCCCGCCTCGTGATTATGGCATCACGAAGGGCTTCCCCGCAGCCGCAGGACCTTTTCTCCGGCATGTTCTTTACGGTGTTCAGTATCATTTTCTTCGCGGTATCCACGTTCTTGTTGAGGTTCTCAAGGATCACCTCGACCGACACGGTCTCCACTTCCGGGCTGAGGTGCCAGCAATCATAATCGGTTATGAGAGCTATGGTGGAATAACATATGCCCGCTTCCCTGGCAAGGCGCGCCTCCTGTATATTGGTCATCCCTATGACATCCGCTCCCCAGCTCTTGTAAAGGTATGACTCCGCCTTAGTGGAAAAAGCGGGTCCTTCCATGTTGATATAAGTGCCGCCGTCATGTATCTTTATGTCCAGGTCGTGGTTGCTTTTGTAAATAGATCCCTTCAATTCGGGGCATACAGGTTCGGCGAACGCGACGTGCGCTACCAGACCATCGCCGAAGAAGGTCGTGGACCTGCCCTGGTTGGTCCTGTCTATGAACTGGTCCACGAGCAGGACGTCCAGCGGCTTTACTTCTTCTTTCAGGCTGCCGACGGCCGAGACCGATATTATACGATCGACCCCGAGCACCTTCATGGCGTATATGTTAGCCCTGTAATTTATCTCCGTGGGGAGCAGGCTGTGAGACCGCTGGTGTCTCGGGAGGAACACTATCTCTTTCCCCGCGAGCGTGCCTACCACGAACTCATCGGAAGGCTCGCCGAAAGGCGTAGATACCTTTTTTGTTTCTTTTATATCGATACCCTCGATCTTATACAACGCGCTTCCGCCGATAACACCTATTCTGCTCATATTAGCGACTCCTTCGATCTTTGTAGTGTCAGAGTGTCATAAAACCTCTTTGACACTTACCCCGTTTTGCCCCTTAAGCCTGATACCTCCACGATCTTGTTCCTGCCGGTAAGTCCCGAAATTATCGTCACATCTCTTTTCTTCACGCCGTACTCTTCGGCGATGAGCCCTATCAAGGCTTTATTCGCCTTGCCTTTATCAGGCGGCGCTTTCACATAAGCTTTTATCTTTGCCCCGTCTCTCACGAGCTGTTCCCGCGAGGATTTCGGGAAGACCTTCACTTCTATCCGCAACGGTATCACCCCAAACGGTACGCGATCTGGTAAAGGACGTTGACGATGAAATTCCTCAGGACCGCAAGCACTATGAAGGCCAGTATCGGCGAGAAATCTATCGCCCCCATCTGAAGCGGCAGCCGCCTGAAGGGCATGAGTATAGGATCGCTCACCATGTAAATGATCCGGACTATATCGTTATACGGGTCCGCGCCGACCCATGAAAGGATTATCCTGATCACCAGGATAAAATAGATGACGTTGAAAAGAAGGGATATTAAAAGCGCGAGACTCCTGATAAATTCGCTTAAGACGAACATGCTGTTATCCTTCTGACAATTCTTTCGACCGCTCTCTGGCCCTGTATATGGCGTCTTTCATGATCTCTTTCAGGCCGTGTTTCTCGAACACCAGAAGCGCCGCTTCCGTGGTCCCGCCTTCGGACGCCACTTTATCTATAAGCTCTTCCGGGGACTCACCGTGTTCCTTAAGCAGCACGGCCGCTCCGTAAAGCGCGTGGACGACCAGCTTCTCGGAGACATCCCTGGAAAGCCCGACTTCCTCGCCCGCTTCCATCATCGCTTCCGCCAGATAGAAAAGATACGCCGGCCCGCTGCCCGAAAGAGCGGTAACGGCATCCATGTGCGCTTCTTCCACCTCAAGGACATTTCCTATCCCGGTGAACATCTTCTTGATCTCTTCCGCGCGCTGCACGCCTCCATTGAGGGAGACACAGGTTATGCTCTCCCCGGCAAAGGCGGCCATATTGGGCATGGCCCTCACGATAGGGACTTCCTTGCCGATCATACCGGCGATGGTCTTTATGCTGACCCCGGCCATGACGGATATTATAGTCTGGTCGACTATGTCGCCTGCTATTTGGCGAAAAAGTTTTTCGGAATCCTGGGGCTTAACGGCAATGAGAAGATATTCCGATCCGCGCACCATCTGTGAAAGGTCCCCGAGATGGGTACCTGTCTCGCAGGCAAGGGCCTCGGCTTTTTTCGAAATCTTGTCGTACAGATATATCTCTCCCGGCGGGAAAATACCCTTATCGACCATCCCCCGCACTATGGCGCTACCCATATTACCGCATCCTATAACACCTATCGCCGTGCTCATAATACCTCACTGTTCGATATTTCTTTGTTGTCCCGTTATTTCCAGAACGGTGTAAATTAACATAATTCAGCTCTTATGTCAAATATGATATAGGGATTTACAGATGGACCGGAAGCGGATGGTTAGAAGTACTTGTCTATGAACCCGAGGGTCCTGTTGAGAGCTCTTTTCAGGATGTTGCCGGCTTGCTTTCTTCTGTTCTTTTCTTCCTGCAGGTAATCCAGGATACCCAGGCTTCCTATATACCCGTACCTCTCCTGGGGAAGTTCCTCGAATGGCTTACATACGCAACTGCCCGCCCTTACACGATATGGGAAGAACCGTTCCATGGCGTCGATGGTGTTGTCTTCCAGGGCGCCTTTGCCTATGATAACGACTTCTTGAACGCGGTTCCACCCGGAAAGAGAAGCCGCTCCGGAGACAAGCTGCCCCATCGGTTCCCCCGCTATATTTCCGTCAGCCGCTATAATATCGTCCGACCCGACAGATAATACCTTGCACCCCGTCAGCACACCGTTACTGAACACCATTATCTCGGCGATATCATTGCAGATATCCAAAAGCGCGATATTCCCGTGTTTATCCTCATCGGTGAGCCCCCTGTAGGAAGAAACAAGCCCGGAAAAAACGAACCCCGCGGGAATGTATCCGGCCTGCGAAACGCATTTAGCGAGGTTGCGAAGCACGGTGGAATTCACGGTAACGATATTCATTTCAACGGTGAGTTTCACCCCTTCGAGATTCAACGGGTTTTTTATGTCCTCTTCCCCGTCGACACTGAAGCCTTTCACTATCCTGTGAAGGACCTCTTTCTCGAGAGGGATCTTCACGGTAGACCCTATCCGGACACACCTCTTGATGTCCCTCTCGGTCACGTCCCTGCCGTACTTGGAAAGCAGGACAACACCGGATGACGGCACTATATCTATGGAGGTGGAACTTATGCCGGCGTATACGTCATGTATCTTCTTACCGGTCTTTTCCGTAAGCTTGCCCAGGACCTTTATTATGGAATCCGTCGCCAGCGCGACGTCGATCACCACGCCTCTTCTGATACCCCTGGAGGGGGAATGGCAAAATCCTTCTATCGTGTAGTCGCCGCCTTTGTTCCACCTCGCGGCTACAGCGGTGATGTCGCTGCATCCCGCGTCCAGTACTGCGAAATATCTTCCCATGTTGCTCCTATTTTGGAGAGATCACCGCCTCTTCGAACCTGAGGTCTATGTAATTTATGTCCTTCAACGCTATGTTGGGGTCGTTCAATATCTGGGCCAGTTTGTTTATCTTCCCGGAAAAATTCCCGGTACCCATCTTCACCGGCACCCCGCTAATGTTCAGCATTATGTTATTCCTGTTGGAGATGTCCACGTACTCCACGTTCTTGATCTGGTATCTCATCTTCCTGCGGAGGCCGTCAATAAGGACCAGTGCTTTATCCAGCATCTGGTTATCTATTTTTTCACCGCGTGAAGGGCTGCTGAGAAAAAAACTGATGCCTTTTATTTCCACGAGGCCCTTCTCTTTTTCTCCGACGGCAAGCACCACTCCTTCTTTGTCGATAATAAAGCCGCCCCCTGAGTCGATGACAGCGACGGGATCGCGGCTTATGATATCTATCTCCAGCGTGTCGGGAAGGTCCCTTCGCACTTCGACCTGTTTCAGCTGGGGAAAATCCCTTTTGAACACCCGCTGCACTTCTTTCAGGTTGATCGCGAAGATATTCTTCCCGGCGTAAAGACGTTTAAGCTTATTTTCACCGGCCAGAAGGGAATACCCCCTGTCCTGGTTGATCACGATCTCCCTTACGTTGAAATAACGGCTGTTGAGGAAAAAATACCTGAGGCCCAGACCGGCGCCTGCCAAAAGTCCCGCGCATACAATGACTATGAGGACGATGTTCCAAGGCACGATCTTGACCAGCGGCAGGCCTGTCGCGGACCTTTTCCGTTTGGTCTTTCTTCTTTTCGAAGCTCTTTTCGCCACTACTGCTCCTCTCTATTCATCATTGTTCTTTTCCCGCCATTGAACTCTTCTTGGCGAGGGCGCCCATGAGTATCTTCACGCACAAACCGGGGAAGGTCACTCCCGCGGCGGCCGCGGCCTTGGGCAGCAGGCTCCTCTCGGTAAGCCCGGGTATGGTGTTCACCTCGAGGATATAGATCCGGCCCTTGTCCGAGAACCTGATATCCACCCTCGAGAACCCTTCGCACCCCAGGGCCTGGTGCGCTTTCAATCCTGCTTCCTGGACCCGCTTGTAATCATCTTCGTCCAGCCCGGCCGGGACCACGTACATCGTATCCTTCGCCCGGTACTTCGCGTCAAAATCATACACGCCTTCGGCGGGAACGATCTCCACCACGGGCAGGGGACGTCCGTCAAGCACGCCTACCGTAAGTTCCCTTCCCGGTATGAATTTTTCAACTATTATCCGACCGCCGCAATCAGCGGCCTTCCTGACGGCCTCACCCATATCGTCCCTGTGGCGGACCACCGAAAGCCCTATACTGGAACCTTCGTACTGCGGCTTGACGACGCATGGGAAAAAGTGTTCACCTTCCGCGAAAACCCCTTTCCTGTCCACTACCCTGTATTCGGGTATGGTGAGCCCATCCTCGGCGAACCTGTTCCTGGATCCGATCTTATCCAGCGCTATACGTGAAGAACGCGTCCCGGACCCCGTATACGGGATGTTCTTGTCCTCCAGGATCTTCTGCACAGTCCCGTCCTCACCGAACCTGCCGTGCAGGGCTATAAAAGCGATATCGATATCCGCGGCGTCTATCACCCGGGAGACATCCTCTTCCTTTACATCAATGAAGACCGTTTCCAGGTCAAGGTCGGTCAGGGCGTCGAACACCGCCTTTCCGCTTTTCAGGCTTATCTCCCTCTCTCTGGAAGGTCCGCCCGCGAGGACCCCGATCTTGTACAGTTTAAGTATCTCTATCTCATTCCCCATTTTATCCATCCTAACCTGACACCTGAGACCTGCACCCCGAGACCTAAGACAGGATCTCTATTTCAGATTCAAGTTCTACCGAGAACTTTTTCAGGACTTCCCTTTTCATCTTTTCCATAAGCCGGACAACGTCGCCGGAACTCGCGTTACCGAGATTCACGATGAAATTGGCGTGTTTTTCCGAGACCTGCGCCCCGCCCTGCGTCGCGCCCTTCATACGGGCCAGGTCTATAAGTTCGGAACTTCCTCGCTCCGTGTCCCCCGGATTTTTAAAAACGCATCCCAGGGTCCTCTTATCGAGCGGCTGTCTGCTCATCTTTTCGAGAAAATATTCCTTTACTCTTTCCCTCAGCATTTGAGGCGCCGCCTTTTGAAGCCGGAATACCGCTTCCACTACTATCCATTTTTTATCCAGGGAACAGCTGCGGTAGCCAAATTCAATGGCACCCCTGTCCATCCAGGTCATGTTACCGTTCCCGTCAAGACACCTGACCTTTACCAGATGATCGCTTATGGACGAGCGGTATCCCGCATTGGTCATGACAGCGCCGCCCACGGTCGCGGGAACGCCCACAAGCCCCTCCAGACCGGACAGGCCGCGCTCGCAGCAATCCGAGATAAGACCGGTAAGCTCCACGCCCGCGCCGGCGGTAACGGTCCTTCCTCCAAATCTTGTCGTCCTGAAGGGCCGGCTTGAAAGGGTGATCACCACTGCATCCATATCCCCGTCAGGGAACAGGACATTGCTGGCATTGCCTATTACGATCGTACGCATTCCCTTGCCGTCAAGCAAAGACCTGGCTGCCGTCAAGGCTTCAAGGCCCGACGGTTCCAGCCAGGCGGCCGCCTTTCCGCCTATGCCGATCTTGCTCAAGCTCCTGAGCGGCGCATCAAAGACCACGCGCCCTCCGTGTTCTCTGCATATCCCGATCAATCCGTCCCGTACTATCTTATCCATAACAATCCCGCACCCTCATCCGTATCTCATCCACCAAAGGCCCCGATATCTCCCGTATATCCCCCGCTCCCAGGACCAGGATCGTGTCGCCGCTTTTGGCTATGCGCGAGACATATCCGGGAATATCGTCCTTGCCCACAAAATCAAGGATCTCGAAACTTCCCCTGTCCATTCTATCATAAATATCGCGGATGCTGATACCTTCAAGCGGGTCCTCATCGGCGGAATACACATCGGTCAATATCAGTACGTCAGAATCGTTAAAACAATCCATGAACTCCCGCGCGAGATCGTTCGTCCTCGAATGGCGGTGCGGCTGGAATATGCCTATAACGCGTCCTTCGCCGAGGTCTTTTGCCGCGCGTATCACCGCGGAGACCTCCGTGGGATGATGGGCGTAATCCTCTATCACCCTTATATCCCCTATGCTGCCGATGGTCTCGAACCTTCTCTTGACGCCGCTAAAGATTCGTACCGCGTCCGTGATGCCCTTGATGTCAAATCCCAGGTAAACGCTGAGGCCCGCCGCCCCGAGTATGTTCATCAGGTTGTAACGGCCGAGAAGCGGGCTGGCCACCTTCCCGTAACTCTTCCCCTTGACCACAAGTTCGAACTCTATGGACTTCGCATAAGAAAAACCGCGGCAGGTAACATCGAATTCCCCGTCTATACCGAAACTTATCGTTTCGGCCGGTGAGTTCTCGGCCAGTTCCGCGAGAAGTTCATCTTCCCCGTTAAAGACCAGCACCCCTGCGGGAGATATCCTCCCTATGAACTCTTTGTACGCGCCCACGAGGTTCCTGAACGAACCGAAGTGTTCCATGTGTTCTCTCTCTATATTGGTCACGACGGCGGAGTAGACGCTTATGTTCCGGAAGTGACCGTCGCTTTCGTCAAGCTCCGCCACGATCGTCCTTCCCTTTCCCGATTTCGCGTTGCCGCCGAAATGCTCCATCTCCCCGCCGATCATCACGGTGGGGTCCGCTCCGCAGAATTCCGCCATATGGGCTATAAGGGCGCTCGTCGTCGTTTTTCCATGCGTTCCGGTGACCGCTACAGAAACGGGGGCCTCTTCCATGACCCGTTGAAGAAGCGCGCTCCTGTGGATCACGGGGATCCCGTATTCCTTCGCCCTTACTATCTCGGGGTTGTCATCCCTTATGCATGTCGTTCTTATCACGATGTCCGCGTCCTTCGGCACGTTCTCTGCCCTGTGCCCTTCGAATATGGCGGCCCCTTTGCGCCCGAGTTCTTCGGTCAGGTTATTTAGCCTGAGGTCCGACCCTGTCACCCGGCTGCCCCAGGCGATGTACACATCCGCCAGGGCGCTCATGCCTATCCCGCCTATGCCTACGAAATGTATCCGTTTCATATAATCCTGTTTCAGAAGACAGAGGACAGAACTCAGAAGTCAGAAGACAGATGTCAGATGTCGGGACCTGTTTTCTGTTCTCTGTCTTCTGTTCTCTGCTCCACCAGTTTGATGACCTCGTTCGCCAGTTTCCGGGCGGCTTGGGGTTCGCTTAAACGCCCGGCTGAACCGGAGATCCTTTCCCTCAAGTTGCCATCCGTCATCACGTCCAGGACCTCCCTGGCCAACCTGTCGGCGGAGAGGTCCTTCTCTTCTTCATATATCGCCGCCCCCTTCCGGGAGAAATATATGGCGTTGTGCCTCTGGTTGTTCTTCACGCTCGGATAAGGGACAAGTATCATCGGCTTGGCGTAATACGCCAGCTCGAAGACCGCAGCAGCACCGGCCCTGCTGACAGCAAGATCGGAAAGCGCGTACGCCTTATCTATCCTTTCAAGGAAGGCGAAAACCTTCCCTTCTATCCCGTTCTCCTCATAGAACTTCTTGATGTCGTCATGATCCTTTCTGCCGGTCAGATGTATGAATTGTACGTCCCCCTTTTTTTTATTCCATATTTGCCGCGCGGCTTCCGACGCGGTCCTGTTGAGAAAAGTCGAGCCCTGGCTGCCGCCCATTATCAGGACGGTGAATTTATCCGGCGAAAGTCCGAGATCGCGGGCCGAAGCCGGCCTGTCGTGGCCGAGGATGTCGAGACGCAAAGGATTGCCGCAGTAGACGACTTTCCGCGCGGCTTTTGTAAAATGCGCGCGGGAATCCTCGAAACTTACAGCCACCTTGTCGGCAAAACGGCTCAATATCCTGTTCGCCCTCCCCGGCAGGAAGTTCTGCTCGTGTATAAGTACGGGTATCCCGCACATCCCGGCGCACAGTACTATCGCGCCGGAAGAGTATCCCCCGAACCCGACGACCGCATCCGGGCGCACCCTGGCTAAAATATACGCCGACGTGAGCGTATCCGCCAGGAGTTTCGCCAGAAAGACGATCATCTTCAAGGGGTCGAACTTCAGCGGCATCGGGTTCGCCGAAAGAAAAAAACATCTGTATCTTTTACCGCTGAGGAGGTTCCTGTCCAGGCGCCTTTTACTGGAAACAAAAAATATCTCTTCCGCTCCCGCCTTTTCCAGCTCCTCCGCCAGGGCGACCGACGGGAAAATATGCCCCCCGCTCCCCCCGGCCGCAAGAACGACCCTCATTGATCGGCCTCCCTGGACATGTTCAACACCATGCCCATGGCGGCAAGATGCAATACCAGAGAGCTTCCGCCGTAACTTATGAACGGGAGCGGCAGACCCTTGGTAGGCAGCACGCCGGTGGAAACCCCGATGTTGACGATGACCTCAAAAGCTATCATCACGCCTATCCCGAGAACGACACGCGACATGAACGGGTCCCTTATCTTGAACGCGATCCTTAAGGTGAACCAGATAAGGGCCGCGAAAAGCATCAGTACCGACGCCGCCCCGACAAAACCCAGCTCTTCCCCTATTATCGAAAAAATGAAATCCGTATGGGACTCCGGAAGATAGAAAAGTTTCTGCTTTGACTGTCCCAGCCCTACCCCGAAAAACCCGCCCGAACCGAGCGCCACGAACGACTGGATAAGCTGAAAACCCGCCCCGCGGGAGTCGCCCCAAGGGTTAAAAACCGTAAGCAGCCTCTTGAACCGGTAAGGCTCACAGATAACGGCCAGGGACAGGACCGGGATCATTCCTCCGGCGACGAGCGCGAGGTGCCTGAGGCGCGTCCCCGAGACGAACAGTATCATGAAACCTATAAAACATACAGCGACCGAAGTGCCCATGTCCGGCTCAAGCAGTATAAGCCCTCCGGTAAGGCCGATAACGAGCATCGGGGGAAGAAAGCCGCGCATGAACCTGTGCATGAGATACCTTTTCCGCGTGGTAAGGTCGGCGAGATATATTATGAGCGCGAATTTAGCTATCTCCGAGGGTTGGAACCCGAAACCGAAGAACCTGACCCACCTGCGGGCGCCTCCCGCCTTGCTCCCTATTCCCGGCACGAGGACCGCGACAAGGAGCGCGAGGGAAAAGAGCATGATCGTCCTGGCCTTATCTTTTATTTTACCGGAAGAAACAGCCATACAGCATACCGCCGCCGCTATGCCTATAGCCAGATACACCAGATGCCTTTTTACGAAGAACAGGCTGTCGCCGTATCGTCCATATGCATAGACGGCGCTCGAGGAATAGATCATCACTACTCCCACCATGAGCAGCACCGCCACCATCAGAAATACTATTTTAGCGTCCCGGTTCATATTAGTTCTGAGTTATTAGTTGTTAGTTATTAGTTATGAGTTGTTAGTTGTTAGTTTCGCTCGCAGCAACTCAAAACTCACAACTCAAGCGAGCAAAGCGAGCGTTCTCATAACTTAATTATTAGTTATGAGTTGTTAGTTGTGAGTTATTAGTTGTTTTCTGCCTTCTGTCCTCCGTAAATATCTCCCACACTTCTTTCTGGAAATCCTTGCCGCGTTCCTTATAGTTCTCGTACATGTCAAAACTGGAACACATCGGCGAAAGAAGGACGGCTTCGCCCTGATCGGCCATGCTCGCGGCTCTTTTCACCGCTTCCGTCATCGTGGACGCTTCGAAAACGGGTACGGCGCTTTTAAAGACGTTCCTGATCTTCTCCCGCGCCTCACCGATGAGGACCATGGCCTTGACCTTTTCCTTTACCTGCGGAAGTATCGTCAGATAATCGCCGCCCTTGTCCCTACCCCCCGCTATAAGGACGGCCCTTCTGTCCATGGACTCAAGCGCGCGCCGGGTAGCGTCTATGTTGGTCGCTTTAGAATCGTCTATGAAATCCACCCCTTCCAGGCATGCCACCTTCTCGAACCTGTGACCAAGACCTTTGAAGGTCATCACCGCTTTGCGGATGTGCGGTGCGCCCGCGCCCATTATCCTTGAAACAAGGGCCGCGCACGCTACGTTCTCAAGGTTATGTTCTCCTCCTAT
Source organism: uncultured Planctomycetia bacterium (assembly GCA_964409365.1). Lineage (GTDB taxonomy): Bacteria > Omnitrophota > Gorgyraeia > Tantalellales > Tantalellaceae > CAYPCX01. The sequence continues at coordinate 304,827 of CAYPCX010000001.1, read as the reverse complement.
GGGGATCTCTTCCGCTCTCATGACCACCTCGCTGCGGCGGCCGGTCCTTATTATCACATTCCCGTCCCTGACGAAAGCGGCGCTTTTCTCCGCTCCGAAAAGGTGCAACCGTCCTCTTACGACCCCCAGAAGCGGATCGTTCCCGAGATCCGCGTGTATGACCGCCCAGTCATCTTCGCCCTGGTTGCTGAATATCCTGAACTTCCAGGCCTTGTAACTCTCCATGTCCTCATGTCTGTCATAATGGTCCTCGGAGACGTTGAGAAGAACGGCGAGGCGTGGTTTGAACTTCTCTATCGTCTCTATCTGAAAAGAGCTCACTTCCACGACCGCCACGCTGTCTTCGCCGATCTTGTCCACTTCTCCGCTAAGCGGATTCCCGATATTCCCGCACACGACCGTATGTCGTCCCGAGAACGACATGATCCTGCCGATAAGTTCGGTCGTCGTGCTTTTGCCGTTAGTGCCGGTCACGGCTATCACGGGCCCTTTACAGAACCTGTATCCAAGCTCCAGCTCACCTATCACCTGTACGCCTTTTTCTTCCGCGAGCCTCAGCGGCAGCGCTTTGGGATCGATCCCCGGACTGGTAACGACAAGTTCGGCGTCCGCGCAGAAATCTTCCGTGTGGCCCCCGAGTTCCACCCTGATATTGTAAGACGACAGCTTTTCCAGCCGCTGCCGTATCCCCTCGCCATCATCGTTTTCGGTCACGGATACGCGCGCGCCCTTTCGGGCCAGAAGCCCTGCCGCGGCGAACCCGCTCACGCCCAATCCTACGACCAGCACTTTTTTATCCTTTACATCCATCATGTCGTCCATGTCTCAGAAATCGGACACCAGATGTCAAATGTCAGAATTTGTTTTCTGTCTTCTGCCCTCTGTTTTCTGTCTTCTGTCCTCTGTCTTCCGTTTTCTGCATCCCGTTGTCAATCAACGCACCTTAAGGGTTGTCAAGCTGAGAAGCGCTAAGATAGCCGCGATTATCCAAAACCTCACGGTGATCTTGTTCTCGTGGATACTCTTCATCTGAAAATGATGATGGAGGGGCGCCATAAGAAAAACCCGCTTGCCTCTCGTCTTGAACGACAGCACCTGTAATATTACCGATAACGACTCGGCTACCAGAATACCGCCGGCGATCAGGAGAAGTATCTCTTTCTTTATCAGCACGCTCACTATGGCTATAGTGCCCCCGAGCGCGAGCGACCCGGTGTCGCCCATGAATACACAGGCCGGGTGACAGTTGAACCACAGAAATCCTAACCCGGCTCCCATAAGGGCCATGCAAAATACCGAAAGTTCACCCGAACCGGACAGGTAGAACACATGGAGATAATTGCTTATATTCGCGTTCCCCGTGACGTAGGTCATCACCGCGTATGTAATAGTTATGAACGTGACGCAGCCTATGGCCAGGCCGTCAAGGCCGTCGGTCAGGTTCACGGCATTGGAAGTGCCTACTATGACCAGAAGGACGAACAGCACATAGAACACCCCAAGGTTGGCCACGGCGTTCTTCAAGAACGGCACGTAAAGGTCCGCTCCGATGGACTTATTGCTTATCACGAATATCCCCACTATGAGCGCCAGGACCGTTTGGCCGAAAAGTTTTGTCGCGGCCTGCACGCCGGCGGCGCTCTTGTTGCGCAGTTTGATATAATCGTCCACCAGGCCTATCACGCTCAGCCATATCATGCCGCCCAGGCACAGTATGATAAGATCGTTGTCAAGGCGGCACCAGAGGAGCGCCGATACCAGGACCGAGATGATGATCAATATCCCGCCCATCGTCGGCGTCCCTTCCTTGTGTTTATGGAGATCGTAAAGGTCGTTAACGTGTTCTTTCCTGATATACTGGCCCACGTTCCATTCCTTGAGCCACCTTATAATGACAGGCCCGAAGATCAGGCAGATAGCGAACGACGTCACCGCCGCCATGCTGGCCCGGAACGTTATATACCTGAATATATTGAACCCGAACCAGATATCCTTTAAAGGGTACAGCAGGTGGTAAAACACTTGAGCACTTCCTCCATCTTCGAACCGCGCGATCCTTTGAGGAGCACCACCGTCCCCTCACCCGCCATGGCAAGCACCTTTTCGGCGGCATCCTCATGGCTTTCGGCGCATACGACATTTTCCCCGGCCATCCCCGCCTCGAGCGCGCCTTGCGCTAGATCACGGGCGTGATCGCCGAGCGTTATGAGAAAATCTATTCCTTTTGCGGCAACGCTCCTGCCCGTCCTCCTGTGAAGGATGCGCGCTTTTTCGCCGAGCTCGAGCATGTCGCCGGCAACGACGCCTTTCCTGTCTGCCGGTCTCGCCTCAAGGGCCCTGAGCGCGCATTCGAACGAATCGGGGTTGGCGTTGTAAGAATCGTTCAGAAAGGTCACGCCGTTCACATCGGCTCTCTCCAGCCTCATCGACGGCAGGGAAACATCCTTTAACCTCTCTCTCATCTCGTCAAAAGCCAGGCCTAAGCGCGCGCCCGCGGCAACAGCCGCGGCGGCGTTATACACGTTATGCGCGCCTTCAAGCGGCACATAAAAAACTTCTCCGTTAAGACGGAACCGGTAACCGCCGCCTTCCCTGGCAATATCGCTCAGAACGTGATCACACCCTGACGACGAGCCGAAGAACCTTGTCGCGGCGCCGCGCGCGGACGCGTGTGAAAGGAGGTCGTCATCCTTGTTCAGGAACGCTATTCCGTCCTGCGGCAAAAAGTCCAGAAGGCTCGCCTTCTCGGCGAAAACACCCTCCCTGTCATTAAAGGATTCAAGATGTCCTTCACCGATATTAGAGATGATGGCGATCCGCGGGGCGGCTATGGCAGCCAGCTCCGCTATCTCGCCCGGGGAATTCGTCCCCAGCTCGAGGACAGCCGCCTCATGTGAAAGGTCAAGATCGAACAGCGTGAGGCCCAGACCTATGACGTTATTATACGATGCTCTGCTTTTAAGGACGTTATACCTGGAAGACAGAAGATGCGCCAGCATCTCCTTTATGGTGGTCTTGCCGTTGGTGCCCGTGATACAGATCACGGGGATGTCTACCTTTTTCCGTAACTCGGCGGCTATCGCACCCATGGCTTTGCGGGTATCCTCAACGGCTATTACATTGCCGCCGGCCATTACCTGAGTCCGGCTTGCCAGACGCTCTACTATAAGGCCCGCGCTCCCTTTTGCGACGGCTTCGTCGATGAAGTCATGTCCGTCGAAGTTCCTTCCCTTAACGGCTATGAAGGTCCGTCCGAAAGTCAAAGTACGCGAATCTATCGAAAACCCTTCTATGGCCGCGTTCTCATTGCCGGCGAGAAGCTTGCCTTCCGTGACCCTCAGAACGTCTTTCACCGTTATTTCCATCATATTCAGTAACCAAGCCCCCTTAGGATTTCCGCGGCGACCTCTTTATCGTTAAAGTGTAAGACACTATCCCCTACGATCTGGCAGTCCTCGTGCCCTTTCCCGGCGATGACCACCACATCCCCGCTCTCGGCCGCCTCTATAGCGCTTTTTACGGCGTCCTTCCTGTTACTTATTATACTATAGTTGGTCTTATCCTTCACACCCTTTTCGATCTCGTTGAGTATATCCATGGGATCCTCGGACCTCGGATTGTCGCTCGTAAGGATCACGCGATCACATATATCCGTGGCGATCCTGCCCATCACCGGTCTTTTCGTCCTGTCACGATCACCGCCCGCGCCGAACACGCAGATAAGTTTTTCTTCGGCAATAGAACGAAGGCAGTTCAGGACATTCTCCAGCGCGTTGGGAGTATGGGCATAGTCGACCAGCACCGTAAAAGGCGCGGCCGTCTCCACCCTGTCCAGCCGTCCCGGCACCGGTTGAGCCTTTTCGAGGCCTTCTTTGATCTGGTCGATCGTGATGCCGCTCGCGCTGAGCGCGGCTGCCGCGGCAAGCATGTTATACACGTTGTGTTTTCCGATAAGCCGGGAACGTACATGTATCTTGCCGATATCTTTCGCTTCGATGTCAAATTCGGTCGAACCGGAAAAGGTCCGGATGTCCGAACCTCTTACGTCAGCTTCCTCGCCGAGCCCGAACATCAGCACCGGGACTTTCGCCTTTTCCTTCAAGCGCGCGACCATCGGGTCGTCCGCGTTCAGGACCGCCGCGCCTCCCTGTTTCAAGCTCTTGAATATCTTCGACTTGGCGGCAAGGTATGAACGCATGTTCCCGTGATAGTCCAGGTGTTCCGGGGTGATGTTCGTAAAAACGGCGCTGTCGAGCTTCACGCCGAACACCCTTTCCTGGTCCAGAGCATGGCTTGAGATCTCCAGCACCGCGGCTTTTTTGCCGTGCGATATCATTTCCAGCAGCAACCTGTTAATGGATAGAAGGTCCGGTGTCGTCATGGAAGACCGGACGACTTTATCCCCCGAGGTCTTGGTGAAAACCGTGCTGACAAGACCCGATCCCCTTCCGGCCGCGTTCAGGATACCGTCTATAAGGAAGACCGTGGTCGTCTTCCCGTTGGTGCCGGTAACGCCATAGACCTTAAGAGCGTTCGACGGGTTCCCGTAAAGGCGCGTGGCCATCTCGCCGAGCGCCTTACGCGCGTCGGGGACCACTATGATCTTTTCTTGCCCCTCGGAGCAAGTGCGTCTCTGTTCGCATACGACCTTTACGGCGCCTTTCGCAAGCGCCTCCGGAATGAAGTCATGCCCGTCACAGGCGGTACCCTTTATGGCGACAAAGACGTCCCCCGGACCGACCAGACGCGAATCGGTCTTAAGCCGGCCCTTATCGAACCCTATCGTCTCTATTACCGTATCTATCTCACGACTCATAATAAAAATATATTCTGGGGACATGTCTGGTCGTCTACATATCGTCTACACAGACGTGTCCCCAGAACCTCGGTTTTGTCATCCTACATATCGTCTACACAGACGTGTCCCCAGAACCTCGGTTTTGTCATCCTACATATCGTCTACACAGACGTGTCCCCAGAACCTCAGTCCCTCCTCTCCGCCTTCAAGTACTGCAGACTTCTCTCGGCGATCCCCTTGAAAGCGGGACCGGCAACGCTGCCGCCGAAATGCACGGGATGAGGGTCTCTGGCTATCACGACGACGGCGATCAGGGGATCCTCTTTAGGGGCGAACCCTATAAAAGTGGCGTAATATTTGTTCTCATAATATCCCCCCGCCGGGTTCACCATCTGCGCCGTGCCGGTCTTGCCGCACATCTTATATAATCGTGAATCGGCGCGCCTGCCGGTGCCTTCGGTCACTACCCGGTGCAGGATATCCTTCAATGTTTCGCACGTCCGGCTGTCCAGGACCTGCCCCTTAATCACCGGGGCGAACTCCCTGTGCGTCCTGCCTTCCCAGGTGGTAACTCGCTCGACAACGTAAGGCGTTACCAGATACCCGCCGTTGCCGATCGCACTTATGGCGCAGGCGAGCTGTATCGGGGTGACCGCTATGCCCTGCCCCATGGGAATGGTGGTTATATCACTGCGAGACCAGATCCCGGGCGGCCTGCTTATACCGCATACTTCGCCGGGCAGGTCTATGCCGGTGTTCTTCCCGAAACCGAACTTCCGGATATATTCGTAAAGCTTTGCTTCCCCGAGCTTTTGGGCCGCTTTCACCGTGCCTATGTTACTCGACTTGGCGATCACGTCCCTGAACGTGAGCTTTCCGTAGGCGTGATAATCGTGCAGCACCCTTCCCGCCACTTTATATTCGCCCCACTCGCAATAGAATCTGTCTTCCGGGTCCACTATTCCCTCGTTCAACACGGCGCTGGCCGTGATGACCTTGAAAACGCTCCCGGGTTCAAAAACGTTCGAAACGGCCGCGTTCTTCACGCTTTCTTTGGACGCTTTCCCGAAATCGTTAAGGTCATACCCGGGATAATTCGCCAACGCGAGGACCTTGCCCGTGTACGGCTCCATAACAACGGCCGTGGCACCCGAGGCGTTGGACCTTACGGCCATTTTCTCTATTTCTTCCTCCACTATGTACTGGATAACGCTGTCCAGGGTAAGGACGATATTGAAACCGTTCTGGGGCGGTATCGACTCCGCCTCGTTGTAGAGAACGGTCCTGCGCTTGGCGTCCCTTATCAGGTGCCTCCACCCCGGCTTGCCCTTGAGCAGCGCGTCGTATTTGAGCTCCAGCCCTTCCAGACCGTCGTTGTCTATCCCCACAAAGCCGATGACGTGGGAGGCCATATTATCGCTCGGGTAATTCCTCTTGCTTTCGGTGATGAAATGTATGCCGGTGAGGTCCATGTCCCTCAGCTCTCGGGCATCCTCTACATCAACCTTGCGTTTCAGCCAGACGAACGCCTTGTCCCTGGTAAGCCTTTCCAGAACGGTATCGCGGTCAACGCCAAGTACCGATACGAGCGCATCGGCCGTTACTTCTTTATCCTCAACGCCGCGGGAATCGCAATAGACGCTCGGTACGTCGAGATTTATGGCAAGAGGTTCCATGTACCTGTCGAAGATAGTACCCCTACGGGGTTCTATCTTGAGTACCTTATTATGCTGACCGGAAGCTATGCCTGAAAATCTGTCGAAATTCAGGACCTGGAGATAAAAAAGACGGGCAAGAAGCGAGAGAAGAAGTGATATCAGAAAGAAAAAAACCAAATACTGGCGGGTTCTGGCCATTTAACCTCTTTGTTATATTTCGACGGTACAATATTATTCACGTGGTCTGGCTTCCGCGCTCAAAGTGAAGATGTCGAGGAACCTGCCTATCAGGCCTTCCCCGGGAAAATCGCTCCAGGATTCACTGAGAGCCGGCCTGTAGCCGCCTTCTTGTTTGATCCTGTGATTGGCAAACTCTATTTCTTCACCGTTAAGTGAGGTAAGCAGGCTTCTGGGGGATTCCAGTTTGGATAAATTATACATTAATCTGGAGTTCCGGTCAACGAGGCGGGAGAGCCGCTGCCTGTTGTTCTGCAGGTTGTAGCCGGCCTTGACGATCTCTACGCGCTGATGAACATACGCGACCGCCATCAGCGTTACCAGTATCCCGACCGTTATGAATTTCGTGAGTTTCATGCCTTTTTCTCCGCCACCCGCAATTTCGCGCTTCTCGCTCTCGGGTTCTCCCTGACCTCTTCCCTCGTCGGCCGGAGCACCCGTTTGGTGATAATATCGATCCCGCCTTGCTTCGCCGCGTCCCTGAAAAAGTTCTTCGCTATACGGTCCTCCAGGGAATGGAAGGATATAACGCAGATCCTCCCCCCGGGGCGCAGGTATTTTACGGTTCCCTCGAGCGCTTCCTTCAGCGCGCCCAGTTCGTCGTTGACGTGTATCCTGAGCGCCTGGAAGGTCCTGGCCGCCGGATGAAGCCTTTGCCCGCGGTATCTACCCCCTACCGCTTTTCTGATTATCTCCGCAAGCTCGGCCGTGGTATCTATCCTTTTGTCCCTGCGCGCGGCACATATGGCCCTTGCTATAAGCAGGGCGTGCCTCTCTTCTCCGTACGACCTTATGATACCGGCCAGTTCCTCCTGATGCGCCCCGTTGACCACATTCCTAGCCGAAGTGCCGCCTCTGGGGTCGAACCGCATGTCCAAAGGACCGTCTTTCAAAAAGCTGAATCCCCTTCCCTCTTCATCCACCTGGAAAGAGGACATACCGAGGTCGAACAGCGCCCCGTCGATACCGTCTATGCCCAGGGACGCAATGATCTCGGTGATGTCCCTGAAATCCCTGTTAATGAACGTTATGAACTCGCTCAGCCCCTCGAACAGCCGCCTGGTCCTCTCGATCGCCTCCGGATCCTTGTCGACCGCTATTAGCTTCCCCCCTGGGATTATCCTCTTGAGTATCTCGTCGGCGTGCCCTCCGCCGCCGACCGTCGCATCGAGCACTGTATCTCCGGGGCCGAGATCAAGATGATCTATCGCTTCTCGTAAAAGTACGGGAAGATGGCCTATTTTTCCCTCCGGATGATCTTGTTCAAAATAGCGACCTGCCGTTTGTATAACGAGTTATAGGACGTGATATTGTCATCCTTCTCGGAGGGTTTGTCCTGCCGGCCGGGTCTGTTATCCGTCGACCTTGTCTTTCCGTAGATCGATCCCGAAATATCGCATGCCTGCAGGTATTTCTTGTTTGCCTTTCCCGCGGCCGGGTTCTTTTTCGCGTCGTTGGAAAGATCCGGCTTGCGGCGGTCCTTGTGTTCAAAACTGATCGTCATGTGCAATCCCTGAGAGTTAAATAGGTTCTCTTTCCCAGCCCTGAAGAGGAGACCACGTAGCGCTTTATGCCGAGGTGCGCGATCCCGGATGAAAGGGCGCGAGCCTTCTTGACCCTCTCCACCATGTTCACGCAGTTGACGAACTCGACCTTTTTCTTGTGGTACTTAATAGCATATCGCCTGTACATGAGAACCCCTCTTTTTTGGTTTGGAAAAACTTTTATATATCCATCAAGCGTTCGGCTATCTCCTCGTAGTTCTGCTGGGTCGACTTGTAGAAATCCGCCCACTTGTCTTTGGACCATATCTCTATGCGGCTGGACACGCCGATTATCATTATGTTCTTGGAAAGCTTCGCGTAATCTTTAAGGTAATCCGGGACCAGTATCCTCCACTGCTTGTCGGGGGCCACTTCCACGGCACCGGCAAAGAACAAACGGTTGAACTTTCTTGCTTCTGTTTTCGTGAACGGCATCGCTTTGAACTTGCTTTCCTGGGCCTTCCATTCGCTCTCGGGGAACATGAAAAGACATTCGTCCAGGCCGCGTGTGATGTAGAACTTCTCTATGCACATTTCCGTTATGACCTCCCGGAAACGCGCGGGGATAATTATGCGGTTCTTCTTATCAAGGCTGTGAGTATATTCTCCGTAGAACACTCCACTTTCCTCCACTTTTTTCCACTACCAGTAACAGATTATACATAATACAATATACTTTGTCAAATATACTATGCGCGCACATTTTAAATAATTTTAAAAAGTCCACATTATGTAGGTGTATTTTTTAATACGGCTACTATATGATGTGGAAAAAAATTTTCGTCTTTTTTATTTCGGAGGGTATTTTCTGGCGATCACCAGTAGAGTTTTTCGAATCTCTCGGAGTATCTTTTTATCCACTCTTTTGAAGCTTCCTTCAAAGATATCTCCCTGCCGAGCTGGAGGGACCTGAGCACACGGTACTCTTCTATCAGGTATATCTGTTCGATGAGTTTTACCTTGAAAGCGTCCGCGTAGCTTACAAAGGCCACTCCCACCTTATAGAGATCCGTAGCCTTGTCCTTCGCGGAGTGGACGACCCTTGCCTTTATCTTGAATGTCTTGTCATAGAGAGGCATCTGCAATTTTATAAAAGACCCCGGAGCCACGTAACTCTTGGACATAAAAAGAAGACCGCCTTCGCTCACGTTGACGGTCTCCGTTCTTTCGAATTCCGCATCTTCCGACATCTGGAATTCAAGAGGGTTTACCAGGAGGTGTCTTATGTAACGCCTTTTATCGCTCTGAGCCATACCGTTTACCGTTGTTTCCCGTACAGGATCATCAGATCATGTTATTCTCTACAAGTTCCTTCTCCAGCTTCTCAACGGCTTCCTTGAGCTTCGGAAAAAGCTTCACGTTGATGTTTATGCCCTTTCCGGTCGGAACCTTTTCCTCACCCTGAGGCGGCTGGGTCCAGATACGGACATCGATGACATCATTTCCCTGATACTCCGATATCCTGATCTTGACGTCCTGATACTTATTTTTGGCAAATACCGCTACGTCCTTTTCCATGTCCCCCTCCTGGAAATATTATTTTTAATATTAGGAATTATATATAAATATAATATCTTATAATATTTCAAAAAGCAAAAGAAATAGGCGGTTTTTTTAATGGGCCGCCGGGAGGGGCATATCAGTCTACCTTTTGCTTCGTGAATATCTTCATGAAACAGAATACGGCGAGGGACAGGATCAGGAACCACGAAACAGACATAAACACCCAGCCGAGCGTCGTCATACAGGCCTCCCCTTGATCTTTCTTTTCCTCCAGGCTATCTTGACCAGGACCGCCAGCGTGATAAAGAGCACAAGGAGCCCCACGCGGGTGGCTAGTATATAGGGCCTGTTTCCCGGGGGTACGTTCTCCATTCTCATTATCGGCAGCCAGTCCTGAAAGAACCAGGCGGCAAGGACCACCAGAAGAAAGACAGGCGTAACGTACTTGATCACATATTTATAGATCCCGGGGATCCTCATATCCGCGCCGTGATGCACCTCTTCCCACGCTTTGTTTATGCCGAATATCCATCCGAAAAGGATCACCTCTACCGTAGCGAAGAGGACCAGGCAGAAGGTCCCTCCCCAAAAGTCCAGCTCGTCGACCACCCCCTTTCCCAGGAAGAATATCGAGGCGTTGCACAGCACAAAAGCGACGGCGCCGAATATCTTCACGGCGCGTTCGCGGGATATATCGAACTCGTCCTCCAGGAAAGCGATCGCCGGCTGGGCCATTGAAACGGACGAAGTGACCCCCGCGAGGAACAAAAGCCCGAACCAGAGAAAACCGAAGACCTCCGAAAAAGGCATGTGCCCGAAGATCAGCGGCATCGAGACGAACCCGAGGTTGAACGCCCCCGAACCGGCTATGGCGCCTATGGCAAGCGGGCCGAAGAAAACGAACGCCGCGGGGATGACTATGCTGCCGCCCAGAACCACCTCGGCGGTCTCGTTCATGCTTACCGCCGTAAGACCGGAAAGCGTAACGTCATCACCTTTTTTCAGGTAGCTCGCGTACGTAAGTATAACGCCCATACCCACGCTAAGCGTGAAAAATATCTGCCCGGTAGCGGCAAGCCATACCTTGGCGTTCAAAAGCTGCGAAAAGTCGGGGTTCCACAAGTAACCCAGCCCGCGGGCGGCGCTCCAGTCGGGTTTAGCCAGATCAGGCGTTCCCAGAGTGAGGACCCTCACGACCAGGATAACGGCAAAAACGAAGAGAATCGGCATGGCGAACTTGCAGAAACGTTCTATCCCCCCCTTGATGCCGTAATAAAGCACCGTCATGTTGAGCAGGAACGTGATAAGGAAAAAAACATAAGCCGGGGCCATACTGGAAAAATACTGGTTCCGCTCCAGGCCCTGGAACCCCCTGAGAAATGCCTCCATGGATAGCCGATCGGTACAGCCCGAATATTTCTGCACGAGGGAAAAGAAACTATAGGCGAGCGTCCACGACTCGATGTAGGTGTAATAGATCATTATGACGAGCGGACCGAATATGCCTATAACACCGAAATATTTGATGAAGCGGTTCTTTTCCCATAGACTGTGGAAGACGCCGGGAGCCGTCGAATGTTCGAACCCTCCGCCGTAACGGCCTATGGACCACTCGATCCACATAAGAGGTATCCCGACCAGGAGCAGCGCGATGAAATACGGGATCATGAAAGCCCCGCCGCCGTTCTTGGCCGCCTGTACCGGGAAACGCAGGAAATTGCCCAGCCCTACCGCCGAACCGGCTACCGCCATGATAACGCCGAGGCGCGAACCCCATGAATCGCGTAATCTTTTAGCCATTTTGAACAATTGGTCAGTGTCGAAGTGTCACAGTATCATAGTGTCAAAATTGACTCTGACACTAGCGAACGAAGCGAGCGATGACACTCTGACACTCTCTCCTATTTGAATCGCACGAACAGTCTTCCCCAATTTTTCGAATCCTTGTCGACCCTGTGATAGAGGTCCCTGTTCCTTTCCAGGAACTTCAGGACACGCTTCTTGAGCTGTCCGGAACCCTTACCCGGTATGATCTCGACCATCTTCACGCCCTTATCCCTGGCTTCCTGCAGGATGCCCTTAAGCGCGTTCTCTATCTCGCGGTGTTTATTGAATATATCATGGAGATCCAGGGTAAGTTTTTTCATAACAAGTAACCAGCATCAAGTAACCAGTAACCAGTGACAGGTAACATAGTTATTTAGTTCGCTTCGCTCAGTGTTAATGGTTATTCGTTGTTATTTAAATAACGCGAGCGGTAGCGAGCTGAATAACAGCGAAGCAAATAACCTTATTTTTACCGCGCATCGAGTATTGGGCAACAAATAAAAGCATAGCGCAAAGGACATAGCGTACAGCGTAAAACTGTAGTTCTTTGCTCTATGCGCTTAGCTCTTTGCAGTCAAAGATCCAATATTGCAACTAGCATCAAGTAACAAGTGACAAGGGTCAGTCTTCGGAGCCGACCCGTTTGCGAAGCGTTTTCTTTTCCGAGCGTTTCTTCTTGTCCGCAAGCATTTTCTCCTTCGCCCGCTTCGACCTCTTCCTCTTCTGCCGGCGTATCTTCTCGATGCGCTTCTTTTCCTCGGAGGCCGCACCCAAAACCCGCATCTCTATTTTTCCTACCAGTATCCTCCGGGCCAGAAAACGATTAAGCGCCCTAGAACGCTCTCTGCCGCACTTTACCTCTATACCGGTGGGCCTGTGTTTAAGATAGACGCATGCCGAGGTCTTGTTGATCTTCTGTCCGCCGGGACCGCTCGAGCGGATAAATCGCTCGGTCAGGTCCTTCTCTTGCACGCCGAAGCGGCGCATCTTTGCTTTCAGGTTCTTTTCTTTCGCGGAAGTTACCCTGAAAATCGCCATGATAGCAAATACGATCACACTGTGACTATAGAGTCGATCGTGCCGTAGACGTTCGCGTCTTTCTCGGGGTTTTTGGGATCATGCTGCCATTTGTCATCTACCAGGAACTTGTAGCGGTACTGGCCTTTTTTCAGCGTGACATGCGCTGACCAGGCCCCGTTCTCCAGCTTGGTGAGCTGGCTGGCGCCTGATTTCTGCCAGTTATTGAAGTCCCCCAGTACATAAACAGCGCCCGCGTCAGGAGCTTGGAGAAAAAATTCCTTCACGAATACATCTATCTCCTTGTCGCCGAACGTAAGCAGCTCGCTGGTAAGGTTATAAAAATCGAGCGCAGCGGTGCATTTGGGATCATGCTCGAATATCGTCTTGCCGTGTTTGGCCGATTCCCTCAGGCGTACGCTGGAGCGTACCGTGGTCGAAAGCATGTAAGGCCCGAGTTTTTCCTTGGCGTCGGTCTCGAACTGTTTCGCGAAATTGGTCCTCTTGTCGTAATTGCTCATCACGAAAAAGACCGACGGTTTTCTCCCCGTCTCGGTGTTCAAGAGACCGGTCACCCTGTACACGCTGTTGATGCCGTTGAAAGAGAAGTAGCTGGAGTCCATGGGAACGAGGATAATATCGGCGGCATACATGGAATTAAGGGTCAGAAACCCGAAACTGGGTGGTGAATCGATCATGGCATATTCATATTTTTCGAAAAAGGGATCCGAAAGCGTACGGGACAGTATCGCGGCCGCGCCGTTGATCCCTCCCAGGTTTATCTCCGCGGCGCTCAGCATCATGTTGGCGGGTATAAAATCAAGGTTGTCCCTGTTCTCGATGACCATCTCTTCGTAAGGGACTTCTATGCTGTCGAAATTAGCCCTGAAGATGTCGTACGAGGTCTTCCTTTTAGATGATTCTTCGCTGTAACCCAGAGCGTATGTCGCGTGCGCCTGAGGATCAAGGTCTATTAAAAGCGTCTTGTTACCCAGCTTCGAGAGAGCGGAGGCTACATTTACGGCAATGGTCGTCTTGCCGCAGCCGCCTTTTTGGTTCGCCACGGATATGATCTTCATTCTTTTACACCCCCCATACATTTTGTGGTATACAGTAAAAAATGCGGAACATTTTGTGCTATTCGCGTAGAAGTATACCATATAAGTTTAAATATGTAAATAAGCGCAACAAAAAAATTTTATATACTTTTGAACGTAAATTTTGTATCATGTAGCAAAAGGGAGGATATCATGAACAAAAATGGCATTAAAGATCCGATAGACGCCGAACTTTCCAAGACCTATTTTGCCAATAATAAGAAAAATAGACCTCAGCCCGGGAACATTAACTTAAAACCGAAGAAAAAAGGATCCAGGAACTTCTTCGCCCCGCTTGTGATCCTTATTATCCTCGGCTCCATAGTGGCCGCGGCGGTATACATGCGTGACCAGGGCAAACTGCCTGAGACAACGAAGGCCGTCAAAAAGGCTGCAGCCCCTGTAACAAAATACACCGCGACGCCGTCTGAAAAACCTCTGGTCGAACCGAAAGACGCCTTTGTTATTTATAATTTCGAAAAGGACGAGGACAGCTGGGAAATACCCGCGTGGGCATTTGAAAAACCGGACCACGTGGCAAGGACACTGAAACAGTCGAAAGTGGTAGCCAGCAGGGGAAGAGGCAGCCTTGAAATGGGTGTGGAATTCCCCGGGAACCAGTGGTCGGGAGCCCTCACCGAGATACAGCAGTATCTTGACCTGGGAAAATACGACGTGATATCGGCGGATATATACCTTCCTCCCGGCGCTCCCGCCGGGCTCAGGGCGAAACTCATCCTTACCGTCGGGGACAGCTGGAAATTCATCGAGATGGCCCGGACCGAAAGACTGTATCCCGGAAAATGGACCACGCTGACGGCAAGGATCTCCGATGACAGTATCGACTGGAGGAGGACCAAAGTCGATAACGAGTTCCGGGCGGACGTCCGCAAAGTGGCCATCAGGGTGGAATCGAACAAGGCCGCCTACACCGGCCTGATCTACATCGACAATATCCGGGTCTACACTCTGAAATGATCTGGTTACTGGTGTCAGAAGACCGAGGGAAGTGTCAGAGTGTCATCATTCGCTTCGCTCACTAGTGTCAAAGTGTCAGGTCACTGTAGGTACTAAGAGGATATTAGATGTAAGATGTTGGATCTTTGATATCTGGTTACTGGAAACTGGTTGCTGGTTACAGAAGACAAAGGACAGATAACAGAAGACAGACTAAAGGCTAAAAACTAACAACTCACAACTCAACACTTGATACTTACCACTTTATCCTTTTTCCTTTATCCTTGATACTTGATACTTGTTATTAATATATCCCCAGATCCTTAAGCCTTTGGTCTGAGATACCAAAATGATGGGCCAGTTCATGCTGGACGGTGTGTGTGACCAGACGGACGATGTCCTCATCCGTGCGGCAGACCCTCTCGATATTCTTCTGGAAGATAGATACCTTATCCGGCATCACCATACCGTAATAGTGGCTCCTCCTGGCAAGCGGGACTCCCTGGTAAAGGCCGAGCACCATGCGCCTGTGGGTGGCATCGACCGCGCCGGCCTGTTGTGCTGTGGGCTCATCTTCCACGACGACATCCACGTTCTCCAGGCTGTCCTTGAAGACCTGAGGCAGGCCCTCAAGCGCTCTTATGACAAGTTTTTCGAATTCCCTGCGTTCCACAACCCCACCAATTCAACCCCCGTCGTTCAACCCCCGGGGTTGGATCAGGCAAAAAGGTCTTTATTGTTTTGTTTTTTGCCGGTTCTTTTCTTCGGTTCTTCTTTGGTCTCGCTCGCCGCCCACTCTTCACTGCCGGATTCTTTGATGTAATACTTGCGGCTTTTGATCGTCACGAAACTGCTCCAGGCCTTCCCCTCTTCCGCCTGGGCGAGCTGGATCTCCTTGATGGCGTTGGCCTGCGAAACGAGTTCGTCGGCGTGATATATCATCGTCGCTTCCAGCGTCTTCGGCAGGACGGGGGACTGCTGCTCGTATTCGCCGTGATGGCTCAGTATGATATGTTCGAGGCGCAGGCGCAGGTCTTCCGGGAAATCCTTTATTTCGCCTATCTTTGCCATCAGTATCTTGTGGCCGATGATTATGTGCCCGACGAGCCCGCCTTCTATCGTGTATTCCACTTTCTTCGGGTCCAGCTCATGGACCTTTCCTATGTCGTGTATGAACGCCCCGAGGATGGCCACGTCCCTGTCGGCTTCCGGATATATCCTGCACATATGGTCGAGGATATACATCACCTCCCACGTATGCTCCATCAGGCCGCCGATGTAGGCATTATGCCACATCTTCCCGCCGAGCCCTTCCCTGAAAAGCGACATCAGTTCTTCATCCTCGACGAACTTCTCCGCGAGAGCTTTTACCCACCTGTTCTTGATGCCGGCAAGATACTCGAGGGCGTCCTTGTATATTCTGTCCCTGTCCGCGGCCACGCGCACCAGGTCTTCATACCGGTACGCCCTTTCGTCTGCTTTCTCTATAAGATCGACCTTCAGCTGTTTCTCGTCACGGAACTTGTCGACCACCCCCTTCACGCGGGCCACATCGCCCGAATCAACGGTTTCGTTGAATTTCTCAGCGTCGTCCCACAAACGCGCCTCGATCTTGCCGCTCTTGTCGGAAAGCGTAAGCTGCAGGTAGGGTTTGTCGTATTTCGTCAGTTTCAGCTCCTTTTTGTTCAGCATGAAACAGGAATCGACCTGTTCGTTGACCTTCAGGTCCGAAATGAACTTTTTATCCATAGTGATACCTCGCTTCATATGTTCGAACTGTATTGAACGTGGATACGGGAAAGGCAAGAGTATCCCGCGCGCAGTTTTTTTGCTGTCGTAACACACGTTAGAGCAAAAACTGTTTGAGCACGGGATACTCTTGCTTTTTCCGTTGCATGCGCTTGAGTCAGCCCCGACATCTAATTCCCCCAACAGATAGCATCGAATTCACAGCGGGCGCAGCGCTCCTTCCCGTCCCTTTCCGGCAGCTTATCGAACTTGAGGCCTTGTATATCGCGCCAGCACTTCTGTATCAGCCGCTCAAGCTCCGAGACCATATCGTCCCTGAGCTCCACGACCTCGTCCCTGTACTCGCCCTTTTCCAGGCCGTACTTTTTGACCGTATTCGAGATCCTGTCCAGGAATTGCAGTACCCCCTTGGTGACGGTGCCTTTTTTCTCTGTCTTGTTGGACCTCTCGTAAAGCATCTTGTACGCTATAAGCTGCCTGTAATAGTCATCACACTCGTATTTTGAAAGGTCCGTGCAATTAGCTATCGCTTTCACGTGGGCATCGGGCTTTCCAGTCTTGTAGTCCACCACCCTGATACCCCCGTCCGGCTCTTTTTCGATCTTATCGAACGTGCCCCTGAACACCACTCCCCCCGGAAGGGATATCTCGAGCTTGTTCTCGAGGTCAAGAGGCATGACCGGATCTTTCGACTCCTTTTGGTACCAGTCGCTCAGCGTATCCAGACGGTCCCGGCACCATCTCTTTATCTCACCGCTCACTCCCTGGTATTCCAGCTCCCTCGTGAATTCCTTTTTGAAAAAACCGAACGCCGGGAACTTCTTCTCCTCCATGTAGCGTGAGTACACCTCTTCCAGCGCCTTATGGGCGCAGTTGCCGAAGACCAGGTGCTGGTTCTTCCTGCCGGGAAGCATCAGGACATTATCATAAAGGAATTTCCTTCCGCACTCTATGTAATTGTTCAAACTGGTCGGGTTCAACGTGAGGTTCGAAACGATGTCTTTCAGGATCTCCGAAGTTCCCGCGAAGGAGTCCTCCAGAGGCGACCTTTCGCCGTACCATTTCAGAAGCTCCTCTTCGCTCCCCGGCGAACCCTGTTCCACTTCCAGGTCCAGATACCCAAGGAACGGGCTTATTATCACCTTCTCTTCCGGAGTGGAGGTGTAAGTAAGATACGCTTTGGCCCTGGTGGAGGCCACGTAAAAAAGGCGCAGTTCGTCGAACCTCGCCAGCTGCTTTATCTTCTCCTTCTCTTCCACCCTCTCCTTGCTCTTATAGATGTCCGGCGGAAGCGGTATGACATCGGCCTTGGCCTGTACGGGCCAGCTCTTTTTATCCAGACAGAACGGCATGAAGACCGAATAGAACTCAAGGCCCTTGGCGCTGTGCACCGTATATATCCTGACACCGTCCTGGCTCAGCGTGGCAAGTGACCCCTGTATCGGCATGCCGTGTATGTCCCTGAGCTCGAGTTCGTCCATAAACTCGTCGAGCCCTATAGCCGGATCAGCCAGATCCGACTCCTTTATCCTGTTTATGAAAGAAACGAGCGACCTTAAGTCCCTTATGCGCAGTATGCTGTTATCAGCGTATTTTTTCAGGATGAACCCGTAAAGCCGAACGTCATCTATGTACCTCATAAGGAGGTCATGCACGGGCAAATTCCTGGCATCGGTCAGGAGGCGGTCTGTCGCCCACGCGGCCCTGTGCAAAGCGTGAGGGTTCTCAAGCCCCAGATCCTTCGCGATGGCAAGCCCGGTCGACTCGTCTTCGGAGGGACATATGGACTTTCCTTCTTTATCTTTTTTGAACCGGGCGAAATGCTCCTGGAACTGCTGAAAAAGATTGAAGGAACGGAATGCGTCTTCGCCTTTCCTCCTGGCGGCCAGCTTCTTTTTATTGATCATTCCGATGAACTTGAGAATGTCCGAATGTGAAGCTCCCATATAATCGGAGGCCAGCACCTTGTAAAGCGCTAAAGACCTCCTCTCGTTGCTCTCGGTCTCGACATAGGCAAGCTCCAGGACGTCCAGCATCTGCCTCACGCGCTTTTCCCTGCGGATATCCTCTTTACCGTCCGTCGCGTAAGGTATGCCCGCCTTAAGGAAGGCCTCTATCACCTTGAGTATCTGGTCTCTCTTTCTCACGAGGACCGCTATGTTATTAAAGGGTTTTGCCCTTTCCCCATCGGGAAGCGACTTGTCTTTCCTGATGGTCCCGGCCTGGCGCCTGATCTCGTTCACCAGGAAGAAAAGCTCTTCTTCTTCAGCGGACATCTCCAGTGCACGTATCCGGCCGCCGCCATAACCGGTCTTCTGCGCCTGCCGTTTTACGTCTATCCTTTCGTTCTCGGGAAGCTGCGATATCACCTTGCCGGAGAGGTCTATTATCTCTTTGCTGGAACGGTAATTGTTCCTGAGCTTTATGGTCTCGACCGAAGGGATCCGCTCTTTAAGCACCCGGAAATTCGCCAGAGTGGCCCCCTGGAACCTGTAAATGGCCTGGTCGTCGTCCCCTACGCACATCATGTTCGGTTTGCGGGGATCCAGTAATGCGAAAAGGAGTTCGAGCTGCGCCCCGTTGGTGTCCTGGTACTCGTCGACCATGATATACTTATACTGCTTCCTGAAGACCTCGCCGAGCTCTTTATCATTTTTCAGGGCCTCCAGCGCGACGAGTATCATGTCATCATAGTCGATCCTGCCCCTCTCGTCAAAAAGGACCTTGGCATCCTTGTCTTTAAGCGCTTCATAGTTCTCATATATGACGGCCAGCGCCTTGAGCCGGGGTACGTGCTTTTCTTCAATATGGATGTCATCGGGCTCAAGACCTTTTACGCTCTTTTTGAACTCCTCCGGCGTAATGCCTTCCTGCTTGAGCTCACTGATCCTCTTTTCGATCTCGCCGCGGTGGATATACGGCGCCCCGAAAGGCCTTAAGTCCTTCGCGCCCTTTACATTATCCAGGATGTACTCGATCGCCTTGACCTTCTCGACCTCGCTTATCTCTATCTTGTCCTTGACGTACCTTATCGCGCCTTCCGACTCGAGCACTATGGAATTGGCGAAACTGTGGAAGGTCTCGACTTCGACGTTGTAGCCCTCATGCCCTATTATTTTCGCCAGACGCTCCCGCATGGCCCTGGCGGCGGCATTCGTAAAGGTAAGTATCAGGATGTTCTCAGGGCTTGCCTTTTTGCTCCTGATGATGTTGGCGGCCCGCACCGAAAGGAGCTGCGTCTTCCCCGTACCGGGCCCCGCGAGGACAAGGTAAGCGCCGTCCATGGCGTCGGCGGCCTGTCTCTGTTCATCGTTCAGCTCCGCGTAGTGCTCCTGAAAAGTATCGGTCTTGTGGGTCTTAGGCATGCTTTCTCTTCAGAGGACAGAAGTCAGTTGTCAGAAGACAGATATCAGAAGGCAGAAATCAGATATTAGGTATTTATGTTAGAAGACGCTATGATCTTTTTTCTGTTCTCTGTCCTCTGTCCTCTGTTTTCTGTCTTCTGTTTTTTATTTACTTCCTGGATATCTGGAATATCGCGTTAAGGGCGAAAAGGTTCGGCATGAATCTTACGATGCCCTTTTCAGAAAGAAAAACGCTTTTTTCTACGGTTATCCCCTGTTCGCGGCAGAAAACCTCGAAATCCTTGATGCTCAGGAAATGAAGGTTAGGCGTATCGTACCAGGTATACGGCAGCGAAGGCGTTACGGGCACATGGCCCGCGAAAAATATCTGGAACCTGGCCTTGAGCACACAGAAGTTGGGAAAACCTATTATGACCTCCTTGCCTATCCTGAGGGCTTCCAGAATGGCCTCTTTCGGTTTGTGTACCTGCTGCATCGTCTGGTTGAAGATCACGTAATCGAACAAGTTGTCGGGATATTCCTTTAGCCCCGAATCTATGTCGCCGTGCGCAACGCTCAGGCCCTTTTCCACGCACTTGTAAATGGCTTCTTCGCTTATCTCGACGCCGCTTCCCCTGACGTCCTTGCTCAGGACGAGATATTCGAGGAGATCCCCGTCCCCGCAGCCCATGTCGAGCACCGTGGTCCCGGGTTTCACCATTTCGCCGATCACCTTGTGGTCAAATCTCAGGTCTTCTTTCCTCTTGCTCGCCGCCATTATTTCTCTACCTTCTTCAAGGTCCTGCTCAGGAAATGCTTCACAAGTTTCGTTTCTTCCTCGAATTCGAGCAGAAAAGCGTCATGCCCGTAATCCGAACTTATCTCACAATACGTGACGTCTATCCCGTTCATCTTGCACGCCTTCACGACCTCCTTTGACTGAAAAGGAGGGTACAGCCAGTCCGAACTGAAAGCTATGACCAGGAAGCGAGCCTTGACCCCTTTGAAAAGCTGGGCCAGTTTCTGGTCCCCCAATAGATCGAAATAATCCATCGCTTTGGTCAAGTAGAGATAGGAGTTCGCGTCGAAGCGTTTCACGAAGTTATCCCCTCTGTACCTGAGATAGCCTTCCACTTCGAACTCGGTCGTGAACTCGTACCCGAGTTCTTTCTTCTTCATCATCCTGCCGAACTTCTGCTCCATGGACTGCTGGCTCATATAGGTGATATGTCCGACCATCCTGGCCACGGCCAGCCCCCTTGAAGGATGGTCCTTTTCATAATAATCCCCACCGTTCCAGGCCGGGTCCGCCATTATCGCCTGGCGGCCCACCTCGTCGAAAGCTATCTGCTGCGCGGAATGCTTATACGACGTGGCTATAGGTATGCACGAATGAATGCTCTCGGGATATGACACCGCCCACTGCAGGGCCTGCATGCCGCCCATCGACCCGCCGCACACCGATAAGAGTTTCTTGATGCCGAGGAATTCCACCAGTTTTTTCTGGGCATCCACCATGTCGCTTATCGTGACAATGGGAAAACTCAGACCGTAGGGTCTTTCGGTAGCGGGATTTATGGAATTGGGGCCGCTTGATCCTTTGCACCCGCCAATGACGTTGGCGCAAATAACAAAATATTGCTCCGTGTCAAAGGCCTTCCCCGGGCCTATCATATCGTCCCACCAGCCGGGCTTCTTATCGCCCTTATGTAAACCTGCCGCATGGGCATCGCCGGAAAGCGCGTGACAGATAAGTACGGCGTTGGTTCTACGACTGTTCAGCTCGCCGTACGTCTCGTAAGCTATCCTGAGCTCTTTGAGCCTGACGCCGCTCTCCAGAACGAATTCCTCGCCCGCGGGCATATTGTAGTACCTGGTCTCTACATAGCCCGGCGTTCCTTTTTTACTCTTTCCTTCCCCTGCCATCTGTCCTCTGTCCTCTGTCTTCTGGAAACCTGCTATCCTGTGTATTTCTCAAAAACCCATGTGCTTAAATATCTTTCGCCGGTATCCGGAAGGATGACAACGATATTCTTCCCTTTATTTTCTTCCCTTGAAGCTATTTTCACGGCAGCCGCGACATTAGCTCCGGCGGAAATACCCACGAACAGGCCTTCTTCCCGTGCCAATCTGCGGGCGTATTTACCCGCTTCTTTATCGGGAATGGTTATTATCTCATCTATCAGTTCTTTTTTCAAGACCTTAGGCACAAAACCGGCTCCTATCCCCTGTATCCCGTGAGGTCCGGGCTCTCCCCCGGAAAGCACCGGTGAATCTTCGGGTTCCACTCCCACCAGCTTGATATCGGGGTTCTTCTCTTTAAGCGCTTCCCCCACTCCCGTGATAGTGCCGCCCGTGCCTATGCCGGCCACGAATACGTCTATATGACCTTCCGTATCGCTCCATATCTCCCGCGCGGTGGTCTTTTTGTGTATCCCGGGATTGGCCGGGTTCTCGAACTGCTGCGGCATGAACGCGCCTTCCGTGGCGGCAGCAAGTTCTTCCGCCTTATCGACGGCCCCTTGCATGCCTTTTTCTCCCGGGGTCAGGACGATCTCGGCTCCGAGTATCTTCAGCAGGGCCCTCCTTTCCGCGCTCATGGTATCAGGCATGGTCAGGATAAGCTTATACCCCCTGGCGGCGCAGACAAAAGCCAGGGCGATACCAGTATTGCCGCTGGTCGGCTCTATTATCACCGATCCCTTTTTGATCTTTTTTTCCTTTTCAGCCGCATCGATCATCGCTACGCCTATCCTGTCCTTCACGCTTGAAAGCGGGTTAAAGAATTCCGCCTTTACTATCAAATTGCCGGGAAGGCCTTTCCCGACCTTGCGCATCCGTACAAGGGGCGTATTGCCGACCGTTCGGGTTATATCCTCATATATCCTCATGGTCTCTCCGTTATTTTTTTCAAGCTTTTTTCAGCGCCTGGTCAAGGTCCGCTATAAGGTCTTCGACATCCTCGATGCCGATAGACAGACGGACAAAGTCCTCGGTAACTCCCGCCGCTTCCTGTTCCTCACGCGAAAGCTGCTGGTGAGTGGTGGAAGCCGGGTGGATAGCAAGGCTCCTGGCGTCGCCTATATTCGCCAGATGGCTGAAAAGCTCGAGCGAGTTGATGAACTTCTTACCTGCTTCCAGTCCGCCCTTTATGCCGAAACCGAGAAGCCCTGAATACAACCCCTCCCTGAAATATTTGCAGGCGATGTTGTGCTGCGGATGTTCTACCAGGCCGGGATAGTTGACCCAGGACACTTTTTTATGGTCCCTGAGAAAACGCGCGATCTCCAGCGCGTTCTCGCTGTGACGCGGCATCCTGAGGTGCAAGGTCTCCAGCCCCAACAGGAACAGGAACGCGTTAAACGGGCTCATGCAGGAACCCAGGTCCCGCAGGAGACTGACGCGTGCCTTGACAATGAAAGCGATATTCCCTATGCCGGGAAGATCGCCGAAGGCTTCCCAGAACTTCAGGCCGTGATAACTGGGGTCGGGCTCGGTGAACTGTGGGAACTTGCCGTTATCCCATTGAAAATTGCCTGAATCCACTATGACCCCGCCGATAGAGGTGCCATAGCCCCCTATGTACTTGGTCGAGGAGTGGATCACTATATCCGCGCCGTACCGTATGGGATTGACAAGATACGGGGTCCCGACCGTGTTGTCCATCACCAGCGGTATACCGTTCTCATGGGCTATCCTGGCCACGGTTTCGATATCCAACGTATCCAGCCTGGGATTACCCAGGGTTTCCGCATACAACGCCTTCGTTTTTCTCGTTATCGCCTTCCTGAAATTCCCGGGATCGGTCGAATCCACGAAAACGGTGTTGATGCCGAGCTTGCGCAGCGTGTACTGGAACAGTGTATAGGTCCCACCATACAGGCTGCTTGAAGCCACTATCTCGTCCCCGGACGAAGCCAGGTTAAGAATAGTAAGCGTCTCCGCCGCCTGTCCAGAAGACGTCGCCAGGGCCGCGGTCCCGCCCTCGAGCGCAGCTATCCTCTTTTCGAACACATCCACCGTCGGGTTCATAATACGGGTATATATGTTGCCGAACTTTTTCAGCGCAAAGAGGTCGGCCGCATCCTGTGTATCCTTGAACACATAGGACGTGGTCTGGTATATCGGCACCGCCCTCGCGCCGGTCGCGGGATCAGGTGTATATCCCCCGTGGACTCCCAGTGTAGCCGGGTTATATTTCTGCTCTTTCATGATATCCTCCCCTTTTTCAGTTACCTGCTATATCATATAACTCAGGCCTTTTTCGGTGACCTTTTCACCGATCAATATCACCATATCTTTTATCTTCGATCCGCCCATCCTGTCCATCACATCCTTTTGCAATGACGCCCCGACTTCTGCCAGGACCTCATCAATAAGTTTCTCCCTGCCGGCACCCGCCGGCACAATATCGATCCTTTGCCCCGTGATCTCCAAACAATCCAGAAGCGTCATCTCAGAGACATCAGCGGCCAGCCAGTAACCTCCCTGGGGCCCCCTTTTACTTGCCAGAATACCCTTGTTCTTCAGAAGCAACAACACCTGTTCCAGCACTTTTTCCGGAATACCAAGACGGTCCGATATTTCCTTTATGGAAAAGGACTCCTTCTTGCTGAAAGCAAAAAACAAGATAACCTTTATCGCATAGGATCCCTTTTTACCGATCAACATAATTCTCCTATTTCCCTATAGACAATAGGTAAATTATCATGGATATGGGATTTTGTCAAGAAAATATCCCTGTAATAAAAAAAGCCCGGACGACCGTCCGGGCTTTTCCCCATAACAGAAGTCCTGTCTTACTTCCATAACCAGTACTCTTTGGCATTAATATTGTCAACCCGAAGCGGCTCGATCTTTGTATTCCTTCCGAATATATAACCGGAACCGTAAAGATTACGGGCCCAGTATATAAGTTCTTTCCACATGTAATACGTGAGGAACTCCCAGAGAGGCGGAGATACTTTCCGCACCTCGTATGTCACGTAATCGTTGTTCACCATGACCCTTATATAATGGAGATACCCGCCTTCAGAATCGGGGATCTCCGTCAGCATGCCTCCCCCGCCCGTTGTGATATAATCCACCCCGTCAAACACTTCATGGTCGAACATGTGCCTGTGGCCGGCAAAGACCATGTCCACGCCGTATTTCCCGCAAAGCTTGCGGAACCTGTAAGCCCATGGACTGTTGTCCATGTTATACCAGTCCTGCTGGCAAGGATCATACGGGGACTTGTGCATAGCAATGAATATATGGTCGTAGTCCTTGCCTTTTTTCAGGTGTTCTTCCAGCCAGTCGAACTGGCTCTCGCTCAGCTCGCCTACCTCATTATCCATCACTATGAAGTAAGAGTTCCTGTCACGAAAGGCGAACTCTTTCCGCCCGCAGAACTCCTCGAAAAGCTGCCTGTCGTCATGGTTGCCTATGGCCGCTACAACCGGGTACTTTATAAGCGCCTGCATCTTCTTATAGGCCTTGAAATGCGAGCGCTTCCCGTCCAGCGTAACGTCCCCGACGTTGAGGACAAAATCGATTGGCACCTTCCTGAACCTGTCCTCGCGGTTCATGTGCCATATTTCCTTGAGCGTGGCGGCGTCGTTAAAAATAAGTCCCGAATGGTTATCCCCCATAACGATAAAGGAAAAATACGAGCCCTTATTCGCTTCCAGCTTCGCGACGTTGGTCTGGTTGTTGTCGTCGTTCGGCGCTCCTTCCATGAACCAGAAAGGAAAAAGCGGCAGGAACGAATAAATGATCGCCGCTATGAAAAGTATAATTATCAACTTCTTCAGTCTTCTTCTTTTAAAAACCATTGACATCACCTCGAAATACTTACGACCTCGTAATTGAGCGAGCCCGCGGGTACCTCTATCTCCACGACATCCCCCACCTTTTTGCCGAGCAAGGCCTTCCCCACCGGCGACGACACGGATATCTTGTTCATGTCAAAATCTGATTCTTCCTCCGCCACGAGCATATAGTCGAATTCATCTCCCGTTGCCCGGTCCCTGACCCTTATAGTCGCCCCCAGAAGGGCCTCATCCTTAGGTATATTCGTCTCGTCTATTATCCGGGCCCTGCTGAGCGTATCCTCGAGTTCCGCTATCTTTTTTTCATTCATCGCCTGGGCGTTCTTTGCCGCATCATATTCGGCGTTCTCGCTAAGATCCCCGAGGCTTCTCGCGTGGTCCAGGTCCCTGGCTATTTGAAGGCGCTTTTCGCTCTTGAGGCATTCCAGTTCCTTCATCATCTTATTGTACCCTTCACGCGTAAGCGTTACTTTCCCCTGGCCCATCCTCTCCCCTCCTTTGAATGTGAACAAAGCTACTATACCAGAAGTAGATTATAATTGATTTATGTGTATCTGACAAACAAAATCATCGTGCTTGTACACACGCTGAATTGTTAAGAATGTGTTAAGGATAAACAATAGGGAGTTAATGCAAAAAAAGGCAGTTGCAGGGCCTTGCTTTTTGTATTTTTATCGTTAAAATAGAGATTAGACAAGAAGGATCAGCTCTTTAATGTGAGATCCATCAAACGATAAAGGCAAACTATCTGAAAGGATAGGGCTGCAAAGTTACGAGCCTAACTCCCCTTCGGGGATATGGTAGTCGGGCTACCGAAATTGATGATTTTTTATCATCTTTTTGCTAACTTTTCTTTGCCCTATTTGACTAGGCTTTGCCTTTATCAAATAGGGTTTTTTTATTTTCCGAAAAGGAGGCAAAAAAATGATAAGGAAGTCGCTTCGTAAAAAGATAAAGGCTGTAGCCATAGTAGCGTCTTTCGCGTTCATTAGCACCGCGTTGCTCTTCCCTGTTCCGCTACACTCAACGGAGATAGGGCTTCTTCTTCCTCAAAAAGGCGTGTGTTACGTTACCTGGGAAAAAGACCGGTTCTCGTCGGAATATTCGGACCTATCGCTTCAAAAACTGTCGGATATCGGAGTGGAATATATCTCTATCGTCGTTACCCAATACCAAGAAAAACATAACTCGACCAAAATATTCCCGAACGATCAAACCCCCACCGACAGGAGCCTGAGACACGCCATAAAGAAGGCGCATCAACTCGGCATTAAAGTGATGCTTAAACCGCACCTTGACCTTGTGGATAAATTTGACGGTACCTACTGGCGAGCGGACATAGGCTTCGCCAGCGACAAGGACTGGGAAACATGGTTCAAGGAATACGCGGATTTCATACTTCACTACGCCCGCATGGCAAAACGCCTTGACGTCGAGCTTTTTTGCGTGGGCACGGAACTTACATTCACCACCCAGAAAAGCGACCGGTGGCGCGCGCTGATATCAGAAATAAGGAAAACTTACCCCGGCAAACTGGTATACGCCGCTAACTGGGATAATTACAAGAACGTGGACTTTTGGGACATGCTGGACTTCGTGGGGATAGACGCGTATTTCCCGCTCAGTTATACGCCCGACCCTTCCCTGGAAGAGCTCATAAAAGGCTGGGATAAATGGAAATGCGAGATCGAGGCGTGGCAGACTACCGTTAACAAGCCCGTGATCTTCACGGAGATAGGATATTCAAGCGCTCCCCACGCACCGGCTGCCCCGTGGAAAGGCGGCACCCACGGGAACGCCGACCCGGATCTCCAGGCCCGGTGTTACAAATCCTTCTTTGAAAGTATCTGGGGTTCCCCGTGGCTGGCGGGAGTATACTGGTGGGAATGGGGAACAAGCACGCGCGCCGGAGGCGTGAATAACAGGCATTTCACTCCCCAGAACAAACCGGCGGAAAAGGTGCTGTCCGAGAATTTCAAGAACGTCCGGTCCGTGCGGTCAACCGCCTAACAGGCCCGAAAAAGGGCTTTTACCCTCCTGGTCGAGCAGGCGCCATTCCGTGAGCGCCCCCTCGCCGTCAAAGAAAAGGTACGCTTTTTCACCCTTGAAATAAGTCGATTGGTAAGGCTTGTACACCCATCTTGTCGCCCCCGAAACTTCGTCCTCGCTCAGGATTATCACGGGATCCCCGTACCGCCTGCGCACGTCATGAACGGTCTCGCCTTTTTTGAGGCTGTCGGATTCAATGGCGGTCTTGACCTTGTCATAGTTCTTCGACTCGTCCTTGAGATCTTTGACCATCTTGCCTCTGGTCTTGCTCAGCTCTATCAGCGCCTTGAGACCGTATTTGGATTTCACCCACTTGACCTTCTTTTCTCTCTCAGCGCCGTATGCGCGTTCGCAGTTCAGACACACAAAAAAGACAGCACATACCGCAAGATAAACCAGCAAAGAACGCAAGTTCATATGTTTTGTCATTTGGATTTTGTCATTTGTCATTTTTCACTCATCCTTTTTTTTAGTCTTTCCTTTGCCCTTATCCCTGCTTTCAACAAGGGCTTTTTCCAGAACGGTCCTGAGATTGTTGAGTTCCGCCCTGGTAAGAAGAAAATGCGACCTTAGCTTCTTGTCGATGGCCTGTATCTCGAAAAGGTCGTTCTTTTCGACGTAACGTATATTTATCCTCATTTTTCCTCCGTGTCACCGAAATCGTACGCCCCGCCCCATATCTTTATCACCTTACCGTTGATGATCGCGTCCGAGACCGTGCGTCGGGCTCTCTTAAGTATCCTCTCGAACGTCTGTCTCGATACGTTCATGGACAAGGCGGCGTCCCTGTGCCCCATCGCCCTGTGATCGGCAAGGCGTATCGCCTCGAACTCGTCCATGGTAAGTATCACGCTGTCGGGTTTGCCCCTCCTGCCCCTGGGACTGAACCTGAAACTCTCGGGCTTTTCCCTGATAATACGCGTTTTCTTGGGTCTTCCGTTCTTCATTTTTGCGTAAGGTTAACGACAAGTTCCAGAAGACAGAAGTCAGATGACAGATTATCTGTCTTCCGTTTTCTGTCCTCTGTCTTCTGTTCTCTGTCTTCTGTAACCACTTGTCATCCTAGAGTAATTCAGCCGCGAGTGAGGCAAGCGGGCTCCTTTCGCTCTTTGTGAGCGTCACGTGCCCAAACATCCTCTGGCCCTTCATCTTATCGACGCAATAAGCCAGCCCGTTACTGGCTGAATCCAGATACGGGTTGTCTATTTGATACGGGTCGCCCGTCAGGACCATTTTGGCATAGTTGCCGGCCCTGCTGATGACCGTCTTCACTTCGTGAGGCGTCAGGTTCTGCGCCTCGTCTATGATAATATACCGGTCCGGGATACTACGTCCCCTCATGAACGTCATCGCCTCGAGCTGTATGACCTCGTCCCTGATGAGCTTATCCAGCTGGGGCTTGACCTTGCTTATTCCTTCTTTTTCCTTTTTCTCGGTATGGAATATGTATTCCAGGTTGTCGAAGACCGGGCCCATCCAGCTCTCCAGTTTCTCTTCTTTGGTCCCCGGCAGATACCCGATATCCTGCCCCAGAGGCATCACCGGACGGGATATCAAAAGGCCCAGGTAAGACCTGTCCCTGATCACCTTCTGCAATCCCGCGGCTATGGCCAGAAGCGTCTTTCCCGTTCCCGCGGACCCCATCAACGTTACGAGATTGATGTCGTCATTGAGCAGGAGCTCCAGGGCCATCGCCTGTTCCTTGTTCCGGGGCCTTATGGACATCACGTGCGCCTTGTTAAAGATAAGCGGCATGAGCACCCCGAAGTCTTCCTTGTACCGGGCTATTGCCGTATGCTTGGGATTGTCCTTATCGGTCAAAAGAGCGAATTCGTTCGGGATGAACTCACCTTCCGGGGCTTTGTATTCCTTTTTCTTGTAAAAAGCGTCTATATCCTTTTTGCACACTTCCAGGGAATGCCATCCGCTGTACAGGCGTTCAAAATCGACCTTTTGTTTTTCGAAGTCCACGCTGCGTATGCCGAGCGCGTCAGCCTTTATCCTGGCGTTGATGTCCTTGGACACAAAGATAACGTTCTCTCCCCGCTCTTTCATCACATAAGCGGTCAGGAGTATCCTGTTATCGACGACATTTTCCGAAAGCCCCAGCTCGGTCATCTCGTCATAAGATATCCCGGTAGCTATTTTCAGTATCCCGCCGTTCTCAAGCGGGAACCCCTCGCCGGGCTCACCCCTCTGGCGGAATTCATCAAGCATGCGTATGGCGATCCTCGCGTTGCGCCCTCTTTCGTCCCTGTTCCTCTTGAACCTGTCCAGTTCCTCCAGGACCTCTATAGGCAGCAGGACTATATTATCCGCGAAAGAAATGAGCGAGTTCGGATTGTGCAGGATCACGTTTGTGTCCAGAACGAATGTCTTCCGCAATCTTCCTCCTAAGTCACTTTTTTCACCAGCTGCGCCACCCTCTTGCCGAGGGCCCTGCACTGCTGCTCTACGCGCGCGTCGGGCGGTCCTATGGAGACAGGGCCGTAATGGTCCCCTGTCTCGCTGCCCTGGACCACCATCCCGTGTATCAGCATGGCATTGAGAATCGAGACTATGGTGGTCTCGTTGCCTCCCCCCACGTTGGCGGAGGATGAAAATGCCGCGCCCACTTTACCCGAAAGCTTGCCGTGGAAAGCCACGGTCTCGTCGAAAAAATCCTTGATCTGAGCGGCCATGGAACCGTAATAGGTAGGAGATCCCACTATCAGGCCGTCATACCCCAGGGCTTCTTCGGCCGGAAAATCAGCTACGCGTTTTACGACAGCTCCGACCCCGGGCTCCATTTCGACCCCCTCCGCGATAAGACGCGCCATGGCTTCGGTAGCTCCCCCTTTGGAATAATAAACAATAGCCAGCTTTTTCATCCCGGCACCTCCTTTCATCCCAATATGATATCATAAGCTATCTATTTGGGAAATCAAATTCATATTAAGCTTCCTCAACCATCTCGGCCATCACCTGACACTTTGACACTAGCGAACAAAGTGAGCGATGACACTCTGACACCTGATCCCTGACGCCTGGCACCTAGATATCCTCGACCGTCTTCAGTGTCGCGGTCACCCTTCCGAACGGGATCAGGACAACTCCGTAAAGCGGGTAACGTCTGGCGTCAGCCGCGAAATACATCCATCCTCTTCCCTTTCTGTACCGCTGCCCCTTCAGAAGAGCGTAAGGCCTTATTTTGAAAGCCGGAAAGGAACCGAGGTCGGGGAGTTTTACGATATCGAAGTCCTCGACCTTACCGAAAAGATCATAGTTCTTCTCATTGAGGTTGACGGTGATATTGACGACCTCTCCGGGTTCTTTGGGAAGCGTCATGAAATAACACACTGTGCTGACGGGATCCTGGACGTTCTTCCTTATGCGGCACTTCTTCACCGAACCGTCGGTAAGGTTGGTATAGATAGCCTCCATGTTGTCGAAATCGTATTCGACCACCAGGTGCTTCCTGTAGTTGCCTTCCTTCCGGTCCGCCTCATACCTGCGGCTTGTCATTGTCTCGGCGTCCACATACGAAGTATAGGTGTCCTCTACCCTGTATATTTTCGACAGGAACTTGTTCGATTCGGTCATGAGCCTGACAACATACACGTCCCGGCCCCGGTACTTCCGCATATCATCGCTCTCGGCGATGATCCTCCCAACGGGGATATTGTTCCAGGCCACCAGGTAAATGAACCTCTTCCGGACGTGAAAATCCACTTTTTTGGACATGGAATCCGCCACTTTTATCTCGGTGACGTCCTCGGCAGTTTTTAGCGGCTTGACGGACCCCGTGCTGGCGCACCCTGAAACCAGCGAGGCAAGGACCAGCGCATAACTTAAGAACTGTAATCTTTTCACATTTTATATTATAATCAAAACAGGATCAAATCTCCACCATATTAGGTCTCAGGCTTCAGGTCCCAGGTTTCAGGCCAATGGATAAAGACATGCTTTCTTCTTCCACCTGACACCCGAGACCTGATACCTACACAAGGGGGTACACTATGGATTTCATGGATCTGGCAAAAACAAGAAGGAGCGTGCGTTCTTACGAGTCCCGGGACATACGGCGCGAGGAGCTCGAACTCTGCGTGGAGGCGGCCCGTTACGCCCCTTCGGCCTGCAACGCGCAACCGTGGAAATTCGTCATAGTGGACGCTCCCGAGAAAAAGGCCGAACTGGCGGGCATATTCCCGGGGCCTCGAGGCATGAATTTATTCGCCCGCGGAGCCGCCGCCTTTATAGTGATGATCTCCGAAAAGCAGAACTTCCCCGCCTGGGCGGGCGGCAAGATCAGGCGGACCGATTTCAGGCGCATGGACATAGGCATGGCCTGCCAGAACCTGGTCCTCGAGGCGCAGGAACTCGGCATAGGCACTTGTATCCTCGGCTGGTTCAACGAAAGAAAGGTCAAAAAGATACTTTCCGTGCCTCTACGAAAAAAGGTGGAACTCATAATAGCCCTGGGCTATCCGCTAGAGGCGGAATTCCACGAAAGAAAACTGAAAGAGAGAAGCGAAGCGGTAACGTTCAACGGGTATTAAAAAAAGCCCGCCTTGCGTACAAGACGGGCTTTTTAAAGGTCGAAAATCCTGTTATTTCGCGGTTACCGCGCCTTCATCACTCTCAGGATACCAGAAGGTGGCTATACGCCACAATCCACCTACGAACCTTGCTATACCTCTTCCTACGTCATCGTTGGTCTTGGTCGTGCAACTCTGATAAGCGGGAGTACCCTTTGTATGAGTCTCATCTATGCTGTCGGGTATCTCGATCTCACCATATACCATGTCATCCAATCCTTCACCAAGGTTCTTCAACGGCTTATTGGTAGAGGCGAAAGCACTGACATTAAAGAACATAGTTAATATAACAAGAAATATTAAAAGCTTTTTCATCTTCACCCCCTTTTACCTTTGAGTTGGAGTATATATCATATAAAGTGAATTGTCAAGACCATCCGGCCATTTACCCCGTCTCGGAACATCCTTTAAAGGATCCCCGCGAAACAAAGGGCGGCGACCGTCTTTGAATCGTTTATCCTCCCCTTCCTGAAGAGCGACCGCACTTTGGTCCGGCTCATCAGCCTTACCCTGATAAGCTCGTCATGACCGAGCTTGCATGCCTTCCGGGCATCGCACCGGGCCTTGTAAATATGTATGGCCTCGTTGCAGAACCCCGGGGTCGTATAGATAATGCCTATCTTCCTGAGGTCTTTGACCAGAAATCCCGTTTCCTCGGTGACTTCCCTTTTGGCACAGGAATAAGGCGTCTCCCCGGGCGCAAGCGTGCCCGCGGGGAGTTCCCATATATACCTGCCGATGACCCCCCTGTACTGGCGTATGAACACGATCTTTTTCTTAAACAGGGGGACTATAAGGGATGCTCCCGGATGTCTGACCTCTTCGAAATAAGCTTCTCTTCCGTTGGGGAGCCTTTTCTTAGACGTATACACCTTGATGAGCCGGCCGTCAAACACCTTCCTGCGGCTCATTGCTCTTCCCGCTTTCTCCGATGCGGTCTATCTCAAGATTAAGCACCTTGAGCATTACCACCTTCTCGAGGTAATTGAGGCTGAAAGGTTTGATCACATAATCTACCGCGCCCAGCCGGAACGCTTCCTCTATAATCTCTTCATCCGATACACTGGTCATCATTATGACCTTTGTCGCCGGGGATACCTCTCTTATCTCCTTTAATACCTCTATGCCGTCCCGCCCCCAGCCGAGCTTGATGTCCAAAAGGACCAGGTCCGGTTTTTCTTTCTGGACAAGCTGTATGGCCTTTTTGCCGTTCGTCGCCTGGACTACATCATAATCCTTGCTCACAAAAAAATCATGAAGAAAAGACACTATACCTATCTGGTCATCCACAACTAAGATCTTGTTCTTGCCCATAAGATCATTCCCTTCCTTTTACCCGATCAGCCCAAGGGGCATTTCATTTCTTTTATGAGACAATTATACATAAAGGAGACTATATTTTCAAATTAAATGAGGCCGCGGCTTATGGAGCATAGCGACATAAGCCATAAGCCGAAATTAATACCCGACGAGCAAAGCAAAATCAGGGATCTATACCAGATTCCCACTTTTACGGGAATGACGGTGATGTGGAGGACAGCAAAGGCCGTCCCGCGCGCAGTTCTTTGCTGTCGGAATTGAGCAAGGCAAAGCATGTTTGAGCACGGGATGGGCTTTGGTGTTCTTGAGAATGACGGTTGGAAAAAAATAGGGAGGAGTCTTTAGACTCCTCCCTTTTCCCCTACCAGCTTTGTATATGTAAAAGCTTATTTCTTCAGATAATCCAGCACGGCTTCTTCCTGCTTCTTCTCCCAGTCCTTCCTGAATTCCGTCTTATCCTTGGTCTTGAGCTCCGGCTGTATCGTGCAGGTGCTGCTGTACGCCTGAACGACCGTTCCCGAGGACGCTGCCACCCTGTTGAACGAGTCGGCATTTACAAGAAGTAATGAAAAGACTATCAGCACTGCCACGCACATCGCGCCCGCTTTATACATCTTATGGGCGATGAGCGGGGCTGTCGTGCATTTCATCTCTACACCGAAGTCGACATCGCCTTTAAGAAATTCGCCGGCTGTGGTATAGGCGTCTTCCCTGCTGGCTGCTTCGCATATAAGTTCGATCACTGTACGGTATCTCATCTTTCCTCCAAATAACATACTTTTTATTTTTTAACACTGATATCATTTTACTAAAGTGGAAGAGCTAAGTCAAATAACTTTTTTATATCCTAACATAAACTCGTGGATCACTGTGTGAACTGATGTCTTTATGGATCAAATTACCGGTAAGATGCTTGAGATGTTATAAGCGGGGCATATTATACTCATTTTATGGATGGGTACATAAAGAAGTTTTAGGTTGTTTTAAACCCTTGATAACACTATATTTGAACTGTTTCTGGTCGGACCGTAAAAAAGGAAAGGTGTCCCGTGCGAGTTTTTTTGCTGTTGGAAATGTGGCCAGGCAAAAACTGTCCGAGCACAGGCTACCCTTTCCTTTTCTGTGGCAATGTAAGAACGGTTAGAATGCGGCGTGATCAATTGTTCAACAGGTCAAGCATTTCTTTGTGGATAGTACCGTTGGTCGCCACTATATCCTTATCATGCACATTATGCGTCTCGCCGCTGAACGTAGTAACGGTCCCGCCTGCCTCTTTCACGATTAGTTCGCCCGCCGCGGTATCCCACGGGTTCAATCCCGGTTCCCAGAACCCGTCAAATCTTCCACACGCGACATAGCAGAGATCAAGAGCGGCAGATCCCATTCTTCGCACGGCCTGCGCGCTGCCGAGCATTCTTTGAAAATAACGCAGATTATGCTCTTTTGCCGCCAGTGAAGAAGCGAACCCCGTGGTCACAAGCGAACTCTGGACGGTTCCGACACGCGAGACGCTTATGCCCTTGCCGTTCAAAAACGCGCCCCTGCCTTTCTCCGCAATGAAGAGCTCGTCCCGGCACGGGTCATAAACCACTCCTATCTTTATTTCCCCACCGAACATCACCCCTATCGAAACGCAAAAAACGGGAAATCCGTGAGCGAAGTTGGTCGTGCCGTCAAGGGGATCCACGAGCCAGAGACAGGCGTCCTTCTCCGGATGTTCTCCGCTCTCTTCCGCCAAGACCGAATGATCGGGGAACGACCGCCGGATACCGGCTATTATGATCTCCTCGCAGCGCTCGTCCACGTCCGTCACAAGATTATTCACGTCACCGCCCTTATAGCGTATTTCTCCTGCGCTCTTTATGTGGCTTGCCGCGTACCCGCCGGCCTCACGCGCAGCTTTAACGGCCACCCCTAGTATTGTTTCAAAGTCCATGATCCTCATTTCCTGACACCTGATACCTGACACCTGATACTTTATTATCCTTCCTTCGGACGCAGCAAAAAGAACTGGTCCCCGCGCCTCACCTTCTTCTTGACCTGGATGGCCACTTCCTGGCCCTTTTTAACGCTTTTCACGACCTCGTGCTGTATCTGCATGGACCCTACTTTCTGCTGGAAATCCGTGGTATTCCCTTTCACCCTTATCATGTCCCCGACGGAAAGGGAACCCTTTTCCATCTTGAAAACCGCGGCCTTCACCTTGGGGAAATAGTGTACCGCTTTACCCGCGAAGATCTCATCGTACTTCTTATCTTTTTTGCCGAAAAGACCGAATACCATAGCACTCCCCCCTTTTGCGTTTCAGACTACGATAATACTCCAAGCGGACAACCGCCGCAAAGACCTTTTTTCTTTTTACAGAACCTTTTCCCCGTCTCCACCAGCAGGGCGTGGAACTGATTTAAGACCCGGGTATCGGCGGGAAAGTTCTCCTCCACCAGCGACCGGACCTCGTCATAGGGCGCCTTTTCACCTGCCAGCCCGTGGCGCGAGAATATGCGTTTAGTATAAGCGTCCACGACGAATACCGGCTTATCCAGAGCGTACACGAGGATGGAATCGGCGGTTTCCGGCCCGATGCCTTTAACGGACAGGAGCCTTGCCCGGAG
Organism: uncultured Planctomycetia bacterium; assembly: GCA_964409365.1. Lineage (GTDB taxonomy): Bacteria > Omnitrophota > Gorgyraeia > Tantalellales > Tantalellaceae > CAYPCX01. The sequence continues at coordinate 268,725 of CAYPCX010000001.1, read as the reverse complement.
CCGGTCCGTATCTTTCTTCTTCAATTTCCACAGTTTCCCGCCGCATTCTTCCATTAAAAATCTGCTCACCTCTTTGAGGCGCTCGGCTTTTACCCGGTAATAACCGGCAGGACGGATAAGTTCCGCCAGGCGGGCGCTTTCAAGGCGCGAAATCACTCTCGGCTCCATGAGCTTCCCGCGCCTTAATGCCTCGATCGCTTTCTCCACGTTCGACCAGGCGGTGTTCTGCGTAAGCACCGCACCCACGACCACCTCAAAACCGGTGCGGGCGGGCCACCATCCGAGATCCCCGAAATATCCCTCCAGAAGATCGTACATCCTTTTTATTCTGCGTTTTTTACCTGTCATGTGCTCCCTGCATCTCCTCGGCCATGCGTATCCTCTCCCCTATGGGCGGATGGCTGTACAGGAATATCTTCTTTAGTGCTGACGGGTCTATCTCCGCCAGGTTCATATCGGCCAGCTTCTTCATGACCGAGATGAAACTTGCCGTGTCGTTCCCGGTGAGCCGTAAAGCGAACTTGTCGGCCTGTTTTTCAAGGATCCTCGAAAAAAGGTTCTGGACCGGAAGGATAGCTATGCCGGCTACACACGCGATAAGAACAAGCGCCGGCAGAAGGTAGAGGTCCGATATCCCGTTCGCTCCCGTTATGGCAGCTATCCTGTCCGCCACACGGGAGAATAGGAAGAACCCTGCCAGCGTAAGAGCTCCCGAGAACGCCAGGAGCTGCCAGATATGCCTGTACTTGAAATGTCCGAGCTCATGCGCCACTACCGTGCCGACCTCGTCCGGGGTGAACCCTTTCATCAGAGTATCGGCAAGGATGACCTTGCGCGTCTTCCCCAGGCCCACCAGGGCGGCATTCGCTTTCTTAGTCTTGCGACTGAGATCGATCTGGCACACGTCCATCAGGCGTATGCCCGCCGCATCCGCCAGGCTCACGATCCTTTCCTTAAGCGGTTCATCCTCGATCGGCAGATATTTGTAGAAGAGCGGTATCAAGAACACCGGCAGGAACCTCGCCAGGACCACCGTGAAGAATATCCACAAGAAGGCCGCGATCATCCACCAGTTAGCGGGAAAATTGCGCAGGACCAGGTAGAACACCTCCACACAGACCATCCAGAGCGCGAAAGAAAGCGCCACGGACTTCGCTTCGTCGGTCATCCATGACCCGAAACTCCGGTCCGAGAGGCCGAATCTCCTCTCCAGAAAAAAGGAACCGGCCATATGGAGGGGGAATCCTGCGATGTACACGAAAAGCAGAAACACACACGTGTATACGAAACAGTTCGCATAAAAACTGGCATACAATCCCAGGGCGAACCGCGATACAGGACGAGAAAGAAAAAGCTGAAAAATAACGAGCGAGACCACCATGATGATGAGGTCTGCCGCAAAGAAACGCGCCTTTACCGCGGAATATCTCCTGGATCTGGCCCGGGTAGATTCCGCGTTCATGTCCTGCTGTCTAGATCCTCCAGCGCTACCTCTGCCTGTCTCCTTACCTTTGTGGATTCCGCATCCGTGAGGCCCTGAAGGAGCTGCTTGTCCTCCTTGTTGCCCATCCGGCCTATGATCTCTATAGAGGCCATTTGCACGGACGTGTGTTCGTCGTCGATCCGGTTTTTGGCCACTTCAAGAGCTTTCTCCTTGTTCACCTCGGCCAGCGACAACATGCCCACGCTGGCTATACGCGGATCGTGGTTCATGGCCACTTCATACAAAGGTTCGTCCACGCCGGGAACGTTCTTAAGCTCACTGATCTTTTTGATAGCCAGTATCCTGATACTGAGATCGGGGTCCTGCATCAGCAGTTCAAGCCCCGGCAGGCAATCCTTGCTGCCGATACTTCCCAGAGCCCCCGCTACCGCGGTACGTACACCGGGATCCCAGTCCCTTGCCAGCTGCGTTATGTAAGGAACTGACTTTTCCGACTTTATTCTGCCGAGCGCCGCTACCGCGAACATGCGGACACGCGGGTCATAGTCGCTCAGGGACGATATGAAAAGGTCCGCCTCGTCTTTAGGGGCTATCCTTGCCAGTGCCCTGATCGCGTTATAACGCACGTTGGGATAAGGATCTTTCATGAGGTCCTTCAGGGCCGCCACGGTCGTCTCTTTGCTGCCTATCACGCTCAGCGTCTTTGCCGCCTGCTGCCTGACCCTGCTGTCATGGTCCTTGAGTCTCTTCACGACCTCGGGTTCGGCCGAAGTGGCCTTCACAGCGGCCAATACCTTCAGTGCGGCGATACGCGCCGATTCGTTGTTCTTGTCCTTCAACAGGGGCAGCACGTACGGCGTGACCTCTATGCCGTATGACGAGAGCTGTCTCTGCGCGTCCATCGCCTTGGGCTTTTCGTAAAGCTGGTTGACCAGACGTTTTATCTTGTACGGTTTCATGTCCTTGGCATGAGACAGCGCCGGGACAGAGACCAGTATAAGCAAAAGCCCTAAAACAAAGATCTTCTTTGCCATTTTCCACACCTCCTTGTAATAAGATACGTTATTTCTTTGAGCTTCTCTTTTTACTCTTGGTCCTGCGGGAACGGCTTACGCGTTCCATGGTCTTCTTCATTTTCTCGTTATCGGCCTTGATCTTGCTGAGCTGCTTCTTGTACTTCTCGAGGCCTGAAAAATCATTGTCATCCTTCAGGAGCTTCGCCGAGACCTCTTTCCCGATCTCATAGTAAAGCTTTTCCCTCTGCAGCGACATACCCAGCATGTCGAGCTGGATCTTGACGAACTTAGACATCTTTATGACGCCTTCCTCTCCTTTCTTGGCGACCTCGCCTACTTCATCCCCGAACTTCTTCAGCATAGGCCCGTACTTATCCATGACGTTGCTCATATCTTTCTTCTTGGCCATCCTTTTCTCCTTTCTTTATTACTGTTCAAAGACCAAAAACACTTTTCGTGTTTACTCGAAATATTGTTCCTTGCTGTACCTGTACACGCATATCCCGCGCTTGGATTTTTCCACAAAAGACACCAGATGCCCTATCTCTTCAGAGCTCAATTCTTCCCTGATACGCTCGAGCGCCTCGCTGACCTCAAGATCGGAATGGAACAATATATTGTACGCCTCTTTCACCTCTTTTATCGCTTCCCTGCCGAAATGCGCGCGCCTGAGACCCACGAGGTTGATCCCCCTTATGGCGGAAGGCCCCCTCACCAGCATGTACGGCGGGACATCCTTGTTCACCCCGCTGAACCCCCCTATCATGGCATACCGGCCTACACGGCAGAACTGGTGAAAGACGACATTGCCCGATATGAACGCGCCCTTCTCGACAGACACGTGCCCCGCGAGCAGGGCCCCGTTGGCGATCACCACATTATCCTCTATGACACAGTTGTGTCCCAGGTGGGACTGGACCATCAGGTAATTATTATCGCCGACGACCGTCGCGGAGCCTTCCGCGGTGCCCCGGTGTATGGTGACATACTCCCTGATGATATTGTTCTTTCCGATCCGCACGTACGTCCTGCCGCCCTTGTAGGCGTAATCCTGCGGGACGTTCCCTATGACGGCGCCCATATGCACTTCCGTCCCTTCGCCTATCTCCGTCCCTTTGAAAATATAAACGTTGGCCATGAGGGTGACGTCCTTGCCTATGACGACCCCTTCTTCCACTATGACGCCCGGCCCGATCTCGGCCGACGGGTCTATCTCGGCGGAACTTGACACGATCGCGGTTTTGTGTATCCCCATCCTATTTCCCTGTATGTTTTTCGAGCTGGTCCACAAGGTCATTTATCACGTCCGCTATGGGGCTCAGATCGTGATCCTTGTTTATCTGAAGGCGGACCGTATAGTCGCCCTCGTCGATCCTTTTGATATCTTCTTCCAGCCTTTCCAGCGGCGCCACGAATCTATAGGACAGTATCACGGCCCAGGTCATCAGGACGATGAAAACCACCGGCACACCTACCGCGAGAAAGAAGTTTATATGATTGACTACAGGCAGGAGGTCCCTGGCTATAACGTCCGGGAGCACCATCTGTTCGGCCAGTATGGTAAAAATAAAGTAATAAAGGCAACCGCCCACAAAGACCGTAGGTATCACCATCGAGAGGATGATTATAAAAAGGTATTTTGACTGTAACGACCTGTTCAAGTATCTGATGGCTGCCCCCTTTCCCTGGCATTCAAGAACTTCTTCAAAAAAGGAACCTTGTATATGAATGAAAACAATTCGTTTTCCCCGGTTTTTTTGTCTTTTTCCATTCCGCCTTCAGGCGTTTCCAGGTACCCGATGGAAATGTTCCCGTAATAAGCGGCTGCACTTGAATCCGTGCTGTCGGAATCGGTCATAAAAGACACCGCCACCACGTCTTTTCCAAGGTCCTCTCCGAAGAGGTCCCTGTAATCTTTCTGGATATCACGTTCCGCGTGCTTCCACTCGTTCGCGGAACCCGATTCCAGCACGAGCATCTTCACGTTCTTCGTGTAAGGACTGGTCGCGACCGTGCCGGCCGGGAGCTTCTCTGTCCACACATATTGTATGGCCTTGGAATTGAGAAAATATCTCGCGTCGAATATCACGTAGACCTGGGCCACGAAATCGAACTCGTCTTTCTCTTCCAGGGTCTCTTCGTCTCTTCTCAGGGGGAACTTTTCGGCTTTCCAGTCCCAGCTGACAAAGATCGGCCTTTCGTGTGAAAGGCGCTGTTTGACGTAAAGCGCGGATGCCGAATCCTCGCTGAACGCCTTGACGCATTTCCGCCCGTCGTTGTTGGTCAAGACGTACTTTGTTTCCTTCCGGACCAGCGCCCTTTCATCCCACTCATCAAGGCTTTTAAGCGACGCGAACGGGAAATTCCTTACCACTTCGTGGCCTTTTCCCGTAACAGGTCTTTTTATCCAGAAAAAAAAGGATGTCCCGAACGCAACGACTATTACAGCTATGATCAGGGATATTATTAAAACCCTTCCCAGCCGATTCACAAAATTTCCTTATGTCTATATTGTCAACTGTTCGGCCCAGTCCCCGATAACGGGCATCTTCCACTTCTTGCCCCTTAACACCTGGATTATACCGGCGATGGAGAGCAACCCGCAGACAAACGTGCCGAACTTGAATATCATACCGCCAAGAAAAGGTATTATGCCCAGTACGCTCACGCCGACCTCGACGATAAAAAGCGTCAGCCCCTGCCTGGCATGAAATCTCACGTCCTCGTCCTTTTTCTCGGCAAGGAGCGGTATCAGACAGAGGAGCCAAACGTAAGAGATCATGGAATACATTTTGCCTCTGGTCATCGGGCCATTCCTTTCTTTACGGCGAAACAGATACCCTTAAATTTTATAAAGTAGTTATATTAATAAATATATTCTAAAGATTATGTGCTAAAAGTCAATGTTATTCGGCGGGGTAAAAAAAAGCCCCGGTCCGGATTAACCGGACCGGGGCTTCATTGCTATGCTGTATTATACACTTAGAAGCTGAGCTTCACTGAACCGACGATGTCGGTGGCAGTGTCATGACCTTCTTCACTGGAGAAATGGTCACCGGGGAAGAACCATGCGGTCAGCAAGCTGAACTGCACGTCCTCGGTATAATCCCATATCAGCTGAAGGTCGACTTCGTCGCCCACGTTCTTCTGCCTGTTCTCAGGTGCTCTCTGGCTCTGCGTCGTCCATGCCTCTACGAGCCAAAAGTGGCCATACAGGGCCTTGAACGTAAGGCTGTCCGTCGGTTCCACCTGGCCCCTCACCAGTATCTGGTGCTGGTTGGTGTAGGACGGGCAGCTCTGCATACGCGTCGCGTAGAACACGTTCTGGAACTCGCGGATCGCGGTGTCGAACTTGCCCCTGAACATCGGGTCCCAGCCCTTGTAGGTGCCGGAATCCGCCGGGTTCACGTTGCCGATGTTCGGCTCGCCTGAGTAGAATATGTATTCGGCGCCGATGACGGGTCTCCACGCGAAATCATCCTGCCAGTAACGGCATTCGATCATCGCATCGAGCGCCCATGCGCTTCTTCTTCTCAGTTCCTGCTGGTTGATCGCGCCCAGATATTCGCCGAACTGGTAAGCGCCTTCGAGGGCGATCGTCCAGTCCTCTATCGGGTCGAAGCTGCCGCGGCCACCGACACAGTGTATGTCGTTGGAGTCGTGGCTGTTGATGACGCTGATCTCTGTGGTGGCGTTGTCGGCCGTACCGCAGTATCTTTCCTGCGAATACCACCAGTAGGCTTCGGCTTCGGCGTTGTAGCTGTCGAAGACGTAACCGACGTTCACGCCCCAGAGGTTCCTGTCATCATCGGCTCTTCTGTGATTCTCACCGATCTTCGCGAAAACGGCGTCGATCGTCCACGGATCATAGTCCAGTGTCGCCCTTATGGCGTCGAAGGACTGAACGGCCGTGTACTCGGTCGCGTACAGTGCGAGCTGGTTGTCCTGCAGGTTGGCCCCGATGATGAAGCCGCGGCCGAACCAGAGGTCCTGACGGCCTATCCTCAGCGTGAGGGGCGAGTACAGGAACTCTTTCAGCTCGATGTAAGCCAGATCGATCTCGATGTCGAACGCATCGGTGCCGGGGGCCATCGCTCTGTTGACGACGGTGTCCCTGAACGGCGTGTAACCGGAGGCCGTCGAACCAAGCTCTTCACGGTTCTGGTTGTTGGCGCTCTCATAGTTCAGGTTGCCCCATACTCTCTGGTTGATGATCCTGATAACGCCGGAAACGTTGTCAGTAAGATCGGCATCGATCTGGATCTCCGCGGTGCTCGTCAGGTATGTCGCCCAGTCGGTCGATTCTTCACCGGTCATAACGTCGTTGGGATCGTTGTTGTCCAGGTCATAATTGTCTCTCGCAAAAGTACGCAGCGTTATGTCGCCGCTTACCTTCACACTCTGCGTTTCGGCGTAGGCTATCGCTGACACAGCGATAACAAGAGCCATTACGCATAGTACCTTCAATAATCTCATCTTACCTCCTTAAAAGGTAATAGAACTATCATATTTTAACGAACAGGCAAGCCTGTTCTTTTTGTTTTTTATATAAGTATCGCCTTGAATGGTTGACAGCTTCCGGCTGGTCCACTCGGACCTTAGTTTCCTCCCCCCTTTCTTTGCCAGGATTGAAACTGCCTCGGCGGTACCTTGAAGACAATTATAAAAAAGAACTTTCCGTAAACATATCTATTATATAGATACATCTACGGACATAACATTTGGATGAAAGTATAGCATGTTATCCTACTGTGTCAAGGCTGAAACATTCAAAAATCGTGTGTTAAGAGAACTGAACATCAATTAAAAGTTAACAATTCTACCTGACCCGCTCCACAAGCTCCTCAGAGTTGCGTATTATGTCGGACTTGATGCTGACCGAATCCGTCAGGGAAGAAAGTATATCCTCTCTTCGTTCAGGAGTAAGGATGTCATCCGGCGAATGGGAATCGGTATTAATGACCAGTTTAGCGCCCGTCCTCATGGCCATGTCGAATACGTGCCTGTTGGTCTCCGAATGGCCTTCGCGGGAGGTTATCTCAAGGCATACCCCCTTCTCCGCGGCCAGGCGGGCATCTTCTTCGCTGATGAACCCGGGGTGCGCCAGTATATCCACCCCGGCCTCTATCGCGGCCCTGTTGGTGCCCGGTATCACAGGCTCGACCGGGGACTCCCCGTGCCCCACGACTATCTTAGCGCCTTTTTTCCTTGCATGCCTGGCAAGTTCGGCAAAGGTCTCGACAGGCACATGGGTGATCTCCACGCCGGGTAGAACCAGGATATCCCAGTATTTGTTCAGTGTCCTCGACGCTTCCGCCAGTCCGTGCAGTACGGTGTCTATATTCGACCGGTCCACGTGGTCAGTAAGGGCTATCGCTTTGCAGCCCGCGACATACGCGCGCCTCACAAGCTCGCTCGGAAGAAGGTCTCCGTCACTCAAAAGCGTGTGTGTATGCAGATCTATCACGAACACCTCCGGGAAAAGTTTCAAGTTTCAAGTCTCAGGTTTCAGGTGAAAGTCTATCATGAATGGACTAAAAATACAATATGGCTTCACGCTTGTCCCCCAGGCCTGCGACCTGGGGCCTGAGACCTGACTTCCTCAAGCCATCTGTTAAGCTCTATGGAAAACCTGGAAAGTTCAAGTTTTTCGGACAGGGTGTAATTCTTTAGTTTTTCGCCGAACGCCTTTTCTCTTTCCGAAGCATCCTCATGGACAAACTCATCTAAAGGCTTTACGGCATTCGCCATATCGCTCCTGCCGTCCCAGTTCTCGTTCACATCAAAAGCGGCTTTCTTGAGGGGCGGGTCCCATGTAGCGTCTATGAACACCCATTTGCCGCCGAGAAAAGCCCTGCATGCCAGATGGTATGTGGCCGGTATTCTCCGGGCCAGCTCCTTCAGCCGCTCGGGATAATCGATCCTCTGTTCGCCCCAGTTGAAAGCATAGGTGCAGTACTTCACCGGAACGCCCAGCTCATGGAACATCATCCCCAGGAGATAATGCTTCGGGACGCAAAAACCTTTATTGCGCTCAAGCATCCTGACAGGGCCTTTTTCAAGATCGAAAAGTTCATTGTCCACGGCGAACGGTATATCCCTTACTTTTTCGAATATCCTGATAAGGCTTTCTTCCCGGTTTAGCCCCAAAGTCCAAGCATCGAACTTTTTTTTGATCGCGCCTTCTAATCCCATAGTTTTAGCTGTTGTAACTTTTTGATTTACTATTTTCATATTAAATTTTATAATAAATTTGAAAATGAACAAACTCTTTTTTACATGTTTCTTGCTTCTTGTCTTCGGTACGTCCGTCCTTGCCGCTGATGCGGACCTCCAGAAAATGGAAGACGCTCTGGCAAGAGGATATCTCGCCGCCGGACGGAACGATACCCGCAGTGCCCTGGACCATTTTTCCAAAAGCGCCGCTTACGCCGCTAAAGCAAAGAACTGGAAGGGACTTGTCGACACGGGTAATGCCTTCTCCGCCCTGGGGAAACCCAGAAGATCCGTCTCCCCCTTAGATAAAGCCCGCAGGATAGCCTTGTCACGGCGGGACTGGCGGGGGCTTGTCGCGGCCTCGTACTCCTACGCAAGCCTTCCCGAAAGCCTTGCGGTAAAGAACAAGGCGGTCTCAGCCCTTAAGGCCGCTTTCAAGATCGCCCGTGATAAAAAGGACTGGAGGGGCCTTCTGGAGGCCACTGAAGCTCTTCACAAGATCGAAAAAAAGGAAATGCTTGAAAAATACCTGGCCGCGGCAAAAAAGACCGTGCTCTCTTCGGGATCCGGCGCCGCCGCCGCCGCGTTCGCGGAACTGGCCAGAAAGACCGGCAATATGGAACTGTACGGGGAATATTCCCTGATGGCCAAGAACTTCGGATACATCAGAAAAGGGCACACCCCTCCCCCGCCGGGATGGGAACCTTACGGCGAAAGCGTGGCGGGCCCCGGAAAGATAAGCGTCGAGGCCCAGAAGACGATGCGCGCTTCAGCTGACAAGGAAATATCGTCAAAGATGGAATATCTGGCCGCGACAAAGGCAAATGACAAAGAACGGGAAAAGTACAAGTACTATGTGATGTACAGAAACTACTATGACTTCCCTTACTACCGCGGTTTTTACGGGTCCTGGCATACCCTGACCCCCGACCAGATATGCGGCTGGGCCGATCATCACCTTTCGGACTACCAGTTGGTGGACGGTGTCTATGTATATGCTTATGAAAATTAAAAATATCTGCCTGAGAACTTTGGCGTCACTCCTGGTCTTCTGTCTTTCTTTCACCTTCCCGTGTTTCGCCGAACCTGCTGAAAGCTCCTCTTCTGTCCTGGTGTTCAACATCTCAGGCACCGTGAAGGTGCTCCCAAGCGGCCATACCGTCTGGAAAGACGCCCGTGAAGGTATGACCCTGCGGACCGGCGATAGTATCAGAACGAATGAGCTGTCTTCGGCGGAATTAGCTTTCAACGATAAAAAAAGCAACGTGGTGAAGGTCCAGCCCGATACCTTTGTGGTCCTGAAACTGAAAGACGGCGAGAAAATAGAACTGATCGACGGGACGGTCCTTTCATCGCTGGCAGACCTTCCCCGCGGATCAGAGTTTGAGATACGCACTCCCAACGCCACCTGCGGCGCCAGAGGCACCAGATACAAGGTCACCTCACGGAAGCAAAAGTCCCTGACACGCGTAGCTGTCGCGCAGAACTCCGTAGTGCTGAGCAGCGTCAGCGACCCGGATAAATCAGCCGTGGTAAAAAAGAACGAGGAAAGAGAGATCTCTCCCTGGAAAAAGACCGTCCTGAGCGCGGAAGGTACAGGTTTCGCCCCGAATAAAGAAATACTGCCCGCTCCGCATGTTATCAGCGAAAAAGAATATCTTGAGATGTTCGGCGCCGAGATTCTTGTTTCCGCGAAACGCGCCGCCCGTGCTGACGCTTACAGGAACCTCGCCGCTAAGATCTACGGCGTTGTCATAGATTCCGGGACTACGCTCGAAAATTACGCCGAAAAGGAAGAAGTCGTTAAAAAGAAGGTGCACGGCGTGGTCAGGGGGGCGAAAGAAAAAAGCGTGGTATACCGCTCTGACGGTTCCGTTCAGATGACGGTGGAAACCAAAGGTTCGCGGCTCTTGGCGGAATTGTCGCCGGTCACGGGAGATATCTTCGGGGATGACTGCCTGACGGGACCGGTCATGGTGAACGCGGATGAATTCGAAGAATACCTTATCTAAAGATCCCCGCCTATAGCACTTTTACGACATCACCGCGATCGAACGAACCTGCCGACCCGGCCGTCGCGTGCGCCTTTGAGAATTTTTCCTCGACGGCGAAGACCTCCACCTGGCCTGCCCTCGTATCCTCGCTGCCAAGCGATATACCTGTATCAGGGTCTATCAGGCTCTCTCCCTTTTTATAGACGGTAAAGATGTCGCCTATCTGCACGTTTGAATTGGCTCCGGCGTTCAGATAGACCGTATCGCCTTTGACGGTAACGACCTTTCCCTGCCAGGGCACTTCTTCCATCTTTTGAGAGATCTGGTAGACCGCGTTGTCTATTACCTTCTGGGTCGCCTTGCCAAGAGGCGTCTTCAGGAAAGCTTTAGAACCGAAGTTCAGGCCGCCGAGACCGGAGCCGCTATATCCCCCGGATATCCCCCCGGAACTGGCCTTTCCTTCGCACCTTATGCTCTCGATCACTTCGCCGGTAGTGGCGTCATACAGCCTTATGTTCACGGCCACGTGGGCACTTGAGCTTGCCAGGCCCACGTTCACACCGGCAAAGCTGACGAGATTGCTCGCGTCCTGCGAGCGGTTACTGAACTCGGTCACGGCCCCTCTAACAAGTACCTGTGAGTTCAATACCTTGCCTATTTTAGCAGCGCCGGCTTCCGTTGTCCTTCCGCTTGCGCCGAGATCCTGTTCCGCCAAAACGTCAGTGATCGCCTGTCTTTCCACCACCACGAACCTGCCGCTGTTGAAAAGCGCGGTAGTAAGCATTTCGGACATGCCGTTGCCTATATTCCATTCCGACCAGCCGCCCGCTTTGTTATCGAAATCCATGACCGCTATGGTCTTTTTCGGACCCTTAAGGGAAGACAGCTCCTCGATCTTCGGACTTGCGCTCTTCCTGCCGCTCTTTGCCCTTTTTCTGGCCTTTTCGTAACTGCTTTCGGCAAAGCCGTTCACAGCAAAAGCCATGGAAATCACTGCCACCACACACACCAGCAATATACCGCTTCTTTTCATGTTGCCGCTCCTTAAGTTATCTTTTGAACCTTATATCTATCCTGTTGGGCGTCCTGGCTGTGATCTCGACGGCGGGATCCTTGATCTCGGACAATATCGTGGAAAGCTGTTCGGTAGTCCCAAAAAACCTCACGTCAAGTTCCAGGACTCCCGAAACGAGCGAACGTTCGCTTACTCCTCTGGTGTCCCTCATTGATTTAAGAACCTGTTTCAGGCCGTAGGCTTTCATTGTATCGGCGTTCTCACACACAAGCTGGATGCTTCTCTCATTATACACCTCGCTTCTCCAGCTTTCGGCTATCCTTTTCATGAGTCCTTCAGCCAGCTTCTCGGCCGTGCCGGAGAGCGCCTTGTTCGCGGTAGGGACCCTTCCGTTACCCCGGGCCGTTACAGCCTCCGTATCCAACGCCAGCACCTGCGCGTTATCGGCTTTTACCGCCCTGGCTTCGGCTCGGGCCTCATATGCATAAACGGTCACCCCGTACGGCTGGCTGCTGCCGGCCAGATCACTGGTCGCCCTCCCCATGATGACCACTTCCGCCCCGTATCTTCTGCCTAAAGCGGCAGCTTTCTGCGGATCGTCATAGGAAAGCGCGGCGTCCCTCATCTTTATCTTCTCGGTCTGGTCCCTGCTTACCACGGGGAAGTCTTTCTTCATAAAAGCCTTTTCCATCTCGATCCCTACAATATTACGGGGCTGTTCGACGCCGTCGATATACTCGTCAATAAGGACCACTATCCTGGGGTATTTCATCCTTTCCCGCAATATCCCCATGGCCTTGACTTCCTTTGTCAGGGCCCCCAGAGCCACATCCGCCTTTATCTTTATTTTGTAAAGGCCGCCCTCTCCTTTATTGTCATAGATCACTTCGTAGCCTTTGATATAACCTTTGGATTTAGTATAGATCTTGTCATCCAGAAGTTCATAGTTCTCTACCATCGTCTCGGAGTCCACCAGAACGCCCACCGCCTGCTCTATCGCATTACGCTGGGCCCTGGCAAGCGCCGAGTCCCTTGCCTGGAGCGAATCGCCGGCGGCTACCCCCTCGGCGACAACTTCTTTTTCCATCACGGCGGCAAAAAGACCCGGGCAGGAGAAAACAAGCACCAGCACCAGTATCAAGGTCTTTTTCATAGTATTTGTATTTTAACCTTTTACAGAACATCTGACAAGACCATTTCAACCCCGGGGGTTGAAATGGGTTACAGGTTGTGGTCGGCTATGGTACAGATGGGTTTTCCCTTGATCCCCGTGAGGAAATAAGTTCCCCCTGACGGGCAAACGGGGGTCTCTTTAAGATACTCAGGTATAAGTTCCCGCCAGGACGGGACATCTGAGATGTCTCGCCCTTTCCGGAAAGCCCATAACGTCTTCGCCATATCTATGCTCTTCAGGTTAGCTATACAGCTTTCCACCCTGATCCTGCGCCAGGCTTCGGTATAATTCTGGAAGGCTATAGCCGCGAGCAATGCCACTATTATCATGGCGATTATCGACTCAAGACGAATGGACCCTCTATCCCCTTTGATATTCATTACTATGACGGAGGTCTAGCTGCCTTGCAGAACATGCCCCTCTATACTGCAGGTAGGTTTTACATCGATCGGCTTGATGTCATAAGTACCGTTGCTCGGACAGGCGGGTACCTCGGTAAGATAGTCGGGAACAAGATCGTCCCATTCGGGGATATCTCCCGAGATCGCCCCTTCCCAGACAGCCCACATGGATTTGGCGTCATCTATATGTTTGAGATGTGAAATGCAAACGTTCGTCTTCGCCCTGGCCGAGGCGTTAAGAAAAGCCGGGGTCGCGACCGCGGCCAAAAGCCCCAGTATCAAGAGCACTATCATGATCTCGATAAGCGTAAACCCGCGACTCCCTATATTCATGCTTTTCATTTGTATAGCAAAATTAATTGCCTGTTAACATTACAAAAACGCTAAGTTTAATATACCTAACGTAATTTAAAAAGGCAAATCCGCGGGGGTTAACTCTTGTGCATCGCGACCTGTAACACGGCTGTACTCCTTCTCCATCAGACCATGCACGCGAGAAGATACCTCTTTTCTTGACATGCCTTCCGGGTAGACCGGAGGAAGGATATGAAGTTCCGCTTCCACGGAGGAAAGTCCCAGTACCTGCCACATGTGCGGCAGCAGGGTCATATCGCCGTACCAGCACACTGTGGGTTTTCCCGGTTCTTCGATATAACGCGTCAGGACCGGAAGGATCGGCATATCCCCGAACGTAGCCGCCTCGAAAGATGTGGATTTAAAAGGAAGTATGCCGCCCTTCCCGTCGGTACTCGTACCTTCCGGATAGACTATGAGGCACATACCCTTTCTCATGGTCTTGGCGAAATCCCTGAGCGCTTTCCTGGACGCGGGCCTGGATTCCCTGTTGACCAACACCGGCTGGGTAACCGCTATCATGCTCCCGAATATGGGCCACCGGGCTACAACGGTAGTGGACGTAAAACGGAGGGGGAAAACGGTCCCGTGCGTGATTATATCGATATATCCGAGATGGTTGGATACCACAAGGCCGGAAAAGTCGTCGGGTATTTTTCCGCGCACCTCAACTCGCAGGTTCAGTATCCCGGCGACACCCCTGGACCAGGTCCGGAGAAGATCGGCTATTTTTCTTCTTCCTTCCCATCCGCCGAACTGATGCGGCAGAGCCCTGAGTATCATGAACAATGTCCAGAAAAATATGGCCGTTACTCTATACAGGCGTCGCAGGATGGACATGATATCAGTCCGTGTCTTTCGTATAGTGAAAATGCTTTCTATACCGCTCCGGCGCACTGGCAGCGTCGACAAATATGAAAAAATCTATAGTCCCGAACTCCTCGTCCAACGCGGGTTCCCCGCAGATCAGGGCTCCCAGCCGCAGATACCCCTTGAGGATCGGGGGTATATGTCTCTTTAAAGCGGTTTCGTTAGACAGTTCTCTTTCGATATCCCTTTCGGGGGGGCGTTCAAGGCGGAAACCCGGACGCGGCCTGGCGCTTATGTTATTGCATATTATACCGTTTTTCCGGAAATACTCGTACAAAGCCCATCCTATCCTCGGGTCGGTCTCGTCCAGGCTTACGCATCCCAGCATATATATCAGTTTCGCCCTGACCAGTATCTCGGATATCGCGCGCCATAGAAGCGCGACAACGGTGCCGGACCTGAATTCGGGGGAAACGCACGAACGGCCGAGCTCCAGGCACTTGTCAGCTATCCCGTAGATACCTCTTATGTCATACTGCCTTGATGAATAGAATCCTTTTGCCGTATTGGCGATCGCCCCCAAATGAGCGCGATATGTCCCGATAACCCTGCCGGAATCCTTCTCTATTACCAGGATGTGCAGGCAATGCTCGTCGAATTCATCGAAATCGATACCATACCTCTGCAAACCACGTAAGCCCCTTCCCTGCTCGAGATTAAAGATCTCAAACCTCAGGCGTTGTGCCTTTTCGATCTCTTCATGATTGTCGGCAAGTTTGACCAGAAAATGGCCCTTTTCCGCCAGAATGGGAGGATCCACAATATGCCTCGGTAAGCTGTTCCTGGTAACCATACATAAGCTCCTTTTTCCCCTACCTAATTACGCTCATCAGACCGTCCGGACACGAACTCGATCCAATCCAGGTCGGCTTCGGCCTCGGTACCGGTGTACTGGCTGTTGCAACACACGCTCAAAAATATTTTCCCCGGACAAAAACCCCATGCCTCTTTAAAGTCACGGGCGCAATCTCGTTCCTCAACATACCATTTGCCGTGCTTCGCGTCTTCTTTATTTCTCAGGGTATACCATTTAACCTTTACCGTTCCCCCTCCATACACGCAGTCGCCTTTCGCTCCATCGGGCGTATCGGTGTCCCACCTGTAAGACACGGACTTATTGCTCAGCATACCTCCGGTACCCAAATAGATGCCTATCGCCTGGTCATCTTTTGCCTTTACCCTGCCGTCGGCCCCTTCCGGCAGTTCGGTCACCCTCCAGCGCCAACGAAGTATGGGCGTCCGTTCCAGATCGACGCCTGTTATCTGGCAGATCACCGAACCGGTAGCCTTGTCCGCTTCCATATGCAGGTAAGACTGCCCGTCGCCTTTGCCCTTTACAACGGAAAAGACCGTTTTCGGAGTGCCGGGTTTGCCTCTGAACGTCCATCCCTCCGGCACGGAATGACTGCTTTCGGTGTCGGCGGTATCGAAGTCCTCTTTCCAGCCCACAGTCCCCGTTTCTTGCGGCCGGGACGAAAACCCCATCAGGACCGCCGTCAGAAACGCCGCGCACAGAACTACCCCGAAAATGGCCAGCATCCTTCTCACGCTCATCTACTCCGTTCTCCCCCTTTCTTCCTGGATATATTTGAACTTGTAATCAGCGTTCGCGAGTTTGTTGAATAGTTTCTCTTCCTGGATAATCATGGGAGAGGTATCTATGATCTTCGAGAACCCCTCCCAGATGCCGAACCAGCCCAGGGGCATCAATATGATAGCCAGAAGTTCCGTATTCAACTGGTTAAAGACCTTGAAATAGGTGATCAGCGTCAGGATCCCCAGATTGCATACGCCGAACATGACAAAAACGGCGCCGCGGAGCCTTATCCGCATGATCTCCTTCTGCCTTTGCAACACTTTATGCTTGAAGTCCCTTTTAAGCCTTTGTATGACGACCTTCTCCGCCTGCGCGTCCTCGAGCGACACAGGGGCACATATCGATATCAGGAATCTTCCCGTCCGTGTTTCCCTGTACCTCTTCTTGAGTTCGGCCAGAAAGTCCTCCGACAGCACCCTTTCACCCAAAGGCCTGGGATCGAAGTCGGAAAAGATGTCATCCCACGTGTCTATCGCTATCGAGACTTCCTTTATGTCCTTGATCTGCCGTTCGGCGCCGTTCATACTGATCCCTTTATATCCTGTCCAGAAGTTCGTTCTTTTTGGACTGGAACTCTTCTTCGGATATAACGCCTTTTTCCTTCAGCGCGGCCAGTCTTTCTATCTTGTCATAGATGCCTACGGCGTCGTTCCTTTCCGCTTCCGGCTCCCGCGGTGCGTCCTTCTCGGCGGGGTTCTCCCCTTCCGTCTCAACCGCCTTCTTCCTTTTTTCCCGGGATGGACCGGCCTTGGACCGCTTGGCACTTTTCATGAACACGGAAACCGGGAACACTATGATAAAGAACAGGACCCCCAGCACCCACCAGGCTATAAAACTGCGGCCTTTCGCCTTGGCTATGGCCGCCGGCAACAGGGCTATGACCATAAGGACCAAAAGAAGCTTGACGAGCGTCTCATCGTCAAGTTCATCCAGTAACGGAACGTTCCATTGCTTGACCGCCACTTTCTTCTTCACAGCGGCTGTCTCTCTTCTTTGCGGCACGGGCTGCTGCGGCTGTTGAGACGCATCGCTCACACCCATCTCTCTCTTTACCTGCTCCCGGATCTGCGACTTTACGTCTTCCATGCTCTGGGAATGACCTCGCCCGGCAACAAGAACACATAAAAGAGCCGCCAGTATCATGCTCGAAAAAAACTTTTTCATACGCTCACTCCTGGCTCCAGAAAAACAGAGGTCCTACCATGGGTAGAACCTCTGTTTATAATCCGTCATATAACCGGTAAATGGATTATTTTGTTTGCGCTTCCGTTCCTTCTCTCTCGGCCGGTTTCGTCGCGCCGCGAAGAGATTGCTCTCTAACGATAGCAGAGGATTTTCCCCATTCAGCTATGTGATCGCTGGCTGCCTGGAACGCGCCTTTACCGGGTTCCTTGCTCATGGGTTTACCCTGTGTCGCTTGTGCGGCAAACGCTGTTATTGCGCTCAAAGTAAATACTGCTAATACTGCCAATACCAATAACCTTTTCATTCTTCACCCCCTTTAGATAATAATATCAGTATTATATGCGTTATACGCGTTTATGGAAAGGAAAATCTGCTCCTCAGCAAAGATCGGGAAGAACGAACCAGGCCAGTTTCCATATTTGCTCATATTCCAGGCAGACCACTCCGCTGAACCTGAAGGAAACCACTTCTTTATCGGAAGATCCCGTCAAAAGCAGGGAAGCCAGTTTTTGGAGGAACGGCAGGTGTCCCACGATCATGACATCCGACCCCGCAACTATGATCTCTTGCCCGAATTTCTCGACAGGATCGTTGGGACTAAGATCTTCACGTTCCGTTACGTCTTCACATTTTACGGCCCCTGCGATGATCCGGGCGGTCTGGACCGCGCGAAGCTTTTTGCTGTGCCAGAGGCGGCTCACTTTTATGCCTTTGGATCCCAGGAACGCGGCCACTTTCCGGGTCTCGGCCTTCCCCTTTTCGCTCAAGGGCCTTTCGGGATCCTCTTCCTTGGATAACGCAAGGCCGTGCTGCACAAGATAAAGTCTCATGTCCGATCAGCGCCCTTTATAACTTTCCTGCAGGCCCTCTTTATAGCCCGAGGTATACCCGGCTTTGTACCCGTTGTTGTAGCCGTCCTGGTATCCCTGGGAATACGCGTCCCTCGGATGGGAGTTGTCTACCTGCTGGGTAGATGAAACCTTTTCCCCGCTTATCGAGTCCAGAAGCGCCCCTCCGAGAATGTTCACCCCGGCCCCGGCCAGCGCGCCTTTCCATATATCTCCCCCCTTGGCCCCGGAAGCGGCCCCGCCTACGGCTCCGGCCCCCGCGCCCAGAAGGCCCTGCCTGAGAATATCGGAAGAATCCCTGTCAGCGAAAACGGTCATACTGCCCAGGACAAATGCCACGATCAAGGCAAGCGTCACGATCTTTTTCAAGATGCACCTCCTGCACAAATATAATTGTAACTTAAACGGGAATTCATATAAAGGATATTTTGCGATATTTGGGATGGTCCCATACTTCCGGTGAAAAGAAATTAAGGGATGTGATCTCTGCTAAGACCTAAAGTGCGATCTTTTATGACGGTTCTTTGACGCTTCTTTCCTTCTCCCGTTCGTCCAGATACCGCTTCAGGTAAAAGCTTACCAGATCCGCGCATTCTTTTACACTGCTTTTGTTCTGTTCGTCACGGGACGACTCTTTTTCCGCAGCCGTGTTCTTTTTGACCTTGGTCATCTTGCAGCCTCCAGTTTGCTAAATTTTTATAATTTTAACATCAACGGGGCTCTTTGTCAAGCAAATTGTCAAAATACCATACCGGGCTTTGTATTCAACAGCTACACCTTGAATGGTATATGCACCAATAGATCAGGCGGATACCCGAGGCCGCGTATCCCGAAAAAGCCCGTTTTCTTCAGCAGTATAGTGTATTTCTTCCCTTTGGCTCTGTCTTTTCCGAATATAAGCCGGTAGGCCTCGTCGACAATGGAATTTGCGGTAACTCTCACTATGTTGTCAGGGACCCCGTCGGGGCTTTCGGACCTTGCCGTCATGTCACACTGGTCATTGACGTAATCGATCGACAGGAAACGCTGCTGGTCGTTCTTTTTATCCATAGCGATCTCGGTTGAGAACCAGGTCATTCTTGTCATACCGCCTATCCTGGTAGCGTATTTGGCGAGCGTAGCGAGGCGTAAGGCTTTGAACTCATCCCCCGTCACATGCTCATAAGTACCGTTCCTGTCGTCCCACCAGCATGGTATTATCTTATCGAACACGTGAAACACCCTGAACCAGGCCCTTTTCCTGTTCCATTCCAGGGGGTTCACCTTTTCCTGCAAGAGAAAATTGTCCCCGCGGTCATAATTGCGCGCCTCGGCTATCTCCCTTATGGTGCCGGAGGCATTATACACAACGCCCTGGTGTCCCCAACCGCATCCCGGTTT
The DNA here is from genome assembly GCA_964409365.1 of uncultured Planctomycetia bacterium. Classification (GTDB taxonomy): domain Bacteria; phylum Omnitrophota; class Gorgyraeia; order Tantalellales; family Tantalellaceae; genus CAYPCX01. The sequence continues at coordinate 249,231 of CAYPCX010000001.1, read as the reverse complement.
TATGACGAACGGTATGCCCAGTCTGGCCCGTTCCTCCGCCGTAAGGCGGAAAGAAGTGGGTTCCCAGTTACGCACTATTACCGTGTAAGGGGTGTTGATACCCGAGTCCAGCAGTTCATAATACATTACCGCCTTGTCAACGGCCATCCTGGTCCGGTCGGGATCGTTGATGACCACCCCGCCTGAATCCTTCACGGCATAACAGACGCGGGCAAAAAGATCACCGGGCACGTCGTAGGTGGCCTCCGTGTCAAGAAGCACTTTTATGCGAAGCTGGTTGGATTCAAGGCCCTTTACGGCTTCCCTTACCCTGTTCCTCGTGACCTGCACGAAAGAAAGGCCTTTTTTCCTGCAGCCGGCCTCAACGAGGTCGGTGAAAAGACACTCATCCTTGTCCCAATTCAGACCGAAATCATATATTTTCATGGTCTTCCAGGATCCTTGAAATCAGGATCGTTCCCTTTCTTTAAGGCAGATACGCGCGTACTTTATTATTTTAACTCTAAACCCGCCAATATGACAAGTATTTAGCTTCCTTTACAGTATGCATTTCTCGTCAAAAACGGCCTTGTAAGCTATGATGAAAGCGGCGGCACTAACGCCCAAAAAAGGCGCTCCTCCGGGGTAGCTGCCTTTGACCACGAGTTTACCACCCTCGAAGAACTTAACGTTCCCGTGCTTGAGCATCATCATTTCCGAAAGGACCTCCCCCGAATCGGGGCCCACGGCTATGACCCTGATCCTGTCGCCTTTCTTCACATCAAGTCCTCGCACGGCGATATCGTCTCCCGTTTCGACCTTCTTGCCGCCATATTTGATGCGTACCGTCGACTTGCTCCTTTTGACTAGCCCGGACATAAGCATCGATAAATAAAAATCCACCCCGCGCGCGTATCCCACTTTCAAGTCTATCTCCGCTTTTTTGCCCGAATGATATTCATAAAACCTCATTCCGTTCTTCTTGTCGCGGTTCGCTTTCATTATGCCTTCCAGGAACTTCAGGGCACGCCCGGTATCACCCTCTCTGGCGAAATAGGCCGCATAAAGTCCCGTATACCACGGCCAGAGCCCACCGTTATGAAAATGCCCGACGTATTCCTTGAAACGGTATTGATGGAGTTTCCGCGACCTGAAAATATCCTCCGAAAAGAAAGGGTAATGTGCCGGGACCAGCGGATATTTGTTAACCGATATCTCGTCGACAAACCCCGCTATCTTGAGGGCCTGTTCCTCGGTCGGGATCCCCGCGAGAAGCGCAAGGGCGTTCCCGAACGCGTCAAATATGCCGTGTGAATGTCCCAGAAAAGGATCAGACCTGTCCGTCACGTGAAAAAAATGCAGAAAATACCCTGTCCTGTTGAAATCGAACCTGTTACGTATCTGTCCGTAAATATCGTCGTCTTCGACCCGTATCTTCCTTATCCAGAACCTTTCCCTGATCAGCCTTTTTACGCGTTCCGCTTTGCCGCGATAATAAAGCGCCCTGTCACTGTCCTTTTTTGCTATAAGACCTGCGTACCCCTTCAAGGCCAGATACCATAACACTTCATCATAAAGCACATATCCCTGCTGCAAATATTCATCAGCCCAATTGCCGGCCCTGGGGATATAGAGCAGTTCCAGCTCCGGGTTCTCCCATGTCTTTTCAAGATAATCCATAGCCAGGTCGACTGAACCGGAATACTGCCTGAGGAATCCACTATCGCACCGTTCCTCGTGGAACAGCACGCAGCCTAAAACATAAAGAGTGGTGGGATCGACACGGGGATTAATAATACCGTAACTGACCTTCCCATCGGAAGAGATGTTGCTCGGGATGGCCCCATCTTCGCGCTGGTGTCCGGCAAGAGCTGCGAGGCTCGCCTTAAACCCTTCGATCAGGCCGTCATCACCCGTCAACAGGGCCGCCACGCCTATCCAGAAAGCGTCCCTGGTGAAAAGACGCTTGTAATTATCCTTGTCTACGGACGAAGCGAAATATCCTATGGATCCGGACTCGGGGCCAGCTATAAGATTTTTCAGCAAACCGACGGATTCCCCGTATTCCCGCCTGTACGTTTCGTCAGACGTCATTTGATCATTCCGCTTCCCGCTTTTTGAAAATTACTTCTGCACTTTTTCTTCTCTTGCCCCGGAGCCGCCGAAAGGGAACTTTAACACTTCGCCTACCTTTTTTGTGGTCTCTTTAACGGAATCGGTGGCACCCTCAACAACCCCATGCGTCCCTTCAGGCACTACTCCCTTTATTGTTTTTCCGGCCGTATCTATAGCACCCGCCGTTACCTCCTGGGCCGTCGAAAGCGTATCGGAGACGGTGCTCTCCATGCCCTTCAGGTCAAAACCGGTAAGACGCGCGATGGTGGTGTTCTTGAGCGCCTGCACCATTATCACGGCGACCAGCTTGTTCATATCCTTTACGTCACTGTATTTTTCATTAAGGTCCACGTTGAACTCCTGGACCGAAGGCTCCCCGCCTTTTGAATAATCCTTATAAATGACCCTTCCCACCTTCAGTTCCAGGTTATCGATCCAGATCTCCGGGGTTACTCCCTTTTTCGCGGGTCCGGGCCCCGCGCCTTCCTTCTGGGCCTGGACCACTTTCAGCGAATCCAGGTTGAGCTCGCCTCTTTCATTCTTGACGACCACGAATTCCTTCAGGTCTATCCTCACATCGGTCAGGTGGACCTTCCCCTTAAAAGCGGCGGCAAGGTCATAATCCACGTATACCTCCGGCATATCCAGCATCACCCTGTCCTTGTAACCTTTAGGGTTATAAAGACGGAGGTCCTTTATCCCTATAAGCGTCTTGATCAGCCCTACTTGCAGGCTCTTTATCCTCAACCCGAGCCCTGTGACCATCTCCACGCTCTTTTCCGCGGAAACCTTAATGATCACGTCCTTGGTAAAAGACAGGACAAATACGACCACCAGGGCCACTACCAGGATACCCAGTATATTTCTCATTTCTCCTCCTTTATTTGCCGAAATCCCCGAAGGATTTTTTGACATCCTCCGCTTTCTGTTTCAGCTGGGCGGCCAGGTCGTCCTTGGCTTTCTGGAGCAGGGCTTTGGCTTCAGGTGAATCCTTATCAAGATATGTGAGCACATACTGGAGCACGTCTATGGCGCCCTGAAAATCGTCCGAATTGATAAAAGCCTTGCCCTGCGCTATGAGGTACTTCGTCTGTTCCTGCGTGGTCTTCATCATCTTGGCCGTATCGATCGCCTCTCTGCTCGAAGCGGCCTTCTGGGTGCACCCTGCCATCGTTACGCTTACGGCAAGAAAGAACACCATTAAAGCAACGCCTAACCTTTTCATCCCGGCCTCCTTTGTTATTATCAAATCATGGGACCAAAGCCACCAGAATCACGAGTTATTCTACTCCCATATCACCGGATATTACAAGCGTTAATTGGGGAATCAGGTGTCGGGTGTCAAAAAACAGATGTCAGCGGACAGAGAAAAGTGTCAGAGTGTCGTCGCTCGCTACGCTCACTAGTGTCAGAGTGTCATATTTAGGGGGTGGGGGGTATCGTTCCACAGGAAAGGGGGGAAATACTCTCCCCTTTTCCAATTTAGTGGGGACAGGTTTACTGTAGTAGCATAAACTTGGGTATAAACCAGTCCCCTTATTTTTGTTTCTATTTCCTATAAAGGAGGGGGGGACATTAAGGGGGAACCATTGGTTCCCCTATCCCAAAACACAACTTGAGGGGGTTATTATTCCAAAGAAGAAGGGGGATATACCTCCCTCTTCTTCTTTGGATAACAGGAATTGCTTTTATATAAATCCGCCAGGAAGGGGGTAACAGCAAGTGACTTGCTGTTTTAACTGGCACAATAACGAGCGCCATGAAGGGGGAAACCTGGGTTTCCCCCCTATGGAATAAATTAAAAAGGCACCGGGTTTTTAGATTCCCGCTTCTGCGGGAAGGACAACAAAAAAAAGGCTCATAGGTTAATGAGCCTTTTTAATTTATGGCGTCCCCGGCGCGATTCGAACGCACGACCTACTGCTTAGGAGGCAGTCGCTCTATCCAGCTGAGCTACGGGGACACCAGTTGAACCTGCTTCGCATAAATTCGGCCTTACAACTTCTGTTCGCTTCGCTCCTTAAGTTGTGGCCTCATTTAGCTACGGGGACACCAGTTGAACCTGCTTCGCATAAATTCGGCCTTACAACTTCTGTTCGCTTCGCTCCTTAAGTTGTGGCCTCATTTAGCTACGGGGACGCTAGTTTAAACGCTTTGCATAAATTCGACTTTACAAGTTACGGCTGCTTCGCTCCCGTAACTTGTAGTCTCATTTAGCTACGGGGACCCCTGTTAAACTCGCTTTACATAACTAACAACTAAAAAACCACCCTACCGCCTACGTGTTCTTTTATGTTTCCTGCCGTACTTTTTCTTGAGGAGCTTCTCGCCTTCTTTTTCCTGCTCTTCCATCATCTTGCGCAGTTTGACCATGCACGCGGCTTCTATCTGGCGGACCCTTTCCCTGGTGATGCCGAAATGCTTGGCCGTCTCCCTGAGAGTATGGGTCACTCCGTCCTCTCCGAGGCCGAACCTCAGGGTGAGGATCTTTCTCTCGCGTTCGGTCATCTTATCGAGCAGGCCTTCGATCCTCTCGTGAAGCAGGAATTTCGAGAGTTCATCCACGGAAGTCACGATGCTTTCATCCTCTATCAGGTCCATGAACTCCGAATCGCCCGATTCGCCGATCGGGGCATTGAGGCTCGATATGTTCGACGCCATATGGTTGAGCTGCCGGACGCGGCCCACCGGAAGCTTCATCTTCTTGGCGATATCGTTTATCTGCGGCGCCTTCTTCATCTTCTGCTGCAGGTGCTTCTTGACCTTCTGGAACCTCATCAAGAGCTCCATGACATACACGGGGATGCGCACGGTCTTGCCCTGGTTGGCGACGGCCCTGGTGATATACTGTTTTATCCACCACGCGGCGTATGTCGAGAAACGGTAACCTTTGTCAGGGTCGTACTTGCTGACGGCCTTCATGAGGCCCAGGTTACCCTCCTCTATAAGGTCCAGCATCGGCACGCCGAGATAGCTGTACTTCTTGGCGATGTTGATGACAAGGCGCAGGTTGCTCTTGATCATCTGCTGCCTGGCTTTTTTGTTGCCCTTCTTGACCTTGTTCGCCAGCGCTTTTTCCTCGTCCGGCTTAAGGAGCGGCAGGTCGCGTATGTCTTTGAGATAAAGTTTTATTGCGTCCATATTCAGGTTTCAGGTTTCAGGTTCCAGGTTTCAGGCCGTTGGATAAAGACACGTCTTCTTCTTTACCCTAACACCTGAGACCTGATACCTGCGACCTATCCTTTCTTTATACCTTACAATCTCTTATCGCTGCCTGCGCGGCGGCAAGTCTCGCTATCGGCACGCGGAACGGAGAACAACTGACGTAGTTCATGCCTGCCTTGTAACAGAAATTAATGGAGTCCGGGTCGCCTCCATGTTCGCCGCAGATACCTACCTTGAGTTTCGGCCTGGTCTTCCTTCCCCGCTCGATGCCCACCTTTACCAGCTGCCCGACGCCCTCGGTATCAAGCGACTGGAACGGATCCTTGGGAAGTATGTGCTTTTCCAGGTACGGAGCAAGGAAGCTGCCCATATCGTCACGCGAGAAACCGTAACTCATCTGCGTCAGGTCGTTTGTCCCGAACGAGAAGAACTCGGCCGCCTCCGCTATCTTGTCAGCGGTAAGTGCGGCGCGCGGTATCTCTATCATGGTACCCACGAGCACCGGCAAGCTCTTGAGCTTGTATTTCTTTTTCACCTCGTCGTAAACACGACTGATTATCTCTTTCTGGTTCACTATTTCCTCTTCAGCGCCGACGACGGGTATCATTATCTCGGGATACACCTTCTTGCCGGCCTTGATAAGCTCGGCCGCGGCCTCCATGATCGCACGAGCCTGCATCTCGGTGATCTCGGGATAAGTGACGCCCAGACGCACGCCGCGATGCCCCATCATGGGGTTGCTCTCCCTGAGGAGGGCTACGCGCTTCTCAAGACGCTCCATGCCTATGTTCAGACTTCTAGCCAGCTCCTCGAGCTGTTCCCTCTGGTGCGGAACGAACTCATGAAGCGGCGGGTCCAGGAGCCGTATGGTCACCGGCAGGCCCGCCATGGCCTCAAGCGTACCCTTGATGTCGGCTTTCACGTACGGGAAAAGTTCCTTAAGCGCTTCTGTTCTTTCCTCGGTCGTATCCGAAAGTATCATCTTGCGGAGCTTAAAAAGAGCCGCTTCGGAACCCTCGCCATAGAACATGTGCTCGGTCCTGAAAAGACCTATGCCTTCCGCTCCGAAGAGGCGCGCTTTTCTGGCATCCTCCGGGGTGTCCGCATTGGTCCTTATGCCCATTTTCCGCACGCTGTCACACATCTTGAGAAAGTCGTTGAGCACTTTATTCTCTTTGGTGGCGTCTATCATGGGGAGCACGCCTTCATATACAAGGCCCTTGGTGCCGTTCAGTGTGATCTTATCGCCCTCTTTGAAAACCTTGCCATGCACTTCCAGCGTCTTCGTGTAATAATCCACTTCCATATCACCGCAACCGACGATACAGCATTTTCCCCAGCCGCGAGCCACGAGAGCCGCATGGGATGTCATGCCTCCGCGAGCAGTAAGTATCGCCTGGGCGGCCCTCATACCTTCGACGTCCTCGGGATTGGTCTCTTCGCGAACAAGTATGACCTTCTTCCCTTCGTTGGCCCATTCGACCGACGTGTCGGAATCAAAGACGATCTGGCCGTTTGCTCCGCCGGGACCCGCCGGGAGTCCCTTGGCTATGAATTTATTCGTCTTCTCGGCCATCGGGTCGATGATCGGGTGCAAAAGTTCGTCAAGCTGTGCAGGTTTGACCCTCATGACAGCCGTCTTCTTGTTTATCAGCCCTTCCTTCACCATATCGACGGCCATCTTCACCGCGGCGGGGCCGTTGCGTTTGCCCACACGTGTCTGTAGAAGAAAAAGCCGTCCATCCTCTATGGTGAACTCGATGTCCTGCATGTCGTGGTAATGTTTTTCCAGTCTCTTCTGGATGCTGTCAAGCTGTTTGTATATCCTGGGCATGAGAGCGCTCAGCATCACGAGGTCCTTGTTGTGGTCGCTCTGGGAGTTTTTGTTTATCGGCGCGGGCGTCCTTGTTCCTGCTACGACGTCCTCGCCCTGTGCATTGACCAGGTATTCGCCGTAGAACTTGTTGTCACCGTTACCCGGGTTACGCGTGAACGCGACTCCCGTAGCGGAATTATCGCCCATGTTCCCGAACACCATCGTCTGGACGTTCACGGCCGTGCCCCACTCGTCGGGGATGTTCTCAATGCGGCGGTATGAAATGGCACGCTTCCCGTTCCATGAGGTGAACACCGCGCCCACCCCTCCCCAGAGCTGTTCCATGGCGTCATCCGGGAATGCCCTACCGAGAACTTCCTTGACCTTTTTCTTGTACTTCCCGCAAAGGTCCTTGAGATCTCCAGCATCGAGGTCGGTATCCAGCGTAACGCCTTTTTGTTTTTTCTTTTGCGCAAGCAGCTTCTCCAGCTGCTGGCGTATGCCCTTACCCTCTTCGGGTTCCAGGCCAGCGGCTTTTTCCATAACAACGTCCGAGTACATGGTGATAAGACGTCTGTAAGCGTCGTAGGCGAAGCGCTCGCTACCCGACCGCTGTATCAGGCCGTCTATGGTCTTGGACGTCAGCCCCACGTTAAGAACGGTCTCCATCATCCCGGGCATCGACTGGCGGGCGCCGGAACGCACTGAAACAAGAAGCGGATCTTTCGGGTCGCCGAACTTCTTGCCCATCGCCTTTTCCACCTTCTTCAAGGCGGTCTGGACCTCTTCCTTAAGGCCTGTGGGATATTTGCCTTTATTCTTGTAGTAATATGTGCACACATCTGTAGTTATCGTGAATCCGGGCGGCACAGGTATCCTCAGGCTCGGGTGACCCGCCATCTCGGCGAGGTTGGCCCCCTTACCACCAAGAAGGTTCTTCATCTCGGCCTTGCCGTCGGCCTTGCCGTCCCCGAAAAAATATACATTTTTCTTAGATCTGTTCTTTTTCGTCGCAGTTGCCTTTTTCACCTTCTTTGCCATCTTCTTCACTCCTCCTTTTGTTTATACATCGGGTGTATTATTATACACCCGATGTATGTTCTTGGTCAGAATCCGAATTTTTCCGTCATATACTCCTTGAGCTTCGAGGCCTCGATCCTGTCCTGGCCCATCGAATCCCTTTCCCTGACCGTGACCTTGCCGTCCGTCAGCGAATCCACGTCGACCGTCACGCAGAAAGGCGTGCCTATCTCGTCCTGCCGGCGGTAAAGCCGCCCGATAGCGGCGGTATCATCGTAGACGACCCGGTAGTTCCCGCCGATATCGTCGCGTATCCTGCGTGCCATCTCCACTATCTCCGGCCTGTTCTTAAGAAGCGGCAGCACCGCGATCTTGATCGGCGCCAGGCGCCTGTCCAGTGAAAGGTACACCCGTTTCCTGTCCTTCACGACCTCGCTGCGATACGAATCTACCAGGAACGCCAGGACCGCCCTGTCCACTCCCCCTGAAGGCTCTATTACGTAAGGCGTAAAACGTTCTTCGGTCGCGTCGTCAAAATAGGTCAACTCTTTCCCGCTGATCCGGGAATGCTGCTTGAGGTCAAAATCCGTCCTGTTGGCCACTCCCTCGAGCTCCGACCAGCCCATCGGGAAAAGGTATTCTATATCGTGGCACCTTTTGGCGTAATGTGCCAGCTCTTCTTTCTCGTGCTCACGGAGCTTCAGGTTCTCCTTCCTTATCCCCAGCGAGAGGTACCAGCTCATCCGCGCGTCCAGCCAGTATTCGTACCACTTTTCGTCCTCGCCGGGTTTAACGAAATATTCCAGCTCCATTTGCTCGAACTCCCGGCTCCTGAACGTGAAATTTCCCGTGGTTATCTCGTTGCGGAAAGCCTTGCCAATCTGTGCCACGCCGAACGGGAGTTTTCTCCTGGATGCCACGAGTATGTTCTCGAAATTGACGAAGATGCCCTGCGCCGTCTCAGGCCTCATATACACGTCCTGGGCCTCGCCTTCGACCGACCCTACCTGCGTCTTGAACATCAGGTTAAAGCTCTTGGGTTCGGTGAGCTCCCCGCCGCATTCGGGGCACTTATCGCCTTTGATCTTGTCTATCCGGAACCTCTTCTTGCAGTCCCTGCAGTCAGAGAGCATATCCGCGAACGAAGCGACGTGTCCGGAAGCTTTCCAGGTCTCGGGGTTCATCAGTATAGCGGCGTCAAGTCCCTCGACGTCGTCGCGTTCGTACACCATGGATTTCCACCATTGGTCCTTGACGCTTTTTTTGAGTTCCACGCCAAGTGGCCCGTAGTCCCACACGCTCCCTATACCGCCGTATATCTCGCTGTCCTGGAATATGTAACCGCGCCTTTTACACAGGTTGGCTATATCCTTTAATGTGACTTCTGTCATTTTTTTCGCCCTTCTACGGCTAATTTATCAATCTCTGTTTTTGCAGCTGCTCGAGGAACCTCATCGACCTTACGGGCCTTGCCACGTGATACCCGACAAACCTTTTCAATATCCTTTCGATCTCTTTCCCGACTTCCCTGCTTACCTTTATCTGCGCAGTCCTATAGATAGGGCTGACCAGTATCTTGCGCATGAAATTCACAGCGCCCCTGGATACGGGAAAAGCCGTCTCGTCGGATCCCGCGCATCCGCCGCAGAGCAAACCGCCGTTCGCCGCGCTGAACCGGACCTTGTCCTCCGCGGCCCTTCCGCAGACGGCGCATCCCTCAAGCATGGGCCTGAGGCCCAGCGAGTCGAGCAGTTTAAGTTCGAATATCCTCCCGACACGCCTGGGGCTGGAGTCGGTGGCCAGGAGCTTCAGGCTCTCGAGGAGAACTTCATAAAGGCCCTCGTTGACATCATGATCGCTGGTGATCGTTTCTACCAATTCTATAAAATAACTGGCGTATGTCAACCTTTCTATGTCTTTTCTCACGGGGTAAAAGAGATCCATCGCCTCGCACTGGGTGATAAGGTCCATGCCTTTCTTCTTCTTTCTGTAAAAGAGCAGCTGGCAAAGCGTGAATATCTCGAAGTTCCCCGCGAACTGCGGGTATGGGTTCCTGATCCCCTTGAGAACCCCTTTTATCTTGCCGAATTCCTTCGTGAACACGACAAGTATGTAGCTTGTCTCCCTCAGGTAATACTTCCTGAGTATGATCCCTTCCGCGCTCTGGGCCGTCGCCATCTTCTATTCGTCTTCCTTGTCCGCTTCGTACGGCGGGGACACCGAACCTCCGGAGACGACCATCTTCATGCCCTCTTCCACGCTCATCTTGAGGAACTGTATGTTATCCTTCGGCACTACGATGAATATCCCGCTGGTCGGGTTCGGCGTAGTCGGGACGAACACATTGATACAGCTCTGCCCGACAGAATCCCTTAGCTCCCCCCTGGAAATACCCGTCGTGAACCCCAGCGAATACAGCCCCTTGCGAGGGTATTCCACGAGCACGACCTGTTTGAATATGGTCTTGCCCTGCCCCAAAAACGCGGAGGATATCTGTTTCACGGCTCTGTATATCCTTCCCATTATAGGTACCCTGAGCAGTATGCCCTCGCCGAAAGCGAACACACGGTTTATTATGAATATCTTGGCGCCCCATCCTATGAGGGCGATAACGGCTATTACAAAGACCAGGATGGCGCCCTTGGCCAAAAATACTTCCGCTCCCTGCATATCCAAAGCTATTATTTTCAAAAGCGGGTTCAGTATCGCCTGGTTGAGCTTGATCACCAGGTACCTGATAATAAGTACCGTTATAGCGACCGGAAGAAGAATGACTATCCCGTTCAGGAAGCTCACGAAAAAATTGTTCCATATCCTCTTCATCTCTATCTCCTCCTCAACCCTTGATACTTGATACTTGATACTCGATACTTTACGAAAGTAACTGAAACACCAAGAGCGTCACCAAAGTGCCCAGAAATGCCCCGGCTATGATCTCCCACAGCGTGTGCAATCCGTTTATCAGCCGGCTTCTCGCGATAATAAGGGCAAGCAAAAGCACCAGCACGCTCACCAGGATATTCCCGGTCACCAGTGAGACCGCCGTCCATATCGCGAACGCCACGGCGGTATGCCCGCTGGGCATTCCGCCCCTCAAGAGCGATCTTTCGCCGCGCAATATTTTAACAAAAAGCACCAGTCCCACGACTATCAGAAGAGCTATCAGCGTTATATGCCACGGCGACTGCTTGATCCTCAGAAAGGAATCCTTCAGTCCGAAATCCAGCTGTTTTATTATCAGAAAATATCCTACTATGGTCGCGTTCACGGCGCTGACGAACACCGCGGCCGCGGCTATATCCTTTACGATCTTGGCCACGGGATGGAACTCTTCCCTCATAATGTCCACAAAATGCTCGATGGCGGTGTTGACCATCTCTGACACCAGGACAAAGCTCACGGCGAGACAGAGGATCATGAACTCTACCGAGCTCAGCCCCAGGTAGATGCCCATTATGACGACAAGAAAACCTATGAGAAAATGCAGGCGCATACTGCGCTCCTGCTTGAGCACGTGCACTATCCCCTCCAGGGCCGCGGAGACGCTGTGGAAAAAAGTGTCGCCTCTATATGACTGCTTTTGCTTTTTGTAGGAGCTCATGTTCTTTTCGCTGTAAAACTTTTCTGCTTTTTTTCGTCCTGTCATCGTACCCCAGGAGGTGCAGGACCCCGTGTATCACGTAAAGGGCTATTTCCTCTTTGAAAGCAGTGCCGTATTCCCCGGCGTTCCCGGCCGCTTTGTCCGACGATATCGCCACGTCCCCCAGAAAACCTTTCCTGAGACCTGAGACCTGAGACCTGAGACCCGCAGTATCCCCGCTCGGGAAGGCAAGGACATCCGTCGAAGAGTCCTTGCCGAGATACATGCGGTTGAGCGCCCTTATCTTCTGGTTGCTGATAAAGACAATGTTCACCACGGCGTCTTTTTTGCCGAAGGTCTTCAATACGGTCTCGGCTACTTTCTTCGCTTTTGAAAGATCAACTTTTCTTCGGCGGTTTCTGTTTTCGCAGTTTACCGTTATTCTCATCTGGTTGTCCGCTATTGTCCTTTTTCACGTCTTCGGGATAGCTTAGCCGCGTGTGGAAAAAACCCATGAGCACCCTCACGAAGCTCTCCGCTATCTTGTGCATGTCCTTGAGCGTGAGGTCGCACTCATCAAGCTGGCCGTCTATGAACTTGTTGTTCACTATCTTCCTTACGAGATTCCTTATGCTCGAAGGGGTCGGTTCCTCAAGAGACCTGCTCGATGCCTCTACCGAGTCCGCGAGAAGCACTATGGCGCTTTCCTTCGTCTGCGGCCTGGGCCCGGGATAACGGTAAACCGCTTCGTTAAGCTCTTCACCCTGCGGGGATTTTTCGATGGCCTTTTGGTAAAAATACTGTATCAGACTGGTGCCGTGGTGCTGGTTGATGAAGTCGATTATCGTCTTGTTGAGCTTATACTTATTGGCCATCTCGACGCCTTCCTTCACGTGCTTACCTATGATAAGCGCGCTCATCTGCGGCGTGAGCTTGGAATGCTTGCTGCCGGCGCCCATCTCGTTCTCGCTGAAATATTCCGCCTTGGTCATCTTGCCGATATCATGATAATATGCGCCCACGCGCGCCAGCAGGCTGTTCGCCCCTATCGCGTCACAGGCCGCCTCGGCGAGGTTCCCTACCATTATACTGTGATGGTATGTGCCCGGGGCCTCGACCGCCAGTTTCCTGAGAAGCGGATGATTAAGGTCGGATAACTCCAGCAGGCTGATATTAGTGGGCACCTTAAAGAAATGTTCGAACACGGGGAGAAGACCCATGACAATGAAACCCGACAACATGCCGCTGGCTATGCCCCAAACGCCGTCGTCCAGGAAAAAATCGATATCCATGTTGTTTATGAGGCCAATACTGACTATCGCGAGGAACTTCGCCAGGCCCACAAAAAGGCCGGCCCACAATATATTCGCGCGGCGCCGCGCCTCCCTGACGGCGAACATACCTACTACGCTCCCTATGAACAGTACGAATGCCAGTTCCACCTTCCCGCCGACAAGGACAGAGATCAGTATGCTCATGATGACCACGCTCAAGAAACCTATATTGAAACCCACAAGAAGCGTGATAAGCATTCCTACGCTCGCCATCGGGATGAAATAACTGGGCTGCGGGGACTGCACTATGAAATCCGAGATCACGATAACCAGCAGCATATTGATAAGGACGATCGCGATCTCCTTGGTGTTCCTCAGGAAATTCATTTTCCGGTTAAAGGCCGTAAAAATGCCCGCGGCAAGGCCCATGAGGGCAAAAAGAAGGAGTACGCCGAAAAAGAACACCGGGGACTTGCCGGGCCTAAAAATGCTCCTTATCTGCGTTATCTGCGCGACATGCCGGGCGCTTACCCTCATGCCTTTACCGATGATGAGCTCGTTCTTCTTCACGGTCCAGCTCTTGTATATCGGCTCTGTCTTATTAAGAGCCTCTTCCCTCTCGTCCAAAGTGGTCTTCTCGTCCGGCTCGAGGTTCGGCGATATGTACCCGGTCAGCAGAGCCTCGTCCGCCTGTTTGGTCTTCCTGTTCGCGTCAAGGTCTTCCGTGACCATCTCGCGCACGGTCTCCTTCATCCTGTCCTCGTCGAGAAGGTCCTGCGCGTCGCGTTCTACATACACACCCGTAGCCCTATCAAATATAATGACCTTCTCCGCCTGCTCTTTCTTAAGCATCTCGATATTGTTTTTGCCGATAAAACCAAGCAGGTAGATCTTGTCGAGGATCTCAAGGGTCGTGCTCCTCAGGGCGTCCGCATCCGGGTGATCCATGAGCGACCGGATGTCCCTGTCGGACAAGTCTGTTCCACCCTCTTTTTTAACGGCCGCTATTTTCACGTCCAGAGCGGCCTCCTCCTGCTTCTGCTGTTTCAGGGCGTCGAAGAACCTGCCCAGCCGCGATCTTGTTTTTTCCTCGGAGTCGATATCGCGATACAGAAAATATGGTACCGCTTCTACTGCTTCTTTTCTGGCTTTTTGTGTTCCCTCCTCGTCCACTCCCCAAAAATAAGTGAAATCATACGGCGCGAATACTTCTTTGAGAGCGACATCGCCCTCGTTCACGATACCATGGTAAAAACGCGGACTGATGAATATGCTGGAAAGGGCCGCCACCAGGAACAAAAATATCAAAAGTATCGAGAACGTTTCATTCCTTTTCAGAATGCCCACTATGCCTTCTACTCCCTGCTTTTTCAGTTCTTTATTCATCTCCGGATCCCGCTTCCTCCGTGTACGCCTTTATTATCTTCTGGACCAGTTCATGCCTCACCACGTCCAGACCTTTCAGCATGACGAACTCTATGCCATCTATACGCTCCAGGAGCGATTTCACGTGTAAAAGACCCGACTTCCTTCCTTTGGGAAGGTCGCTCTGCGTGACATCTCCCGTTATGACCGTCTTTGAATCGAAACCTATGCGGGTGAGGAACATCTTCATCTGTTCGGGTGTCGAGTTCTGAGCCTCATCCAGGATGATGAACGAATCGTTGAGAGTCCTCCCCCTCATGAACGCGAGCGGGGCCACCTCTATTATACCCCTGTCGAGATAATCCTTTATCATATGGGGTTCCACCATGTCGTAAAGCGCGTCATAAAGCGGCCTGAGATAGGGATTGACCTTCTCGTAGATGTCCCCGGGCAGAAATCCCAGGCTCTCGCCGGCTTCGACCGCGGGGCGGGTCAGGATTATACGCGAAACGATGTTCTTCCTGAGAGCGTTGACGGCCATGGCCATGGCCAGATACGTCTTGCCCGTACCCGCGGGACCGATGCCAAAGACTATGTCGTGTTTCCTTATCGCGTCTATGTAACGTTTCTGTCCTTCGCTCCTGGGCGTCACGTACGCCCGTTTGGAAAAGACCTCTATCCTGTCCAGGTAGATGTCATGCAGCTTCATGGAAATGTTCTTGTTCTTGATGGCGTATTTTACGTCCCGCGGGGAAAGGTGCACGCCTTCCCTCACTACGGCCAGGAATTCATTCAGTATATTTTCGGCCTTCTTCAGGGAATCCCTGTCTTCGGACGAGAGCTTAAGCGTCCCGTCGCGAAAGGACGTGGTCACGCCGAAAGCCTTTTCTATCTTTTTCAGGTTCTCGTCGTGTTTCCCGAAAAGGGCCTTAGCCTCGGAATCGTTATTGATCTGTATCGTTGCTTCCGCCATTATAGAACTGAAAATAACGGGACTGGTTTCCTCCCGCAATTTATGCTGCTGCGGAGAACCTGTCCCGACCTTGTCATTTTATATATTCTTCTTCCTCGAATTCCTGGTCGACGACAACTGTCTTTTTGACCTGTTCCTTTTTCGGCGCGGGCGCGGCTTTCTTCTGCACCGGTTCTTTTTCAGTGGCCGGTTCGCTCTCTTCGTCGGAAGCGGAAGACCTGCCCGAGGGAAGCTCTATGTCCACGCCTATCAGCGTCCTTTTCCTGTGCAGCGTTTCGGGTTTCATGTCGGCGGGTTTACCGCTTATGTATCCCCTGTTGCCGCCCATGGTCTGGTCCACCCGGTCTTTCTTGAAGGTATAAATGTCTATAGCATCGGCTTTAACACCCGAAAAAACCGCCGTCACAACGCCTGCAACTATTAACAGAAGGAATATCTTACGCATACCGTCCCCCTTTGTTAATGACAGATATCAAAGCACAAATGACAAAACTTTTGTCATTTGGATTTTGTCATTTGTCATTGTTTCTCGCTTTTACTAACTTCAGTCCCAATTCCCCGAGCTGTTTGTTATCCACCGGTGTCGGCGCCCCGGTAAGAGGGCAAACGCCTTTCTGCGTCTTGGGGAACGGGATGACCTCACGGATAGACTGGTCCTTCGTGAACATGGTTATCAGCCTGTCTATACCGAAAGCCAGCCCCCCGTGCGGAGGAGGGCCATACTTGAAGGCTTCCAGCAGGAAGCCGAACTTTACTTCGCACTCCTCCTTTGTCAGGCCGAGCGTGTCGAATATCTTCTTTTGTATGTCCCTCCTGTGTATCCTTATGCTGCCCGAAGCTATCTCGCTCCCGTTCAGGACGCAGTCATAGGACAGCGACCTGACCTTATCGAGCTCGCCCTTGTCCAGGAACTCCATGTCCTCTTCCCTGAACAACGTGAACGGGTGGTGTTCCGATACCCATCTCTTCTCATCCCTGTTCCACTTGAAAAGCGGGAAGTTAACCACCCAGAGAAGGTCGAACCTGTCCTGGTCTATTAAACCCTTGTCCCTGCCGATCTTGAGCCTTAGAGCGCCGAGCGCTCCGCGCGCGATATCTTTGTCGGCGTCGGCGACCATGAATATCATGTCGCCCGTCTTCGCGCCGGTCCTCTCGCGCAGGGCCTCAAGCGTTCCTTTAGAGAAGAACTTCGCGACCGGGGAAACGAGTCCGTTTTCTTCCACCTTGAAATACGCCAGCCCCCGGGCTTCGTGATCGGCGGCAAAAGAAGTAAGGTCATCTATCTCTTTCCTGCTTATCCCGCCGTAACCCGGCGCGGCGAGCCCCATCACCCTGCCTCCCGCGGCGAGGACGTCCCTGAATATCTTGAAATCGCAATCTTTCACCTCCCCGGCCAGGTCATGCAGGAAAAGATCGAAACGCGTGTCCGGTTTATCGCTGCCGTAACGGTCCATCGCTTCGTCATAATCCATCCTCCGGAAAGGGATCTTTATATCCACTCCCGCTACGTCCTTGAAAAGCTTTTTGAACATGCGTTCGCAAACGTCGAAAATGTCGTCCTGTTCGACGAACGACATCTCCATGTCGAGCTGCGTGAACTCCGGTTGTCTGTCGGCGCGGAGATCCTCATCGCGGAAACATCTGACTATCTGGAAATATTTTTCGACCCCCCCTACCATGAGAAGCTGTTTGAATATCTGCGGCGACTGCGGAAGCGCGTAGAAACTGCCCTGCTGTATCCTGCAGGGCACCAGATAATCCCTTGCTCCTTCCGGGGTGGACTTGGTGAGCATGGGCGTTTCCACCGATATAAAACCCTCCCCGTCAAGGAAATCGGAGAAAGACTTGCAGACCTTATGCCTTATGCGGAGCCTCTCCAGCATCGAGGGACGTCTGAGGTCCAGATACCTGTACTTGAGACGGACCTCTTCCGAGATATTCTTCTTTCCCCAGTCTTCCCTTATCTCGAACGGGGTCGTGTCGGATTCGGAAAGAACTTCTATTTTGTCCACGTCTATTTCGATCTCGCCTGTCGTTATTTTCGGGTTGATCGTGCCTTCGGGCCTTTTAGCGACCTTGCCATAGATCTTCACGCAGTACTCATTGCGCAGCTGATGGGCTTTTTCATGAGCTGTCTTGTTCTCTTCGGGGTCAAAGACGATCTGCGTCATGCCGTGCTTGTCCCAGAGGTCCATGAAGATTATCTCGCCGTGATCCCTTCTGGCGACTATCCACCCGCAAAGCACGACATCCCTTTTGATGTCCTTTGCCGTTAATTCACCGCAAGTGTGTGTGCGTATCATCCGTTCCCTTTTATAACAACTTATTGTCCACTGTTCACAGTTGCCAGCCCACAGGTTGTAGACCATAAACCGCGGACCAAATCACAGTTTTTCCTTCAGATAAACGGTCGCTTCGTCCAGGGACAGTTCTTTCTGCTCGCCGGCTTCCATGTCCTTGACGAGCACTCTCGCTTCTCTGATCTCATCCTCTCCGAGCAGTATAACGAACCTTCTCCCCTCTTTATGGGCCTTGCGCATCTGCCCTTTCAGCGACCTTCCGGAATGGTCCATCTCGGAAGGTACACCTGAAATGCGTAGATGTCTCGTGATACGGAAAGCTTCCATGCGCGCCTTTTCCTCTACCGGTATCACAAGTACTCCCGCTCGCGCGGGCGGGACACCCTTCTTCCCGATGATCAGAAACAGCCTTTCGAGGCCTATCGCGTACCCTGTCGCCCCTACGTCGGGTCCGCCCATCTGTTCGGTCAGGTTATCATATCTGCCCCCGGCCGCTATGGCATCCTGCGAACCCAGAGCGGGATGGACGACCTCGAAAATGGTCCGGGTATAGTAATCGAGCCCTCTTACCATGTCCTTTTTTTCCCGAAAGCTGACGCCCGCGTCCGAAAGGACCTTTTTAAGGGTCTCGTAGTCCTTGAGGCATTCACCGCACAGGTGATCCAGCACTCCCGGCGCGTTCTTCACGACGTCCCGGCACCCTTCCCTTTTACAGTCCAGGACGCGCAGGACGTTGGTCCCGGCCCTGCGCTTGCAGTCATCGCAAAGCCGTGACATCTTTTTTTCCAGATATGCCGAAAGGGCCTTCTTGTAACGCTCACGGTCCTTGACACAGCCCAGTGAATTCAAAAGTATAGTGAAATCATCCACCTCGAGTGTCCTGAGAAGCACGTCAAGGTTGAAAATGAGCTCGGCATCGATGTACGGGTCAGAACCGCCGATGATCTCGGCGCCTATTTGATGGAACTGCCTGAGCCGGCCCTTCTGAGGACGTTCCCCCCGGAACATGGGACCGGCATAAAAAAGCTTCACAAGGTCAGCCTCCTTATGCCACCCGTGTTCAATATATGCCCGGATCACGGAAGCCGTTCCCTCGGGCCGCAGGGAGACACTCTTCCCTCCCCTGTCGGAAAAGGAATACATCTCCTTTTCCACGATATCGGTATCTTCGCCTATGCTGCGGGTGAAGACTTCCGTCTCTTCCAGAAGAGGCGTTCGTATCTCCTCGTAACCGAACACCCGGAAGACCTCCCGGGCCTTTCCCTCGGCCCAGCTCATAAGGGCCGCGTTCTCGGGAAGGACATCCGGCATGCCTCTCAATGATCTGTACTTGAGCTTGCCAGTCACATCAACCCTTTTAGCCGGTTATATGGCTTCAACGTCGATCTTCATCTTCATGCCCGGCTTGAAGGCCACTACCTTCTTGTCGGGTATCGAGACACTGGCGCCTGTCCTGGGATTGCGCCCCATCCTGCCCTTGCGGGTCTTTACCTTGAAGATGCCGAAGTTCCTGAGCTCGACCTTTTTGCCCTTGCCCAGGCTGTCGACGATCATATCAAAGGTGCGCTGGACGACCTCTTTGACCTCGACCTGCTTCAGGCCGGTGTCCTCGGAGATCTTAAGAATGATGTCTTTTTTAGTCATTTATTCCTCCCTTCGTTAACTTTATTTAAGTGCTTATATTAACACGGGTTATGTTCCGTGTCAACGCTAATATACCCTTTTACTTCGTCAGGAGCTTCACATTGCCCGTCCCGGCTATTTGCTCCATCTCGCCTATAAGATCGTCAGTCGGGAATACCGACATATCTTTATCCGTAGAAAGCCGTATCTTCCGCCCTTCGGGCGACAAGAGGTCTATGTACACGGGGATCTTACCCTTGTATTTCCTGATGACCCTCCTTATACCCTTGAGCATGTTCTCCTCAAGGCCGGTGGTAGAGAGCCGTATCAGTACGGACCTGGTGAAACGTTCTTTGACCTTTTCGAGCGGTATGATATCCTCGGCCACTATTTTGGGTTCTTCCTCACGAAGGTTCAGGCGCCCATGTACGTAGACCATGTTGTCTTCCTTGACGAGCTCCGGATCTTTCCTGTAGGTCTTTGGAAAGACCAGCACCTCTACGAAGCTTTCCAGGTCTTCCAGGGTCACGATGGCCATTTTTTCGGCCTTCTTGCGAGTGACCGTGATCTTGGCCTTGTTGATTATCCCCCCTACGAGGACCTCCTGCCCGTCAGATAAGCCGGAAAGTTCTGATATACCGCAGGTCGAATACGCGTTAAGGAGCCGTTCGAACCTGGCCAGCGGATGTTTTGTGATGTAAAAACCGAGCATCTCTTTTTCGCTGGAAAGGAGTTCATGCTCCGGCCATTCGGGAATGTCGGGTACTTCCCGGAAGGTCTCCTTGAAACTTTCATCCGCGTGCGCGTCATCGAAGAAGGACAACTGCCCGTTGCGCCTGTCCTTGTGCGTCTTGCCCGCCATGTCCAGTACCTTGTCAAGTACGGCTATCGCCTGTGACCTGTAGATGCCGGTGGAATCGAAGGCCCCGCACTTGATGAGGCTTTCCGTGACCTTCCTGTTGACCATCCTGGGATCTATTTTTTCCGCGAAGTCGTAAAGCGATTCGAACTTGCCGCTCTCCTGCCTGGTGGTTATTATCGAATCCGCCGCGCCGGAGCCCACGTTCTTCACGGCCGAAAGGCCGAAACGGATGTCCTCCCCGACCACCGTGAAATCCTTGAAACTCTCGTTCACGTCGGGAGGCAGTATATCGATACCCATTCTTATCGACTCGTTGATATAGTCGGATATCTTATCGGTGTTGTTCTTCTCGCTCGTGAGAAGGGCCGTCATGAATTCCACGGGGTAGTTCGCCTTGAGGTACGCCGTCCTGTAGCTGATCATCGCGTAAGCGGCGCTGTGGGATTTGTTGAACCCGTAACCGGCAAAGTACGCTATGAGATCGTATATCTTCTCGGCCGTTATCCTGCCCACTCCGTTCCTACCCGTGCCGCGCAGGAACTTTTCCTTCAGTTCGGCCATGGCTTCGGGATTCTTTTTGGACATGACCTTGCGGACGTTATCCGCTTCTGCCATGCTGAAACCGGCCAGCGCGGACACTATGTTCATGACCTGTTCCTGGAAGACGATGATGCCGTAAGTCTCCTTCAGTATAGGTTCCAACGCCGGGTGATCATACTTGACGTCAATATGGCCCTGTTTCCTTTTTATGAACTCGTCAAGCATGCCGCTGCCCATGGGACCGGGCCGGTAAAGCGCGAGGATCGCTATGAGCTCCTCGAACTTTTCCGGTTTGAGCTTCCTCAAGAGGTCTCTCATCCCGCCGGATTCAAGCTGGAACACACCCGCGGTCTCGGCCCTGGCCAGGAGGTCAAAAGTGCGTTTATCGTCGAGGGGGATATCCTCCATGCGGACATCCTTTTCCCGGGTGCGTTTGACGATCTGCGTCGTCTGCTGGATGACCGTGAGCGTCTTGAGACCCAGGAAGTCCATCTTGAGCATGCCTATTTTCTCAAGTGACTTCATGTCGAACCCGGTAATGATCTGGTCGTCACCCGTCTTGAAAAGCGGTATACGTTTCAGCAAAGGTTTGTCAGAGATGACCACGCCTGCCGCGTGAATGGAAACGTGCCTGTTAAGGCCCTCCAGCCTCCTTGAGGTGTCAATAAGCTGTCTTATCGTCGGATCGTCCTCGTATATGTGCGCAAGCTCGGGTTCTATCTCAAGCGCCTGGTCCAGCGTGATCCCCGGGTCGTTGGGGACCAGCTTCGCTATTTTGTCCACTTCCGCGTACGGTATGGCCATGACCCTTCCCACGTCCCTGAGGACGCCTTTGGCCATCATTGTGCCGAACGTTATTATCTGTGCGACGTTAGCCTTCGAGTACTTGTCTATGACGTAATCTATTACCTCGTTCCTTCTCTCGAAACAGAAATCTATGTCTATGTCGGGCATGGTGACCCTCTCGGGATTGAGAAAACGTTCGAAGATGAGCCCGTATTTAAGCGGGTCTATATCGGTAATACCGAGGGCGTAACTTACTATGCTCCCGGCCGCTGAGCCCCTCCCCGGACCGACAGGTATGCCCATCTGTTTGGCGCGGTTTATGAAATCCCACACTATCAGGAAATAACTGACATACCCCAGGTCCTGGATTATCCTAATCTCGTTCCCGACGCGCTCGGTTATCTGCACTGTGATCTCGCTGTAACGCTTTTTAAGCCCCTCTTCGACAAGGCGCCTGAAAAAAGCGTCGTTGTCCTCCCCGTCCGGTGCGGTGAACCGCGGGAGGTGAAGTTCGTCGAAATCGAGCTCCAGTTGGCACATATCCGCGATCTTCGTGGTATTCGATATGGCTTCCGGAAGCTCCGCGAACGACTCCTTCATCTCATCGGCCGTTTTGAAATACAATTGGTCGGTGTGGAACTTCATGCGATTGGTCTCGTCGATGGTCGTGCCGGTTTGTATGCAAAGAAGCGCGTCGTGCGCCTTCACGTCGTCCTTATCGAGATAATGCACGTCGTTGGTCGCGACCACCGGTATATCGAGTTCCCGGGCCAGTTTAACTAAACCCGCGTTCAGGCGGCGCTGCTCCTCCAGGTTGTTCTCCTGTATTTCCAGGTAAAAGTTTTCTTTGCCGAATATATCGGCATATTCCGCGGCGGCCCTTTTCGCCTGGTCCCACTGATCGGAAAGCAGAAAATGCGACACTTCCCCCTTGAGGCAGGCCGACATGGCGACAAGGCCTTTACTGCACCGGCCCAGGACCTCCTTGTCCACCCTCGGTTTGTAATAGAACCCTTCCAGGTAGCCGATCGAAACTATCTCGAGAAGGTTCCTGTATCCTGTCAGGTTCTTGGCCAGAAGAAGCAGATGGTAGGAAGCCCCTTTTATGCCGTGGCTTGTCTTGTCAAACCGGCTTTCCGGCGCGACATATATCTCGCAGCCTATTATGGGTTTGATCCCCCGGGCTTTGGCCTTCTGGTAAAAATTTATGGCGCCGAACATGTTGCCGTGATCCGTTATGGCGCACGCCGGCATGTTATATTTTGAGGCGCGGTCCAGGAGCTCGTCGAGCTGGCAGGCGCCGTCGAGCAGGCTGTACTGCGTGTGAACATGCAGGTGTACAAAATCAGATCGTGGTCCGGCCATGATAGATCAAAGTAAATTTGAGAAGTGGTTATTTCCTCATCCCGACGCGCTGGGCGGTCTGATAGACCTTCCCTTCCGTCTGGATAGAGGGTGCGATGATCATGTCAACAAGCTGCATCTCTTTGATGTTATGCGCGCCGAGGTTGCCCATACTGGTAGCGAGTGCCCCCATGAGGTTCTGTGTCCCGTCGTCAAGCCGCGCGGGACCGAAGAGGATCTCTTCCAGCGTCCCCGCCGTACCTACTTTTATACGCGTCCCCCTGGGCAGTGATGGATGGGGCATGGCCATCCCCCAGTGATATCCTTTTCCGGGAGCTTCCTTGGCCCTGGCGAACGCGTTGCCGAGCATGACCGCGTCGGCACCCGCAGCAAAGGCCTTGCAAATGTCACCACCGGTAGCCATTCCTCCGTCGGTGATGATCGGGACATATCTTCCCGATTTCTTATAATAAAAATCTCTCGCGGCCGCGCAATCGCAGGTAGCTGTTATCTGCGGCACGCCTATGCCGAGAACACCGCGTGAAGTGCACGCCGTCCCGGGGCCTATACCCACGAAGATGCCCTGGCACCCCGTCTCCATAAGAGCCACGGCCACCTTATAGCTCACGCAGTTACCGAGAAGCACGGGGATCTTCATGTCTTTGACGAACTTGGTAAGATTCAACGGTTTATACGTACTCGACTCGTGCCTCTGGCTCACCACCGTGGACTGTATACAGAAAATATCGCAACCCGCATCACGCGCGATAGGTCCGAACTCTCCGGCTACCTGCGGGTTACAACTTACCACCGCGGGCACTTTCGCCCTTTTGATCTCTTTTATCCTTTTGGTGATGAGTTTCTTCTTGATGGGCTTGGAATAGACGTCCTGTATTACTTTCGTGGATTCCTTGGCGTTACTTTTTACTATCTTTTTGACGGCTTCCGCCGGATCATCGTACCTGGTAGAAACGCCTTCGAGGTGAAGTACGGCCATACCCCCGAGCTTGCCCATAGCTATGGCATAGTCCACGTCGACCACACCGTCCATGGACGACGCCATTATGGGCACCTGGAACTTGATGCCCCCGATCTCACACGAGGTGTCGACATCTTCCGGATTGATGGTAAGTTCACCGGGGACCAGAGCGACTTCGTCAAAACCGTAACTGCGCCTGGCCTTACGTCCTATGCCGACCCACATTCCCATAACAGCCTCCTGTATTTATAAATGATATATATTGACCCGTAAATAAATAGGTTAGGAGTATTATACAAAAGAAGTGAAAAAAGTCAAGTGAGACCATAACTTATGGAACGAAGTGAACATAAGTTATGTGGTCGAACTTATCCTGCACGTCGTATCCACGCCAAGGGGCAAGTGAGACCATAACTTATGGAACGAAGTGAACATAAGTTATGTGGTCGAACTTATCCTGCACGTCGTATCCACGCCGAGGGGCAAGTAGGATGCGGGGGAAACAACTTACGTAAGTGACAGGATTTCCGGGAACTTTAGGTAGCAGAAGAAGCTTCTTCGGCGGTGATGTCTTCACCCTGGTACCCTCTCCATCTCATCTCGCCGATGACCCCCTGGGCCACGTTCGTCAGGTGATCGCCTATCTTTTCCAAGTTGTCGACAAAATCGATAAAAACGACGCCTGACTGTATGTCGCAGGCACCGCTATTGAGCCTGTTCACGTGTGATTTTTTCAGGTCAGACTGGAACTTGTTCACGCGCTGTTCCCTTCTCAGGACGTTTTCCGCCATTTGTGAATCGTTCTTCCTCAGAGCCTCTTCCGCTTCTATCATCATGCCGTTGAGCTCGTTCCACATGAGCCTGAGTTCGCTAATAGCCTCTTCCGAAAAAGGCAGTTTTTTGTCTATCTTTCGCTCCGTAAGCTCCACAATATTCTCGGAATGATCCCCTATTCTTTCTATATCGTTCACGTTGTGTATCAGCACCGGGAGCTCCTGCGACTCTTCCGGGCTCAGAACCCTCTGCGAAAGTTCGACCAGGTACTGCGTTATCGCCGACTGGAGATTATCAACTGCCTGTTCCAATTTGGCCACGGGTTTCAGGGCGGAAAGATCGTTTTCAAAGAAACTCTTGACCGCGCTGGAAACGGACTTGCTGGCAAGGCCCATCATCCTCACTGTTTCCCTGCGGGCCTGTTCTATTGCTATGGGCGGCGTCTCGAGAAGATGTTTTTCGAGGAACTTCGGCCCCATTTCAATAGCGCCTTTTTTCTTCGGGACAAGCCAGATGCTCGCTTTCTCCAGCAATCCTATGAAAGGCAGGAAAACAAGGGCATTTATTATTTTGAAAGCGCTGTTGGCGACGGCGATATGGATCATTATGTTCTTCGCGGTGATCTGGCCGGGTATAATGAAATCCACGGCCTTGACGAACCACCCGTTGTAAACAAATATGAGGAAATACCCGACACCGATAACATTAAAGAGCGTGTGCGACATTGCGGCGCGCCTTGCGTCTACAGTGGTCCCGACGGCGGCGAGTTGCGCGGTTATCGTTGTGCCGATGTCGTCCCCGAGCATCAAAGGGATGGCGGCCGGGAAACTTATGATGCCGTTAAAAGCCATGACCTGCACTATAGCTATGGTCGCGCTGGAACTCTGGATGAGCATCGTTATGAGCATGCCGACAAGCACGCCGAGCATGGGATTAGCGCTGAACTTGGCGAAGATATCCCTCACGTGCGGGCTCTGCCGCAGCGGCTCAAAAGCATCTTTCATGAAGCCCAGACCGAGAAAAAGAAGGCCGAACCCCATAAGGACCTGTCCCCAGAACCTCGTCTTCTTCGTTTTGCCGAAAGTGTTGAGGGCAAAACCTATGCCTACCGCCGGAAGGGCATAATGCGTTATCTTAAAAATAGCCATAGATGATACCAGCCACGCGGTGAACGTAGTACCTATGTTCGCGCCCATCACGACGCCTATGGCTTGTTTCAGCGCCAAAAGACCCGCATTGACAAAACCGACAACCATCACGGTTGTGGCGCTGGAAGACTGGATAAGACAGGTGACCGCCGCGCCGACAAGAACACCGATGAGGGGTACCTTCGTGAACATGTGAAGGATAGATTTAAGACGCTCCCCGGCTATTTTCTTCAAGCCGTCGGACATTGTCTGCATGCCGAAGAAGAACAGTCCGAGGCCGCCTATAAGCATGAGGATAAGTT
Organism: uncultured Planctomycetia bacterium; assembly: GCA_964409365.1. Classification (GTDB taxonomy): domain Bacteria; phylum Omnitrophota; class Gorgyraeia; order Tantalellales; family Tantalellaceae; genus CAYPCX01. The sequence continues at coordinate 223,286 of CAYPCX010000001.1, read as the reverse complement.
GGCCGCTCATTTTAAATCACGGATACGTTAACATGAAGTTAAAAAAGTGTCAAGGATGTTTCAGTTCCCTATGCGGATGGTATCCAGATGATTTCTCAGTGCGGTGATCGCGCTAAGCACCGCGAGATAACTCGTCTTTGGATTTTCGGGCGAAGGCACGTTCTCGGTGCGCGTTATTATCTTCCCCGCCCCGCTTACTACTTCTATTTCATGTATATTTTTCGTGTAGGAAGGGGATACCACTATCCTGACCCTGGTCTTTTCCGCTCCGATGCCGGCCAGGGAAAGAAGGGCCGAGACGTTGACGTTCTTCGGAAAACCTTTTATCGCCTCTAAAGCGTTCCCTTCAAATATCGTCTCTTCCCCTTCTATTCGGTCCACGTCTATACCCTTTTCCGAAAGATAGGGAGCTCCCTTTATCGAACGCGGGGCCTTCCGTGTCGTGATCGTGACACTTTCAATCCCGGAAAGCCGCGCTGATTTCAAAGCATCTATACCCGAGATAGCGCCCGAGGGAAGAATAACACGGATGCCTTTTTCTCTCGCCTTATCCAAGAGGCCTTTGTTAGCCAGTACACCCCCTATGCTCATCAATATGATATCTTTTCCCTTTTCGATAGCCGTGCCGAGAACGCCTGGCACCGCCTTCGGGGAAGCGGCTTCCACGACTACATCCGCCTTATCGATCACCTCTTCGGCACTCGCTGCCACTTGCGCATTCCCGACCTTCTCTGAAACGTCCTTTACCTTCTCCGGATCGATGTCATACAAAACTATCCCGCTTATACTGACCTTTAGTTCCTTTTCGGCATATATGGCGAGAGCTGCGCCGATGTTACCGCATCCTATAATTCCTATGGTCTTTTTATCCATTCACAACTCCCGGTTTCAGAAAACAGAGGACAGAGAACAGAAAAGAGTAATCCTGTCATCTGTCTTCTGTCTTCTGACGTCTGTCATCTGTCATCTGGTTCTCGGTAACGTCTACCATCCTCTGGAGCGCCTTGCGGGCCTTTGCCGCCACACCCTCGGGGACCTCTATTTTGTAGATCTCCTTCTCCAGGGACCTTGCCAGCCATCCCAGGGTCGTCAGCTTCATATTGGCGCATATAAAATGGTCGGCCGGAACATAAAACTGTTTTTCCGGATTGTCGTGCTTAAGACGATATATGATACCCATTTCAGTGCCGATGATGAATTCCTTGCGCGGACATTCCTTTACGTACTTTATCATACCCGCCGTGCTTCCTATATAGTCGGCAAGGTCAAGCACCTCCTTTTGACACTCGGGATGCACTATGAACTCGGCTTCGGGGTGCAGTTTCTTAGTCCCCAGCACTTCTTCTTTGGTCAGGCGCTTGTGCACGATGCAGTAGCCGTCCCATAGTATCACGTCTTTTTCCGGAACGCGCTCTCTCACGTACCTTCCGAGGTTCCTATCGGGCACGAAGATCACCTTCTCTTCCTTCAGGGATCTGACGATCTGTATGGCGTTGGACGAGGTGCAGCATATATCGCTTTCCGCCTTGACCGCCGCCGAAGAGTTCACGTAGCATACTACCGCGGCTTCCGGATACTCCTGCCTCTTCTGTTTGAGCTTCTCCACGGTGATCATATCAGCGAGCGGGCATCCCGCTTCCTCGACCGGGAGCAGCACCGTCTTTCCCGGGCTAAGCATATAAGCGCTCTCCGCCATGAACTTCACGCCGCAGAAGACCACCAGTTCCTCTTTCGCCTTAGCTACCTTGCAGGCAAGGGCGTACGAATCGCCCGTTATGTCGGCAATATCCTGTATCTCGTCGCGCTGGTAATTATGGGCGACGATAAGCGCCCCTTTTTCTTTCTTCAGGTCCAGTATCTTCCTGGTCAGGTGTTCCTTGTATTTCGCGTCAAACTCCGGTCTTTTCATCACACTCCTTTATGGAAATATATTCTGGGGACATGTCTGGTAGTTTACATGTCGTCTACACAGACGTGTCCCCAGAATCTCAGTTCTTGTTGATGATAATATTATCTATCAACCTTGTTTCCCCCACGAACGCGGCTACCGCTATCAACGTGTTATCCCTTACTCTCTCCAACGGCTCAAGCGAATCCGCGTCCCTTATCTCAATATAATCTATTTTTACATATCCGCCTTTTTTCAAAACCTTTGTCATTTCTTCTTTTATTCTGCCTGCCGAAAGTTCGCCGTCTGAGACCATTTTTTCGGCCGTGTTCAAAGAACGAAAAAGTCCCAGCGCCTGTTCCCTCTCGTCCGGGTTCAGATACGTGTTGCGCGAGCTCATCGCCAGCCCGTCCTCTTCTCGGACTATAGGCATGACGCGTATCTCCACGGGAAGGTCCAGGTCTTTCACCATACGCTTTACAACGACCGCCTGCTGGGCGTCTTTCTGGCCGAAGTAACTCCTGTCGGGTTCGACTATGTTGAAAAGCTTGGCAACGACAGTGGCTACTCCTTCGAAATGACCGGGACGCGACCTTGCGCACATCGTGTCCGTGAGGCTTCCCTTTACTTTTACACTTGTGATATACCCTCGCGGGTATATCTCCTCGGCGGAAGGCGTGAATAAACGATCAACCCCGGCTTTTTCGGCAAGCTCTTTATCCCTTTCCAGGTCGCGGGGATATCTTTCAATATCTTCACCGGTCCCGAACTGCGTCGGGTTCACGAAGATGCTCACAACGACCGCATCGCACTCTTCGCGAGCGGTCCTTATCAGGCTGAGATGGCCTTCGTGCAGATATCCCATGGTAGGGACAAAACCCACTTGTTTTCCCTCGCGTTTCACGCCGCGGGAATATTCCCTCATCTCTTTTACCGCCGTGATCAGTTTCATTTCGTTTCTGTTTTCTGTTTTCTGTCCTCTGTCTTCTGTTCCCCGACCTCTTCGTATAACTCACTCACGGTCTTGCCGACGACCGGATGCGACGCAAAAGGAGCTATTTCCGCGAGCCCTTTCAGCGCAAAATACCTTTCATGTACGCGGGGATGCGGTATCGTCAACCCTTCGGAGTTCATCACCAGATCATCATAGAAAAGGATATCGATATCGATGATGCGGGGGTGGTTCTTTTTCGTCTCTCTGCGTCCCATGTCCTTTTCGATATCCTTGAGGACGCGGAGCAGATCCCCGGGAGACAGCGTTGTCTCGATGCCGAGCGCACCGTTGAGGTATTCTTCCTGGGGCGGGCCCCCTACGGGTTCCGTCCTGTAAAGACCGGACCGGGCCCGGACCTTGATGTCCCCGGCCGCCTGTAACCGCCTGACGGCTTCTTCACAGTTCGACCGTTTATCCCCTACGTTCGATCCGATACAAAGGTAAGCCGTCGCCATGAGTGGACCGTCAGCTGAAAAACGTCTTCTTTATCCTGTCGACCGCTTCCTTGAGCTGAGCGGCATCCCGGGTAAGGGTCATCCTTACATACCCTTCCCCGCTTTCGCCGAAACCCACGCCGGGGGTCGCGACGATATCGGCTTTTTCGAGCATCGCTTTGGCCAGGGACATCGAATCGAAACCGCCGAAGACAGGCGCCCACACGTAAAAAGTCGCCAATGGTTTAAGCACATCCCAGCCGGCGGCCCTGAGACCGTCTATGAACACGTTGCGCCGTTCCGCATAGATCTTAGTGAACTCTTTTTTTACTTTATCGGCGTTCTTCAATGCTTCTATGGAAGCGATCTGTATAGCCGTGAATATTCCGGAATCTATGTTCGACTTGACCTTAGCCAGGCCGTTAAGGACCTTCGCGTTGCCTACCGCCATCCCTACCCTCCAGCCGGTCATATTAAAGGTCTTGGAAAGTGAATGAAATTCTATTCCCGCTTCCTTCGCTCCATCTGCCTCGAGAAAACTCGGAGGAACATACCCGTCGTAACTGAGTTCGGTATACGCCGCGTCGGAACATATGATCACGTCATACTTCCGGGAGAACGCTACCGCTTTCTCGTAAAACGCCTTGTCGCACACCGCGCCCGTGGGATTGTTCGGATAGTTCAGATGCATCAGCCTGGCTTTACGCGCGACGCTCCCGTCTATAGAGTCCAGGTCCGGCAGGAAACCGTTCTCCCGCAAAAGCGGCATCTTTATCGCCTCCCCTCCGGCGAATATGGTCCCGGAATTATAAGGAGGGTACCCGGGATCGGGCAACAGCACGGCATCCCCCGGGTTGACGAAAGCAAGCGGGATATGGGCTATCCCTTCCTTGGAACCGAGAAGAGGCAGGACTTCGGTATCCGGGTCTAGTTCAACGCCGAAACGCGTCTGGTACCAGTGCGCCATCTCCTCACGAAGGTCCTTAAGCCCCCTGTTCAGGGCATAATTGTGGGTAGAGGGATCTTTGCTGGCTTCGTAGAGTTTTTTTACGATGAAATCCGGCGTCGGCCGGTCAGGGTCCCCCACTCCCAGATCGATAATAGGCCTTCCTTCGTCCTCGGCTTTCTGTTTAGCTCTGTCTATCTCCTCGAATAAGTAAGGAGGAAGCTTCTTCAACCTGTTCGTAAACTCGATTTCCATCTTTTTCCTTTTCGCTTATATTAGAAATATATTCTGGGGACATGTTTCGTCGTTCCCCTGCCGTTACAAGAAACGTGTCCCCAGAACCTCAGTCCCTGTCGTCTACCTCAGCCCCAGCACATCCGTCATGTTGTACAAACCCGGCTTTTTTCCCACAACGAATTTTGCCGCTTTTATCGCGCCTGCCGCGAACACATCCCTGCTTTTCGCATCGTGCCGGATCTCCAGATTCTCATACTCACCGTCGAACACGATACCGTGGTTGCCTATGACCTCTCCCTCTCTGAACGCCTTTACCGGAGCGTCCACGCCGGAGGCTTCCCTGATGATCTTCGCTATCATCTTAGCCGTCCCGCTCGGGGAATCCTTCTTGTGGACATGATGGGTCTCATCCACCTTTATGCTGAAATCGCGGCCGAGGACCCGCGCCGCTTCGCTCACGATATTGAACAGAACGTTAACTCCTATCGCCATGTTGGGGGAGAACACTATCGGTATTTCTTTTGAAGCTTCCCCGATAACGTCCTCTGCCTCCTCCCCCAGACCGGTAGTGCCTATCACCATGGGCACTTTCTTTTCCCGGCATACCGCTACATGTTCCAGCGTCGATCCCGGCAGGGTAAAATCTACCAGACACTCCGTGTCCCGTAAGGCCTCGTCCGTACCGGTCATGACCGGTACGTCCATTTTGCCCGCACCTATGACATCCCCAAGGTCCTTACCTTTTTCGGGCGAGTCTTCCTTCTCCAGCGCCGAGATGATCTTTATCTCAGGGTCCGCCGCGGCCAGGACCGCTATCCTCCTGCCCATCTTGCCGCACGCCCCGGCTATACCTATTCGCACCATGTATGCTCTCCTTGTCAGGTCTCAGGTTTCAGGTCTTTGGAAAAAACAGGTCTTCTCCCTCCGCCTGACACCTGCTACCTGATACCTGCAACCTAAATTAATTTGAACTTTTTCAGCACCGTTTTCAGCGCTTCCTTGTTCTCTTTGCGCATCTCACAAAGCGGAAGCCGCCACTCCTCGTTCACCATGCCCATTATGCTGAGGGCTGTTTTCACGGGTATGGGATTGGTCTCGATGAACATGGCCTTGCACAATTCCAATATCCCATAATGGATATTGCGGCTGGTCTCTGTCCTGCCGTCCAGAAAGGTCTGGACAAGATCGTGCACCCGGCCGGGGATGATATTGGCCACCACGCTTACCACGCCTGCCGCGCCCACGGACATGAACGGAAGGGTCATGGCGTCATCGCCGCTCATCACCGTGATATCACAGAGGTTCAATATATCCATCACTTGCTGTACGCTGCCGGCCGCCTCCTTTATCGCGACAATATTATCTATCTTCGCGAGGCGCGCTACCGTGGCCGGGGACATGGATATCCCCGTCCGTGAAGGAACGTTGTACAGCATTATGGGGATGTCGACCTTGCTGGCGACTCTCGCGTAATGCCGGTACTGCCCTTCCGGCGTCGGTTTGTTGTAATAAGGCGTTATCATGAGCGCCCCGTCACATCCTGCCTTCCGGGTGAAAGTGGTCAACTCCAGCGCTTCTTCCGTGTTGTTAGAGCCGGTCCCGGCGATCACCGGGATGCGTCTCGCTGACGTCTCCACGGTTATCTTGATAAGCCGTTTCTGCTCGGCCATGCTCAGCGTGGCGGCTTCCCCGGTGCAACCGCACGGCACAAGACCGTCGCTTCCCTTGTCTATATGGAACTCTATAAGCTTGCGGAACGCCTTCTCGTCCACCTTACCGTTCTTGAATGGCGTAACGATAGCTACATACGAACCCTTTATCATCTTTTCCTCCTTTAATGAGGTTGACCCTAGACCCTTCCTTCATACACGACGTCTGCCGCGCCCTCGAGGTAGACATCGGTCACTTTGTGCCCCGAAAGACCGTAATGGACCGTCAGCGTTTCCCCGCTCCGGGTAAGCATCTTTACCGGCGAAACAGCCATACCCAGAAGGCCCAGCACCACGGCGGAAGCCACGGTACCCGTACCGCATGCCAGTGTTTCATCTTCGACCCCGCGTTCGTACGTCCTGAGGGAAGCGCCGCTTTTCGTGATATCCCCGACAAAATTGGCGTTGGCCCCCTCTGGGGCGAACATGGCATGCTCGCGGATCTTCCGGCCTTCTTCCCTGACCGGATATCTATCGACATCGTCGACCAGGTGCACAACATGCGGGACACCCGTGTTGACGAAATGGACCTTCATCAGGTTCTGTCCTACACCCAGGTTGATATCGAGCCTCACATCCTTAGGGTCGGTCATCCTGACCTTTACGCTGCCGCCCGTGACCGAGGCCTTCAGGATACCGGCCAGGGTCTCAACGGAGAGTTCCTTCCCCCATCCGCAGTTCGCCGCATAGAACGCGGCCGAGCGGAGCCCGTTGCCGCACATCTCTACTTCGGAACCGTCGGGATTGATCACACGCATCCTGAAGTCCGCCCGGTCCGAACTTTCCAGGACCAGGATACCGTCCGCGCCCACCGAAAGCCGCCTTCGGCAAAGGTCCTTCGCCATCTCGCCGTAATCAAACTGCTTTGGATCGAGCTCGCCGCTTTTGTTGTCTATAACGATAAAGTCGTTACCGCTTGCCACGGCTTTGGTGAAACTGACGTCATATTTCATTTCAGTTCCTTGAGCAATTTTTCTCCACGGACAAGATCACTGTACGTCTCCGCCGCGCGCGCCACCCTGGCCTCACCGTTAATGACCATGAGTTCCGCCAAGCGCGGCCTCGAGTTGTAGTTCGACGACATCGTAAAACCGTACGCCCCGGCCCCCATCACGGCAAGGTATTCTCCCGCTATGATCTCCGGCAGGTTCCTGTCCAGCGCCAGGTAATCGCCGCTCTCGCATATCGGCCCCACTACGTCGTACTTATACGTTTCAGACCTGCGTTTCACGACGGGACGGATCTCGTGATAGGCTTCATACAGACTCGGCCTCAGGAGGTCGTTCATCCCCGCATCGACTATGGCGAATTTCTTTTTCGTCGAGCCCGTCTTCACATACAACACCTTGCAGACCAGCACGCCGCTATTGCCGACGATAAAACGTCCCGGTTCAAGGATAAGCTTGAACGGCTTGTTCCTTATAAGGGGCATGATCTTGGAGGCGAACTCCCTGGCCGTCGTCGTTTTCTCCCGGCCGTACACGATACCGAAACCGCCTCCAAGGTTAAGCCACTCGATATTTATGCTGCCGGCATCGAGAAAACCAAGCACTTTCTTCAAGGCCTTTACAAAAGGTTCGGTCTCGGTTATCTGCGACCCTATATGCACGTGTACGCCCCTCAATTTCACGTGCGGATACTTGTTCGCGTTGTCGAAAATATCCTCGGCGACCTTGAAATCCACACCGAACTTCTTTTCTTTTGTCCCGGTAGTTATGTAATCATGCGTGCCCGATTTCACGTCCGGGTTCAGGCGTATAGCCACGCTGGCCTTCTTCTTCAGCCGCTTGGCCACCGAATCAAGCATTATGAGTTCCGGGACGGACTCCACGTTAAAGCACAATATCCCCTTCCTGATCGCCTCGGCTATCTCGTCTTCCGTCTTACCGACACTGGCGTAAACTATCCGCTTGGGAGGACAACCTATCTTGAGCGCCTTGTAAAGCTCTCCCCCCGATACGATATCAAGGCCCGCGCCGGCGTTGACGAGCGCCCTGCATATGTTCAGATTGGAGTTGGACTTCATGGAAAAACAAATAAGCGGCTCCACTTCTTTGAACGCCCTCTGTACCTTCCTGAAATGGTCCATGACCGTTTTATGGCTGTACAGGTAGAACGGCGTGGGATGTTCGCTGATGATATCCTGCAACGACACATCCTCGCAATACAGCACCCTGTTCCTGTAATGGAATTCGTGCATCTTATCTCCTGAGTTTCTTTTTCCAGCCCGCTATCTCTTTTTTCACCATATCGGGCTTCGTGCTCCCGACGGTTCTCTTGTTGTTCACCGAAGTCTCGGGGTTGAGAAGGCCGTACACGTCCTCTTCAAGCTCATCGGAAAAATCCTTTAGCTCCGATATGGAAAGGTCCGAGATATTTATCTTCTTATCGACGCAATACTTTACTATCTTTCCCACAGCGTCATGCGCGTCCCTGAAAGCCACACCCTTGCGCACGAGATATTCTGCCAGGTCCGTGGCATAAAGAAATTCGTCCTCGACGGCCTTCCCGGCCGCTTCTTCCTTGAGCTTTATCGTCTTTACAAGCGCGCCCATCATGGCGAGCTCCCCCGCCACCGTCTCCACGCATTCGAAGAGCGGCTTCTTGTCCTCCTGGAGGTCCCTGTTGTAAGCGTGCGGCAGGCCCTTCTGCAGGACGAACAAAGAATTCAACGCGCTTATAACACCGGCGGTCCTCCCGCGTATAAGTTCCAGTACATCCGGGTTCTTTTTCTGCGGCATCAGCGAACTTCCTGTACAGTATTCCATTCCCACCTCCAGGAAACCGAATTCCGAAGTACTGTACAGGATAAGGTCTTCGCTCATCCGTGAAAGGTGGACCGCTATAAAACACAGCGCTGCCACCACTTCCGTCATAAAATCCCTGTCGCTGACCGCGTCCATGCTGTTGGTGGACACGATGCTGAAGCCAAGCTTTTCGGATACGAGCTTACGATCGAGTTCCAGGGCCGAGCCCGCTATCGCGCCTGAGCCCATAACGGACACGTCGCAGCGCTTGAGCGCACCGTTAAGGCGTCCGATATCCCGTTCGAGCATCTCCACGTATGCCAGAAGCAGGTGCGCAAAAAGCACCGGCTGCGCGCGATTAAGATGGGTGTACCCCGGTATTATCACGTCCGCCCGTCTGTCGGCGAGGTCTACCAACTCGCACTGAAGATCGAAGATCAAGCCTTTTATCCGGATAATACTATCCTTGCAATACAAGCGTACGTCGTTTACTACCTGTTCGTTACGCGACCGGCCCGTGTGCATCTTCTTCGCGGCTTCGGGGACCTTGCCCTCCACGTAGTCCTGTACCGCGGAGTGGATATCTTCGTGCCCCGACGGCGACCAGGTCCCGTTATCTATCCCGATGGAAAGTTCATCCAGGGCCTTAAGCAGCTTTTTCTTTTCCTCGGGTGAGATATATCCGCTTTTCGCCAGTACTTCCACGTGCACCCTGCTGCTCAGACAGTCATACTTAGCGAGTATCTTGTCGATATCAAGACTCGACGTGAAACCAAGCACATCCGGGTGCATCTCTTTGCCCGAAAACCGTCCACCCCATAACTTACCCATGGTAACTCCTTGTTAAGTGTCAGAGCATCATCGCTCACTGCGTTCGCTAGTGTCAAAGTGTCATAGTGCTGTCTTTGACACTCTGACACTAGTAAGCGCACGATGACACTTTGACACTTGTTACTTTTTCCTTTATCCTTGTTACTTTTTATACGGCATTGCCCAGAGATCTATGAAGCCCTTGGCGAGCGACTGGTCGAACATGTCGTCTTTGCCATACGTCGCCAATTCGAACTTGTAAAGTGAATGCGCGCTTCTTCTGCCGCAAACCGTGACGCTTCCCTTGTACAACTTGAGTTTCACTTCACCCGTCACTTTTTCCTGCGTCTTGTCCACGAAAGCGTCCAACTCCCCCTTCAGGGGAGTGAACCAAAGGCCGTAATAGACCATCTCGGCGTAACGCCCCGCCAGGACCTGTTTATACTTGCGCACCTCCCGGTCGAGAACAAGTTCCTCGAGCGCCGAATGCGCCGCGAAAAGTATCGCGGACCCGGGCGCTTCATATATCTCGCGGGACTTTATGCCCACAAGGCGGTCCTCTATCATGTCGACCCTCCCTACACCGTGCTTTCCGCCCAGGTCGTTAAGCTTCTGCACCAGGCGCACAGGGTCGTACTTTCTGCCGTTAACGGCGACCGGTATGCCCTTCCGGAAAGATACCTTTACGAAGCCCGGTTTTGCAGGCGCTTTTTCAGGCCGGGCTATGCTGACATATGTATCCTTCGGAGGCTCCACCCAGGGATCTTCGAGTTTGCCGCCTTCCACACTCACGCCCCAAAGATTGCGGTCTATACTGTAAAGTTTCTTCTTTGTTTGTTCTATCGGTATCTTGTGTTTTTTCGCGTAATCTATCTCGGATTCGCGCGTGGTAAGCTCCCACTCCCTTACGGGAGCTATGACCTTCAGCTTCGGGGCCTTTACGTGAAACGTGACCTCGAAACGTACCTGGTCGTTGCCCTTGCCCGTACACCCGTGGGATACCGCATACGCTTTCTCTTTTTTCGCCACGTCCACCATGGCCTCGGCGATCAGGGGCCGGGAAAGGGCCGTGGCAAGGTTGTATTTCCCCTGGTACAGCGCCCCCGCCTTCAGCGAGCGGAAAGCGTAATCGGTAAGGAACTTTTTTCTGAGGTCGCCCACTATGCATTTCTTGGCGCCGATCTTCATCGCGCGCTTGCGGCCGCTTTGCGCATCCTGTCCCTGGCCGACATCGGCCATGTAGCAGATCACGTCGAACCCCCGGTCCATGAGCCACTTTATGGCTACGGAAGTGTCAAGCCCCCCGGAATATGCAAGCACCACTTTCTTTTTAGCCATGATCTATCTCCTTTACAGTGTCAGAGTATCATCGCTCACTGTGTTCGCTAGTGTCAAAGTGTCATAGTGCTGTCTTTGACACTCTGACACTAGTAAGCGCACGATGACACTTTGACACTTCCATTATTCATCCCTACTGTAAGTATTTAAGAAGTATCGCTTTCTCCACGTGCATGCGGTTCTCCGCCTGGTCGTAGACGATCGAATTCTTCCCGTCTATAACGTCCGTTATCTCTTCCCCGCGGTGCGCCGGAAGACAGTGCATTATGAGCGCGTCTTTTTTCGCCGACTTCATCAACCGTTCATTGACCTGGAACTTCTCAAAGTCCTTCAGGCGCTTCTCTCTTTCTTCCTCGCGGCCCATGCTCACCCATACATCGGTGTAAACTATGTCACTGTCCCGGACAGCTTCATGGGGATCGGTGAATATCTGTATACTCGCGCGGTTACGCGCGGCCTCTTCCGCGGCCTCGTTCACGATCGCCTGAAGCGGGCCGTATCCTTCGGGCGTAGCGACCCTCATGCTCACACCCATCTTTGCCGAGACCATGAGAAGCGAGTTAAGCACGTTGTTGCCGTCGCCGACATACGCCAGGGTGGTCTTCCTTAGGTTCCGCGCTTTTTCCATTATCGTGAATATATCGCTTAACGCCTGGCATGGATGGGCGGTATCGGACAGACCGTTTATGACCGGAACATCAGAATATCTCGCCATGTCAATGATATCCTGGTGCGAATACACCCGTCCCACTATGCCGTCCACGTAACGGGATATCACGCTGGCCACGTCCTTGACGCTTTCACGCGTACCCATCTTTATTTCATTCGGACTGAGATACAGCGCGTACCCTCCCAGCTGGACCATCGCCACCTCGAACGATATCCTGGTCCTGTTAGACGGCTTCTGGAATATCATAGCCAGTGTCTTGTCCTTAAATATGCCTTTTCTGGAAAGGGGCGCTCTTTTCAGTTTCCAGGCAAGCTTGACTATGCTTAATATCTCTTTCGAGCTCAGATCGCCAAGCGATATAAGGTCCTTTTTTTTCATATCTTCTCCAATGCTTTTGAAAGCCTGTTCACGGCCTCATCGACATCCTTTTCAGTTACTGTCAACGAGGGCATGATACGCAGTACGTTCTTCTGCGTGCAGTTTATCAAAAGTCCTTCTTTCGCGCATTCCTCGGCCAGGAAGGAAGCGTCCTCCACGGCCAGTTTCACGCCCACCATCAGCGCCTTGCCCTTGACGGTCTCTATCGACGGGTATCTTTCCTTCAACCCGTTCAGTTTCCCGACCAGATACTTTCCCATTTCGATCGCGTTCTCGAGAAGGCCTTCTTCCTCTATAGCTTCGAATACCCCGAGCGCGGCGGCGGAGACTATCGGGCTCCCGCCGAAGGTCGAAGCATGAGAACCGGGCGGCAGGACGTCAGCGTGCTTCGAACCCACGACCAGCGCCCCGATCGGCAGACCCCCTCCGAGCGACTTGGCCAGGGTCATGACGTCCGGCTCTACCCCGTAATGCTGGTAGGCGAACATCTTCCCCGTACGGCCCATGCCGGTCTGTACTTCGTCGACCATCAGCAGCATGTCCTTATCCCGGCAGATATCGCTTAATGACCGCATATATTTATCATCGGCGACGTTTATCCCGCCTTCCCCCTGTATGGGTTCCACTATAACGGCGACCGTTTTTTCGGTCACGGCCGCCAGAAAAGCGTCTATGTCGTTAAAGGGGACATGCTTGAACCCTGCCGGAAGCGGTGAAAAACCCTTCTTGACCTTTTCCTGCCCCGTAGCCGTTAACGTGGCCAGCGTCCGTCCGTGAAAAGACTGCTCCATCGTGATGATCTCGTATCTTGAGCCTTTCCCGTAACGGCGCGCGAGCTTTATCGCGCCCTCGTTCGCCTCGGCGCCGCTGTTGCAGAAGAACACCTTGCCCGGAAAAGAATGCTTTATTATCTTTTCGGCGATCACCGGCTGGACATCGTTGTAGAAATTATTGGACACGTGCAGTATCCTGTCCATCTGTTCTCTCAGCCTGCGGACCACCCGGGGATGACGATGCCCTATGCCGCTCACGGCCCAGCCCGGGAAAAAATCCAGGTATCTCTTTCCCTCGATATCCTCTACCCAGATGCCGTCAGCTTTCACCAGGCATATATCCTGCCGGGTATATGTAGACAGCACATACTCATCATATAACTTCTTGACCCCGTTCATATCCATGTTATCCTCGTCGATCTAGAAATATATTCTGGGGACACGTCTGGTCGTTTACATGTTGTCTACACAGACGTGTCCCCAGAACCTCAGTTTTGTCGTTTACATGTTGTCTACACAGACGTGTCCCCAGAACCTCAGTATTATCCATGTATGATCTCCGTACCTATTCCCTCGTCAGTGAATATCTCGAGAAGCAGCGCATGGGAAAGGTTCGCATCGACTATATGCGACTTTCTCACGCCTCCCTTCATCGCGTGGAGACATGCCTTTGTCTTAGGCACCATACCCCCTTCTATCACGCCTGTCTCAATAAGATGGTCGGCCGTCTCCATCGTCAGCGAATGGAAAAGGGTACCCGGGTCTTCCATGTCCTTCATGACCCCGCGCACGTTCGTCAACACGACGAACTTTTCCGCGTCCAGAGCTATCGCCAGGCTGCTGGCCGCCTCGTCCGCGTTTACGTTATAAAGCTTATCGTCCTTGCCTTTCCCTACGGGGCATACCACGGGGATAATATTGGTATTGATAAGCCGGTTCAGTATGGTAGTATCGATCGCTTCGACGCTCCCGACATATCCCAGGTCCGGGCCCGCACGTTTCGCCGCCTGTATCATGCTGTTCTCTTTCCCGCTGAGGCCGAACGCCTCTCCTCCAAGCTCGTTTATCTCCCGGACGAGAGCCTTGTTCACCTCCATAAGAACGGAATCAACGACTCCCATGGACCTTTCACAGGTCACCCTCAACCCGTCGACGAACTTCGTCTCGATGTCCGCTTCCTTAAGGCGCTCCGTGATATTGGGGCCTCCTCCGTGGACAAGCACGGGCTTCATGCCGGCATACCGCATGAAGACGATATCCTGCAGCACCATATCGCGGACCTGCATGTTATGCAGGGCGCTGCCGCCGTACTTTATCACCACTACCTTGTTGAAGAACTGCTTGATATAAGGCAGCGCTTCTATCAGGACTTCGCTTTTCTTGATCGCTTCTTCCATTCCAACCTCGTTACTGCCTTGTTCCAGATAACAGAAGACAGATGTCAGATAATCTGTTTTCTGTCTTCTGAATCATGTCGTATAATACGAGTTAAGCGTGATATATCTTTTCGAGATATCGCAGCTGCAGAACGTAGCTTCGCTCTTCCCGCGATGAAGGTTCACTTCTATCGAAACGTCTTTCCCCTTGAAAACGTGCCCCGTTTCCTCTTCTCTCGAAGAGACCACACTCCCCTTTTTGAAAAAAGTCACGCCGTCCATCTTTATCTCCATTTTGTCCGGATCGAACCGGATACCGCTGGAACCTACCGAGGAAGCTATACGCCCCCAGTTGGGGTCGCCTCCCTGAACGGCGCACTTGACGAGCATGGAACTTGCTATTGCTTCGGCCGCTTTTTTCGCTCCCGTCTTCGTCCTGGCGCCTTTTACGTGCACTTCAATGAATTTGCTCGCGCCTTCACCGTCCCGGACGATCATCTTCGCCAGCTCTTTCATGACCTGGTCGAGATTCTCCTGGAACACGGCAAGATCACGGCCGCTATTTCCTATCACCCTGTTCCCGGCCTCTCCGTTCGCGAGAAGCATGACCGTATCGTTCGTGCTCATGTCCCCGTCGACGGTAATGGCATTGAAAGATACCTCCGCACTCGAAAAAAGCGCCTTGTCCATTGCTTTTTTCGTTATGTTCGCGTCCGTCATGACATAACAGAGCATCGTGGCCATGTTCGGGTGTATCATCCCCGCGCCTTTCGCCACACCGGTCATCGTCACCGTCTTACCGCCCGCGGTGAACGTGCGTGTCATCTTCTTCGGGAACCGGTCGGTCGTTATTATCCCTTCGGCCGCGTCATGAAGTCCCGATCGTGAAAGCCCCCTCACAAGCCGGTGGATCCCTTTTTCAAAGGGCTCCATCGGCATCGCTTGGCCTATTACCCCTGTCGATGAGACAAGTACCGCTGTTTTAGGAACACCGAGCTCTTTCGCGGCCATGGCCGCCATATCCCTGGCGTCCTCGAGACCACGCGAACCGGTCATACAATTGGCGTTCCCGCTGTTTATCAAAACCGCTTTTACGGGCTTCTTCTTACGAACGGCCTCTATTCCCAGGATCACCGGGGCGGCCTTTACCACGTTAGTGGTAAAAAGCGCCGACACCTTGCAGTCTTTCTCCGAATAGAAAAGCGCAAGGTCTTTTCTCTTCTTTTTCAGGCCGCAATGGATGCCGTTAGCAAAAAATCCCTTTGGCAACTTGTTCATCTTCTCACCGCTCCGACATTATAAGAGCCCCGTCTTCTCGTCGAGGCCGTACATTATGTTCATGTTCTGGACAGCCTGCCCGCTCGCACCCTTGAGCAAATTGTCTATGGCCGATACTATTATCAGCATGCCGCGCGCCACTTTTAACCCTATGTCGCAATAGTTCGAACCGGCGACGCCCAAAAGCTGGGGCATATCCACCGAGGACATAAAGCGGACGAAAGGTTCGCCGGCATACCGGTTTGCGTACATCTTCCGGATCTTATCTTCCGGCGGCAACCCTTCGTGCCGGATATATATCGTTGATAATATCCCTCTCCTCAACGGAAGGAGATGCGGCGTGAAATTCACCCGCACTTCGGAAGAAGCCGCCTGTGAAAGCACGTGCTCCATCTCAGGGATATGCTGGTGCTCGTTCGCCCTGTAACACTTGAAGTTCTCGTCCAACTCGCCGAAAGAAAGTGATATCGAAGCCTTTCTGCCGGCACCGGTCACACCGCTCTTCGAATCAACTATTATGTCCTGCCCCGCCTCTGCGAGCTCTTTTGCCAGAGGAAGAAGAGCCAGAATGACACCGGTCGGGTAACACCCCGGGTTCGCCACGAGCGAGGCCCCTTTTATCTCCTCCCTGTTAAGCTCCGGAAGACCGTATACCGCTTTATGGAGGTTATCTTTGTCATCGTGCCTGGTCGAATACCATTTCTCGTACAGTTCCCGGGGAAGACGGTAATCCGCGCTGAGATCTATCACTCTCTTCCCTTTTTTAAGGAACATCGGCGCGATCTCCATGGACACGGTATGCGGAAGAGCCAAGAACACGAGTTCACAGGCAGCGGCCACTTCTTCCACGTCCAGGTTCTTGCAGACAAGCGACAGTTTCTTTTCGAATCGCGGATATATCTCTGAAAAAGGGGCTTCCTCTTCCACTAGCGCGGCAAGCGCGGTAATATCCACTTCCGGGTTGCGCAAAAGCACGTCCACCAGTTCTTCGCCGGTATACCCTGTCGCCCCTACAACTCCGACCTTTATCATGGTATCTTCCTTTCAGGGCTGTGCCGCCCTTTTATATAACTTTGCTTATGTGTAATAGTTATTAATAAATCCCGCTGAAAGGGAAAGTATAAAATAAAAGATTTACCGTGTCAATACTTATATCCCCTATTCCCCGCAATGGGCTCATATATAAAAAAAGCAGGTCGCGGGAAACGCGACCTGCTTTGCAACCTCTCCGGATAAATCTGACTAACGTTTTGAGAACTGGAAACTTTTACGGGCGCGTTTTTTGCCGTACTTCTTGCGTTCTTTCGCCCTCGGATCCCTGGTAAGAAAACCCGCTTTCTTCAGGGTGATCCTGAGGTTGTCATCGCTCTTCAAGAGGGCTCTCGCGATCCCGTGGCGAAGCGCTCCCGCCTGACCGCTGATCCCTCCGCCTGAGACGTTTGCCAGAACGTCGAACTTTTCGGCGGTACCCGTCGTGTTGAACGGCTGCATGACGATTATTCTGTCCGTCTCCCTGGGGAAATAATCATCGAATCCCCTGCGGTTGACCTTGATCTGGCCTTTTCCAGGCCGTATCCTGACCCTTGCCACCGATTCTTTACGTCTGCCTACAGCCACAAATTCTACCAGTTCTCCCATCAGTGCCTCTTTGTCCTATATCTTTTTTTCCTTAGGTTTCTGTGCCGCGTGAGAATGTTCCGCGCCGGTATACAACTTAAGACGCTTCAGCATCCTCGACCCGAGCTTGTTCTTCGGGAGCATGCCTTTGACCGCGTGCCTTACAACGTATTTAGGGTCCTTTTCGAACATCTCGCTGTAAGGGGTCTCTTTAAGGCCGCCCGGATATCCCGAGTACCTTTTGTAGACCTTCTGGACCGGTTTTTTGCCGGTCACCCTTACCTTCTCGCAATTGATGACTATGACCCCCGCCCCGCCGTCCACGTGAGGCGTGAAATCAGGGCGGTACTTACCGCTTAACAGCGTGGCTATCTGAGTCGCGGCCCTGCCGAGCACTTTGTCGGACACATCCACGATATACCACTCGTGCCCCGCTTCATTATGTTTTAACAGCTTGGTCTTCATCTATTCTCTCCAAAAACGCTAATACTCCTTTAATTACAAGGAATTCAGAGTTGTCAAAATAACATATTTGGGGGGTTTTGTCAATAAATAATATAGCGGGATTTTACAGGATATTGCTTGCCGGTGTTTAAGCTGTATTGAGCGGGGCTCTTTAGCTGATCCGGGATAGCACAGAGTGTCCCGGCGCAGTTTTTTTGCTGTCGCTCCTGCCGCTGGGCAAAAACTGTTTGAGCACGGGATACTCTGTGCTCTCCCGTAATGGCTTTAAAAGCCCCTCAAACGCTCAGCTGACCAAACGCCGGTTAAGGAATATCTCGAAATACGTAGTATTATTTATTTCTAAAAATGGCTCTGTACAAGGCCTTGACCTGGTCCTTGTAATAAGTGTTGAACACTTGCTGGAGCTCCCCTTTATCCACCCCCTTCCGGAGCATGTCACTTCTCTTCTTGTTCGATCTTCGCCTTTCACCCAGAGTGACCCTATGCGAGTGCAGTTTACTATTGCCCATCCTTTTCTCCCTTCTTCTTTTCAAATACGACACTTCCGTCATCCTGCACTTTAAAAACCACTTTATCCCTATTCCTTATCCCGAAATAATCCTGAAGGACTTTCGGGATAAAGATCTGTCCCCTGTCCGAAACCGTAGCGTAGAACTTGAACCTGAGTTTTCTTATCATGGCGCGATCTCTTTTTATGTAACAAGTATAGGGAAAGTATATAACAAGATAAAATACTTGTCAAGAAAAGAAAAAGGGTTACACAATATTGTTAATATGTAAAAAGTTAGCTATTTGGGTGGGGTTAGTATTTGACTTCTACGAGAAAGAGGCCTTTGGCCGGGGCCGTCGGGCCCGCTGTCGTACGGTCCCTGGTACCCAGTATCTTTTTCATGCTGCCTTGGGGCATGTACCCTCTTCCGATATCGATGAGCGTTCCTACGATATTCCGCGCCATATTGTACACGAAACCGTCGGCTTCTATTTCGATTGTTATAATATCTTTCTTCTTTTTGATACCGATACGACAGACTTTCCGTACCGAGGACCTTTCCCTCTTATCTTTCGCCTGGAAGGACCTGAAATCGTGCCGTCCGAGAAGCCTGGCAGCTTCCCTTTTCATCAGCGACACGTTGAGATTGTACGGCAGTCTCCATGAATATTTTTCCCTGAAAGGGTCCCTGTTGTCCGAATTCATCACGTAGTACCTGTATATTTTCGATCTTGCGTCGAAACGTGAGTGAAAATCTTCCGGCACTTCCTCGGCCCGGACCACGGCCACGTCCCCGGGAAGAACGGCATTCAGCGCAACGGGTATTTTCCCGACGGGTATCGCGGATCGCGTCTTGAAATGAGCGACCTGCGCGTTGGCGTGAACACCGGCATCCGTACGGCTGGCGCCATGAACACGGTAGTGCCTGCCCGAGACCTTCTCTATGGCTTTCTCGAGGACTTCCTGGACGGTCGTGCCGTTGGCCTGGACCTGCCAGCCTTTGTAGCCCGTACCGTCGTAACTTATCGTCAACTTGATATTACGCATGTTCTCAGAGGACAGAAGACAGATGTCAGATAACAGAAGTCAGGGGTCAGAAAACAGAGAACAGATAATCTGACTTCTGTCATCTGACTTCTGTAACTTGTCATCGTCAGCGGGTAATAAGGTGTTCCGCGATCTGGATCGCGTTGAGAGCGGCGCCTTTTCTCAGGTTGTCGGCGACGACCCACAGATTGATGCCGTTGGCGACGGAGTCGTCCTCCCTGATGCGTCCCACGAAGACCTCGTCCCTGCCTTCGGCGTCTATCGGCATAGGATACTTCGCTCCGGAAGGATCGTCGACAACAATGACCCCCGGAAAACCCTTCAGGAGGTCTATCACTTCTTCACGGGTAAGCTTTTTCTCGGTCTCGACGTTCACGCTTTCAGAATGGGCGTAGTAGACAGGCACACGCACACAGGTCGCGGTGACCGGAAGACCCTCAAGCTCCATGATCTTGCGGGTCTCGTTGACCATCTTCATCTCTTCTTTGGTGTAAAAGTTCTCCAGGAAAACGTCTATGTGCGGTATCAGGTTGTATGCTATCTGATGCGGAAATTCTTTTACCATCTCGGCGGAGATATTATGTTCTCCTACACCGAAATGGGTCTTTTTTTTGCTCAGGGCCATTACCTGGCTCTCCATCTCGCGTATGTTCTTTTGTCCGGCCCCTGAGACGGACTGGTAAGTGGTAACGACGACCCTTTTCATGCGCGCGGCATTGTGTATAGCGCATAAGGGGAGAACCATCTGTATAGTGGAACAGTTGGGGTTGGCTATGATACCTTTATGCTTTTCGATGGCATGCGGGTTAACTTCCGGTACTACAAGGGGCACATCCTCATCCATGCGGAACGCGCTTGAATTATCCACGCAGACCGCGCCGGCTTCAACAGCGGACGGCAGGAACTCTTTGCTCCTCGAGGCCCCGGCTGAAGCGAGAACTATATCGATCCCGCCGAAAGAGTCTTCCCCGAGCACCTGCACCTCATGCTCCTTTCCTCTGAAGACCAGTTTCTTGCCAAGAGATCTCTCGCTGGCAAGAAGACGGATCTCATCTATAGGAAAGTCCCTTTCTTCCAGTATCGACAGGAACTGCGCACCGACCGCTCCGGTCGCGCCCATCACCGCCACATTGTAACATTCCTTCTTCTTCATCATGATATTTCCTCAAATAAAAAATATATTCTGGGGACACGTCTGCTCGTCTACATGCGCTTATACAGATGTGTCCCCAGAACCTCAGTCCCCACTCTTATCGTAATGCTTTAACTACTAGGTCTCCCACCTCTGTCGTTGAGTATCCCATCTTTCCCGCCGAAAGGCTTTTCAGCTTGTTGGCGGTCACATCCATAACGGCCTTTTCCACCATCGCGGCCGCCTTACTCTCGCCGATCTCTTCCAGCATCATTACGCCGCCCGCGCATATCGCGGCAAGCGGATTGATAACGTTCTTGCCGGTATACTTCGGCGCCGAACCGCCTATGGGTTCGAACATGGACACGCCTTCAGGATTGATGTTCCCTCCGGCGGCGATACCCATACCGCCCTGGACCATCGCGCCGAGGTCCGTTATAATATCACCGAACATATTATCCGTGACGATGACGTCGAACCATTCCGGGTTCTTGATCATCCACATGCAGGTGGCGTCAACGTGCGCATAATCGGTCGTTATCGAAGGATAATCTTTCGCCATCTCGTTGAAAGCCCTTTCCCAGAGACCAAAACCGTATGTAAGAACGTTCGTCTTCCCGACCAGGGTCAGCTTATTCTCCTTATTGCGCTTCTTCGTGTATTCAAAAGCATACTTAAGACACCTTTCCACGCCTTTGCGGGTATTGATCGATGTCTGGAGCGCAACTTCATCGGGCGTTCCT
The DNA here is from genome assembly GCA_964409365.1 of uncultured Planctomycetia bacterium. GTDB lineage: Bacteria > Omnitrophota > Gorgyraeia > Tantalellales > Tantalellaceae > CAYPCX01. Next base: position 202,214 of record CAYPCX010000001.1, on the reverse strand, counting down.
TCTTTGAGTATACCGCCCGCACCGGAATACAAGCCTTCGGTGTTCTCGCGCACCACGACAAAGTCGATATGTTCCGGCTCCTTGTCCTTAACCGGGGTCCATACGCCCGGGTAAAGTTTCACGGGGCGGAGGTTGATGTACTGGTCAAGGGCAAAGCGCAGTTTTAAAAGAAGCCCCTTTTCCAGGATGCCGGGTTTCACGTCCGGGTGCCCTATGGCCCCGAGAAATATCGCATCAACGGTTTTCAGTTCTTCCACGACGCTGTTGGGACATACCTCTTTCGTCTTCTTGTAGCGCTCCCCGCCGAGATCATACATTATCTTCTCATATTTAAATCCCGTCTTTTCGGCGACCGCGTCGAGGACTTTCAAACCTTCGTTCACGACTTCCGGTCCCGTACCATCCCCGGGTAAAACCGCTATCTTGTACATCTATCCTCCCTTACTATTAGAAATATATTCTGGGGACACGTCTGGTCGTCTACACAGACGTGTCCCCAGAACCTCAGTTTTGTCAATCTACACGTCGTCTACACAGACGTGTCCCCAGAACCTCAGTTTTGTCAATCTACACGCCGTCTACACAGACGTGTCCCCAGAACCTCAACAATCTCACTTCTTCATTTTCTTCTTAACTTTTACTGCAGACTTCTTTTCTTCTCTGCTCTTGGCATATTCCATAAGTCCGCCGCTTTTGATGATCTCCCTGATGAAACCGGGGAATACTTCCGACTTGTACACCTTAGTCCTTCCCGACTTGACGATCTCCCCCTTGCTTGCGTTGACCCTGGCGGTATCGCCTTCCCTGAGAGTCTCCGCGGCAGAAGGACTCGTCAATATCGGAAGTCCTATGTTTATGGCGTTCCTGTAGAATATCCTTGCGAAACTTTTTGCTATGACGCATGAAACCCCGGCGGCCTTTATGGCGATCGGCGCATGCTCCCGACTTGATCCGCAACCAAAATTCTCGCCGGCTACTATGATATCCCCTTCTTCCAGCTTTTTAACGAATTTCGGGTCCGCGTCCTCCATGCAATGCCTGGCCAGTTCGGCCGGATCCGAGGTGTTCAGATAACGCGCCGGGATTATCTCGTCGGTATTGATGTTATCCCCGAACTTATGGACCTTCCCTTTGAATTTCATATCTCTCCCTTGCTTACAGATCCGATGGATGCGATATTTTTCCCTTTACCGCGCTGGCCGCGGCCACTGCCGGATTCGACAGGTACACGAAACTCTTCGGGTGCCCCATGCGTCCGACAAAATTCCTGTTCGTGGTGGCGACCGCCACTTCGCCTTCGGCCAGTATGCCCATATGCCCCCCCAGACACGACCCGCAGCTCGGGGTGCAGAAAACACCCCCGGATTTGATGATCGTCTCCGCATAACCTTCCCTGACAGCTTCCTTATAGATCGCCTGGGTGGCCGGAGTGACGATCAGACGCGTCCCGGGATGTACCTTCCTGTTCTTCAGAACATGGGCGGCCTGCCGGATATCCGATATCCTGCCGTTCGTGCAGGAACCGATGACGACCTGGTCCACTTTAACGTTCTTGAACTCACTGACCGGCTTCCCGTTGGACGGAAGATGCGGCGCTGCCACCACGGGTTCGAGCTTCGAAACGTTATATTCCCTGACTTCCGCGTAGGAAGCGTCCTTATCGCTTTTGAGCATCTTATAACTCTTACGCACCGGTTTGTACTTCCGGATGACCGTTTTAACATATTTTTCCGTTGTCTTGTCGGGCGCGATTATCCCATTCTTCGCTCCGGCCTCAATAGCCATGTTGCACATGGAGAACCTGTCATCCATCGAAAGATATTCCATGCTGTCTCCCGCCAGCTCAAGCGTCTTGTAAAGAGCTCCCGAGACGCCAAGATCCGCTATGGCATGCAATATCAGGTCTTTGCCTCCTACCCACTTTTTGGGCTTGCCGGTAAAGCGCACGAGTATAGCCTCCGGCACCTTAAGCCAGCATTCACCAAAAGCCATCGCATAGGCCAGATCGGTCGAACCGACCCCTGTAGCGAACGCGCCCAACGCCCCGTGGGTACATGTATGGGAATCAGCGCCTATCATGAGGTCCCCGGGCAGGACCAGTCCTCTTTCCGGGATAAGCGCATGTTCAACGCCCATTTCGCCTACCTCGAAATAGTTGGCGATACCGAATTCCCCGGCGAACTCCTTCAGCATATGGGCCTGGTTGGCGCTTTTCATGTCCTTTGCCGGCGTAAAATGGTCGGGGACGAGCACTATCCGCTTCTGGTTAAAGACCTTATCCCTGCCAAGTTCACGGAACTCCTTAATAGCTATAGGGCTTGTGATATCGTTCCCCAGACACAGGTCTACACCGGCCTTTATGAACCGGCCGGGTGCTATGTCCTTTACCCCCTGCGCGTGGGCCAATAGTATTTTTTCAGTTATTGTATATCCCATCTATGCTCCCGGTCATTTTATGAAATTAGAGAAGTCAGTTTAGCAGATTTTTATCCTAAAATCAATGGGTTATATTTCGGGTATGGATCCCATGAGCTGTCGCGTATACGCATCTTTCGGCGCGGCATAAAGCTCTTCTTTAGATGATACTTCCACCAGCCTGCCTTCTTTCATTACACCGACGGTGTCGGACATGAACTCCACCACCCTGAGATCATGCGATATGAAAATGTACGTCAACCCCAGTTCGTCCTGGAGATCCTTCAAAAGGTTCAATATACCCGCCTGGATGGAGACATCGAGGCTTGAAACAGGTTCATCAAGAACGAGCATGTCAGGCTTACCCACAAGCGCCCTGGCTATGGCTATCCTCTGGCGTTCGCCGCCGGAGAACTGGTGCGGATACCTGTCCAGGCAAGCTTCCGCCCCGAGCCGGACCATGGCAAGAACTTCTTTTACCCTTTCCTTTATATCTTTTCTGCCGGCACCCTTTACCAGAAGGGGCTCACTGACGATCTCCCTGACGGTCATGCGGGGGTTCAACGAACTGTAAGGATCCTGGAAAACGATATCACTTGTCCCGTAAATATCGATCCGTCCGGAGTCCGGCCGGTGTATCCCCACTATAAGCCGGGCTATAGTGGTCTTCCCGCATCCGGATTCACCGACCAGACCGAAAGTCCCGCCTTTTCGCACATCGAAGCTCACACCGTCAACGGCCTTGACGATGCCGGAGGCCTTTCCGAAAAAGGTCTTCCTTTTCGTGAAATATTTCCTTAGATCAATTACCTCGACGATACTGTTCATCCACACCTCAATAAGAATAAACATATATTCTGGGGACACGTCTGGTCGTCTACATATCGTCTACACAGACGTGTCCCCAGAACCTCAGTTTTATCATCCTACATGGCGTTCACACAGACGTGTCCCCAGAACCTCAGCTACCTCCAACAGGCAGCCTTTCCCGTCTGTCCCCGAGCCGGGGGATACACTCGATGAGCTGCCTCGTGTAAGGGTGCTCCGCGAACCGCAATACCTTCTCCTTCGCGCCCGCCTCTACAATACTTCCATCCTTCATCACGCATACCTCATCCGCGATCATGTTAACCACCGAAAAATCATGCGTTATGAACAATATCGTAAGGCCTTTTTCCCTCTGTATGCTTTTGATGAGATCCAGCACATGCTTCTGTATGGAAACGTCCAGGGCCGTCGTCGGTTCGTCCAATATGAGTGCTTCCGGCGAGCATGACATGGCCATGGCCAGCAGCACTCTCTGCCGCATGCCGCCCGAGAGTTCATGCGGATACTGCAGTGTGACATCCGGCAGAAGCTTCACCAGTTCCATGAGATCCCCTATACGCGCGTGGATCTCCGGGCCATTCAGAACGGTGTGCGCGCGAATAGTCTCCGCTATCTGGTCTCCCACCCTCATCACGGGATTCAGCGCCGTAAAAGGTTCCTGGAACACCATGGCGATATCGTTACCCCTGATCTTTCTTTTTCCTTCCCCGTCGAGACGGAACATGTCCCTGCCCTTGAAAACCATCTCTCCTTTTTCACGGTTCGCCGCCCCCGGGAGCAGGTCAAGTATCGCGAGCGCCGTAAGCGTCTTTCCGCTGCCCGATTCGCCCACCAGGGCCGTGATCCGGCCGGGTTCGAGCGATATGCTGACGCCATCGATGACCTTCTTGTCACCTATAGCAACGGTGAGATCCCGTATATCAAGGACTGACATGAAAGACCTCCTGATATCCTTGCAAAAGGGCGTTTGGGTTTATCCTGAGCGGGGCTTCAATAACCGAGCGAGCACGGTGTCCGCGCGAAAGCGCGGACGAGCGAGGGAATTGTAGAGGCCGATTTTCTCGCTGGGAAAATCGGCCGTCCCCGCGAGGGATAAGCTCAAACGTTGTTCTGCAAGTATATCTCATCACTTTCTCTCACGTAATTTTGGGTCGAGTTTCTCCCTCAGACCTTCGCCTATCAGGTTAAAGCTAAGCACGGTCACAAGTATAGCAAGGCCCGGGAAAAGCGTGAGCCACCACGCATAATCGATATAGTTCTTTCCCATGGTCAGTATGTTCCCCCAGCTCGGCGTCGGTATCTGCACGCCGAGGCCCAGAAAGCTGAGCGCGCTTTCGACAAGTATCGCGGCACCGACGCTCAGCGTGGCGCTTACATACACCGGAGCCATGGCGTTCGGAAGTATATGCCTGAATATGATCCTTGCAGTCGGCACTTTCTGCACTTTCGCTGAATAGACGAAATCCCTTTCCCTCAATGTCAGAAATTCCGCGCGGACAAGCCGGCATAAGCCCGCCCAGCTCGTCAGGCCGATGACGATCATCACGTTAACTATATTCGGCCCCAGGAAAGTTATGACCATCATTATAAGGAAAAATGTCGGGAAACAGTACATCACTTCCACGAGCCGCATTATGGCGCTATCCACCCGCCCGCCGTAGTATCCGCTCAAGCCCCCCAAAAGTATACCCGCGACGAGAGAGATAAAAACGGCTATGAACCCGACGCTCAACGAAACACGCGCACCATATACCATGCGGCTGAAAACATCGCGGCCGAGAGCGTCAGTGCCGAAAAAGTGGGCCACGGACGGTGCCTGCAACCTGGCCGCCGGCGAAAGATCCATCTCCAGCGGGTCATGCGTCGCAACGAACGGCGCAAGAACGGCACCGAGCACCATTACCACGATTATCGTTAAGCCAAATAGTACCCTTTTACTCATAACAGGAATATATTCTCATCTATTTTTGTCAAAACGTATCCTGGGATCCACCAGCGCATACGCCACGTCCGACAGGAATATACCCAGAAGCGTGAGGATGGTCGCGATAACGCCTACCCCCATCACTACGGGATAATCATAATTCATGATCGCTTCGTATCCGAGCCGTCCCATTCCCGGCCAGGCGAATATCGTCTCGAATATGAAACTGCCTGATATCAGGCCGGGAAGCGTGAGACCCAGGATCGTGACTATCGGAAGAAGCGCATTTCTAAGCACGTGCGCCGTTATCACCCTCTTCTCGGAAAGCCCTTTGGCGCGCGCGGTAAGCACGTAATTCTCGCCCATTACCTCTATCATGCTGGACCTCGTGTAACGGGACAGCGCCGCAAGGGAACCGAAAGACGTGGCGGCCACGGGGAGCACGAGATGCCAGAGAAGGTCTTTCATTTTAGCGAAACCGTCCAGGTAAGCCGTGTACCAGGGGCTCATCCCCGATATCGGGAACCATTGCAGACGGAAACCGAAAATAAATATCAATAAAAGCGCGAGCCAGAAGGTCGGCATGGCGTAACCCACAAAGACCAGTACCGTCATCACGCGATCGAACAGGGAATTTCTTTTAGCGGCGCTCACTATCCCTATCGGCAGGGCGAGACAGAAGATCACCAGGAGCGAAACCACCTGAAGAAGAAGTGTAGCCGGAAGACGCGCGGCTATCTTTCCTATGACCGGCTTGTCGTCGATGAACGAGGACCCGAAATCAAGCGTAAGGAACCTTTTCATCCACATGCCGTACTGAACAAGCACAGGCCTGTCCAACCCGTACATCTTGTCAAAATTGGCCCTCGCGCTTTCGGAAACTTCCGGATTCAGGCCGTATCTCACGCTTGTCGGGTCTCCCGGCGCCAGGTGCATTATCACGAACATCAAAAAGGATATCCCGATAAGCATCGGAACGATCAGCAGTAATCGCTTGACAACATAACGTCTCATGTCAGAATTTGTATTTCACTTCCTTTTCGGGCACGTACCAGTCGACGAAGTTATACCCGATCCCCGCCGGTGCCGGTTCTATACCCTTGAAACGTTTGTTCACCGCCGGTGTGGCGTAGGGAAAGAAGAGGAACGTGTAAGGGGCCTCCTCCGAAAGTATAACATGTATCCTTTTGTAGATATCCGCCCTTTTCTCCGGATCGAACTCTCTTCTGCCCTGTTCTATAAGGGTATCGACCCTCTTATTGGAATATGATATGAAATTAAGGCCCCCCGGCTTCATCGACCCGGAATGCCACACGGAGTACAGGTCGGGATCAACGGGGATGGTCCACCCCAGTATAACGGCCTGGAAGTTCTTCTTGTTGACGAACTGATCGAGAAAAGCCGACCAGGCGACGACCTGTATATCCACCTTTACGCCGACCGCCGCCCACTGGCTTTGCACGATCGTGGCGACAGCCTCCCTGACCTGGCTCCCCTGGTTCGTGGCCAGTCCGAAACGAAATTCCCGGCCGTCTTTCTCGAGGATACCGTCGCCGTCGGTGTCCTTCCACCCGGCTTCGCGCAAAAAGCGAACGGCCTTTTCCGGATCATATTCGTACCCGGAGGCCGTCTCGTCATAGAACGGGGTGCCTTTCAAAAAAGGGCCGGTACAGCTTTCGCCCAGGCCGAGAAGCACGGCGCCTATTATCTTTTTCTTATCGATAGCGTAACTGAGCGCCTTTCTTACCCTTACATCCGCGAATAACGGGTCTTTGAGGTTGTACCCTATATAGCTATATGAATGCGACAGGTACCCGTACTTGTTGAATTTCTTTCTGAACTCCTCCTCACTGCTGCGATAAAGGAACTGGTAAGGGTTCAACTCCATCGAATCCAGACTGCCGGATACCAGTTCCAGGAACTGGACGGCCTGGTCGGGTATGACCCTGTAGACATACCATTTTATGCCCGGTATGTGTTCGAAATAATCCGGGTACGCTTCGAGTATCATGTTCTCGCCGCTCTTCCACCGGGATAACATGTAAGGTCCGGTACCGACGGGGGCTCTCGCGTAAGGCGACCTCCTTATATCCTTTACGCCGCTGAAGAGATGCGCGGGCACTATCCCCATACCTAACTTAAGAAGGGCGGGAGCATAGGGCTTCTTATATCTAAACCGCACGGTATAGGGATCCACGGCCTCGATTTTCTCTATGTCGGCGTAATTGGAAATATACGGACACCCCGTTCCCGGATCGCGTATGGTCTCGAAAGTGAAAAGCACGTCCTCCGCGGTAAAAGGCCGGCCGTCATGCCAGTACACCCCTTTCCGCAGATAGAAAGTGATAGTCCTGCCTTCATCGGATATTTCCCAGCTTTCCGCGAGGTCGGGTACAATGCTCAGGTCCTTACCGACCTTCGTCAATCCGTTATACACGAGCGAACATACGGAGCTTGACGGCACATCGTCGGCGAGGAAAGGTATGAGTATCCTGGCGTCCGCGAGAGCGGCATTGACGTACGCGTCCCGGGAGGCCCATTCATCCCGGGAATGGGCGCTCGGAACGAACAATAGAAGGGACAAAAAAAAGACCACCGCTCTTATAGTGAACGGTGATCTTTTAAAAATACGCGTGCGGTTATTCTTGCCCATGCGCGGGTTCCGTCTGGACGGGTTCCGCCGCTTTTTCCGCGGTCTCTGCCGGGGTAACGGGAACAGCTTCCTGCCGGGCCGCCGAAGGCATGACCTTAAGCCGCTGCTGGTCAAAAAGCGACCTGCCCCTTCTGGCCGTCACAACGCCCAGGGTGAGCGACGTGACAAGAAAGACAATGGCGCTTATCGTGGTGGCCTTCTTGAGAATGACCGGGGCCTGTGTCCCGAACACCGATTGTGCCGTGTCGCCGCCGATGCTCTCGGTCAGTCCTCCGCCCCTGCCGGCCTGAAGCAATATCACGGCTATCAGGGTCAGGCAGGCGATTATATGGATAATTATAAGTACTATGTACATGATCACCCTTTTTGTTCAGCGTAAAGCTTTGTAGTGGTTTTGATTATATCAAGGAAACTGGCGGATTTCAAGCTTGCGCCTCCGATCAGCCCTCCGTCTATATCCTCTTCCTTCATGAGATCTTCGATATTGTCCGGCTTGACGCTGCCGCCGTAAAGTACGCGCTTCGAGGCTGAAAGCGCCTCGGAATACATCTCCGAAAGAAGGCCCCTTATCATCGCGTGGACCTCCTGGGCCTGCTGCGGCGTGGCGGTCCTGCCGGTACCGATGGCCCATACCGGTTCATACGCTATGACCAGCGAGTCGATGTACCCTTCGTCAAAACCTTTAAGCCCCCCGGTGACCTGTTTCTTCACCACCTCCAGGGTCTTTCCGGCTTCTCTTTCCTCAAGCGTTTCTCCGACACACATTATGGGAATGAGTCCTCCATCGATAGCGGCCTTAAGTCTTTTATTCACCGTCTCGTCCGTCTCGCCGAAATACTTCCTTCTCTCTGAATGGCCTATGATAACGTATTTGCATCCGACGCTTTTCAGCATTGACACGGCGATCTCGCCCGTAAAGGCCCCCTCGGCCTCCCAGTAACAGTTCTGCGCGCCAAGGGACACGTTGCTCTCGATAAGCATCTCTCCGACGTCGCTAAGGTCTGTGAAGGGGGGGCATACGACGATCTCCACATTACCGATATCGAACGTAGAACGCTTGATATCGTTGGCCAGCTCAACGGCCTCGTTGACGTCCTTGTACATCTTCCAGTTGCCCGCTATTATCGGTTTCCTCATGTAACTCCCCTGGTTATAGGGTTTCAGATGTCAGATTATCTGTATTCTGACATCTGTATTCTGTTTTCTGTCTTCTGTTTTCTGTTCTCTGCAACATATCGCCTACTTATCATTTAAGGCGGCTATACCGGGAAGCGGCAGGCCTTCCAGATACTCAAGTGAAGCGCCGCCGCCGGTAGATATATGCGACATCTTGCTGCCCAGCTTCAAATGGTTGACGGCCGCTACCGTGTCCCCGCCGCCGATAACCGTGGTAGCGTTGAGTTTGGCTATGAACTTCGCCAGTTCCGAGGTCCCTCTGGAGAACGGTTTCATCTCGAAAAGTCCCACCGGGCCGTTCCAGACGATGGTCTCCGATTCCTTGAGGACCGATTCGTAACTTTTCACCGTCTCCGGACCGATATCAAGACCGATCCACCCGTCCGGTATGTTCTCTTTCACGACCTTTCTTTTCGCGTTGTCTTTTACCTCTTTCGCCACGATATGGTCCTTGGGAAGGAAGATGCTCACTTTTTTTTCCCCGGCCTTTTTGAATATATCGTCGACCGTGTCGATCATATCCGCTTCCACCCTCGAGGCGCCTATACCTTTACGCCTCGATTTGAGGAACGTGTATGCCATGGCCCCGCCGATCAGCAGGAAATTTATCTTATCGAGCATGTTCTCGATAACGGGTATCTTGTCGGCTACCTTGGCCCCGCCGAGCATGAGGCAAAAAGGTTTGTCCGGATCTTTCGTCACTTTCTCGAAATACTTTATTTCTTTCTCCACGAGGAAACCGGCTACGCTCGGAAGGTACTGGGTAACCCCTACCGTGGAAGCGTGAGCGCGGTGACAGGTGCCGAACGCGTCCTCGACGAACACGTCGCCCAGCGACGCGAGCTGTTTCGCAAAACCTGGATCGTTCTTCGTCTCCTCTTTGTGGAACCTGAGGTTCTCCAGGAGTATGCAATCGCCTTCTTTCATGTTGCTCACGGCGTCTTCCACGTCCTCGCCCACACAATCATCCATCTTCCTGACGTCCTTCCTGAGAAGCGTGGAAAGTCTTTCAGCCACCGGGTCGAGACACAGCTCCGGCTTGACCTCTCCCTTAGGCCTGCCGAGATGGCTCATGAGGATAAGCTTGCCGCCGTTGTCGAGTATGTACCTTATCGTCGGAAGGGCCGCTACTATCCTGGTATCATCGGTGATGTTGCGCTTATCGTCCAGCGGGACGTTAAAATCGGCCCGCATAAGCACTTTTTTACCCTTCAGATCGACATCGGTAACTGTCTTTTTCATGTGGCACCTCCTGATGTCCGTTACACGAGCTTTTCGATAAGATCGACCACTCTGTTGGAATAACCCCACTCATTATCGTACCAGCCGACTACCTTCACCAGGTTGTCGTCTATGACCATCGTCGAACCGGAGTCGAATATACAGGAATGGGTGTTCCCTATTATGTCCCTCGAGACCAGTGGTTCTTCGGAATACTCGAGTATTCCCTTGAGCGAAGAACCGGCTGCCTTTTTGAACGCCCCGTTGATCTGGTCCTTGGTCACTTTCGTTTTCAGCGTGGCAACGAAATCCGTGAGCGAACCACAGGGCACGGGCACTCTTACCGCCATACCGTTTATTTTGCCGTTAAGTTCGGGAATGATCTTCCCGACGGCCTTCGCGGCGCCGGTGGTGGTGGGGATCACGTTCTCCGCGGCGGCACGGGCCCTTCTCAAATCCTTGTGGTACATATCCACTATCCTCTGGTCGTTGGTGTAAGCGTGAATGGTGGTCATGAGCCCCCTTTCAACACCGAACGTGTCATTGAGCACTTTTACCATCGGGGCGAGACAGTTCGTGGTGCAGGACGCGTTGGAAACGATCTGGTCGGTCGGCTTGAGCGCTTCGGGGTTCACGCCGAGGACTATCATGTTGTCGATCTCGTCCTTGGCGGGCACTGTCAGGAGCACTTTCTTCGCGCCGGCTTCGAGATGCATGGCTATCTTGGCCCTTTCACGGAAAACGCCCGTGGATTCCACCACGACCTGGACGTCCTCTTTTTTCCAGGGAAGCTCCGCCGGATTCTTTATGCTCAAAAAATCTATTTTTTTGCCGTTGATGATGATCGCGTTATCTTCCGCACTTACCTCGCCCTTGAATATACCGTGCACCGAATCGTACTTCAGCATGTGGGCCATCGTCTTGGCATCCGTAAGGTCGTTGACAGCGACTATATCGAACCCGCCGCGCTCGGCCATTATCTTGCATACCATTCTTCCTATCCTGCCGAAACCGTTGATCCCTACTCTTATAGCCATTTCTTCCTCCTTCGTGTTTTTCTTGTATCCTCGAACCCGTAACCGAAACTTCTTTAGAATTTCGTATTATATAATCATCTCCTTAATCTATCAATGATTTTTTTATTGCGCGCCCAGTACCGTGCCCTTTTCTATCCGGTGCCCCTTCAGGAATTCCCGGACCGGCATGATCTTTTTCCCTTCGATCTGCAGCATCTTTATCCGGACGGAACCCTCTCCCGTGCTCACTATAAAAGCTTTTACATCAGTAACGGCCCCCGGCGGAGCGTCGCTCGTGCCACTTTCCGTACAGGCTTCTATGATCTTCAACGTTCTCCCGCCTAGAGAAGTGAACGCGCCGGGCCACGGCTGCATGGCTTTCACTTTTCTCGTTATTTCGGCCGCGGAGATCGTCCAGTCTATCCTCCCCTGTTCTTTGGTAAGCCGCGGAGCATAGGACGCGCCCTTTTCGTCCTGTGCGGTAAAACTTTCCTCACCGGCTTCAGCCATATCTATCACTTTCATGACAAGATCCGCCCCGTCGCGCGAAAGCCGTTCGAGCAAAGAGACCGCGGTCTCGTCTTCGCCTATTTCCACTTTCTCCTGTGCAATGATATCACCGGCATCCATCTCCTCGGACATCTTAATGACCGTGTTGCCGGTCTCCTTATCGCCGTTCAGCACGGCCCAGTTCACCGGGGCGGCACCCCGGTATTTGGGCAATAGCGACGGATGAAGGTTTATGCAGTATTTCCCAGGAAGGTCCAGAAGCACTTTTGGAAGTTTCTTTCCATAGTCCACCACTACAAAAAAATCCGCTCCCATCCCGCGCATCTCGTCGATGAAAGAAGCCTCCGAGGCCTTTTCCGGCTGGAAAACATGGACCTCTGGACGCATCTGTTCAACGACCGCCTTTACCGGCGTGGGCTGGACATTCCACCCGCGGCCTTTCTTCTTGTCCGGCTGGGTAACTACCGCAGCGATCTCATGATCACTCGCCAGCAATCTCTTCAATACCGGCACCGCGAACTTACCTGTCCCGAAAAAAACTATACGCATACCACCTCATTCAGTTACCAGTAACCAGTTACCAGTAACCAGTTACCAGTTACCAGTTACCAGTAACCAGTAACCAGTTACCAGATTACAGGTGTCAGTTTAAAGCGAAAACCCTAAAATGTAAAAGAAAACCTTATTTTTGCTTGAGATGTTCGACCTTGCTGCGAAAAAGCGAAGAGTGTCCCGCGCGCAGTTTTTTTGCTGTTGCCTGCTGAGCTACGCAAAAACTGTTTGAGCACGGGATACTCTTTCCTTTTATGTCGGCCTAAAAACACCCCAAACCAAATGTTTGAGATGTTCGACCTTGCTGCGAAAAAGCGAAGAGTGTCCCGCGCGCAGTTTTTTTGCTGTTGCCTGCTGAGCTACGCAAAAACTGTTTGAGCACGGGATACTCTTTCCTTTTATGTCGGCCTAAAAACACCTCAAACATTGTTAAAGAGCTACATCGACATCGGATCGACGTCAACCGCCATGAAAACCCCGGAGCCTTTGCGGAATCCCTTCAACGCGCTCCGCAACTTTTTAACCATGGCGCTTCTGTCCTGCGCCCGGATAAGAACGTTCCACCTGTAATACCCCCTCAGTTTCGCCATCGGCGACGGCGCCGGTCCGAGGATATCGATACCCTGTATCTTCTTCTTAAGGACCTTCGCCAATCTTTCAGCGGCTTCTTGCGCGTTCTCTTCTTTCCTGGACCTCAAGGTGATCTTCACCAGGTTCACGAACGGGGGGAATGACAAATGGCGCCGTGATTCTATCTCTTTATAATAAAAGGTGTTATAATCGTGCTTTGCCGCAAGGCCCACCGCGTAATGTTCCGGCGTATAGGTCTGTACTATCACCTCTCCACCCAGGTCACCGCGCCCGGCGCGCCCGGCTACCTGGGTGATAAGGTTGAACGTGCGTTCCCCGGAACGAAAATCCGGGAGGTTGAGATTGGCATCAGCGGACACCACGCCTACCAGCGTCACTTTAGGGAAATCCAGTCCTTTAGCTATCATCTGCGTGCCGACGATCACGTCGATCCCGTGGTCCTTGAAATCTTTCAGCACCCTGCCGTGGGAACCTCTTTTGGTCATGGAGTCCGAATCCATCCTGGCTATGCGTACTTCCGGCAGGATCCTTTTCAGCTCCGCTTCGACCTTCTGCGTGCCGGTACCCCTATACATCAGGTAATCCCCGTTGCACGCGGGGCATATTACCGGAGGGCTGATCCTCGCATTGCAGTAATGACAGATAAGCTCGTCCTTCTCCTTGTGGAAGACCATGGGCGAATCACATTTAGGGCATTTTATGACGTGCCCGCATTTCCGGCAGGACACGAAAGTGGAAAATCCCCTGCGGTTCAGGAATATAAGCGCCTGCTGTTTCTTGGTGATATCCTTCTTTAGGGCTTCGGCCAGGACCTGCGAAACGACTTTTTTCCCTACCCTCGTGTCGAACTCCATCCTCATGTCCACCAGTTTTACTTTGGGAAGTTCTTTTTCCTTTATCCTCTGAGTGAGCTCCACGAGGTGATACTCCCCGCTGGCGGCCTTGTAGAAAGACTCGAGGGAAGGTGTCGCGCTGCCGAGTATCACAGGCACTCCCGCTTCTTTAGCTCTTTCTATCGCGACGTCCCGCGCGTGATACCTGGGCACGTCCTCCTGTTTATAGCTGGGTTCATGTTCTTCATCCACCACAAAAAGGCCTATTTCCCGGAACGGGCTGAAGACCGCCGAACGCGGCCCGACCACTATACGCGCTTCGCCTTTGCGGATGCGTTCCCATTCTTTGAACTTCGCGCTCTGGAGCATCCTTGAATGGAAAACGGCAACGCGCTGCCCGAACCTCGACATGAAACGCTCTACCGTTTGCGGAGTGAGGGATATCTCCGGAACAAGTATGATACCGCTTTTCCCCTTCGCCATGACGCTTTCCATGGCCTGGAGGTATATCTCCGTCTTGCCGCTGCCGGTTATGCCGTGAAGCAGGAAGACTTCGTGCCTCCCCTCGTCCAGGCATTTATTGATACTGTCCAGCACCTTTTTCTGCTCTTTGTTGGGAACGTGCGGCTCGGTCGGCTCCACTTCACCGGGCGCTTCTTTCACCCGGGAGGTCATAGAGATCTTCCCGTGTTTCAAAGGCCCGGGGATCATCGCTTCAAGAGCTTCTCCCCATGAACAGAAATAATTGTCCTTGATCCAGCCGGCAAGGTCGATCATCTCCTTCGTGAATATCGGGTTCTCGTCTATGATGTCTATGAGGGGCCTCGGTTCTTTCACCATGGGGCGGTCCTCTATTTTGACGATATATCCCACGCGTCTGGCGCTGCGGAAAGGTATGTGGACCCTCTTTCCTATCTCCGGAGGGAACGTCTCCTCGCCCGTGACCTCATACTGGAAGGTCCGGTCGATAGGTAAACTGGTTATGACCTCAACGTATTTCTTCATTTCTACTAGCGCGTGACTTTTTTATCTTTGATATGTTTTGCGCGGGACTATGCGAAAGAAAAAAGTATCCCGTGCTCGAACAGTTTTTGCTTTGCACAGTTCCAACAGCAAAAAAAACTGCGCCGGGACACTTTTTCCTTTTGCATTGTACGGACAAAACATTTCAAGCGTGGAAAAATCCTGCGGCGACAAAGGACATGAGATTGGCCACGCTCGCTTTATCCACGATCTTGATGAACTTCAGCCCCATGCGCGATTTCTCTCCGTCCATCCACACTACCTCGGCCACGCCGGCAACGTCCCCCGTGGGTATGCTCATGATGAACCCTATCTCGTCGTTCACGTTGAGGCCCTCAAAATCTTCAAGATCATAAGAAACGGCCAGGATGCCGGCGGCGGATATGTCGTTCACGGTCCCTTTGAAGACCACAGCTCCTTCCGCGTCGATGAATTTTATCGGGGAAGTGGTGAATTCCCTTACGAATTTCCTTTTGTCCATGTTCTCACCTCTTTTTTCCGCCCGGCCTTTTCGCCGGGGGTATCTCCAGACCGAGTTCGCGCGCCACGGCCTTCATATCTATCCATACGTCTTTTTTTCCGCCGGGATTCCGCAATAGATACGCCGGATGGTAAGTCGGCATCAGTTTTATGCCTTGGTATTCGGCCCATTTCCCTCGCAGCCTGCTTATGGGCGTATCTGTGTTCAGGAGGGTCTGGGCGGCGAACTTACCGAGCGCGCAGATCACCTTCGGCTTTATCATCTCTATCTGCTTCAGAAGATACGGCGAACAGCTGGCTATCTCGCTCGGCAGCGGGTTCCTGTTGTTCGGAGGCCGGCATTTAAGGATGTTGGCTATAAAAACGTCTTTTCTTTTCAACCCGATCGATTCGATTATCTTCGTCAAAAGCTGTCCCGCCCTGCCCACAAAGGGACGGGCCTGTTTGTCTTCTTCGAACCCCGGCGCTTCCCCGATGAACATAAGGTCCGCGTTCGGATCGCCTTCACCGAACACCACGTTGGTGCGCGTTTCGGACAGAGGGCACCTTTGGCAGTTCACCGTCCTCTTCCTCACCGCTTCCAGCGTGGTCTTCCTCCCCCCGGGGTTACCGGCGACGAATATCTCGTCTATCCCGGCCATTCTCTCTGACTCTATCAGGCTTTTGATGCTTTCCAGAAGATCGTTCGTTCCGTCTTTCATGTTATTCTCCCACTTCCTCCAGTACGATATCCACTATCCTTTCCGCCGCGTCAGGCCTGCGGACCTTGTCGATACTGGCCTTCATGTTCTCGGTGACATTGCCGGAGAACAGTATGCGGTCCGCTATCACGGGGAGGTCACTGACCTTTTTCGCTTTCACGGCGGCGCCGCACGCTGTCAAGAGGCGTTCGTTCCACGTTTCCTGCCCGGGTACGGAAGCGAAAAGTATCATCGGAAGGCGCGAGTCAAGCGCTTCTGTAACGCTTATCCCGCCGGCCTTCGTTATCATAAGGTCTGAAACGGCCATGAGTTCCGCGACCTTGTCGGTAAAACCGAAAAGTACGAGCGGATAATTGAGATCTTTCTTTAAAAGCACTATTTTTTCATAGACGGCTTCGTTATGCCCGCACACGGTTATGACCTGTATCGTTCCCGCGCGGCACTTATTCAATGATAGCAGCATCCGGCCGATCGGACCCACGCCGAAACCGCCGCTCATCAAAAAGATGGTCTTTTTTCCTTTTTCCAGGCCGTAATTCCCGCGTAGCTTTTCCAGGTCGAACCGGCGGCCGAACTCCTCGACAGTGGGTATGCCCGTGACCGCGATCTTATCCCCGGGTATCCCTACTTTCGAAAGTTCCTGCGCCACTGAATCGGACCCCACGAAAAACCTGTTCATATCCGGTGACAGCCAGTACGCGTGAGGACCGTAATCGGTTATGACGGTGTACAGGCGGGACCGGAAGCTCTTGTCCCTTTTGAAGACCCCGGCAATGCTGGGCAGGACGAAATGCGTGGCGATGACCGCGTCAGGGGCTCTATCTATAATCATCCCGGATAGCCCGGGGAAATTCCTGTTATCCAGGAACTCCCGCATCCTGCGGGTAAGGGCGTCGACCAGCCTGTTGTTCGTAAAATAGTAGAGCGCGCCCCACAGCCACCTGCCGCTCGACATCAGGAAAACATACCCTTTCATGTACGCGAAACGGTAGAACGGAGTCGCATAATCGAGGACGTCTATTATCTCCGCGTCCACCGCCCTGCCCCGGTTCAAAAGGGCGTCATATATGGCTATGGCCGCCTTTTTATGTCCCATGCCGCCGGTCGAATAGAGTATGATGACCTTCTTTTTACCCATTGTCCTCCCCGATTATCAGGCCTACGGCTTCCAGAAGGCTCTCGCATATATAGTCAGGTCTATGCTCCCAGGTCCCCGTCTCTTCCCGCGAGGACTTGCCTGAAAGGACAAGTATCGTCTTAAGACCGGCTTTTCTGCCGGCCTGTATGTCGCGTTCGGTGTCACCTACATAAAATCTTCCCCGGATATCCCCGAGCCCCAATTCTTCTCTGGCTTTGTCAAAAAGTCCGGGATCGGGTTTATGGCAGCCGCATTCTTCGGTCCTTAGATGAGGACAATAATACACCGCGGCTATGTCCCCGCCGCTTTTGCGTATCCCGCTTATCATCTCGTCCGTCACCTCATCAAGGTCCTCCTGTGTAAAGTACCCTTTACCCACACCCTGCTGGTTCGATATGATCACGCTTTTATATCCTTCCTCCGTCAGCTTCCTTATCGCCTCGAGCGAACCGGGAAGAAAATAAAGATCCTCACGCTTCGTCACGTATCCGTGATCCGTCCAGCCGCCGGGATCTTTATTTATCACTCCGTCCCTGTCGAGGAACACGTATTTATCGTTCATATGCTCGCCCTATTAGTTGTTAACAAACAGTAACCAGTTGCCAGATTTTTCTGGTTACTGGAAACCGGTTACTGGTCACTGTCACTGGTTGCTACTCCCCAAAACTCGGCAATTGCTTCACGTCATCATACACCAGAAACGCCAGCAGAAAAAGAGATATCCCGCAAAAATGCAGCATGAAACGCGACAGCGTAGTGTTCACGTAAAAAAACAGGTTCTCCCCGGTGGTCACCATGTACCCTGCAAAATAGCCCGCGATAGACAGAACAAGAAAAAGTGTAAGGTAGAAACACTCTCCCTTCCAGAGGGACTTTCTCTTCCATATTAACCCTGCGAAGACCATCACCCAGAGCATGTTCCACTTTTTCGGGCCGAACACCTGCTGCTGGAAAAGGTTGAGCATAACGGGTATATCCTTCACGTTCTGCCAGAGCCTCTCAGGCGTCAGCCTGGCAAGATCGATATCACTGTTCACGTGCCCGCCGGACAGCTTCGCGAAGAACCACGGAGCGGCTATCGCGGCCATAACCAGCAGGGCCATTACCGTATCACGGAACGCGCGCTGTTTAAGTGAAGGCCGGGTTTTTTTGCACAAAACTATCGAACAAATAGCGAAGACACCGGTAAAAACAATAGCTTCGTTCTTCACCCACAGCGAAAAGGCCATTAAAAGAGCGGCCAGGACCATGTACACGCTCTTCATCTCCCGCACGTACAGCATGAAATAACCGACAGCGCATGTAATAAAAGCGGCAAGGATAAGGTCCGCGTACATCCGCGTCGCGTAATCCGCGAGCTGCGGTATGGTAGCCAGCAGGAAGACCGCGAGCATGGCGTAAGCTCTCGTGAAGAATCTTTTCATCTGCGAATAAAAGAGCACGATAAAAGCCAGGTAGATGACAGGCATCAGCATCTTCACGACCAGGTCGTCAAAGGTCGTGAAGCAATAGACCCACGTCATCAGCAAAGGCAAGAGCGGCGGATACCCCGGGTGCGCCACCGTGGCTTCGTTCCAGGCAGGATAACCGGCGGGAATGCCTCCCGCGAAATAAAAGATCTTCGCTTTTAAAGCGTAATTCGCCACAGCGTCATGTGAAGAGACCGGCACCGGTATGACCAGAAAAACGATCCACACCAGTTGTGCCAGCACGCCCAGCGCCAACAGCCATTCGGCAAGGTTCCATCTCTTCCATCGCGCCTCAGGGGCAAGCTCTCTTCCCCTTTCGGGTCTCGAAAAGTAATATGCGGCTGTCAATATCGCCATCACCACGGGTATCGACACGACATGGGCGAACGTGAACGCCAACCCGGCAAAGTGGTACAGCATCAGAAAATACACACCAAAACCCATTCCGAGAAAATAGGACAGGGAGGCGAGTTCCGCGATCGGACAGGGATATCTTCTTCTTTTCACGATCATCAGCATGAAGAAAAACCCTATGACCTCGAGCGAAAGGACCGAAAAGAAAAAACTCATCGCACGCCGCCTTCTTTCACCAGTATCACGCCCTTTCCGTCATAATCCCGGTAAAGCACATATCCGGGGACTTCCGCGTCTTTTCCGCCATAGAAGATCTTGAATTCCGCGTCTTCCGAAACGCTCCTGAGCGGCCACAGAAAATATCTCGCCCTTACTTCGGCTATCGAGAACCTTTCGAACCCTATGAGCTGGTAGGTAGACCCGTCGGGGATGTTCCTCCTGGAAAATACCAGGAAATCATAAAGGTCCGGCCCCATTATGTAACGGCTGTTATCCCCGTACCCGTGGGTGTAAAAATACGCCAGGCGTTTGTATTGTCCGTCCTTGTCCTCGCGGACCAGGAAGAACATCCACAGAATTATCCATACGATTAACGTAAATTTCAACAATTGTTTTTTTGTAAGCATACCGAATTTCATGTTCATAAAAATATATTCTGGGGACATGTCTGCTCGCCTACATGCCGTCCACACAGACGTGTCCCCAGAACCTCAATATAATATCATTTCCTTTTCCTAAGATATTCCGCGAAACCCGAAGGCTGGTTCAGGTCGAACACCATGTCCCCCTTCCGCGCCCAGCTGCCTTCCCGGGTGAAGACCTCCGTCCCGTGAAGGAACTTCAGTATCCGCAATACCAGCGAAACGACGCCTTTATCCGTTATGACCGCGTCGTACTTTTTTTTCTTGGTCAGGACACGCAAGAGGACCGCCAGGGCTATAAAATTGCCGCTGAAAACAGTTACTCCTATATCGGCGTGTTTTATGGTGGCCCTTTTCTCTTCGCCGAAAAAGTCCTTTTTCCCGCCCCTCTTCTGTCTGACCCAGAAATCCACTATGGCCCTTTCCCGGGCAATACCTTTCAGGGCTTCGTAACTCTTTATGGTCTCTACCTCTCCCTGCTGGCGGTTATCCAGGTAGAAGATCCTCAACAGGCGCCCCCATTTACGTTCGAATATCTCCCTGTTCTTCTTGTAAACCGAACCCTTGTCCTTCATGTTCCTCCTGGAGGCCTGTTCCACGTGGAAGACATAGGCTCCCTCGGCCATGACGGAAATATAACCGGCTTTCTGCGCCCTGACGGAAAAATCGGTATCCTCGTAGCAAACGCCTTCATATTCCTCATCCAGATAACCTATCCTGTCTATGACCTCTTTCTTTATCAGACACGCGAACCCTATAGCATGGCCGAGTTCGACGAACCGGCCTCTCCTGTCGCTGAGCAACATGGCATGGCTATCGATAGAAGCTCCGGCGTCAGGCCTGGAACCGAACGTATTGCTCTGGGGATTGACCAGGCCTATATCATCTCTTGAACGCGAGACCGCGATCATCTCCTCAAGCCACCCCTCGGTCACCACGCAATCGTTGTTCAAAAGGCACACGAACGGGGAATCCGCCAAACGCATTCCTTTGTTCATCCCGGCCGCGAAACCGGCGTTCTCTTCGCTGAAGAGTTTTTCTATCTCTACCGTCGAGTTGCCGTGAATGCCGCCAAGGAACTGTTTCACACCGGGATCTTTACTGGCGTTATCGACCACTATAAGGCGGGAACTTACGCGGGTGTGGTCCAGGACGCTCCGGACGCACTTCCTGAGAAGCTGGGGACTTTCATAACTCAGCAAAACTATATCACACTGATGATCCATAATTAAGCATATCGCATATAATATTTCGTATATCGTATTTCGCATTAGGTCCAGGTTCAGGCTTAGGTCTAGAATTGTTTCTCCAGTAGCCCTCTACGCACTCCATTGCAACCTTAACCTTAACACTCATTCAACCTTGACCTTAACACTCACTCAACCTCTCGCTCACGGCTCATTTCCCAGTATTTCGCCCATTTTATGAAGTGGACCCATGCGAAAAGCACGGAAAAGAGGAATCCCCTCATCCCCTCCCTGAAACCCATTTTTTTAACGTAGAATTTCCAGAAAAGCTTCCGGGGCTTTGCGATTATGTTATACGCCACTTCCTTTTCGTCGATCTTTCCCCTGAGCTCCAGAAGTTCCCGGGCCTCGATCGTGGTATAACGGTTCTGCCTGGTTATAAGCTGCGAAAAGCCCTTGAAAGGATAGTGCTCCACGTCCTCCTTGAGGATACCCGTCTTGCCGTCGACGATGAGCTGGTGATGTACACGGCCGTCGTAATGGGCTTTTCCCTTCCTGAAAAAGTGGTGCGAATGATGGTACCACCCCCCGTACCTCATGAAATGCCCCATGAAAAAATTCTTTCGCATGAACTTGTAAGAAGCATGGTCGTCCTTCTCTTTAAGCATCCTGAGGGTCCTTCGCTTAAACCCTTCCGTTACCACTTCGTCGGCGTCCAGCTGCAATATCCAGTCGCCGGAAGAGTTCTCGACCCCTATATTCCTTTCCAGGCCGAAGTCACCTTCGAACTTGTGCTGCACTACCTTGGCCCCGTATTCCCTGCAAATATCCGCCGTCCTGTCGGTACTGAACCCGTCGACGACGACCACCTCATCAGCCCACTTCAGGCTTTCAAGGCAATCCGCGATATTGTCTTCCTCGTTCTTCGTGATTATCACGGCGGACAGTTTCAAACGGTCCGGATCGGTGTCCTTCTCGGGGCTTGCCGGGTCCGACCCCGCTTTGGGGTCATAAGGCGGGAGCTTCGCCTCCCAGTACTTGGCGTAGCTGAGTATCTGGTAAAAACCGCCCAGCGTGGCCAGAATAAAACCCATCGTACCGTCCTTTTTGCCTTCTTTCCTGTGATATGCCCTGGCATAACGGTCTATACTCCGCCTGAAAGCCCTGGAAAAAGGCATCCCTTTTTCCGACTCTCCCCATTTGGCGCTTTCCCTCGAGGTCTGGTTATTGAGCTTGTTCACGAAATCCTCAAGGTCCCGGTAACTGTAATGCAGTAACGGGCTCGAAAGCTGACCCCGCGGATCCTTCATGAACGCCCTCGGATGAACGTCCACTTCCTCGTATTTGAATTTGTCTTTCTTGAAAAATTTGAGCTGCGCGCTCGGGTACCAGCCCCCGTGTTTCAGCCAGAAGTCCCCTATGAAGTTCTTACGCGGCACGGTGAACCCGTTACAGTCGGTGCCGCCGGCCAGGACCCCGGCTATCTCTTCCTTCAGCTCGGGGGTGATCCTCTCGTCGGCGTCGAGGCTGAGTACCCACTCGTTGGACGCGAGCGAGTAAGCGTAATTCCTGTGCGCCCCCTCGTTGGTCATCTCTTTCCGGTATACCTTGTCCGTGTACTCTTTAGCGATGTCCACCGTCCGGTCCCGGCTGTTATCGTCCAGTACCACGATCTCATCGGCCCACTTGGCGCTTTCCAGGCACTCCCTGAGCCTGTTCTCTTCGTTCTTCGTTATGATCACTACCGATAAAGGCACTCTCTTGCCCTCCATCAAAATCCCCTTTCTTGGGAGTAACAAGTACTAAGCGTCAAGTATCAAGAAACGTTCGTCAACCCTTCCTCAAACCTATTCATACACCCGATGTATATACACCCGATGTATACTATGTCCTTGTTACCCAATACTCGATACTCTCAAAAGTAACCCGTTTCCCGTAACCGGTTTCCAGATAACTCTGGTTACTGCTTACCGATCACTTTATCCTTTATCCTTGTTCCTTGTTACTTTACACTCTCAAAAGAACTGGTACCCGTTCTCTTTGCAAATGGAACATATATGGTCCTTCTTCCCCTCGCTCTTGCCGGATATCACTCCTCTGGCGAGGACGAACTTCTCTCCGTTCCACACCTCGTCAAAACCCTGCCGCAGTAGATTGCCGAAGCTGTACCGCGCACAGTCATATATGGCGCCGCATGGCACCACTTCCCCGTCCCAATTCACGGTCAGGGTACGCCAGGGTTTTTCGCAAAAAGTCTTGCCCGCCGTAAGGTCCCTGTAATTATCGTACTCGGTATCCTCGGGGATCCACACCCTGTCCCTTTCGACAGATTCCTCCACGTTCTCGAATATCTCTTTTCCGCAGTCGACACGCATGCCGCTTGCCTCGAAATCCACGCCCAGCATCCCGGCCATGTCCCTCGCCTCGTCCACTTCAGCCCGGTTGTGCCTGAACACGAGATATTTCCAGATGATACGAGGCTTCAAGCTGTTCAACTCCGCCTTCCGGGAGAGTATCCTCCTTACGTTACCCAGAACGGCGTCCAGGTCCCCGCCTACCCTGTACTGTTCATACACGCCCTGTGTCGCGCCGTCGCATGAGACCTTCAGAACGTCCAGCCCGTATCTTACCACAGCTTCTACCTGCTCTTCGCTGATAACGTTCAGGTTGCTGTCTATGAATATCCTGATCCCCGGTTTCCGCTGTTTAGCGTACTTTATCATCTTGCCCAGGTCCTTATTAAGAAAAGGTTCTCCCCAGCTGAAAAGGTCGATCGTCTTCACGAAGGGAGCGATCTTGTCGAAAACGTTCCTGAAACCCTCAAAGGACATGAAACCCCTTTTCACGTCTTTCTGATCTTCGTCGGCCGTGGGACATAACGGGCAGCGCAGGTTGCAGATATTGCCCGTCTCAAAAGAGACCTTTGAAGGGTAATACAGGAGTTTCCCCGAACGGTTCTTCTGCAGGGACCGTAACAGGCTATTTAACGTCCGTATATACATCTTTCCTTCCCAAAAGTTTCAAGCAGGCGTTCGCCACTTTTCCCGGTTCAATATTACCCAGACACCGTAGATCGTTTGAACATTCCGGCAACCGGAACCTCCCATAACACGGCCGGCAGCCCAACTCTTTCGCGGTCATGACCACGTGTTTCTCTGAAGGCGGATAAGGCCCGTACACCTTTTCGTCCACGGGGCCGAATATCGACACCGTCCTGAGCCCCAGCGCGACCGCCACGTGAAGGGGGCCTCCGTCGTTGCAGACCGCCAGGCCGCACCTCGCCAGGACCGCTATGTATTCTTCGATCTCCAGGCCGTTCTCGACCAACGCGCATTTTTCTTTCATCATCCGGACAGTATCCTCACAAAGACCTGTTTCCGACCTGTCCCCGAGAATAAGTACCTTATATCCTTTTTCCGTCAATATGTCCGCGACGCGCGCGAACCCTCCAGCGCTCCATCGTTTCCTGGGCGCCATCGGCCCCCAGCTGGCGCCGCCGCCCGGCATGACGGCCACAAGATCCCCTTCTCCCACACCTTTCTCCCCCAAAAAGCGGTCCGCGCGTTCGAGGGCGTTCTCATCCGGCACCAGGCCCAGCTCCCTCACCGAAGGTTCCACTCCCGCATGCTCCAGAAGATCAAGATAATGTTCTATCACGTGCCGCTGTTCAAAACCCGTAAACGCAGTCTTATCCGTGAGGAAAGTCCCTCTTTTTTTGTAGTCCAGCCCTATTCTCCTGCGGATACCGGCCAGCATTAAGAAAAACCCGAACTTTCGCGAAAGCGTGAAATCAAAGACCGCGTCATATTTTTTATCCCTGAGAGCCGAGAAGATCTCCCACGACCGTTTAAGGCAGGCCGGCTTCGAAGAGCGCCACAGGGAAGCGAGATCATCCTTCTCATACACGTATATATCGTCCACATCCGGTATAAACTTGACCATCCCCCTGGCCCTGGCGTTGCAGAGATAGTCCACCGAAAGACCGGGCATCTTCCTCTTCAGGCTCGAGATAAGGGGCGTCGTGAAGAGAACGTCCCCTATGCCGAATATGTTAGCTACCAGTATCCTGTTCATAGCGTAAAGACGAAAGGGTACTCCCTGCCAGGGCCCCTCCGCCCGGTGTGGATCCTCCCTGTACGGGAACACCCTTTCCTCTTTAAGTTATACAAGTTCCACATATTCCATATTCGAAAAGTCCTCAACGGGAGCGTAAAAAAGGAAAGGGTCTCCCGCGCGCAGTTTTTTTGCTGTCACGCAAAATGTGTGAGGCAAAAACTGTTTGAGCACGGGAGACTCTTTTCTTTTCTGTGTTCGCATTGAAAACTTTTTAGACATTTAATATCCTTTGCGCTGCTTTAAATACATCATCGACAGCTACCGCCTGCATGCATTTATATTCATAAGGGCATCCCGTATCATGGCACGGTTCGCAGCCCGGCGTCTCGTGAAAGACCACGTGCCCCTCGCCCCAGGGCCGCCATCTGGCGGGGCTCACGCCAGGTATGTTCCTCGAGAATATGGCCACCACGGGCACGCCGAGAGCAGCCGCCATGTGCATGGGACCCGTGTCATTCCCGATGAAAAGACACGCTCGTTCCAGAAGCGCGGAAACCTCTTTCAGGTCGAACTCTCCGGCAAGGTTCAGCACATCCGCTCCTGCCTCCTGCACTATCCTGTTAGCCAGGGAGCGTTCCTCCTTTACCCCCAGCACGCAAACGAGAAACCCCAATTCCATCCTTATTCTGCGTATGAGCAGCGCATACCGTCCGCTCGGCCATATTTTGGCCGGGTTACTGCTGCCGGGATGGACCACGATAACGCGTGTATCCGGCGCGATCCCCCTTCTAGACAGAAACTCCCTCACACGTTCTCTTGCCGCCTCATCCACCGGGAGCCTCGGCCCAAAGGCCTCGCCTTCTACTCCCAAAAGCCGGAGAAGG
The DNA here is from genome assembly GCA_964409365.1 of uncultured Planctomycetia bacterium. Taxonomy (GTDB): domain Bacteria; phylum Omnitrophota; class Gorgyraeia; order Tantalellales; family Tantalellaceae; genus CAYPCX01. Next base: position 176,562 of record CAYPCX010000001.1, on the reverse strand, counting down.
TCCATGGTGTACTCTATTTCGTGTTTTCTGCCTTCAGATCTTAAATCGCGCATCTTCCTGTTCAGCAGACATCCCCATTTCCTGTCATACCCGAGGCGTACACCGATGCCCGCCAGAAAAGCGGCCATGTGCAGGACCTTATGCGGGTTCAGGACGATCGCCGCGTCGAACTTCTTCTCTTTCAAGGTCGAGGCCAGGCGGACCGCCCTAACAAGTGTTCCGCCTCTGGTCATAGTGTCCACCGTTACCACTTCGTCGATATCGTCCCTCCCTTCCACGACTGGCCTGGAATATTCGGACGTCACGAACGATATGCGGGCGCCGGGGAATGCCCTCCTGAGAGCGTCCACCGCGACGGTGGAAAGCAGGACCTCTCCTATGCGGTCGGTCCGCATTATCACTATATTCCGGGGATCAGTCTTTTCGGGCATAGCAGCTCAGCGCAAAACAGTAACCTAACAACAAATGAAAAAAAACGGCAAGATTGACGGAATAAAGATGTGTATCCACTATACAGTTCATGGAAAAACCCGCCATTGCCGCAAAAAGCCCGACCGCGAACGCCTTCCGGCGGCCTTCCGCAAGAACGAAGATCCCCCTCAACGAAAGGGTCAATGTCGTGACAAGGAACACCATAAAGAGCAGTGCCCCCACGCATCCCACCTCGGCGGCCATGTGCAGGTAGGAATTATGCGTATACCTCATGCCGAAATAATCCGGCGGTTTATACTTGGGGAAATTCCTGCTGTAAGTGTTCACCCCGAAACCCATGACGGGATGCACTTTTATCATATTGACCGTGCCTTTCCAGAGCATGAGGCGTTCCCAGGTGGTGCCCCCTTGAAGATCGGCAAGATCGAATATCCTCTGCTGGGCCGTGTAAGGAAGTATTATGAACACTACCAGGAGCATCGCGAGGAACAGGGCCACCATCCGCCTGGACTTCAATGTGCCCAGAACAAAGAACGCGGCCGCGAAGGAGATCCATGCCCCGCGCGACTTGGTAAGAAAAAGGCTCACCATCGAAAGCGCGGCCGGCACTGCCACCAGAAACCTCTCCCTCAACCGGCTTCCCTGCGATATGAGGAACGATATGAATATCATGGCCACCACGAGCAGGTAGACACCGTAATCGTTGGGATGGACAAAAGAGGACGAGACCCTGTTAAGATAATCCTGGTATATCAGCTGCCTGTGCCTGATCAGGTCCTCGCCGGTAAAATACTGCGCGAAACCGTTCAGTGTCACCAGTACGGTCGCTCCCGTTAAGGCATAAAGGGCTTTTTTGACGGTCTTTTCACCCCGCAGTTCCGTCGCGGCTACGATGAATAAAAGACCGTATTCTCCCCATTTAAATATGCCTCGCAGGCTTTCGCTGAAATATCCACTGTTAACACAGGAAAGCACTGTCCACGCCCAGTACAGCAGCAGAATCCTGACGGGGATGGAATCAACGGACCTGATATCCTTTCGCAGTATCATCTTTACCAGCCAGGCGGCTATCATCACCGAAGAGAATATCTCTACCAGCGACGTGGAGAACGTTACCACCACGAGCAGTGAATAAAAAGACCACTCGATCGCGATATCACATGTTTTCAGGATCTTTTCTTTTGACATAATTTTAAGGGGGTCAATACGCGTTCTTCACCGCGAAGACCGACATGAACAGGATCTTGAGGTCAAACGCCAGTGACCAGTTCTCGATGTAATAAAGGTCGTATTTCGTGCGCTCTTCTATCGACGTATTACCCCTTAACCCGTTGACCTGGGCCCATCCGGTCATTCCGGATTTGATCTTGTGGCGGGTCATGTAACGCGGGATATCCTCCTTGAACTTGCCTACAAAATGGGGCCGTTCCGGCCTCGGTCCTACCAGGCTCATCTCACCTTTAAGCACGTTCACCAGCTGGGGCAGTTCATCCAGGTTGTATTTCCTTAAGACCCCGCCCACACCGGTCCTCCTGGGATCGTTCTCCTGGGCCCAGACCCTGCCCACTCCCTTTTCGGCGTTCTCCACCATGGTCCTGAACTTTATCATGGCGAACCGGCGGCCGTCCTCTCCTATACGCTTCTGCAGATAGAACATGGGGCCGGACGAACTTAATTTGACGGCCGCGCCCACTACCAGGAATACGGGTGAAAGGACTACCAGCCCTATGCTCGAGAACACGATATCGGTCACCCTTTTTATAAAACGGTGGTAACCCTCCATTAGCGGAGAGTCTTTGAGCCCTAAAAGCGGCACCCCGTCTATGCTCTGCATATCCACCTGGGAAGTCACCATGCCCAGGATATCCGCCACAAGCCGGAACTCTATCATGCGCTTCTCGCACTCCATTATTATGTCCATTATCCTTGACCGCGGCATCTCCACGTCGGTGAGGATGACCTCCCCGATATCATTGTCCTCGAGTATCTTCGTCAGGTTGTCGAGTGACCCCAGGACGGGGGCATCGCCCGGATAGTCGGAGACGCTGAAATTCACCCTGACCACACCCTTCACGTTGTAATCCCAGTGCGGGTCCCCCGATATATGCATTATCAGGCGGTTGACCATGGGGCCGTCCCCTATAATGAGAAGATTCCTCGTTTTGCCCTTCTTCTCCCTGATCAGGATACGTACCCTGTTGACAAAGAATCTCCAGCCGCCCATAAAAAAGATGAGCATGAGCCACGAGACGATGAGCATTCCGCGCGAGTATGAATATTCCCTGTAAACGAACGTCGCGGCCATGAACACCAATATGCCCAGTGTCACGGACCTGACTATGACGAAAAACTCGTCCACTATGGAAAGACGCGCCTTGGCGGAATAAAGCTTTTCGGCCCGCGCCAGGAAAAGAAGTATGACCGTAAGTACCGGTAATAGCTTTATGTATTCGCTGATATGAGGTATCCCGTAAACGATCGGGAAAAGGCCCGATCTGAACCTCAACCAGTACGCGACGAGAAACCCCAGGTTGATGGCCAGGATATCTCCCAGCACCAGTACCGCGGCCAGTTTTACGTTATTTCTTTTCCTCATCCTTTAAATGTTCTTTCCATTTTTTCTCTATATACTCACGGACCTCACGCTTGAACCGGTCCCTGTTAAAACGGAGCGCGTTCTGCCTGATCCGCGCCGGGTCAAAGAAACGCTCGTTCCTTTCAAAGGTCTCTATCGCCCCGTTCAATGAAGAGGCCGTTTGCTCATGGAAGAACACGCCAGTAGCGTGTTCCTGCTTACCGGTATGGCCCTCCACGCCGAGCGGGACCACCGTTTCAAGCGCACCGCCGCCCGCGTAGGCTATCACGGGCTTACCATACGCCTGGGCTTCCACGGGAACTATACCGAAATCCTCTTCCCCGGGGAAGACCAGGGCCCGGCATCCTGCGTAATACCTCTTGAGCGCGGCGTCATCCGCCCACCCCGCGTATTCGATATTCCCGTTCGAGGACCTCTTGAGCCGTTCCAGGTCCGTCCCTGTGCCTATTATAACAAGTTTCCTGCCGGTCTCATTAAAAGACCTGACGGCGAGATCTACCCGCTTATACGGCACCAGGGCGGAAACTATAAGGTAATACCCGCCTTTCTCCGCCACAGCGCCCTTTTCATCCGTATCCACTGGCGGATATATGACTTCCGCGTCCCTTTCGTAGAAACGCTCTACACGTTTTTTAACATTATCCGATATGGCTATGAAATAATCAACTCTTTTGTTGGTCGCGAGGTCCCAGCTCTTGAGAGCGCCGATGACCTTTGCTATCGCCCACTTCTTGACGGAAGCTTCCCTGTCGAAATACTCGTTAAAGAACTTCCAGGCATACCTCATCGGGGTATAACAATAACATATGTGCAGAGCCCCGGCCGGGATCCTGGCCCCTTTGGCCACGCAATGGCTCGAACTCAGGACAAGATCATAGGACGAAAGGTCGAAACTGCGCACGGCCGCCGGGAAAAAAGGCAGGAAGTTCCGGTAATTCCTGGATATGCCCGGTATCTTCTGGAGGAAAGAGGTCGTTATGTCCATCTTCTCGATAGTCCCGGAAACGCTCCCCTTATCATGAAGAAGCGTGAAAAGACGCGCCTCAGGGAACAGTTCACAGAACACCTCAAGGCACTTCTCCCCGCCTCTCATCCCGGTCAACCAGTCATGTACTATCGCTACTTTCATATTATCCATTCCACAATATCCTTAGCCGCATCTGGAGACTAGCTTTCTTCTGTATCTAACGCTGCAAGGCACCAATGGCCTGAACTGTTATGAGCGGGTCTCGAAAAAAGGTAAGAGTATCTCGCGCGAGTTTTTTTGCTGTCGAAACTGTGCGAGGCGAAAACTGTCCGAGCGCGGGGTGCTCTTGCCTTTTACTGTTGCCAGCTGAAAAGTTCATGCCTTCTCCCCATGTACCTCCCGGTACACATCAAGCGTCTCCCGGGCGGCCCTCTCCCAGGAGAATTTTGCTTCCTGCCTAAAACCCTCTTCCACCATGCCTTTCCGAAGCTCCTCGTTGACCAGCACATTGTACACTGTATCCGCCATCTGCTCAACGTTGAGGGGAGGCACGGTGAACGCGGCCTTGCCCGCGACCTCGGGAAGCGACGAGGTATCCGTTGTAACAACGGGTGTGCCGCAACGCATGGCTTCGAGCACCGTCAGGCCGAACCCCTCGTAAAGAGACGGGTGCAACAGAACGTCCGCCATGTTATAAAGGACCACGAGGTCTTCGGCAGGGACCTCGCCGAGATACTTTATCAGGCCGTCGCTCATTTCTGCCCTGAGGCGGTCCTCCTTCTTATCCCACCTGCCGCATATCACAAGCTGGTGCGGCACGCCCCAGTCCTTCAAAAGCCTGAACGCTTTTATCAGCGTCTCTATATTCTTATGGGGTTTGATGCTGCCGACATACAGTATAGTACGGTCTGACAACCGGTACCTGCATTTCACGTCCGCCTCTTTTGTCTTGTCCTCCATCAGCCGAAAAGATCTACCCGACGCCTCATGGACGACACTGATCTTCCCCGAACGGGCCTTGCCGTATATCCTCTCCAGGTCCTTCCGGGTATTCTCGGAGACCGCTATTATTCCCACGGCCTTCTTCATGCATGATGCGATCATAAAAGAAGCGTAACGCTTCGCCAGGGGCGATGGCACGGATCCCGGAAAAAGAAGATATATCAGGTCATGGATCGTAACCACCATCTTTCCCTTGAAAAAGAGCGGGATATTGAAATGCGGTACATGAAGTATATCCAGGCCCTTTGCCGGAAAAAGGCCGAAGAGCTGTTCCCGGAACGAATAGACCGGCGCGGTCCACCTGCGGACGCTCACGTTCCCCGAAGCGGCAATATCAACAAGGCGTTCCGGGTCGCCGAAAAGAACGAACTTGTCTTTCGGCGCGAATTTTACCATCTCGGGCAAAAGACAGCTTATGTACCTGCCTATACCCGGGTGCGTTATCATCCTCGCATCAAAACCAATTCGCATCGTTCACTCCGTTTCAGTGTCATAGTGTCATAATATCAGAGTGGATTCTTTGACACTTTGACACTATCTTTTCTCCAACACCTCATCTATTGCCTTGTATACCTGGGGAGGGGTCACCCATGACAGGTCTTTCCCTTCTCCCGGATATACTATCCTGACGTTATCGCCCTTGGGAGCCCATTGTTCTGGATCATTAACGCCGCTGAAGAGTATCACCGAGGGGATCCCGGTCGAAGCGGCGATGTGCGAAGGCCCCGAATCCACTCCGATGAAAAGCGACGCCCCGCTGGCGAGCCACCCCAGAGTCGCAAGGCTTGTTTTCCCCGAAAGGTCCACTCCCTCCACCCCGGCCAGCGACAATATCTCTTTCGCCGCTTTTCCGTCGCTCTCTGAACCGACGATCAGCGGCATCAGCCCTTTATCGTCATGCACGTATTTCACTACCTGGGCGAAGTCATATTCGTTCCAGTTCTTCGCTTTATGCCCCGGGACGGGATGTACCACGGCATAATCTTTCTCGATACCGTATTCGCGCCTGACGATATCGGTCTTCTCGTCGTCCTCTTCCGAAAGAAAGAGCCCGACCTTACCGGTCTCGCCCTCTATGCCCAGAGGCTCAAGGAGCGCCGCGTTCCTCTCGGTCTCATGCTTTTTCGTATCATAAGGGACCATATGCGTGAGAAGGAAACCCCCGCCTGTTACGCCGTAGCCGATCCTGTATCTCACGCCCGCCAGGTACATGGCCAGGATATGCCTGAAATCCCCTCTGAGATCGATAGCAAGCTCATAATTACCTTTCCTTATGAGCTCGACAAGCTCACGGAAACCGTTCATGTCGAACACCGGTCCTCCCGCGCTCCTGTCGAACCAGGGTGGATCGAAGGGAATGACGTTGTCCAGAAAAGGATTGGCGCTCAGGATATCCGCCGCCCAGGACGGCGCCACAAAATCTATTGTAGCCTCCGGGAACGCCTCCCTCAGGGGTTCCAAAACGACAGTGGCGGCGATGACGTCCCCGATATGATCACCCCTTATGATGAGCATCCTGTCCACCTTAAAAGGCAGGGCGCGCCTGGCTATCCATGAAGCCAGCATGAGTACCGTCCCCAGCGCGTCCAGCACGGAAAAAAGTATGACGTATTTTTTCTTTTTGAAAACGTATCTCATTTTAATTCGATGACGCTCCCGTCCGTAAGTTCCCTGAAAAGCGATTCGGCCACGAGTGAATGTCCGTTCGCGTTGAAGTGGCCGTCGAACGCGTAATAAAGAGGGTACTTACCGCTTTCCCTGAAATCCGGGTACAGGTCGATAAAGGATATCCCCCTTTCCCCGGCGAATTCCTGCAGGTATCCGGCAACGGCCGGTTCGCCGTACACTACATCCCGCTCGAAACCGTTAAGCGTCCGTCCCTCGGACCACTCTTTTTCGCTCACCTCTATGGCGTAAGGATAACTGGCAATGACGAGCTTTATATCGTTCTCTTCCAGTATACCGTAGATCATCTGGAGATATCCCCGGCTTCTTTCCCACAGCTCCAGGACCTTTTTTTCATTATCCTCACCCTGCCTGAAAGCTATAAAACGGTCGATCTCTTCCATGTCGGGCATTTCGCCGGCAATATCGGAGAACTTGAAAAGGACCTTGTTGATCCTGTTCTCCAGATAAAGATAGAACATGGAATGCCTGACCAGGAACCGTTCCAGGGGACCGGAACCGTACGCTCTAACCCTTTTGTATGGCACGCTCGCCAGAGGCGTGCCCCCAGAAGCGTAAAAAGTGGTCATCTCGTATTCATAATCATCCTTGAGATCGGCAAAATCGTAAAAAAGGATGACCATATCAGGCTTAAGGGCCAGGCCTCTTTTCTTGAGGAAAAGATATTCCAAAAGAGGCGAATAGCTGGCCACGCCGCAGTTGATGACCTCGTATTCCCGGCCGCCCGGGAGCGAGCCGTTAAGCTTGCGTTCGAGGACCTTGGCGAAAGAATCTTCCGCCTTCACGCCGTAACCCTCGGCGAACGAATCCCCGATAACGAGTATCCTGTACGCGCCTTTATCTTTCCGGACGGGATATTCTTTGTCCCTCAGCCCCAGGGAATTGATCGAATAAGGCACGTCCCACTCTTTCGTCACCGACCTTCCCCGCGAGTTCGGGATCAGCGAGTGATGGAGTTCGAAATCGGCCCTCCTGTACCGGGCTTCTCTCGATTTAAAAGACAGCGTTTCGCCGTGTTTTGTCCTGGCGTATATCTCGCCTATCGCGAAGATGACGGCGATATTAACGACCAGACATGCCGTTATAAAAAAGACCTTTTTTCCCATATCATTCCGTCACGACCGCTACGTATCCCGACCCGGAAGAAGCCAGTAATTTCCCCCTCACGCCGGAAGAATCGAACTCTTCCTTCGTCGTGACTATTACCACTCCTTTACGGACGGCCAGCTCGGGTTCAAGCCTTTCGTTATGCACATTCCTCGCAACACCGCCGAAATAGTACATCATCCCGGGATCCGCCACGTTGTAAAGGTAGACGTCCTGCCCTTCAGCAAGGCGCGCCGTTACTTTTTCCGAAAACCCTTTAACTTCCGGGTTAAAATCCAGCGAGAATATGTCTTTTTTCACGCCGAAATAAACAATACACAAAAAAGCTATCACGGCCACGACCGGCACCGAACGGCGTCCGAACATCCAGTCAGCGCTCCACGCGGCCACCACCATCATGGCCGGGTAGACCGGCATTATGTACCAGTGAAGCTTCGTCCTGACCGCGGTGAACACAAAAAGCACGACCAATATCCACGAGATGATGATGAGGTTCTCGAACTCGCGCTTTTTCAGCGTCCGGTAAATAAAAAAAGGCAGGCTCGCGAGGGCCAGGAACCCCCAGGGTTTCCCTTTGTAAAGGACGACATTTATATAGGTCAAAAGGTTCCCCTGATGGCCGTCCATCACCGTAACGGTCCGGTGCACAAGGTGCTGGAAGAAATGCCCCTTTACGACATCGTGGCCGCAGCGGAGCACCGCGAAGTACCAGCCGCCCACGGTGACCAAAAATATGGCCGCCCCGATCAAAGTGTAACGGTTGACGACCAGGCGCCAGTCCCTTCTTACCAGCACGTAAAGACCGAACGCGATCGGTATAAGGAGCGCCCCGCCCCCCTTCGTAAGAAAGGCAAGGCTGAAAGCTATTGCAGAATATATCATATTCACCCTGTCCTTTCCCGCCAGCAGGAAAAAATATACTGAAAGCAACGAGAACAAAGTGAAAGCTACGTCAAGCGTTCCCATCTTGCTGAACCAGACAAAATGGTACGTGCTCATCATCATGATCGCTGCCAGGAGCCCGGTCCTCCGTGAAAAAAGCTTCCTCCCCAGAAGATACGTCACTATTATCACGCCCATGCCGCAAAGGGCCGAGAAAAGGCGGGCCGAGAACTCGTTCACACCGAAAAAACAGTAAAAGAAGGCGGTGAGCCACATATACAAGGGGGGTTTATCGCTCCAGGAGCTTCCTCCCCATCTCAGGTCTATCCAATCTCCTGTCCGGAACATCTCCCTGGACACCTGGGCATAGACGGCCTCATCCCAGGAACTCAGGCTACCCGCCCCGAGATTGACGAGCAGTAAGACGCAAGAGACGATGAGAAGTATCGTAATGTCGCGTTTCATTATCGTAAAAACCTCATCCGGAAAAGAATGAGAACCGCTTCTACCCCGTCTTTCCAGGTGATCTTTTTCCCCTCGTCATACCCGCGCCCGCGATAAGATATGGGTATCTCCGGTATGCGGTATCCTTTCTTGAGTATCTTCGCGGTTATCTCGGGTTCAAGCTCGAACCTCTCCGCTTTCAGGTCAAGCGACCGCATGAGATCGGTCCTCACCATCTTGTAACAGGTCTCCATGTCGGTAAGCGTCCCTCCGAACAGGATGTTGGTCAGGACCGTCAGGAACTTGTTGACCGCGAAATGCCACGGGGAGGTCGAACGCCACGTCTTAAGGAACCTGGAACCATATATAACTTCGCAGCCGTTCTCCCGGACATATTCGAAAAGCGGCTTGTAATCGAACGGGTCATATTCGAGATCGGCGTCCTGTATTATACAGTAGTCCCCCATGGCGTTCTCAAGAGCGGTCCTTACGGCGCTGCCCTTACCCATGTTCCTCGGGTGATAAAAGACCCTTACCCCTTCACGGACGTTCTCCACTTTCTCCTTAAGGAGTTCCCTGGTCCCGTCGGTGGAATAGTCATCCACCAGCACGATCTCCTTGTCGAGGTCCACCTCGCCTACCCTGTCCAGGAGGTCCAGGAGCGTCTTTGATTCATTATAGACAGGCAATAAAACGGATAGTTTCATTTTTTCAGCACCATTGCGTACCCTTCTATTATTTTTTCAGCTACCTTGTCCCATGTATATGATCCCCTGACCAGTTCCCTGAGTTCATTATCCTTTCCGCGGTCCAGTGCTTTACGTATCTTGTCGCGTATGTCCGCGGGGTCGTTCGGCCTGATATAATCCACCTTGTCGTGAAAATATTCCCGCGTGCTCCCGCCGTCGGTAGCTACTACCTTCGCCCCGGCCAGGGCCGCTTCCAGGGCCGCCAGGCCGGGCGTCTCGAACCATCCCGGCAGGACGAACAGGTCACAGGCCGCGTATGCCGACCGCAGAAGATCCGACCGGTGGTCAAAAGCCTTTATAAAATGTACGTGGTGGTCCGCCTCTTCCATGCACCTCTTATGGTACCACTCATAACCGGACACGATATCGCCTATAAGCACAAGGTCCCTGTCTATCCCCTTCATGGCCCTTATAAGGTTCAGCTGGTTCTTTCTCGGCTCTATCCTTCCCACGGAAAGGACGAAATCCTCCAGGCCGTATTTCTCCAGGAAAGCTTCCGGCGTGGCATCCGCGAACGCTTTGTCGACCCCGTTGGGTACGACGAACATCTTATCCATCGGCACGGCGAAAAGACGCGATATCTGCTTCGCCTCGTTCTCGGAGTTCGGGAATATGATATCCGAGACCGTGAACATCTTCCGCCTGGAAGACGGGAAAGCCGGGATAAGGCTTTTCACAAGGTGCCTGGCGATCATCTCGGCCCTTTTGAGCGTACCCGCTTCCTCATAGAACGCCCTCCTGAGATCCGACCAGAAGATGGATTCGAGCACCACCTTGACTCCCCGGGAACTGGCTACCTGCATTAACGCAAGACAATCTTTCACTGAACCGAACACGTGGAGTATATCGAAATCGGCGATCGAGTCGCTCCACATATCGAACCTGCCGATATCGACGCCTTTCTTGAGCAGGTATTCTTCCGTCTTCTCGAGAAGTATTTCCCCTCCTCCCCTGTTCTGGAACGCCGACGGATATACGAAAAAAGCCACCTTCACCTTAAAACTCACGCCCTTTTTTTCAGTATCTTTATTATTTTTTTCCCGGAATCCCCGTTGCCGAACGGATTTCTCCAGTTCCTTTTCTTTTCGAGCATATTCTCCACGGAAGCGGCTATCGTCCTGGGGGCCACTCCCGCGATCACGTTCGCGCCCACTTCGACCGTCTCCGGCCTTTCCGTGGAGTTCCTGAGCGTTACGCACGGGACGCGCATCACGCATCCCTCCTCCTGGACACCCCCTGAATCGGTCAGTATCAGCCGTGCACCGGCCTCCAGCCGGAGGAACTCCAGGAAACTGCACGGTTCTATGATACGTATACTTTCGTGCGGTTTGATATCGAATATCCTGAACATCTTCACTGTGCGCGGATGTATCGGAAAAACGACCGGCAGTTTGTGTTTTTTGCCGACCTTCTCGATGCCGGCCAGTATCTTGATGAGCTGCTTCCTGTTATCCACGTTCTCCTGCCTGTGAAGAGTGAGAAGCATGTACGAATCTTTTTTCAGGCCGTACCCTGAAAGGATATCTCCCTTTTTTTCGCCCAGCCACAGGCCTTCCCGAACTGCGTCGACTATAGTGTTCCCTGTCACCGATATCTTCTTCGCGGGTATACCTTCGCTGAGCGCTATTTCCTTCGCGTTCCTGGTCGGGGCGAAGAGATAATCGGAGAGGTGGTCGGATATTACCCTGTTGATCTCTTCCGGCATCCCCCTGTCATAGCTCCTCAGCCCGGCTTCCACGTGGGCGAGCCTTATGTGAAAACCGGTAAAGGACCTGGTGGTGGATATCTTGGAAGTCGTGAGCGCGCCGGCCAGCGCCGTGTTGGTATCGCCCTGGACAAGCACGACGGTCGGCTTCTCTTTGAGGAATATCTCCTCGAGCCTGGCCATCATCCTGCCGGTATGGTCACCCTGCCTGTACGGCGCCTTTGACTTGACGTTAAGGTTAAAGTCCGGCCGCGGCAGTTTAAGCTCGTTAAGGAAGAGCTTGAACATGTTGTGCGAGTAATGCTGTCCGGTATGCACGGTAAAAAAATCTATTTTCTTTTCAACGCATTCCCGGATGGTCGAGCTCAGTTTTATTATTTCAGGCCTCGTGCCGAATACGAACGCTAATTTTCTTTTCTTCATCAGACAAAAAGCTCCAGTTTTTCTATTTCCCTGTTCTCCACAAGATACTCCTGGTACATGATGAGCGCCTGGAGGGCGAACATCGAACACCAGGAATTGATATGTTTCTTTTTTATGCCGTCAAGGGTGGCGCCGTAAAAGAACCCTCCCTTCTGGCTGTCGTCCCCGAGATACTGCTGTCTGAGAAGAGCCTTCCTCAGGGCGTCTAACTTGCGCCGGTAGGCCTCTTCCAGCCTGCCCTTGTGGTACAGTATGACGCCGAGCCGCAGTACCTGCGCCATGATATCGGTCCTGCAATTGCGGTTGAATTGCCTGCCGTCGTACATTTTGGGTATCCCGCCGTCCAACCGGACGTTGTCGAGCGCCCATTTCATGGCTTTCACGGCGCTTCTGGTAAAGCCCTCGTCACCGAAATAAAGCCCGGCGTAAAGCAGCCCCGCCGCCGTGTAGCAATGCGGATGAAGATGCGTGCTTGAATCCGCGCGGGAAGTAATGAACCTGCCGGAGAAATCCTGCTGTTCCATGCTCCACTTACAGAGATCATAAGCAACATCACCGTAAGTACTTATACCCGTGGCGTCAAAAAGGTCTATGAACCCCAGCGCCATCTTTGCATGGTAACTCCCGCTCTGCGTGGACCACTTCGCCGTCCGGTCCTCTTTCTCTCCGGTACCGGCGTTGTAAACGGCGTAGAACGAACCGTCGTCCTTTTTGAGCCTTTTCACAAGGAAATCACCCATCCACAGGGAGAACTCGAGGAACTTCTTATCCTGCGTCCGCTTGTAAAGGTTTACCATCCCGTACAGGACCATGGCGTTATCAAAAGCGTATATGTTCTCGCTGTCAAATGAATAAAGGTGCGCCTCCTCCATTTCCTGTATATAATCCCTGGTCTTTACCCCGCCGATCGAGTGGACCGCCCGTGAAGCAAGCCAGTTGGCCGCGATGATCGCCCTCTTGAGGTATTCCTTGTCCGAATATATCTTCTCGAGAAAAAGAAGCGTGGTTATCCCGTACCCGGTTATCTCGGAATATACGTAAGAATAATCTCCGCTCGCCGTGTCATACCAGGAATTGAATCCGCCGCGGTTGATACCCTCGGTGTTCTGTATCCCTGAATTTATCATCCATTCCCTTGCAAGGGTTATACCATCCACCTTATCCGGTATTATCTTCATTTCTTTCTCCTGATGGTTTTTGTCCTTCTTTTCACGGAACCTTTTACCTTGGCCGGGTTGCCGTAACATACCGTATTGTCCGGCACGTCCCTTGTCACCACTGAACCCGCTCCTATTACAGAGTTTTTACCTATATTGACGTCAGGAAGGACCGTGACGTTCGCGCCTATCGAGGCCCCATTTTTCACGCGCCAGGACACGCCCTTAAGGTCCCTGGTCGTATCATGAGCCGGGTACCTGTCGTTCGCCAGGCACACTTGAGGGCCGATGAAAACGTTATCCTCTATAACGTTGCCGTGGTATATGCAGGATTTGTTATGTATTTTCACGTTATTGCCTATCCTGACGTTCCTGTCAACGTACACGCCGTTACCCAGCACGCAGTTCTTGCCCACCCTGGCGCCTTCCATGACCTGGGCATAGGCCCAGATAACGGTGCCTTCTCCTATCCTGGCCGCTTCCGACACTATGGCCGTGGGGTGTATCTTTACTGCCTGTTCGCCTTTTCCCATTCTATGTTCCTCCTGAGTCCTTCGTCTATGAACACTTTGGGCCTCCATCCGAAAAGTTTTTTCGCGAGTGAATAATCACAAAGAAGTTTCGGCACCTGCGCCTTCCTGTCCTCGACATGCACTATTCTCGAACGGGAACCGGAAAGCTGCTTGATCTTTCTGGCTATGTAATTGACCGTGATCGCTTCACCGGTGCCAAAATTGACCGCCTTGCCGACGGCGCGTTTGTGCCTGCCCATAACTAAAAAGGCCTCTATCATATCGTCAACATAAGTAAAATCCCTCGACTGCCTGCCGCTGCCGTGCACTGTAAGCCGCTTGTCCGAAAGGGCGAGGTCGATGAACTTCGGGATAACGTCGTAAGTATGCCTCGGGCCATAAGTGTTGAAAGGCCGCACGATAGCGATCGGCAGGCGATAGGTGTTCCAGTATGAATAACAGTACCTGTCGGCGGCTACCTTGCTCGCCGCGTAAGGTGAAGAAGGGTAAAGCGGGTGCTCCTCGTCGATCGATCCCCCTATGGTCATACCGTATATCTCGCTGGAGGAAGTGCATACCACGCGCTTGATGGTCTTCGATTCCTTGACGGCGTGCAGCATGTTCAGCGTGCCTATGACATTGGTCTCCATGACCTCGAGCGGGTGGTCAAAAGAGTTCGGCACATAGGCGTCCGCCGCCAGGTGGAAAACGATATCGGGCCTGTTCTTCATCACAAGGGCCCGCGCGTCCGGTGAACCGATATCGCCGGTCAGTATATCATCGAGCTTTTTCTCCGCCCGTTCAAGGTTCTTCAGGGTATACTGGGTCGTGCCGGAAGTGGAACTGCCTCTTACGAATACCGATACTTTGGCCCCTTCATCGAGAAGCCTTTCCGTCAGGTGAGACCCCATGAAACCGTCGGCCCCCGTCACCAGGACCCTTTTACTCTTGTAGAAACTTTTCATCTTCTCATACCTCCTTAAGCTGGACCCCCGTTAAGTGAGCTTCCTGGCAAGTAATTTTATCACCTTCTTCGGCAGGGCGCACTCCAATTCTTCATAGGGCGTTATCTTTTCGAAATCTATTCTTTTTTTGATACTTTCTTTCAGCGACTTAAAGAAAGGCACCTTCACCTCCCGGCCTATGAACTCTTCCGGGACGGCGGGCACTTCTCTCTCTCCCGAGATGGCGGCGAACCATTGCATGCCCTTCTTTGTCCATTCCTCGTAGATACCGGTCATCGTGGCAGGCCTCAGTTGTTTTCTCTCGAGCGCGTAACGGCAGATCGCTCCCAGAAGACCCGGTATGGCCGAAAGTCCGGTACTGGTATGCGCATAGATTATCACGGGCACCCCGCAGCGGACCATCTCATCTATAGCCTGTTTGTAATATTCGAACACAGCTCCCACATCCGGCTCGTTTCCCTCCCAGAAAAGCTCCGGGGCTACCGGGAACACCGGTATTTCCAGGACCCTGGAAGTCACCTCTCCCAGCCTCGGGTAACTCGGCAGCGACATGTAGTCGTAGGAAAAATCCGACGAATACGCGTAACCCTCGTCTTCCAGGGCCTTCATCAGGCCATGATTCCACCAACCCATCGGAGCGGCAAAACCCACCGTGTCAATGCCCAGCCTGCTGAAAAAATCCCTGGCCTTGGCTACATTACGCCTGTTGCTTTCATAATCGCTGTAAATATAGTGATAAAAAGAATGGGATTGGACGTCCAGCCCCGTTGCCTTGCATCTTAATATCTGGTCCGTCGCCGTCCTGAAAGAGTTGCCGTTAAAAAATATGGTTATGCAGCCGGCGTATCTCTCGAAAACCGGATAGTAAGCCTCGAATGCCTCTTTATTGTACTCGTCCGCGTCGATCCTCAGGCAGAAAAGGTCGCTCGGAAAACCGGTGCGCCTGCCCCCTTTGAGTATCGTCGGCTCCTGCGCCACGGTCTCCCTGACCTTCAGCCCTTCGAAACCGAATTCCTTTAACACGCTTACTTTTTTGCGCATGTTCTCGTCCTTTCCAGGTAAACGGCTTGGTCTCTCGCTGTATGCGTCCTGTAAGTCCTCGCGACGCTCTCGTCCTGCGGCATCCTTTTGTGCCCTTCCTTCTCGATAAGTTCGATAGCTTCCACCATCTTACGGCTTCCCAGGGATATGTTCTTCATCCTCAGCTTCTTGAAATCATCGCGGGACCCCACCCTCAACCTCTCCTGCAGTATCATGTCCCCCGCGTCGAGGCGTTCGTCTATGAAATGTATCGTGACGCCTATCCTGTCGGCCTCGCCGTTGTAAAGCGCCCAGAACTCCGAATCGGCTCCTCTGTAATACGGAAGGATCCCCGAGTGCATGTTTATAGCGCCTTTCGCCGCCGAACTGTATATCTCTTTTTTCAGCTTCCCGGTCCCGGCGACGACAATAAGGTCCGGCTTTACTTCCTCCAGGACTTTTTTAGCCCTTCCGGAGTTCATGTCACTTACCTCTTCTACCCTGAGCCCGGGCCTGGCCTTTGCCATGCCCCTGTAGCCCAGATGCCTTATCTCGCCCTTCAAAAGATACAGAAAGCGCTTGAGAAGCGCCTTCCAGGTCTTTTTTTTAGTCTCATACAGTATGGCCTTCACATCCTTCCCCGCGTCAATGATGCGCTGGGATATCACCAGACCGTCAAGTATGTCACTTGTAAGGATCGTTATCTTCATTATCCTATAAGGTCCCTGTCCCTTTTGATCCTGCTTTCCTTTTTTAGATGCTTCCTTTTCCCGATGACAAGCGGCATGCGCCTTATGGCCATCAAAAGCCCTTCCATGATCTCTGTTTTTCCTTTCAGCGCCAACACCGCGGCCCGCGGGACCGTCCAGACCAGGTGCCCCGCGAACATACCCGGGTCGGTTATGTTCTTCCAGAAGAAAAGGAACATATTCCTGTGCGCTATCCTCATCTTGCCCTTCTTGCCGTATTCCCTGTGGAAAGTGGTAGACTCGTCATGCCAGATGACGCTGTCCGGTTCATACACGCCTTTCCATCCGAGGATCTGGCCCCTGAAACATATATCCACGTCCTCCCATATGCCCGGGAGGTACAAGTCATCAAACCCTCCGAGATCCAGAAACGCGCTTCGTCTGAACGCCCCTGTCGATATGGCGCATGTTCCGCCCGGCCTTTTGAAATTATCCTCGTCGACCATCACCTTCACGGCCCCCTTGTCGAACTTGAGGAAGGACCTTCCCCCGTTATACGTGCCGTCGAAGTTCATGAGGCGCGGCGCCGCGAACATGACGTCCTCTTTCTCGAAATGCCCCACGAGTATGTCCACAAAATCCGGCTCTACCTTGATATCGTTGTTCAGGAATATGACCACGTCGCTCGAAAGGTCCCTTACCACCTCGTTGTACGAGCACAATACCCTGTTCTCCCGGGCTATGTGCAGCCGGACCGCGGGAAAACCCTCGCGCACTACCCTCGCGCTCCCGTCGGAACTCAGGTTGTCCACTACATGCACCTCGCACTCATGCGCGGAGCGCTCCGCGGCCTCGCATACCGAGGGCAGATAAGCTTCCATGAGGTCTTTACCGTTGTAATTGAGCACCAGTATATCTATCTTCATTTCTCGGACACTATTTTATAGAACGAAAAGGCCGCGACGACCCCCAGTATGCCGAGGCATATGTATACGCACGGCATGAACTGAGGAGCCAGGTTCGCCACCTTGATGGACCACAGGTCCATGTTGTTGTATCCTGTCATGGCGGAACTGACCGGCTCGACCAGCCGGTAATCCGGCATGTACGTAAAGAGCGGGGGCGCCCCCCCTCTCTTTTCAACAATACCGCTCACAAGCATCCACCAGGAACCCCCTATAGGGCAAAGATCCGGCATGAAATTTATCATGTATTCCTCAAGCTTCAGTTTCTCGACGACGAAAAAATAGAATTTCGACTGGTTGACCAGCATACAGGGTATCATTATAAGAAATCCCGCCGCCGCCGACAGGAAGACCGCGACCTTCAGGGCCATTGCCCTGATATCCCTCAGAAAATACCCCGAAAGAAGCACTAAAAGCGGAACCGACGGTAAAAGATACCTGGGGCCCCAGCTGAAAAGCGATCCCCGCCTGAAGGACTTCGCGAAGAACAGGAGGTTCACCGCGAAGATCAGAAGGAAAAGCACCGCCGCTTTTTTATCTTCCTTGAAGGCCCTTCCCGCGGCTAATAACGCCAGTATCACAGGTATGTTATAGAGGAACATCCCCTTGCCCGTGCTTACCAGGTAATAATAAAACCCCTTTATAACGTGCGGGGCCATGGTTATTTTCTTCGTGATATAAAGAGCTTTTGTCTCCCCGAACGAGAACGGGTCGCCGAACAGCAGAAAGTTCGCCGCCAATATGGCGGAGAACACCAGAAGGACCACTCCCGAGAACAATACAAAATGCCCCGTCCGGGCGGAAACGGACAGTTTCGCCCCTTTCATCACCCATATCACGTATACGAGAAAACACGGAACGAATATAAGGGACGATATTTTGCACACGAACATGCACGAAAGCAACAACGCGGTCAAAGCTATCCGGTATACGCCGGGGCCTTTGCCGTACCAAAGAGCGGTGCGCACCGCCAGCAGCATGAAAAGGACCATCACAGGTTCACCGAACCCCGTCCTGGCGTACACGGGCGCCATAGTGGAAAGCCCGTAGATTAAACTCAATAATGCGGAAAGCCTCGATCCGAACCCCAGCCTGCCCGCTATGAAAAACACCATCATGCAGCTCAGCGCCGTTATGAGCGGATTAGCGAACGATACAAAAAGCATCGTAATGTAATCATGCGGTACTCCCTTGAAAAAGAAAGACACCACGTGGCCGGCCAGGTAAAAAGGAACGAGTATAAAAGCCACGCCGAACCCCTTGCGCGACGAATAGATCTTACCGTCCGTGCCCCGCTTGCCGATGGATCCCGCCTCATATGCCAGGTCATCCTTATCCTGCGGCCTGTCAAAAAGCGAAAGGTTCCCGTCCAGGACAATGCTTTCCGCGATCAGGTAGTCCTGGTACCCGTCGCCCCCGAAGTGCCCTATCGAAAAAACCGCGTACAGGGCCGCGAAAAAGAGAAAAACAAAGACCGCTTTACTGTTCATCATAACAAAATTCCTTTTCTGGTTCTTCTTCCGATATGCCCGCTTTCCCGGCAGCGTCCACGGCGGCGGGTCCCACCTTGAAATTCCCCATCAGGTAATAACTGAAAACCGGCGTCAGCGTAAAAGACACGATCATCATGAGCACCCTGTTCACCAGCGTGGCCATCACGCCTCCGGTGAAGCCTATCCCCGCCAGCTTGGACGCGAACCCTACCACCGCTTCCCTTACCCCGTACGCGTTGGGTATTATGCTGACGACGTTCGTAACTATGTTAAAAGGGCAAAGGATGAGGCACACATAAAAAGGCACCGGTATCTCGAACATCTTGAAGGTCAGATAATATCTTAAAGCGAAAAGGCAAAGCACGGTGGTCTCAAGGATGAATAATTTCAATACCGTTATTTTGTCGCCGCGCAGCACATCCCAGCACTCGAACAGCGTATTCGGCAGCTTGAAGATCTTTTTCCGGGGAAAACGTATACCCGGTAAAAGGAGCACGATCACCACCCCGATAAGCATCACGGCGAAGATCACCGCGAGCGCAAGGTCGAAAGCCCCCTTGAAGTACCCGTACAAACTGCATGCTATTCCTATAATAGCGGCCGAGAGGCCCACCATGCTCATTGAACCGATCGTCAGGCTGACATACTTGGAATAATTCAGACGATGGTTGTTCTTGAGGTATATGGCGGTCAGGGCTACCCCGCCTTTAAAAAAGAACGAATTGTAAAAATTGGTGATGACCGCGGTGCCGAACCACTCCATGAAACGGAGCTTCACTCCCGAGAGCCCCACGATAAGCTTTATCCTCAAACCCGCCATGACCCTTCCTATCAGGAGCAGTGACATTATAAGGGCTACATATGAAGGCCTTATGATCAATATTTTCTTTATCAGCGGCCAGTTATCCCTTATGAACCAGACGAGGCCTGCCGTGATCGCCGCGATCAGAAAGGTCTGTATCCATCTTTTCAAGTAACCGTTCTTCAGTTCCATATCATACCGTCCCTCGTGCCGTATATAGCCGTTCCAGGTCCGAAAGTACGGCCTTCTTTGCCGCCTCCGGGTCTTGTTCGTCAACTTCGTTCATTTTTATCCGCTGCGCGAAGGTCTCGTATACTTTCCCTTTCTGCGTAAAATAAGACCTGTTATATTCTTTTTTGCGCTCAAAAGCCGACTCGGGACGCACTTTCAGGAAAAAAGAAATGTCCGGCTCCAGTATAAGCTTCCGGTACATGCCGTTGAAAGCGTTCCCGGCTATTTTTAGATAATCCGCCTGCACGATCTCGTCGTAAAAATACCGGTCGCATATTATATTCCTTTTTGTCTGCCCTTTATAACGCCCGTACCGCAGGTTGAAATATACAAGGTCCAGGAAAAGAAAGATCTTTTTCACCAGGGATACGAAGAACGCTTTCGCCCCGCCCGTTTCCCTTAAACCCTTCTCCATAGAATCCTTCGCCCGGCCGGAGACCCTGCCTACCAGGTTATGCAGTATAAAATAATGCAGCGAGCCCCTTATAGCATGCCTGTAGGCACATCTGTAGCCCCTGTCCCTGAGGTACTGCTCAGCGAACCTGGACTGTGTCGTTTTTCCGCTCCCGTCCAGACCCGAAAAAGCTATTATCATCTTATCTCCATCCTTTAAGGACCGCCAACGGTCTGAGCCTGGCCACGGGTTCCGCGATCTCATTCTCGGCCAGCGTCTCCAGCACCTTATTCACGTCCTTGAACGCGCGCGGCGCCTCTTCCTGGGCCTTACCTTTCCCGTAATCGTATATCTTCATACTGGCGGACCTTGCCTCGTCAAAGACTTCGTCCGCGCTGAACTTTTCCCTGGCTTCTCCCCTGTCTATCACCCTGCCCACCCCGTGGCACGTGGAAAAATACGAAGCCGGACATCCTTTCGCGGCCGCGCAGAGGAAAGAAGGCCTGCCCAGCGAACTGGGAAGGAGCACGGGCTGCCCGGTCCGGGAAAATACCGGATGGTCCGGGAAGCATTCGGGAGGAAGCGCCCTGTTAGCCCCGTTCCTGTGCACATAGTATATCTCGCCGCCTATCCTTTCCTGCTGAAGGGCGTCATGATTGCCGTCATGCAGTATATTGACCTGTGTATCCTCCCTGCCGAACGCCCTATTGAACGCGTCGCGTATCACGGAAGCCATATACGCCCTGTTGGCATAACCGAAATTGATGGCCGCGTATGTGCTCGCCAGGTAGCCCTCGGCCTCTTCCGTTCCGGCGCCCATCGTCTTGAAATCGATATCCGCCTTTCTGTTCAACGCGTCCATCTTCCAGTAAGCGGTAGATTTGAACCTGTTCAGGTAAAAGTTCAGCCTGTCGAAAGCCCTTTTTACCGGGCGCGGCACCCTTTGCGAAGCAAGAGCCATGTAATGGATCTTCTTATAGGCCTGCTGCAGCCCCAGAAGTCTCTTCGTCTTTTTAGAATAATGGTCTATCAGGGACTGACCGAACGCCCTGGAATCGCTGTGTATCATGAAGCACAGCTGGTTTTCTGATATGCCGAATTTTTCGGCGATCTCGCCGTTAAGCACCGAATCCACCGCTTGGAGCTCTATGAAATGATTGCCGTATCCGAGAACACCGAGACTTAAGAGACCCACATCACGGCATGCCCGCGGTACGTAAGACATTATCTTCTCCGCGGACCTGGTGTCGTATTTAAAGAGCGAACCCTCGTTCTCAAAATTGGCAAGGTCCCGCCCGTCCAGGCCGAACTTCTCAAAGGTCCATTCCGCCCCTTTCATCACTATTTCCTCCAGATCGTCCCTCGAGATCACGGGTTCCATCCTGGTGGAAATGGTGATATTTTTCCTCAGGTGATCGAACAGGGTGTCCAGTTTCTTATCATCGACCTCATCGGCGAAAAAAGGCGTTTTCACGAAACTCATGCCGCAGTTCGCGTTCACGAACTTCGGTATTATCCTGTCCCTGGTAAGGACTACGACACCGGTCGGGGTGTGATACGAATACTTGTAATGCAGGTCCGGCAGGGCCACTACCGGCTTCACGACCCCCTCTACACGGGCCATCTTCTCCAGTATCGTCCTGGTGTTCCCGTCCGGCGGATAATCCCTGTGCGTGAAATACCGCACATTCTCCAACTGCGTCTCGACTATACCCCTGTTAGCGTCCACTACCCGCTCCTCCTGCGACCTGTCTCCAGATCCTCGTATATCCTCTCATACTCCCGGGCCATGACATCTATGTTAAAATACTTTTCCACGGCATTCTTTGATCTTTTTCCGATACTTGCGGCCGAATCCCTGTCCTCCAGAAGCGCGAGTATCTTCTCCGCGTAGGCCCCGGCACACCGGTCCGCGAGCATGATCCCGATACCCTTGTCGGCAAGCTCTCCCAGGGGAGGTACGTCCCCGTATATGACCGGTTTACCCGCGCAGGCCATCTCCAAGAGCACCATGGGTATCTCCAGCACGCCGGACATCGCGTCCTTTGCCGGCATTATCCCGATATCGCTCTTTCTGAAAAGCGCCGGCATGTCCTCCACCGTATCCAGGAACGTGAAATTATCTTTCATCCCTTTCCGTTCGACCATTTTTTCAAAGGCCCTGCGAAGGAGTATATCCTTCGCCGTTCTTATCCTGCACGCCATGATAAAATTAGCCTTCTTGAAACGTCCGGTCACCTTTTCCGCGACAGCGGAGAGATCCTCGAAAGGGAAAGCCCCGGCCAATACCCCGTAAGACCCCGCGTACACGATATTGAAAGAACTATCCGTCCCGGGTTTTGGAGCGAACCTTTCGCAATCGATACCCGGATAAACGCGCACCACGTTTTTAACGCCTTTTTCCTCAAGAGATTTCTTGGTGAAATCCGAATACACCACCACGCGGTCCGCGAAAAAGAGATCCGCTATCACCTTATCGTCGTTCTTCCCGTAAAGAGTGTGTATGGAAGACACTACCTGGAGGGACTTTTTGCCCTTGTCTTGCAATAGTCTCTTGAACACACGCGAGAAATACGGCTGCGGGGTGACAAAGAACTGAAAGAGGTCCACCTTTCCCATGTTCAGGAGCACCATAATGAACACGTATAATTTCTGCATAAAGGACATACTGTGCCGGCCCTGTTTCTGGAAGACCGACCGCAGAAAAGTGACGTTCGCCTCCCGCCTGAACGCCTTACCGAAAAAAGAGGATACGAGAAGGAACGAATGCCTCCTTATGCGTCTGGCGATGTTTATCACCATGTTCTTCACCGCATCGTCATACGGCGGGTTCACGGGCACCATGGTAACGGTGAATATCTTCATGCCGCTCGCGACCTCCTTTTCAGTTTCAGGAACTTCCTGAGCCTGGACGCCAGGCCCGAATCGATGACAAACCTTTGAAAGAAGGAGGTGTAATACAGCCTGGCGAGCACCTTACTAAGGTGTCCCGGCAGGCCCAGGTCGTTGAACATCTTCTCCATATTTTTCGCGAAAGAAAGTTTTGTCTTGAACGTATGCTTTTTTATCTTTTTATTGATATCCTTGTACAGAGCCTTGCGTTTCTCCATGGGCAGTTCCGGCGTCTCGAACACGGGGTCGCTTATCCAGTGGGAGAAAGAATTCAGGAAGTCCCTGCTCTTGTCGTTGAAATAACCGTTCTCTTCCACCCAGTCATGGAGCTCGGTCCCGGGAAAAGGTATCGGGTTGTAGAACCTCACGTCGAAGACCGGATATTTCATGGCCAGCGCAAGGGACTTTTCGACGTCTTCCTCGGTCTCGTAAGGGAGGCCCATGATAAAGAACAGCGTCACCATGTATCCGAGATCGCACGCCTCCCGGACGGCACGCTCGATCGCGGCCAGGCCCTCGCCTTTTTTGATGATCTTCAGCATCTTGTCACTTCCTGATTCCACTCCGAAAGCGAGATAATTGAACCCTATCTCCTTCATCGCTTCCAGCATCTCCCTGTCGACGGTGTCCGCCCTGACACCGTTCCTGCAGCTGAACGTGAGATCTTTGTACCCTCTTTTCCTTACGCCCTCGCATATATCCATTATCCTCTTCTTATAGAACGTGAAGTTGTCATCCACGACGTTGAAAACGCGAATACCTTTCCCGTACCAGTGATCTATCTCTTCCAGTATCGATTCGGGCGACCTCATGCGCAGCCTTTTGCCTATCGTAAGCTGCACCGGGCAGAAGATGCAGTTATGGGGGCACCCTCTGCTCGTCACCAGCGACCTGTAATGCGGGTATTTGTCCGTCTCAAAATGCTCATATCTCGGGAAATCCTTGCCGTCCAGGTCCGTTATGAATTCCCTGTCACCTGAATAGGCTATCCCGTCGCCGCGTCTGAACATGAGGCCCTTTATCCGGTCCGGGTCTTTCTCGCCCTTGCAGAGCTCGATAATGGTATCTTCGCCTTCCAGGGTCACGCCGTAATCGATGGACCTGCATTCCTCAAGCGCTTTCTCCCTGAAAGTCGAAAGGTGCGGACCACCCACGGCGATATCGATATTACCGAAGTCCTTCTTTATCCTGTCCAGGAGCGCATAATGGTCCTTGTACCTGAAACTCATCATGGAAACACCCACAAGATCCGGTTTGAACAAGTTGATGCGTTTTTTGAGGTCCTTATACCCGTATCCCAGGCGCATGTCCACGATGCTCTGTTCTATGCCGGCAGAGCCCAAAGCCTCGGAAACATATCCCACCCCGGTCGGGAGCCCCGCGTACTCATAATGGGACCCCTTGTATCCGGGTATCAGGAATAAGAGCCTCTTATATCGCATCGATCTCCTTTTGATACCTTCCGGCTATATTCGGCCAGTAGAAGGCCTCGCTGCCTTTTTCCACTATGCTTCTTTCGAGGACCGATCTTTTTATCTTTTCGATAAAAAGATCGGCGTCATTGTAATCCACGAGCCACCCCGTCCTCCCGTCCAGCACGGCCTCGCCTATACCGTCCACCAGGTTGGCTATAACGGGAAGCCCGCAACTCGCCGCTTCTATGGCGACTATCCCGAACCCTTCGGGATCCCGTTCGATCCTCTGGTTCGGCAGTACCATCGCATATGAGAATCTGTACAGGGCCTTTAAGAGATCGTCACTGACCCTGCCGAGCAATTTGACCCGGCCGGACAGGCCGCATCTTTTTATCGTCCCGGCGATATTGTCGTATTCCGGGCCCGCGCCCGCTATAAGGTAGACAAAATCATCTTCAAGGCGCGGCATGACGTTCTCTATGAACCAGTCCACCCCTTTGCGTTTGATAAGCCTTCCGACCGTCAATAATACTTTCTTTTCCCCCAGATCCCCGCCGGCGGCCTCTCTGAGCAGTTCTTTCCCCTCTGTTTCGGAAAACTCCCATTTGAACCCTTCCGGTCTTATGCCGTTGGGTATAACGGATAGTCTGTCGCCGTCCACACCCCTCTTGAGACATTCTTCCCTGGTGTTCCCGCTCACGCACACTACCCTGTCAAGCCGTGAAACGGCCCCGGGAACCACGCTCTGGTATAAAAATCTGTCATAGGTCATGTCCAGCCCGTGGACCGTAACCCCGACCTTGACGTTGAACGCTTTTTTAAGCGCGACTCCCAGCGGCGCGAGAAGCGCGTCACACAACCACACGAGGTCATAATCCCGCGTCATGTTGAGCGCGAAAGAGCTCATGAAAAGGTACGGGAGGAACCACACCAGGTGGCCCTGCCCTTTTCCGAGGACTACTTTATCAACGTCGTAGATCCCACCCATGTGTTCTATGAAGTCCCGCGCGTACACCTGCATGCCCCCGACGGAAGGAGGATACTTCCTCGACAACATCAGTATTTTTTTAGCGTTCTTTGCGTTCATCGCGTTCTTTGCGTTTAACGGTCTTTAAATCTCAACCTTAACCTAAACCTTGTTCCTGACCTTGTCCGAAAACCCGCTCTTCTTCAGGCGGAAAAGTATCTCCTCGTTCAGCTTCCTGTTCGCGGCTATCACGTCCGCCAGAAGCCCTATGACGACCAGTATGAACCCCGAAAGGAACAATATCGCCCCGAGAAGCAACGACTGCATGTGTCCGCCGCGCCTGGCCGTGAAAAAGAAAAAATACAGGTACCTCACGCCGAGCAGAGCGCCCAGCGACAATATCACCGTCCCTACCTTCGTGAAGAACTTCATCGGCTCGTACATAAGGTATATGCGCAGCATGGTGGCGCAGGACCTGGCTACGTACGACGGCAGGCTCTTGATGAGCCGGGATTCCCTTAATTTTTCGTTCGTGCCTATCTCGACATGGGTTATCGGTATCTCTTTGCGGCCCGCCTGGATTATCGTCTCGAGGGTGTACGTGTAATTGGAAAAGACATTGAGCCTGAGCGCCGCGTCCCTCGAATACGCCCTGAAACCGCTTGTCGTGTCGGGGATATCCGTCCTGGAGAACCTCCTCACGACGTGGCTGCCCACTTTCTGCAGAAGTTTCTTCAGCGGCGAGAAATGCTCTATCGTCGAGATATCGCGGCAGCCCACCACTATATCCGCCTTTTTATCCAGTATCGGCTTTATGAGCTTCTTGATATCCTCTCCTTTATACTGGTTATCCCCGTCCGTGTTCACGATAATATCGGCGCCAAGCTCCAGGGACTTTTCTATGCCCTGCCTGAAAGCCTCGGCCAGGCCTCGCCTGTACGGCAGGTTCACGATGTGGTCCACCCCGTTCCCGCACGCTGCGGCAACCGTATTATCCGTTGAGCCGTCGTTGATGACCACCTTCTCGATGGTACCCACCCCGTCTATGGACGACGGCAGGTCTTTCAACGTGACCGGAAGGGTCTCTTCTTCGTTATGACACGGTATCTGTATCACCAGCTTCATTGTTCTCCCCTTTTTTTGATGATCGGAAGCACATCTTCGTACATGTTTTCCGCCACTATCTCATTACCCGCTTCTCCCAGGTGGCAAAAATCTATAAAATACGGTTTTTTCGCATTTGCGAAGATCCCGCTCAAGTCCCGGAACCGGGGATCCGAAGAAAGGAACCCCGATCCGTCCACTCTCCCGTGCATCTGGAAATAAAAGTCCTTGAAATACATCCATTCCCTGGCCTGCTTCTTCTCGAAAGGCGTAAGGTGGGGTTTGTCCAGAACTATCGGCTGCCAGTAAAAGAGAGACTCGAACCCATATTCTTTTCCCAGCGCCTCTACCATCTTTATGTTCGATTCATATACCTTTATTATATCGTCGGCAAGCTTGTCGGAGATCTTCCCGTCCGAGCCCGCCTGGGGGGGCTCTTTTTTCAGCAGCCCTATCTTCCTCAATACCTTTTTCATCAGGCGCATGGTAGGAGAATTCTTCGCCGCGCTCCTTACGGCCTCAAGGTAAAGATCCTGCTGCCTCACTTCGTTCAGCAGGTTGAATTCCCTGGCCCTGTTAAATTCGCTGTTGGTGAGGCCGGCCTCCCTGTTCTGCGCGGCCGCCCCTATGTCGTTTATATTGTCGTAGAAGATCACCATATCCGGCACGTTGCCTCTCCTCAGCTGGTAAAGCAGCATGGCGACCTCCTGAGTGTTGACGTATCCCATCTCACCGTAATTCACTACCTCCACCCTGCGCTCAATCGTTTCGCTCAGCATTTTAGATAGATAAGAGGGTATCGTATGGTCGTCCCTGGCGCCCGTTCCCCACATGGCTGACCCCCCGAACATGAAGATCTTGAAGGGCTCTCCCTTCTCTCCGGCGGACGCTTCCCTGTTCCACGTCTTTCGTACGCCGTATTTATCCACATTTATGTACTCGCTCTCGAATGCCTTCCTTCGCCAGTAGACATAAGGGTGCCATCTTACCCCGCCCATTTTAAGAGCCGTCCTGTAGAAATCCTCCGTCCATTGGGCCCCGGCATAAACGTCCGCCTCCGCCCTGGGATCTACGGACCTCAAGACCCCCTCCTTGACGTACAGGAAAAGCCCCGAAGCGCCCTCCATGCACAAAAGGACCATAAGCACCACGCCCAGCGCGAGCCAGAATCCCCTTAATCCCGTGAATAGTTTCTTTACCATATCATTCCCTTATAATCTTTCCCACAATTCCAGTTCTTTGTTGAAATACTTCAAGAACAACTCGCTGTATTTATCTTTAAGTAAGCGCTTATATTCTTCCTTTTCCTCATCTTTAGCGGGGCTTTTGTATATATGCATCCCAAGCGTGCCCTCATACGGTATATTCAACTTTTGGCAGATCTTCCCCATCTCCCTGTCCAGGTCCTCATACTTCCCGATATGGTCCACGATCACCTTCTCCTGCCGTTTATTATCCATATACCGGGGATAGTTCAGGCATGATAAGAATACCTTGTCCTCCATATATTTTTCAAAAGTAAGATCAGGCATGAATTTTCTCACATGGGCGCCTTTCAGCATGAAGAAATTGGATATTACCTTGTCCCAGGGACTCCTTTCAAAACAGAACTTATAATAAGTGTCCCATATCCTTTTCGGCACCCTGCTCTGCACCTGGTAAGCAGGCATATGGTTATAAAACTTAGTGAAGGTGACAAAATCCTTCAATGTCCTGCGCATGCTCGTGATCCCGAAAAAGTCCCTGCCCACGGTGATCCTGTTACAATCCAGGATCTCCGGAACCGGATTGAAAAGCCCTTTGACGTTTTTCTCTTCGTCGATCCCGATGGCCGAAGGGACTGTCGCGATAACGTCATCCTGCCCGCAGTACTTTGCCAGGTAACCTTCTATACTGGTGCTGGCTGTTTTCCAGTTTTTAATAAATATGAACTTGTACTTATGTGAGATGATCATCTGTCCGGTGTTCTCCTCCCGAAATACTCAAATATATCGTCCTTGAAAACCCTGTTCATCGGAACCAGTTCCTTGAACATCTTACCCGGTCCCTTTGTCAATATGCAGCCCAGGTCAGCACCTACGTTCTTCTTATCCTTCGATAGCGCCTTGAAATAACCGTCGGAGGACTCCTCCGAGAGCGCGAAATCGGGCATATTTCTAGCCAGTATGCCGTGCAGGCGGTCAAATACCTCTTCCTTTATATATCCCTTCTTCATGGAGATGTAATTGGCCATATCCATGCCCATCGTGACCGCCTGGCCGTGGTTTATGCCGTACGAGGTGACTGTCTCGATCGCATGGCCGAATGTGTGCCCGTAATTGAATATGTTCCTCTCATTCTTATCAAGTTCGTCCACCTCGATAACGCTCTTTTTTATCAGGAGGCTCGGCAATATATAATCCTTCATCTTCCCGGGGTCGGCCAAAATCGCGTCATATTCCGACATCATCCTGCCCGCCAGCTCCTCTTCCCCGGCAATGAGGTAAAAGTGCAGCACCTCGCCTATGCCTGACTTTATCTCGCTCTCCGGCAGCGTCTTGAGGAACTCCACATCGATGTAAACGTTCGACGGGGGATAGAAAGACCCCAGCATGTTCTTGTACCGCCCCAGGTTTATCGAACTCTTGCTGCCTATACAGCTATCGGCCTGCGCCAGGAGCGTGGTCGGGATAAATACCCATTCTATGCCCCTGAATATCACGGTGCTCATGAACCCGGCGATATCTTCTATCACGCCGCCGCCCACGGCGACGAGCTTATTGTTCCTGCGTATGCCCCTCTCGATAAGCTCCTTTATGAGACCCTGGCATCCGCGGAGCGTCTTGCTTTCCTCGTCGGCATGGACCATCAGGATCTTCTCCGGCGCGAAAAACTCCTTCATCTTACCGCCGTACAACTCGCCCACCTTTTCATCCAGGACCAGGAAAGCCCCTTCCCCGGCGCATTTCTCCAGGGCCTTCAGGTGGTCCGTGAACTCAACGGTATACTCCCTTATCCTCGACCTTACGGTGAATTTATCAGACATCTATGAACCCTCCGTCCACTACTATGTTCTTTCCGGTCAGGTACGTATTGAGGTCGCTGGCCAGGAACAGTACCACCTTTGATATATCCTCCGGCTGGGCCAGCCGTTTGGCCGGCACCCGCTGCGCGATCTCTTTCATCTCTTTCTCGCTTAATATGCTCCTGGTAAGGTCCGTAAGCACGAACCCGGGCGATACGGCATTCACCAGGACCCCGTATCCGGCAAGCTCATTCGAAGCGGCTTTCGTCATGCCTCTAAGCCCGAACTTCGTCGTCGAATACGTGGACCTCTTTTCCTTGCTAACGACGCCGAATATGGAGGCGATATTCACTATCCGGCCGTAACCGTTCTTCTTCATGATGCCGCTGACCGCCCTGGTGAGAAGGAACGGGCCCTTAAGGTTAACGGCTATGATATCGTCCCAGTCCTTGTCTTCCACTTCGTCTATAAGATCGATCTTGTTGATACCGGCATTGTTGATGCACACATCGATCCTGTCGAACTTCCCGAGCTCCTTCAGGAAACCCTCCACGCTGCCCGTGTCGGTGAAATCCACGCGGTAATATTTCATGTTGGGCCCGCCGGATAAGTTCAGCTTTTTTATCTCGTCCTCATTCGTGCCGGTCAGTATGAGCTCCGCACCGGCTTCGGCCAGGTCTTCGGCTATTTTCCTGCCTATACCGCGCGTGGCGCCGGTCACGAGCACCCTCTTGCCTTTGAAGTCAATGTTCATATTTGACCTCCCTTTATTTTTCCGAACGCCTCTATAAGATTATCGGCAGCTTCGGTCTCCATCCTCTTCCTGCATTCTTTCGTATACGAGCCCACGTGGGGCGTTAATATCACCTGGGGGTATTTCACAAGCGGTCCCGTGTACGGTTCCTGCCAGAATACATCAAGATACGCCCCGGCTATCCGTCCTTCATCCAGCGCCTTGACAAGGGCGTTCTCTTCAACCAGTGAGCCCCTAGCGACGTTCAGAAGAAACGCGCCCCTCTTCATCATATCGAACTCTTCCTGTCCCAGCACACAAGCCTCCCCGCTTGAATGGATACTGATAATGTCCGCCTGGGGAAGCGCCGCATTGAGAGATACGATATCGTATTCATCCACGCCCCCGTCAAGAAAAGGGTCCACCGCAAGCACTTTCGCGTTGAAGGGCGCGAGAAGTTCGCTCAAGCGCCTGCCTATTCGGCCGAACCCGATGATAGCGACCGTTTTCCCTTCCAAGAGGGTCCCTATTTTCTTTGTCCACTTGCCTTCGTGCAGCTGGCTGTCCATGAGCGGGACCATCCTCAAAAGGGACAACATGGCGCCCAGCGCCAGTTCCGCCACGGATTCCACGGGCGCGTCGGGGGTGTAACGCACCAGTATGCCCAGTTCATCCGCCGCTTTGGTATCCACGTTGGACATGCCGGATCCGCAACGGGATATCACCTTAAGGCCTGAAGACGACAGGACATCCCTGTCTAACGGCTCAAGCCCGGCTATCAGGCCTGTTATGCCTTCTGTAAGAAGGGCCCTGAGCTCGTCTTTTGTCAGCCGCCTCTTGTAAGGGTTGTCCACGACCTCCGCTCCCGCCTTCACCAGCATATCCATGGGAGATGGATCCATCGCCGCGAACGAGGACGGCCCTATCAATACCTTCTCGCCTGCCAGAGAACCCATCAGATATCTCCCTTGCGTTTCCTGTACCATATCCAGGTATATATGAGGTGATCAAGCATCATGTGCACGTCCTCCACCGGGCCGTATTCCCCTTTGGGGGTCTCTATGCATATCGTTATGTCGCAGATGTCCCTGAGCTTCCCTCCGTCGAAACCCACAAGTCCTATGACCTTCCCGCCCTGCTCTTTCACCCATTCGGCCGCTGTCACCACGTTCGGGGAATTGCCGCTGGCCGATATCGCCACGAGCTTGTCGCCGGGCCTGTAATGGACCTTGAGCTGGCGTATGAAAAGACTTTCATAGCCGTTATCGTTAGCTACGGCCGTCATGGCGGCGACGTTGTCCGTGAGCGAAAGGACGCGGAACGGAGGGTCCTGATGGACACGTGAACCGAAAGCGAGGTCGTTCGCCATGTGCGAAGCGGTGGCGGCAGAGCCGCCGTTACCCACGAAAAAGACCGTGTTATGGTCTTTTCGCGCGGATTCCAGCTCTTTTACAAAAGCGGATATGGCCTCCGTATCAAGCTGTGCGGTCAGTTTCGATATGTACTCGAAATAACCTTTCGCGAACTGTGACACATCCGGGGAACTGTTGATGATACTGTCTATATTACTCATTATTTCGCTCCTTTTATTGTCGTTTCGATGGCGTCGGGGTCGGCTATATCATAGGCCTTCCTCCATGCTTTGTCGGCATAATAGATGCGGTAGACGACCCTCATTGTCTTGAGGGCCTCTTCGCTGGTACCGTGTTCTATGCCGGTACCGTTCGTAACGGCCCCGGCGAATTCGTATATCTCGTCGCGCCAGGAGTTGTCCTCCAGGTACGTCAGGGTCTCTTCCTGCATCGTGCCGACGGCGGCCTCGGATCTTTTGCCGATGGTAAGCTTCTCCTGGCCGTAGCTTTTGGAGCCGGACAGTATCCCCGCGAGCTCCAGGTACCCTTCGCTCAGGGCTATATCCAGGGAGAATTTGTGTTCCCATTGCGTCGCGCTGGAATGCAGCATGGCTATGCGCCCTTTTTCGTCCTTCATGATGGCGAAAGCGTTGTCCTCGACGTCATGGTTCCAGTAATCGTTCGATACGTAGCTCTTTATGTCCCTGAAATCGCCGCAGAAAAGGCCCATGAGGTCCACCATGTGGATCCCCTGGTCGAGGAGTATCCCGCCGCCCGAGTATTTTCTTTCGGCGCGCCATCCGCCCTCAAAAGGTATGATCTTGCTTTTACCGTAGACACCGCGCAGGTTAACGACCTCCCCGAGCTCGCCGGAGTTAACGATCCTCATGGCCTCGCGCACCGAATCATGATAACGGTGGTTGAACCCGTATTTCAATACAAGACCGGGATTCCTCTTCTCGACCTCTATCACGCGGAGTATGTCTTCGATGTTCCTCCCCGGCGGCTTTTCACAAAAAACGTGCATGCTTTTCTCGAGGCCCGCTATGGTGACATCGGCCGCCAGGTAATTGGGGAGGCACACGAAAAGAACGTCCAGCTGTTCCTTAAGAAGCTCCTTGTAGTTCGTGTAGAATTTCACGCCGTCCGGCATGGTGCCCGACCCCTCGAACTTCTGGTCGCATACGGCCGTCGTGCGCATGCTCGGGTGCTGGTCTATGAACTGTCTGCGGCGCTTGCCCACAACACCGAAGCCCGCTATACCTACTTTTAAAGGATAATCTTTCTTCATATTACACCGCCTTTTTGGAAACGACCGGCTCGGCAGATGACTCTTCCCGAACCCGGGAACGCCCGTCTCTTCTTCTTTTTATCGCTATATCGTTCAAAACTATCATGTCCAGGTCGGAATTAAGAAAGACCTTTACGGAATCTTTAACGTCAGTGACTATGGGCGTACCGTGCAGATTTAAAGACGTATTAAGCACCGCTCCCACGCCTGTCATCTTCTCGAATTCCGTTATGACCTCGTAATAGTCCCTGTTGACCTCTTCCCTTAACATCTGCGGCCTGGCAGTGAAGTCCCACGGATGAAGCGCGGCGATCATGGTCTCTTTCGCCTTCTCTTTCGTCCTGAACCCTACCGTCATGAAGGGGGAATAGACGTTCTTATCGTTAATAAGGACCTCGTCGAGATAGGTGTCTTTTATCGTCGGCGCGAAGGGCATCCAGAAATCCCTCCTTTTTATCGCGGTATTTATCTTCCTGACGGTCTCGGAACTCCTCGGGTCGGCCAGAATGCTCCGGTTGCCCAAAGCCCTCGCACCGAATTCCATTCTCCCGCGCGCCACACCCACAATGTCCCCTTCGACCAGCCGCTCGGCGATATACTTATTGCTGATCTTATCCACTACCTCAAAATCCCTCAGGGTAGCGCAGTTTATGACCCGCTTGATCTCGTCTTCGTTTATGTCCGGCCCCAGGTACATATGTGTAAGAGGTTCCCCGATCACGCCGTATTTTTCCTTCATCAGATAATAACACACGCCGATGGATATGGATTCGTCGCTCCCGGAAGCCGGGACGCCCAGATAATCTATACAATCCAGGCCCAGTATCTCCATATTGGCTTTTATGTTCATGGAAGTTCCGCCGCTGAAAACGAACTTCCTGATACCCATGTGCTCCGCTATATTGCTGAACCACTTGCAAAGGATCCTCTCGAGGAATATCTGCGCGCCCCCGGCTATACCGTCGAACCTGTGCCCTTCCAGCCGGTCCTTAAGGCAGAAATACCAGTCCGGTTCTTTTTTCGTCATGACCACTTCCAGGCCGTCGACCTTCAAAAGTCCCTCGAGTTCCTTTATGACCGGTTCATAATGGTACGGCATGGCGTACGGGGCCAGGCCCATTACCTTGAACTCATGCTCCAGCGGCCTCATCCCGAGAAGAAGGGTTATATACCTGTACATGCGGGCGAGCTGGTTGCCGGTCATGCCCCAGACAAAGTTGAAGTCGTTCTTCGAGAACGAACCTATTATGGAATTGAACCCGTCCCCCCACCCGTCGGCGGTAACGACTGCCGTATCTTCATCCCTTATAGGTGAAGCGAAATAAGCGTAATAAGCATGCGCGTGATGGTGCGGAACGTGCACGACCTTCGATACGTCGATATTAAGGTAATTCGCTATCGTCTTTATCCTCACTTTATAGAATTCTTCCGCGCTGCCGACCTTAAGGTCCATCTTGCCGAAATCATAAGGAAGCTTTTCCGGATGATAATATTGAGGGTAGAGTTCCTGGTACGGCTTGAAGGGTTTTCCCGAAAGTTTGGGCAGCCAGTAATCATACTGTTCCCGGATGTAATCCTGGATGGTGAAATTCGCTTCCCTTTTGATTAGCATCTGCCCGGGATTGTATTTATAGTTGGCTATGCCGACCAGGTCTATATCCTCTTTTTTGATGCCGGCTTCTTTTACCACGTAGTCTATCGAGTTCCGGGGGAAACCGACTTCCGTTTTTCTTTTCGTGAAACGCTCTTCCTGCACTGCCGCGACTATTTTACCGTCGATAGCTATACAGGCGGAAGCGTTATGTGAATCGACTATCCCTAAAATGATCATTATTCGTACCTCTTTCTGAATAACTTGTCTTTTTTCATCATTTTCCGGACCTTTTCAAGGTCCTCCAGTGTATCCACGCTCTGCGTGCCGTAAGAGACCGGCACCATCTTTACCTTGTAACCGTGCTCCATGACCCTGAGCATGTCAACAGACTCGATGACTTCCAGCGGCGTCGCCGAAAGGCGGTTGAACTTCGTCAAAAAATCCCTGGTAAAAGGTATTATCGGCACCTGTTTATACATGGGGACGTCTTTTGCCCCTTTTTTCCACGATGGGATAGGTTCCCTGGAGAAGTAAAGGGCGAAGTCATCCCTGTCCACTACCACTTTAACGAGGTTGGGATCTTTCTGTTCCTTCTTTGAACCGATGGGCGCCATCAGGTTCACGATGTCTATACTTTTGTCGCGCAGAATGGGCCTCAGGGACCTGTCGATCATCTCGGGAAGCACCAGGGGTTCGTCTCCCTGTATCATCACGACGATGTCCGTCCTTTTTCCGGTCCTTCTGTCTATTTTGGAAATGGCCTCGGCCGCCCTGTCCGACGCTCTCTCATGTGTATCTTTGGTCATCACGACCTTTATGCCGTTATCTTCGCAGTAATCCCTTATCTCCCTGTCGCAGGTTGCGATGTACAGCTCGTCGAGCTTAGTGCAAAGACCGCTCCTGAAATAGACATGGTGGATCATGGGTCTGCCCATTATATCGGCAAGCGGCTTGCCCGGGAATCTCGTCGACGCCATGCGCGCCGGTATAATGCCTACTATTCTCATTTCTTCCGTCCCGCTTTCTTTATTCCTCTGACCCCTTCCCTGCAACACGTGCCCAGGAAAAGCGTATCAAGACTGAATGCCACAAAATTATATCCCTCTTTGATCCTTTTCTCAGCCTCCTGCGGGTCCGGCTGTATCACATGTATGCCCGCGGCCTTCCCGGACTTTTTAGAGATCTTTTCTACTCTTTCGAGGGCTTTTTTCATCTTCGCATGAGCAAAGTCACCGGGCCTCCCGAGGGACCCCGAAAGATCATACGGTCCTACGATAAAACCGTCCACCCCGTCGACACCCAGTATCTCCTCGAGGTTCTTCACCCCGTCAATGTGCTCTGTCTGGACTATAACGACGCTTTCGTTATTCACCCACTTTTTATACTGTTCGAAGCCGAAGCCGTAACCCTGCGCCCGCGCCAGGCCTACGCCCCTTTTTCCCAGAGGCGGATACCTTACCGCTTCCACGGCCCGCACGGCTTCTTCCCTGGTATTCACCATGGGAACGATAACGCCGTGCGCCCCGGCGTCCATAACGCGCTTGATCAGGTTCGGATCGTTATTCCCCACTCTCACCAGAGGCACACAACCCGCCAGTTCTATCACCCTTATAAGCCGCTGGGCCTCGTTCAAGCCGATAGCGCTGTGCTCCATATCCACCACAAGCCAGTCAAAACCGGCGCATGCCATGATCTCGGCTATCGACGGGTCTCCTATCGTTATCCATGAACCCAGCGTGGTCTCGCCTTTTTTAAGTTTAGGCTTCAGGCTCATACCGTTCTCCTTCCCCTTTTAGCCGCCCGTTGAAAAGGTCTTTAAAGAACCTTTTGAACTTAAGACGGATATTATAATTGAAATGATGGACGAAAAAATATTTATGGAATATCCAATAAAGTATCTTCAGTTTGTCCGACCGCTTGATTCCGTCGCCGTACCTGTAAAGCGCCTTCATGGTCTCCACCATCTGGTAGATATACCCGAAATACAGGAAACGTCTCGGGTATTTATTCGACTTCAGCGCTTCTTCTTCCGACCTGTATCCTGAAGAAGCGAAATTGGTGAAGAACAGGCCCGGTTCCGTTTTTACCACTTCGCCTTTCAGCCCCAAATAGAACAAAAAGACATGATCTTCCCCGTAAGTACGCGTGAACTTGTATTTTCGGGCGATATCCGTCCTCATGACGCCGTAGAACTCCCTGTTCCTTCTCTGGTCAAGAAGCAGCCTCCTGAGGCCCTCCGCCTTGCTTAAGCCCTTTGTGACCTTTTTTGAAGGCAAAAAATCCTCCTTACCGTCCGGGTACGTGACCATGGATTCACTGAAACACAAGACGGTATTATCATCCATTTTTTCCAGGCATTTCTCTATAAAACGCCTGTCCCATCTGTCATCGTCGGCCGCCCACATAAAATATTTTCCGGCAGCCTTCTCGAGCACGAACAGGCCGTTAAAAAACGCCCCTTTGTTCCTGTCCTGCCTGTAGTGCCGGATCCTGGGGTCTTTCTTCATGAAATCCCGGATGACATCCTGCGTTGCCTCTCCCGGTGAACAGTTATCAGATACTATGATCTCTATGTTCCTGTAAGTCTGCCCGGTGATGCACTCAAGCGCCCGGCGCAGGCCTTCAGGCCGGTCGTATGTGGGTATGCCCACCGAAACTAACGGTTGTTCTTTGCTGATATCCATATCAGTCCTTTACGCGCTTTAAATACCCGTCAAGAGAGGCGGTGATCAACAGCTTCTCCTGGATCTCCTTGTCGACAACGAAACGGTCATCTTTCCCGAGAAATTCCCACACCGCGGTCTTGGGGTTATTGCCTTTGCCCCAGGACCTGTCGGTGTAGATCTCTTCGGGCATATCTTCGATCGATGTGTCGAACACGACACAATAACTGCCTTTGCTCGTAAGCCCGGCATAAGCTTCCAGTTCCGCCAGAACGTGATCGTGCGTATGGTCTGAATCCAAACAGACCATGATCCGTTCATGGCGTTCGGCCTTCTCGTGGACCTGCGCTATTATTCCCGGATCGACGGACGATCCCTGGAGCATATCGATCCGATGCGCCATGGGATGCGTCTCTATAGCCTCACGGTTACGGGAAGATATATCTATATCGACCCCCATCACGCGGCGGCGCGTATCCGCGGGATCGAGCACCGTACCGGATCCGACCGCTTCACAATAGTCCAGCATGGCTAACATGGACGCGCTCATGATCAGCGACCCGCCATGCGCGATACCGGTCTCGATGACGAGATCAGGCTTGACCTGCCATATAAGTTCCTGCATGGCCATTATGTCCTGGGGCACCTGGATTATCGGCCTGCCCAGCCAGGAAAAGTTGTATCCATAGCCGCGGCCGCCCGCCCTCGCGACCCAATCAAGGGTGATCAGCCTCAGGTCCTTGTCGTTACGAAGCGCCTCTATGCGCTGG
The DNA here is from genome assembly GCA_964409365.1 of uncultured Planctomycetia bacterium. GTDB lineage: Bacteria > Omnitrophota > Gorgyraeia > Tantalellales > Tantalellaceae > CAYPCX01. The sequence continues at coordinate 138,556 of CAYPCX010000001.1, read as the reverse complement.
GCCATTCCATCTAAGTAATGGGATGAGTTTTCCGGCATTGTTCCTCCGAGTTTTCGGGAGCCTTCTCATGCTCCCCTGCGAACATATAGCCCGATCGTTCGAGTAATATACCGCCGGCGCTGGACGGACAGTTAACGGGATTCAGCAACGGGTTATCCAGCGACTTAAAGAATATCGATGTGCACCAGGTGAACTGATTACAGGGCCCGAACCCCGGAAAATCGATCCGCGCGTACCCCCGCGCCCGCAGCAACGAACACGTATCAGGACACCATTCCGAATTATCCAATATGATCACTGCCGAAGGGGATATTTTTTCCAGGACCGTCGCCGCGCAATCATATCTCCAGCGCCCGTCGATCAATACGATATCCGATCCCCTGTGTTCGTCAAAATAGCCGATATAAGAATCCCGATCCTGCGCCAGGATCAGATCCATATTCTCAAGGTCCAAGGACCTGCTCTTGATATATTCGAACCATTGGCTGTTGCTCTCGACCGTAACCACCTTCTTACAGCGGTCGGACCACATCAGACTTGAATATCCTCCTCCCCATTCGAACACTTTCGACTTCGACAGATCACATGATCCCAGATGTTCCAGGAACGGGTAAGTAAACCATCCGACCGGGGAACGCTCGCCCAAATTGATAGTCTTTAATTCATGTCTATAGTCGTCAATAAGACTTTTACACGCGAGCAATGTCCTGATGTTCAACCTGAACGACCTGAAAATAAATCCCCATCGCGTCCTTATCTTGTCAACAGGTCCCCGGGGTTCTTTTATCGCCGCGTTAACCGGTGTTCTGTCGCTTTTCATATGTGGATCTCCTCCCCCGGAAAAGTTCGCGTTCTCTCCAGTATGTTACTGGAATACATATCGCTCAAGAGTTTGAACAGCTCCTTACCTTCCTTGTTGTTCTTTTCGGCCCGCCTGATGAGCGGCCATAATGATCTCGGGAATTTAACGTACATACTGAAACACTTATTTATGCCCTCGACCTCTTCGCCGGATATGCCCGGCAATTTCAAGGCCGAGAACCTGAGAATGTCTATTTGCCTGCTTTCCTCGGGATCGAACCACTTCTTCTCTATACACAGGTCGTACAGTTCCGTCCTCTCGAACGGGTAAAAAATACTTACGTAGCTGATGGTCGGCTTTATTTTCCTTATGAATTCGATCGTTTCAAAAATGGTCTCTCTGGTCTCGAACGGCAGGCCGATCATATTCAACGAATGCGTCTCTATCCCGGCCGCGTTGAACCACTTAAAGGCGTTCTCTATTTCTTCCATGCTGTCCTGTCTTTTCAAGACCTCCTTACGGATATACTCATTACCCGATTCGATACCTATGTTCACCGAATGCACTCCCATATTTTTCACGATCTCCACCTTCTCCTCCGTCACGAACCGTGAATTGGCCTGCATGGAAAAAGGCAGGCCGATCTCGGTCTTATACAACTCGGCAAGTTCGGTCAATTCACCCATCGGGCGTACGAGAAAATCATCGTCCCTGAAGGTCAGGAATTCGAGATCATATTTTTCTTTCTGGTATTTCAATTCTTCAATGATCCTTTTCGGCGAATACCTCCTGATACGCCGGTCCTCTCTGTTAAGCCAGTTATTCATGCAGTAAGTGCAGCTGCTGGGGCACCCTACAACGGACATGAACTCCCCGCCTCTTATGAGCTTTCCCTTGAACGGTCTTAAAAATTTTCTCTTATCAAAGATCTCCCAGTCCAGATAAGGCAGGCTGTCCAGCTGCATGAATTTAGGCCGTATCTCGTTCTTGATGATACTTCCGTCCCGCTTGGTATAGATATTCTTTATATTACCCGTGTCCTTCCCTTCTTCGATCGCCTCCAGGAGTTCCGGAAAGGCCTCTACGCCCTCGTAACAACATATATGGTCCACTGATGTATAGGAAATGGCCTCCTCCGGAGATGACGTCGGATAGATCCCGCCCCAGATGATCTGGATCCCGTCATCATATTCCTTTATATAGTCCGACATCTTCCCGCACAGGTCCCTGTCGGAGGTCATCACGGTAAAAGCGCACACGTCGGGCCGATATTCCGATAACTTGTCATGAAGGCGCTCCCGCAGATCGACTTTCTCTTTTTTTACTCCCGCTTTTTCATAATCAACGGACCTCGACTGGTTCTTGTCCGCGTACACGGCCGCATTATTGGTGAAATCGTCTATCTCGGAGAACTCATAGAACGTCGTGTCAAAAAGGTCCACGCTATACCCGCGATCCCTGCATATCGCGCTCAACAACGAAAGCCCTATAGGTTTCACTCCTATCTCGGCCACGTTCGGCAAAACGAACAAGATCCTCATAATATATTCCCCTGTGTCATCTTTCGCAGACCAAAGCCTTGTCGGCGTAGATCTTTATCCCCTTCCAATTCCGAACTCACGATATCGACCAGTCGCGCAAGGCCCTTTGACCCCGGGAAATACGCCTGATATTGCGCCAGCGTGCCCTTATGGGGCGAAAGGTGCTCATCGCAAAGACCGATCTTCCATTTCCAGTACCGGGCGTTACCGTTTTCGTCCAGCGCCTGCAAGAACTTTTCTCCAGCCGCCCCCTGGGAGACCGCGAAAAGTCCCAAGCCGATATCGTCCCCTATGCGTTCTATAGTATCCTCCGGAAAGAACACATGGTCCGTTTTTTCACGGGCCAACACTTTTTTATACACTTCATGGAGCCGGGATAATGTCTTCACCTCGGACATTTCCGTCATTGCTTTTTCCCTCGCGCTCTGCCCCATATCTTTAGCGGCCCCGGGGTTCGAATACAGGAACTCTACCGCTTCCACGTAATCATCGACCGAACCGGCTATGATACCCGTGATCCCGTCATCCACGATATACCTCTCGGGAAGATTATCTAAAACGACCGGCGGGACCGAGGCGCCCATCGACTCGATAAGGGCCTGTTCTCCGGTCCCGAAGTGCCGGGGGTTCAGGGGGTACCCGAAAACATCCGCTATTTCCAATACTTCGTCGATATTCCGCAAATTTCTGTGGAAGGTAAAACGGGTTAATATCCCCTCGTCCTCTGCCTGCGCCCGCAAATAAGAATGGTCATCCTGGCTGCAGAAAATGAATCTCGCCTGCGGGATCCTCTCCGTGATCTTCCTGCACATACTTATATACGCGGGGTGCAGCTTTATTCTATCGGCTGATCCTATGTAAACAACGTTAAATCCCTCATGCTCGACCTTGCGTATCCCGGAGGTCCTGCCGCACCCCCCGAACTCGGGAACAACGCTTATCTTATGGTCCGCGGATGAGATGGCTTTGGAGTGCGTCGACGCGAACGTTGACACCATAAAATTATCGCACGATCTCACAAGCGTCTCGGTTATGATACCGGGTTCGTACAGGCCGTTCACATGGCTGTAAAACAAGACCCTTGTTCTCTTTAAAAGGTTGTTTTCCAATAAGAACCTGTACAAAAGAGGATGGTTCCAAAATTCGATCTGTATGGCATCGTATTCTTCTGAACGGCTGCTCAAACCATCCCTTTTGTTCGATAACATCCATTTAATGTTAGACGAATTCAAAAAGTCTTCATTCTCCGGAGCCTCGAGAAGAAGGAATAAATGGTCGAACTCCTCGTCCCTGGAATAGACGTTAGTAACGAATCTCCCGACTCCCCCTCCCAAGTGAGGGGCAACATGAAGGACCTTACGTGGTATCGTCAAAACGCCTCCTTTATGAAATAAGTGGTCGGGGTACCCACCCAGGTCAAGGTCTTAAAGGCGGGTATCTTCCATCCATTCCGGAGAAACGCATCTTCGACCGCCTTGCTTTCGCCCGGCCAATCCTTATGGGCGAATTCATCCAGAACGACAAGTCCCCCCGGGACTACCCTGGGATAAAGATGCTCCAAGCAGGTGCAGACCGGCTCATAAAGATCTATATCCAGGTTAAGGAACGATATCCGGAGGCCGGGGTTCTCTTCGCAGTACTTCGGCACCGTTTCCTGGACGTTCCCCTCGACGACACTTATCCTTTTTGCCCAGGGCGCGAAAGCGTCCTGGTTGTTCAACTTGAGCAGCTCAAAGAAGTCATCCCTGAAATTGCCCGGGTTCGTGCCTCCCTTGTTCCTCGTCACGCTGCGATCTTCGGGCCCGTCTTCCTCCCTAAGATCGGTAAAACCGCTGAAATTATCGAATCCCAGGACCTTTCTCGTTTTATCCCCCATGCAGAATATCTCAAGGAATTTCGCCAGAGAAAAAAGGCTGAATCCCCGATATATCCCGCACTCCACGATCCAGCCCGGAACTGCCTCTATTTTTTTGAACAGTTCATAATAAGCCAGGAACCTGGTCAGGTTGATCCTCCTGATATACGCGGGAAAACACTGCGCTATTTCCTCAAAGCTTCTCTTTTCGGCAAGCGCGGACAGGGATTCGGACAGATGACGATCACGTTCCGAGGAAAGCCCGAGAACCATATCCATTCTGTTTTCATTGGTCTTTCTCATTACCATACCCCCTATTTATGCGTCTTTTCCTGCCAATAACGTACCGTTTGCGCGATACCGGAACCCAGATCGTACTTCGGTCGCCAGCCGACCTCGTCGGCCAGGCGAGTACTGCCGCTTACGATCAGTTCGGCTTCTTTTTCCGGTGCCGGAACCACCCCGAACTCCACTTTATCGCCGGCGCCAAAATGATCGGCGACAGCAAGTACCACCTCGCGAAGCTTTACAGGCTGGCCTGAGGCGATATTGACCGGGCCGTCGACGTCGCTCAACAACAAAGACACAAAGGCCGAAGCGACGTCCTCAACATGCAAAAAATCCCGGACCTGGTCCCCATGAGTGCAGCACGCGACCCTTTTCTCCTGTAAAGCGCGTATGACCGACGGGATCAGGCGCTCCGGGTTCTCATACGGGCCGTACACGTAAAATATCCTTCCCCAAGCGTAGCTTAAGCCTGCCTCAGCGGAAAACTGTCTTACGCTGTTCTCCAGACCGCATTTACAAGCGCCGTAAAGGCTCGCGGGGTTCAAAGGCGTCCCTTCCTCGGAACAATAGCCGTGACCCCAATCATATTCAGCGCATGTCCCCGCTATAACCGCCCTTTTGCCCCCATTATCCGCGAATTTCATCACCAGGTCCAAACTTGCCTGTTCCCATTTCATGTTTTCCGGGGACGTCCAATATTCACCCGGAGCAGTACACCAGGCAAAATGAAGCAGGTGGCTCGCTTTTATCTCATCACATAATCTTTCCCGCGCCGCGGGGTCCAGAATGTCACATTTATGCCAGAGAAGCCCTTTGCGGTCCTTTATTTCCGGTTCATGGTCCCGGAAAAGAGCATGGACTTCACAGCCGTTCTTCAACAGATACGGTATAGTGTGCCTGCCTATAAAACCGCTTGCTCCTGTCAAAATGACCTTCTTCATTGTCTATCCTTTATGATCGGGCCAACCCGCGTCTTTCTCCGACAACACGCTCGGCTCCAGGGGCCAGTCAATATTAAAGGCCCGGTCATCCCATCTTATCCCTTCCGCGTGTTCCGGGCGATAAGGTCCGCTTATTGCATAGAACACCACCGTATCATCTTCCAGTGCCTGGAAACCGTGCGCGAAACCCTTCGGGACATAAAGCGCTCTTAACGTTCTTTCGTCCAGGTCCACCGATACCCATTTGCCGTAAGTGGAAGACCCTTCCCTGAAATCGATTATCACGTCATATATGGCGCCTTTAAAGCAACTCACCAGTTTTGCTTGTTCATAAGGCGCCACCTGGTAATGCATCCCCCTCAGCGTCCCCTTTTTTCTGTTATACGAAACGCTGTTCTGGTCTATATCAAGATCTATACCCCTCTCTTTGAATTTTTCGCGGTGAAAACCCGTCAGGAAAAAACCTCTTTCATCCTCAAACCTGTCAGGTTCTATCAGGAACGCGCCATCGAGCCCGGTCGGGTTAAATATCATTTTCAGAACACCCTCACTTTCGGTATAACTGTCACGAATCTTCCTCCCCATTCGCGTACGAATCCCAGCTGATCCGTTATCTCCTGCCGGATATTCCATGGCAGGATGAGTACATAGTCCGGTTTCGTCTCTTTGATCTTTTCCGGCGTTTCCACGGGTATACGGCTGCCCGGGAGGAACCGCCCCTGCTTATAGGGGTTTTTGTCGGCCACGTAATCGACCGCCCCGGCATCTATACCGCAATAGTTAAGCAGCGTATTGCCTTTGGCCGCGGCGCCGTACCCGGCCACCTTTTTGCCTTCCGCTCGCGCTTCATCAAAGAACCGCACAACGTCCTTTTTCACTTTTCGGACCCTGCCGTCAAAACCCATATAATGTTCTATATCGGCGTACCCGGCATCCGTCTCGCGCCGCTTAAGCTCACGCACCCTTTCCGAGACCGGCAGGCCGGTGTTATCCCCGTGCCGTACATAGATCCTCAAAGAACCCCCGTGGGTCGGTATCTCCTCCACGTCGAATATGACAAGTCCGTGCGCCGCGAAGATCTTCTCGGCCGTTATAAAGGAAAAATATGAAAAGTGCTCATGATATATGGTGTCGAACTGGATATCTTCAATCAGCCGCATGAGATGCGGGAACTCCATCGTGATAACACCGCCCCGTTTCAGCAGCACCCCGACCCCCTCGACGAAATCGTTGATATCCGGGACGTGGGCCAGCACGTTGTTCCCCACCAGCAGGTCGGCGCGTCCGCGGTTCACGGCTATATCCTTCGCCGTATCTTTTCCCAGAAAGACCGTTTCCGTGGGTATACCCTTATCCCTGGCTGCGCGGGCGACATTCAACGCGGGTTCTATCCCGAGAACGGGGACCTTCTTCTCCTTGAAATATTGCAGGAGATACCCGTCATTGCTCGCTACTTCCATCACGAGCGAATTCTCATTTATACCGAAAAGCCCTGTCATCTTATCGGCATAGCGGCGGGCATGTTCCAGCCAGGTGTCCGAATATGAGGAGAAATAAGCATATTCGCTGAATATCTCTTCCGGTCTTTTGGACCCGGGGAGCTGTACGAGAAAACAGCCGTCGCACACATACACATCCAGCGGATAGACCGGTTCCTCCCGGTCCAGCTCCTCCCTGTCGAGAAAAGAATTCGAAAGAGGAGCCTTCCCGAGGCTGACGAAAAGGTGTTCCAGTTCCTTTCCGCAAAACCTGCAATTCGCCATTTCAGCTTCTCCGTTCAACGGTCTTTTCATATTTTTTGATCTGCCGCACAGTAAAAGGTAACATCTCTTTCCCTTCAAAATACGCTTTGTACCAGTCTACCGTATTCGCCAGGGCCGTTTCCAGGTCCCACCCGGGGGACCAGCCCAGCCCCTTTATGGCTTTGGAGCAATCCAGCCGCAGGTGCTGCGCCTCATAGGGATGGTCGCCCCTGTCGGCCTTCCAGGCGGCGCCCTGACCCCACATGGTCACCATCTTATCCATGAGCCACCTCACGGTCCTGGCCTCGCGATCGTCGGAACCGAAATTCCACCCCCCGCTGAAAGCCGCCCCGTACCGGTAAAGGTCCTTACCTAACAGAAGATACCCATAGACCGGCTCCAGCACATGCTGCCACGGACGCACCGCTTCCGGATAACGGATAATGACAGGTTTACCTTCGGCGAGCGCTTTCACACAATCCGGTATAAGCCTGTCCTTGCCCCAGTCGCCTCCGCCTATCGCGTTGCCCGACCTGACCGACGCCAGGGACACACCGTGTTCCGCAAAATCCCTGGGGTTGAAATAAGACCTCACGTACGCCGCCGTGACCAGTTCCGCGCATCCTTTGCTCGAACTGTAAGGATCATGCCCTCCCATGGGGTCGTTCTCCCTGAACGGGCGCGCCGCGTTATCGTTGTCATAACATTTATCGCTGGTCACGTTCACTATCGCGCGCACCGAAGGGGTCTTCCGGCAGGCTTCAAGCACGTTCACCGTACCCAGTACGTTAGTTTCATAAGTATAGGACGGGGCCTTATAGGAATACCTTACCAGCGACTGGGCCGCCATGTGGAATACCATCTCCGGCTCGTACCTGTTAAAGGTCTCTTCCAGCTTTACCGCGTCCCTCACGTCCCCGAAAACCGAGGCCATCCTGCCCTCCATCCCGGACACCTCGTAAAGGCTCGGCTTCGAAGGGGGTTCGAGCGCGAAACCCGCCACCTCCGCCCCGAGTTCACGCAGCCACATGGATAGCCACGATCCCTTGAAACCGGTATGACCGGTCACCAGTATTTTCTTATCCTTATAGAACCCGTCGAATATATCTGACATCTTACCCTACCAGACCTTCCAGTCCGCTTTTTTCTCTTTCCATAACCTGTTCAAATGATCCATATCGCGCAGAGTGTCCATGCAATACCAGAACCCCCTGTGCTTATAGACCATGAGCTCGCCGTCCTTCGCCAGGGTCTCGAGGGCTCCGACCTCAAGGTCACATTTATCGTCACTTGAAAGATAATCGAATATTCCCCTGTCAAAGACAAAGAACCCGCCGTTGATCATCCCTCTGCTCTCGCCCGATTTTTCACTGAAGATCTCGACCATATCCCCCTTCACCTTGAGGTCGCCGAAAAGCGAACCGAGGTTCACCCCCGTAACGGTGGCCAGCTTTCCGTGTTTTTCGTGAAACCGTAAAAGGGCGTTGATATCCACGTTGGCGACCCCGTCGCCGTAGGTCATCATAAACCTGTCGCCGTCGATGTACTTTTCCACGCGTTTAAGCCGCGCGCCTTTTAACGCCTCGTACCCGGTGTTGGCCAGTGTGACCTTCCAGTCCTTTTCCTCATTGTCGCTATGGATCTCTACCGCTTCCTGTCTCCCGAGCTCGACCGTAAAATCATTGTTAAGGGCCCCGTAATGATAAAAATATTCCTTTATCATCTCCCCTTTATATCCCAGGCAGAGGACGAAATCCTTGAAACCGTAATGCGCGTAAAGCTTCATGATATGCCACAGCACGGGCCTCGCCCCTATCTCGACCATTGGTTTGGGCTTGAACTCGGTCTCCTCACGCAGCCTCGTACCTAACCCCCCGCAAAGAATAACGACTTTCACGATAGAACCTCCTTGTAGAGCGGCCTCAGGCCTTTCTCTATGATATCTATCTCTTCTTTCGTTAATATTTCCTTATATCTTTCCTGTGATCCCGTGTATATCTCGCCGGGGCGTTCCTTGCCCCGGTCCTTGAACGAAGTATTGCCCTTCACGGGCCTGCCCATGAGGGTGGGAACGGTCAGGACATCCTCGAAGTCCAGGCCAAGGAATTCCGCGACACGTCTCATGCCTCTTTCCGTATTTCCCACAAGATCGTCATAATCCACCAAAAGCACCCTGCCCTTATACTTTTCTTTGAAGAAGATGTAGGACCGGTGCACCTTCTTCCAGCCGGAAAGCCGGTCCTCCGTGCAGATGAACCCGGAAGATTGCCACCTCTTATGCGACCCGAACCTTTGAAGCGGGTCCCTAACGGGTATGATGGCCTTATTTCTCCCGTCCCATGCGAGGATCGGCCTTACCAGAAAATCGGCATTGGCCGTGAAATACAGCTTCCACTCCGGTTCAGACGCCCTCATGTCCGCCTTGCCTGACGTCGCGTCAAGAACGCAATCGATATACCCGCGATACACCTGCGGCAGAGTGAACGCCCTTTTCCCCGCCAGCCGGTCGAGACCGGCCCGGAACTTCCCATAATCCATAAGATCGAAGTCTACCCTGTACTCTCCTGCCTCCTTATCGCATATCTTACGCCAGAAATCCTCTTTGTTCTGTTCCAGCAAGAAGTCCACCTTCTTCCCGGCACCCGCGAAGTTGAAACAAAGGAATAACTTTACCTGGTTAGCCAATGAACTGATATTGGTCCTTAACAAAAAATCTTCTTCCGTCATCGCTTTTATCCTTGAATGCCCGTCGACGAGGGAATGCAGAAAATGGTTTCCCACCCTGCTCATCCCTCCGAGAAAAACCATGGGCGGACCGCTCTGCTGCTCGCGCACCCCATTGCCTAACGACTGCATCCTGACAGCCAGGTACCTGTCTATTTTCATTCCCAGGTTCATGGACCTACCTTATTCAGCTCGTTACACACGTCATCGACTATATCGGGAATAACGGAATCCAGTTCCTTCTCCCCGGCCACCCATTTTTTACAGAAAGCCCTTATATCCTCAGACGCACCGATGCGGGCCGCACGAGACACCGCTTCTCTCTTTTTTCCGGTAAAACAGTCCAGCAGCTCTTCATATGTTTCTACGGTCGTGAAATTATCGCTGAAAATATTGACCAAATCGGCGGAGGAGGAGAAATCGTCAAAGATAACTATCTTGTCCTTTCCTTCCGGGAGGATATCCTGTAAAGCGCTGGTCGTCAGGGATATCACAAAGTCGACATGGTCCGCGTAGCATAAAAGCGGGTCGTCATCCAGTATGTAATAATCCCTGAAGTCCCTTTTTTTCATGATCTTGCGTATCTTTCTTTCGCCCCTGTACCTGGGATGCGGTTTTATCAGAAGCACCGCCCCCAGATCCTTGGCGAGCCGTACCACACCGTCGAGATTAGTGTATTTTGCCTCCTCCTCCCCTATATGCTCCAGATTAGGGCACAGATAAAGGAGCCGCAGTTTATCGCCGAGGTCCATGCGTTCCAGTTTCCTGTTTATCTCGGGAGAAAAAAGCGCTTTCATCTCTTTTTTCCAATTCCTGTCGAACCTGGGGTCCCCCAGTGTGAGGACTTCCGCTTCCGGTTTGGTGCGTTTCGCGGCGAACCTGCCGGCCTCGTAACGATTAGGTATGTAGAACCTGTCAAAGTCAAATTCCCTTTCCGAGGAATCATACTCAAGGATATGCCCGGTACCACCGTGACAGATGCACAAACTTCTTATGCCGGAAGCGTCCGAAACCTTCTTGATAAGGCAACTGCCGTACGGGTACTTCGCCTGGCGCACAAGACATATATTGTCAAAAAAGTTGATCTTTGGCTTCAGGAACCCTACAAGGCCCTTTATGAACCGTTCCGTCATCTTCGCCTGTACCAGCCTGAACCTCAGGCCCCTGCATTTATTGTAAAGGTATTCGTTCCTGACAACATTCTTAAAAGTCCAAACAGCGGCGCTGGAAAGCATGAAAAAGACGTTTTTCCCGAAAAATCTGGAATAATCCATGATCTCCAGGCCTTTCTTCTCGATCACTTTGCGCTGCACCGGCGCCAGCTCACCCTTCCAGTCGTAGCTCTGGTAAAAAAGGAGCGCTCTCACTCCCCTTTCCTTAAGATGCGCCATAAGGGGAAGGAACCTCTCTATATCATTGTGACCGTGCCCCCAGAAAACGATATCGTACCCCGCGGCGGCTTCCTTTCCTTTGTCGATGAGCCCTCTCACCTTATTCGTTACCACTTTCGCTATCAGGCGCACTATACCGGTCTGTTTGTTCACTATGAATAAAAGAGGCGCCGAGAAAATGAAAAGCGCGCATATCTTCACAAGTACGGCCGCATAGACATTGGCAACAGTTATGTATCTTTCACACAAAAGAATAGCCCCTGCCGTATAGGCCGCCGGGAAAATTATTTTAAGGAGAAATACGCCGATCTCCTTCCATCCCGAAAATTGCCTCATGGCATAGCTCTGTATAACGATAAAACAAAGGAACGACACCATGGATGTGGCGGTAGCCACGCCGTATATGCCATACCCCATCTTTATGAGGTAATAATTACCCGCTACATTGACCAGCATGGCCCCCGCGAAGATCGGCAGCATCTTCACCCTCTTCCCCGAGGTGTACAAGAAATGCGCCGCCTGCGGGTAACAGGACTGGAAGAACATGCCTGCCAGAAGTATCTGCGTGGCCAGTATGCCCGGCGTGAACTTCGGCAGGACCTTCGTCACCAGGACGGGAATGATGAAGAATACCGAACCCAGGACCAGCGGCAGCATATAAGCTATAACAAGCGACGGCACGACTATGAACTTCTTCACGTCATCGGCGTTCTCTCTTTTGCCGTACGACTCCACGAGCCACGGCCTTATCACAGTGCCGAAACTGGAGAGTTCTATAATATAACCCTTCGCCATAAGAGGTATGGAATAATATCCCACGAACGTGACTCCCAGCATCTTCGCTATCATTATCCTATCGAGGCTGTTCAGCATCCATCCGCCCATCCCCACTATCATTATGGGGAAACCGAACCTGAAAAGCTCTTTGATTTTCTTCCAGTCGAACTTCAAAGCCGCCTTGTAGCGGGCCAGGTAATGGATGAAAAGGGTGTTAAAGACCGTCACCAGGAGCACCATGGCATAAAGGCCGTAGACCTTGAAATTCCTCACAAGGAGCATCACAAACGCCAGGTTTATAACGGCGTCGAACACCAGGGCCCTGCTCATGACCGAAAAGTTCTTTTTTGCCCGGAGGACCAGCATGTAATAACCGCACACCCTGTCGAATATCAGGTAGGTCGCGAGCACGCACAGGCCCACCGTCACCGCCAGGGGGAACCTGTTCCTCAGGGCCACCGCCGCGACCAAGAGCGCCACGCTCGTTATGACCGAAACGGCCAGAGTGAACGTGAAAGCAACGTCCTTCGCTTCCTCTTCTTCTTCCCGGTTCTCCGCCCCGGCGTGGAAAGGTATCTTATAACTCGCGCCCATATTCACGGGGGCGACGGTATATGAAAAATACCCGAGAAATACCTTGAAGAGGCTCCATATACCGGCATAGAACGGCCCGAGGAAACGCCTTAGGAGTATGGCCGTGAAGAAACCTATCCCCTGCGAGATATACCTCGCGGATGTGTATTTGAACACGTCCTTTAATATTTTTTCCTTTATGGTCATCCTTTATCCACCCTGCGCTCTTTGATGAACACGAACAGCCTTGATATCCACACAAGGTTTATAAGAGCGGCGTAAACCGCCAGCACGTACCACACGGTCACGGACCTGAACACAAGATCTATTATCACCGACACCGTTATAACGTTCATTATTGCCGGGAAAGTACACGCCAGGTGTATTGCCGAGAATGCCCTGGCGGCGAAAGACCGTTCCGTCCCGTCGCCTTCCGGTGCTTTTTCTGTGCCGGAAGAAGCCCTGTGTTCCAATATCACTACTTTCTTAAGGTCCATGATCACGCTGAGGAGCACTATTCCCAGGGCCGCGGCCGCTCCCAGAAGGAGCAGCAGCCGGCTTCCCGTTGTCCTTAAAAGACCGAAGCCGATCCCGAAAAGCACCGCCGGATGCACTATATAATGCACCACCTCGTCATAATATACTCCCGTCAGGGAGCTCTCCTCGAAATACCTGGCCACCTCTCCGTCGACATGGTCGAGAATATACCAAAGCTGGAGTAGAAGCGCGCCTATAAAAAAGTTCAACCGCCCGCCCAGCGCGAAAAAAGCGGCCGAGGCGATCCCGCAAAGCAGGAATACCGTGGTCACTCCCATCGCATGCACGCCTGTCCGCACGAAAAATACCGTCATATAAATGGATATCCTCCTGGCGAAATTAAGCCCCCACCAGGTATCCTGGGCCTTTCGCGGGGACTGGCATTTCTCCCTGAGCATGATCATATTCATGCGGGTTTTTCTCCAACCAGTATCACGAATTTCATATCTATAAAACAGTCCCCGTCCTCGATGACCATGTTGTAGTCCCGTTTGCCCTTCTCGTCGAGGTCAAGGTGCATCCTGAATATCTCGTCCTTCGCATCAGTATGGAGTCCGGAATTGTCCAGCCAGTTCTTTATGCTGGACTTTTTCGACCAGTAGACCTTCTCCTGTACGTTCCTGAATCCCGAATTCTTCATTAGCATCGCAAGGTCCTCGTCCATGAACGTCAGGCGTTCCTCCTTGAGGCGGAACATATCCACATAGAACGGCTTCACATGGTCCGTCGGCGGCACACCCTCTGAAAATATCATCCTGCCGCCGGGCTTCAGGACCCTGTAACATTCGTCCATGGCCTTCTGCGTATCCTCGAGTATATGGTGGAACACCATGCGCGCCGTCACCTTCGAAAAGGTATTATCCTTGATCTTCAGGGACGTCGCGTCCATCCTGATGAACTCCTCGTTGTCGGTCCTGTGGTCGAAAGCGTGTAAAAGCATATCTCCCGAGATATCTACGCCTATCACCTTGTCCACATGCGGGGATATGGTGTGTGCGATGATCCCCGTGCCGGTTCCGATATCGAGCACGTGGTCATCAGGCCGGAACTCACCCGCGTCAAGAAAAGCGTGCAAATAGCCTCCTTTTATAGCCCATTCGAGCTGCTCGTAATTCTTCGCTCTCGTCTTCCAGAACTGTTCTCTTTGATCACGCATATATCCTCTCACGCCCTTTACTCTTTTCGACCGGCACACCCCGTTTTACCGTCTCTATTATCTCCCGGGCTACCCTTTCGGTGGCTTTACCGTCATTTCCGTAATTGAACATCTGTATATTTGCATAAGCCTTTTCCACGAGATCCTCCCGGACCGCGGGGTTCGTAAGAAGTTCCCCTAATATATCCCGCAATTCTTCATAAGACGACACGCGCGCCGAACAACCGTATTTCCAGAGAGGCACCGCGTCGGTAAATTCTCCTATGTCCAGGCTTATAACGGGAATCTTGCATATGACGGCCTCTATCAGGGCCGTGGTCGTATGGCCCACCACCACGTCAATGTCCTTTAAGACCTCTTGCATGGAACCCTTTTTGGAGATGGTAACGTTACGGCAATCCTCGAGCTCTCTCCGGAAAAGGTCTTTCCACCTGTTCATGGTATCCTGAGGCCGCACAATGAAATCCACGTCTTTCATTCCGCAAGCCACTTTCATGAAAACTTTTATCTGCTCAAAAAATACGCACAAAGAAGTATGGGATTTTGGCACTGTCCCCCTTACCCAGACATCCGTTAATGCCAGCATGACCTTTTTGCGCCCGGCGCGCTCTCCGGCGGTCCTCTCCCGGTAATAAACGTCGAATCTCGGCGACCCGGTAGCGACCACACGGTTCGCAGGCGCTCCCATATTGCGGAACCAGTCGCATGTCGCCTCCCCGTAAGCGAAAAATCTATCCGCCGTTATAGGTATAAAAGCATGACAGGCGAGCCCGTCCCCGTTACAGGCTTTCCCGTAAAAAGTGCTCCCGTGCTGAAGTACTATAGTCGGTATCCCGAGGCGTTTCGCGGCCAGCACGATCATTCTTTCATAGTATGTAGTATCGTTTTCAGTAACGACACAACCCGGCGATATCTCCTCGAGCGCCGATGATACCAGCGACAGGTCATAGCAGGCCGACCTGGCCAAAAATCCTTTGTATATCGCTTCCAGGTCTTCCCTGAAACACGGCAGCAGGTCCCTGCCCCTGAAATGGAACGCGCCCGAAGGGGCTCTATCCAGGGGGTCCAGTCCGGCGCGTGAATCCATGTTCATTATCTTTTTTGGTTTTATCCGGTCGAGGGGGACCACTCGCACGCCGGCGGAATATAATTCTTTAGCAAGAGACAGCCCTATGGTCTTCTGGAGATGTATAAGGTCATAGTCCCGAAAAGCGCCGGACACGAAAAGAGGCCGAAAATGATGCGCCCCTTCGAAAAACACTATGCCGGGTCTTTTCGTTCTTGCGGGGTCCAGCTTCGCGCGCAACTCCCCGATGATCTTGTTCATCCCGCCCGCCAGCGCTCTGACGGCTGACCGCCTGGTATCTCTTATCGATAAAAATCTTTGGGTGGAATCAAGGCCTATTATCTTCAGATCTATCCCTTTATATTCATCGCGGGATAAAAGAAATCTCAAGATACGATCAGTGGTTATACCTATAGTGCCGCATTCCGTGATGTCCCGGGGCTTGTCCTTGGGCCCTACAAGAATTACCCGGGACGCCTCGACACGGTTCAGGATATCCTCCAATGATACGTACATTTGTAAAAATGAAGAAAAAAGATTAATAACGGACCATTCCACCGTACTGCCCAGGGATAATCCTTCCACTTCCGTAAGATCGTTCCCGTCGCATTTGTACCACCGGCGCCCCCATTTTACCGCCGTGTCGTACACGCCTTCATAAGACCCTTCCCTTTCGAAATCATGATAGCTCACGCAATCCGGGAACACGTTGCGCAACATCATCAATACGGGCTCCCCCAAGGCTATGATCTTGCCCTTTTCCCCGGAAAGGATACGCCTCAGGTCCGCCAGGACATCATCCGTAGGCCTTATGTCATCTATCAATATCAAGCATTCATCGCTCATGCATATCCTTACTTAATGTCTGCAATATGTTTAAACTCTGTTTAAATCACTTACAGAGGATAGTCTGTCGCAAAGCAATTTAAGATCACATCGCTCAGAACATTTATAATCTCCGGGAAAACCGCCTGCAATATGCCATTTTCTTAATTGGTCAAACTTAGCATTATTCCAGATGTCTTCTAATGATTCGGTATTAGCATTACCCATGGATATTTCACAATTATAATCCTGGCTGCAGGGTGCTACAGAACCATCAACCATAACCGTTAAAGACATCCATGGAAACTCACAATACTGTTGTTCGTAGTGAGATCTGCATTCCGGTTCTTCATCTTCCTTGTGAAACCACCGGTTATCTTGGCTTTTTATATACGCAAAAATTGGTTTATCCTTCCATAGCTTCATGAAATCAACATATGTCTTCCTATCTTTTTCGGCATCAGATAGCGCAATCATGGTAGCTATCATCTGCGTCTTCACTGAAGGGTCTGCTGCCTTTAACTTTGCCAACTCAGATATTTTTCTATAAGAATCTGTAAAATTATTATTCTCCCCCCGTATTTCTTTTTGCTTTGAATCATCAAGGGAATCTATACTGAACTTTATTGTACCTAGCCCTGCTTTCATCATATCCCAGACTTTTTCTACATTGATATTCGCTGGTACACAGGAAAAATAAGTAGGGATATTTAGTGCGGAACACAATAAAATCCTTTCGTTCATGTAAGGATCTAACAACGGTTCACCAAATCCGTGAAGCGTAAGAGACTTGGCGACAGTGTGAAAATAAAAAGTGTTTTCGTCTTTTAGTTCTGATGAAACCCCATATTTTTCTCTGACAAATTCCCAAAAACTCATTAAATCATCTTTAGTGTGCGGTTTTATTTGTCTTACAACCTTTTCAAAAAGCTCCATACTCATGTGCTGAATTGATCGATTCATAAGCTTTGGTCTCGGACACATGACACATTGCATATTGCAAACATTTGTGGTTTCAATGTTAAACACAAATGGCCTTGTGTTGCGTTGTTTTTCGAACTGTGTATACACTTCCTCAGCAGTTATCTGCCCTATGCGGCTTACTATCTTCTGCTTAATTTTATAAGAATCTTTGAAAAAATTAATGTCAAACATTTTATTGTGTCCTTGTTATTGTCGAAAATCCTTTAATTCAAGTTCTCCATCAATATATTTTGAGAAGTTCTCGTAAAAATGGACCTGCCTTTCCCTGGGAAAAAGAGGCATATCCATGCACACGTTCGAATCGGTTATGATATGATCAGCGGGCAAATACCCCAATTTAACCGCCTGTTCCCTCATCAGGGTGCCTCGATACGGCTGAAAGTAATTTATCGAAATGCTCTTGGGTTTGATCTTTTTGAGCAGCTTGATCGTTTCTTTGAACATAGACTCTTCTTCGTAAGGCATACCTATGATAATGTTTGCGGTCGATCTTATGTCATATTTATGCACGATCTCAAAAGCTCGCTCAAGATCTTCGTTGCTCATATAGCGGTTCATCTTTTTTCTCAGGTTCTCGTCGCCGTGTTCTATGCCTATGCCGATAGTGGAAATGTTGATGTCTTTCAGTCTTTTTACGTACTCCTCAGTAACAACCTCGCTCCTTGTCTGGATATAGAACGGTAAATCTATCCTCTTTTTATACTGTTGGCAGAAATATTCGAACCTGTCGCGGGGCATGCCCAGGAAGTTGTCGTCGATAAAAAAGATCAGCTGGAGATCATTCGCGTCCCGGACAAATTCAATCTCGTCAAAAGCTTTATCGATATCCCGGGTCCTCACGAAACTACCCTTACCGTGGAATAATTTCCTGTAGCTCGCGGTACTGCAAAACGAGCAGTTAAAGTGGCATCCTCTCGCAAGCTCAAAAAAACCTGTGCGGTAAAACGTCCCGCAATAAGGCTTATAATAATGCCTCTCATCGAATATTGACCAGTCCTGGAAGGCAATTGTATCCATGTTCTTCAATTGCCTGAGAGGGTTTTTTATGACATCCTGTCCCTTTTTGACCCAAAGGTTCTTTATATTACTGTAATCATCGCCGGCAACTATGGCCTGGGCCAATTCTACCATAGGGTCTTCTCCCTCTCCGATACATACAACGTCGATGCAGTCATTGCCGAGAACCATGTCCGGACACATAGAGACGGTCACACCGCCGGCAACGACCGGTATATCTACCTCTTTCTTCACTTCGCTTAACAGCGAAACAGCGTAAACATACGAAACGTCGACAATAGAAACGGCGATGAGGTCGGGTTTGAACTCCTTTATTTTTTTCAAGAACAACCCGGGTATTTTTTTCGGCATATCCGGATCCCATTCACCCCAGAATCCCGTATGTTCCGCCTTGTCGATACCGCCGTGCTTCTGCCGGTAAAGATGTGTTTTCGGCGGAGAATATAGGAAAGTGGTGTCAAAGCACGCGGTCTCAAAACCCGCCTGCTTTAACGTCCCGGAAAGCAGCGCCATCCCGTTGGGTATGCCCCCGTCACCCTCCGTGACGGGATAAAGGAACAGAACTCTGCCTTTTTCTTTTTTCATATCAACTCCCGATTTACCACATCAGGCCAAGGCCGCCCGAGACCACCACCGTCTTACCTGAAAAATCCAGCATTTTATGGAATCTGGATATTTTCACTCTCCTTTTTACGAAAAATACTTTACGGTTTTCTTCAAAGCTTCGGCCTGCTTTTCCATCTCGATCTCGTCCTTCTGGTTCGTAGTGAACTGCATGAGTTGCTTCTGGACCTTCTCGGCAACGGGGCAGAGGCCTTCTTCCGTATTTATCCTCCCGGAGAGTCCGATAGATGCGAGAACCCTCCTGACATCGTCTATAGAGTCCTCCAGGTAGGTCAGCACCCACGCCGCGTATATGCCGTCACCCCCGTTCTGCACATACTTCTTTCTGAAATCTTCCCATTTTATGTCCTCACGCAAGAAGCGCGCTCCAAACGTATAATAAGAATTCTCATCACCTTCCGGCACGAATTGGGGTTTGATCCAATCACATCCGGAATCTGATAATACCTCAGAATACACTGAAGCCATTTTTTTTCTTTTCTCGATAAACCAATCTATTTTCTCAAGCTGCGCTAACCCCAAAGCTGCAGCAACTTCAGGCATCCTGTACATAAAAGCAAATGTATCGTGTCGTTTGTACTTTGGGTTCTGAAATATATCTTTATCTATTCTAACCTTGCCGCTTTTTGCGGTAGCATTGCGAAACCCGCAAGTGCTTAATTTCCTTATTTTTTCCGCTGTTTTTTCATCATTACAGGCTATAATCCCGCCATCTCCTGTAGTTAAATGTTTTGAATTCTCAAAACTCCAACTGCCTACATCTCCAAATGTGCCAGCAATCTTCCCTTTATGCGTACCTAAGTAGCACTGGGCACAATCTTCTACAACCTTTAAATTGAATTCCTTCGCAATTTCCATGATTTCGGTCATATTGCAAACCTGACCATAAAGATGTACAGGCATAATTGCTTTGGTTTTCTTAGTGATCTTTCTTCTTAAATCAACGGGGTTTATCAAAAAAGTGTCAGGATCAACGTCAGCAAAAACCGGAATGGCATTGCAATAAAGCACAGCATTCATACACATTGCCACGGTTAAAGCCGGAATAATTACTTCATCATCATAACCAACGCCTAAAGCCGCTAAAGCCGCATGTAGCGTAGTCGTTCCAGAATTAAAAGTAACCGCGTAGTTAAGGTTGAACTTTTCCGAAAAAGCTTGTTCCAGCCTAGAATTCATGTTGCCGGTAGTTCCACTGGCAAATCCGGAATCAAGCACCTCTTTGACATAATTGTATTCTCTTTCATCAAACCGCCATGCTAAACTTCCCATCTTACGCCTCCTTTAAGGATTCTGAGGATTCAGAAAATAATTCTTCATTATCTCCTCATTTATAAAAAAATCTAATTTATCGTCTATTTCAAAATTCTGCCAGCGCTCAATAAATAAAGGCACTGAATTCTCGGGGAAAAATGTCCGCCTTTTATATAATTCAGAGATTTTTATCAGATAAATTACTCCGTAAGGAAAATATGCCTGCTGAGCTGCTTTCTCCTGAGGATCGCGATCGAACAAATAAGATACCAGAACACCTTTTTCCAGTTTTCTCGCCATGCAAGGATGTTCAAGATGGATCGCACCAACAGAAACCAGGCAGTCAGCGTGCTGGTGGTCAAGTAAAGTTCTTATCCCACGATCAATATCATCTTTTTTTCTTAAAGGAGAGGTTGGCTCAAGTAAGGCAAGATAATCAAAATCTTCTCCATGTTTGTGTAAAAATTCATAAGAATGTAAAGCAACATCGACAGAAGAAGCAGAATCACTTGCCAGTTCTTTCGGCCTCATGAAAGGAACTTCTGCTCCAAAATCCAGACTTATTGCAGCAATCTGTTCATCATCTGTGCTAACAACAATCTTGTCTACTAAATTGCTCGAGCAAGCCTGTTCAATTGTCCAGGCGATTAATGGTTTACCCAAAAACGGTTTCACATTCTTCCCCGGAAGCCTTTTACTGCCGCCCCTTGCCGGTATTAGAGCTAATATTTTTTTATTTTTATACATGATTATCAACAAAATGTTTCTGAATCGTGGTTTCCCAAAACTGCTGACCCTTCAATGCCTCAACAAACTTCTGAGTGCTATCTCCATCGCCAAAGCGATTTGAAGGGATCCTTTCAATCCCACCTACTTCTTTAATTGCCTTTTCTATCGCATGACTTGACTCCGCTATATTTATTATAGTGTTATGCGAAAATCGGTTCTTTTGCCGGGTGCCAACATTGATGTTCGGGACAGAATAAACAGGAGCTTCTCTTATCCCAGCACTGGAATTGCCTATAATGAATTCACAGTTTTTAAGAAAAGTAAGGAAATATTCAAACCGTATAGAGGGGAAAACCCTAAAGTGGGGGTCATCTCTAAGCAGCTCTAATTCCTCAATGATAATTCCCGATCCTGGATCATTGTTCGGATAAATAACCACAAAGTTCTTCCCTGACCTACGTGCTCCTTCAATAATTTCCTTGGTACTATGGAGAAGATTGTGCAAGCTTGTTGTAACTGGATGATAAAGAAACAGCGCATATTTATCAAAGCTAACTTCGTAGTTCCTTTTAGCTTCTTCTAAAGACGGCAGCTCATCCGAGAGCATAAAATCTATATCCGCAGATCCAATGATGTGAATATTTTTGCTAGCTTCGCCCATGCGAAGTAATCTATTTTTTGCTTCATCGTTGGCTACAAAATGGATTTGCGCTAACTTTGAAGTTGAGTGTCGGATTGACTCATCAACTGTTCCGGATACCTCTCCTCCTTCAATGTGGGCAACGAGAAAATTATTTAAAGCTCCGGAAATAGCCCCTGCTAATGCTTCTGCGCGATCCCCATGCACAACAATCATATCAGGATTGACCATGTTTATATAATTTCCCAAGCCCTCTATAGTATTAGCTAATATTGAGTCCATGGAATCACCCGACTTCTGGTTTATGTAATAATAAATGTTCTTAAAACCACATTTTTTCACCTCTTCACTGGTATATCCATATTGACGAAGCATATGCATGCCAGTAACAAAAATTAATACCTCAAAACCATCTTCCTGCTCAAGCGCTTTCATCAAAGACTTAAGCTTGCCGAAATCAGCCCGGGTAGCTGTAAGAAATAATATTTTTTTATTCATCGACATCCTCCCATTTAATCTGATCGTTTTTTTTAATATTGTTTTTGGAATGTTTATCTATCAGCGACTCAAAAAACTCGGCTTTAATCTCTCCTGTGCCAGGTCGTTTTACCCAAATATTTTCAGGACTAAAAGCTTCTCCTCTATTAATATCCCGAATAGCCACTACGCTTGCATAAGCAAAATCCATTGTGGGCTGCTCATCTTTTAAGATGTCCTTTCTTCCGCCCAACGCCTGCTGAATTGCTCTGCTTCCTTGAATCAAATCTTTTAATTCCAGGGGGTCAATTGATATTGATACATCGGGTCCGGGCCATTTTTTATCAGAAACGTAATGTTTCTCAAGAATAGATGCCCCAAGAGCTGTTGCTGCAAAACAAGTATAATTACCAAGGGAATGGTCGCTTAAACCAAGTATTGCATCAGGAAAGTTTTCATTCAGCTCTTTTAATGCGCCCAATCTTACTTTTTTATATGGCGTCGGATACAAAGAAGTACAATGCAGTAGGGCATATGGTACTTTGTTTTCTTCGAGAATTCTTACAGCCTTGCTTATTGAGACAATATTATTCATCCCTGTACTTAAAATCACCGGTTTGCCAAATTTAGCAATATGTTCAATTAATGGATAATTATTGCATTCGCCTGAACCAATTTTGTATGCCACTACACCCATTTCTTCCAACCGATCTGCGGCAGCCCTGGAAAATGGAGTAGAAATATAAATCATCCCTTTGTCTTCAACGTATTTCTTTAATGCTTGTTCCTCTTCCTTTTTTAACTGGCATCTTTCCATAATGTCCCAGATACTTTCAGACGCATTGCCCGGAATGACGTTATTTGGAATCATTTCATCCTCAATAATATGACACTGGAATTTAATACATTCGCTTCCGGCCATAAAAGCATCGTCTACCATCTTATAAGCTTTATTAACATCACCTTCATGATTAATCCCTATTTCTGGGATTACAAACGGCGCATATTCAGATCCTATTTTTCTTGTTCCAATTTTTATATTTTTCAAGTCATCACTCCCGGATAAGCTTAAATATCAATTTCCTTATCTTCAAAAATTCGGCACTTATTAGTTACATCTCCCTGCTTTTAGGTTCTTCGTCAATCCCCTCATGCAGCCAGTGCATGCCCTTGTTGTATACCTTGCCGACCTTGTCCTCAAGATAACTTTATTATCTCGTCCTTACCGAAATCCCTCTTGGCTTTTTTCCCCAGAACCTTGTCCCATTTCATCGGGCTTATTCCGGTGCCGGGGCGTTTCACGGTTATATTCTTAGCAGTGAACTCTTCACCTTTTTTTATGTCCTCGGCCGCGACTATGCTCTTGCGCATCAGGTCCTTATTCCTTGTTTCGGAGGGCGACGTCCTTTTCACTTTACCGCCCATGGCCATCTCGATATTGCGGATCGCGTCTATCATCTCTTTCAGTTCGGCGGGCTCCAGCGAAGTCCTGTGATCGGGGCCCTCCATGTTCCTGTCCAGGGTGAAGTGTTTCTCTATTACCTCCGCGCCCAAGGCGGCCGCAGCTATGGATATCTCTATGCCGAGCGTATGATCGGAGTATCCCACACCAACGTCAAACGCTTCTTTTATCGTAAGCATAGCACGAAGGTTCACATCCTCATAGGGGGTCGGATACTCGGTATTACAGTGCAGAACGGTTATATCTTTTTTCTTCGTGCCCGCCACCTCGAGCACCACCAGAGCGTCGGCTACCTCCCTCAGGTAGGCCATACCCGTCGAGATTATGACCTTTCTCTTTAAGGCCCCTATCTTCCTGAGGTACGGCAAATTGGTGAGCTCACCCGAAGGTATCTTGTATATACCCATGCCCATACCGTCCAGTAGGTCTATGCTTCCCAGGTCGAACGGGGTGGACAGGAACATAGAACCTTTGAACTCGCAATACCTCTTGAGTTCCTTATAAGCCCCTGGTTCCAGCTCCAGTTTCTTCAGCATATCTATCTGAGTGCCACCCTCTCCCGTGGTCTCTTCCTGGTATGCCGCT
This sequence comes from uncultured Planctomycetia bacterium, assembly GCA_964409365.1. Lineage (GTDB taxonomy): Bacteria > Omnitrophota > Gorgyraeia > Tantalellales > Tantalellaceae > CAYPCX01. The sequence continues at coordinate 114,566 of CAYPCX010000001.1, read as the reverse complement.
TTAGCCGCCCGGGAGGTAACTATATTCTCGGCTTTGAACGTTTGGAACTTTACCGCGTCCGCGCCGGCCCACACAGCGACATCCACCATTTTCTTTGCCGCTTTGAGGCAGCCGTTATGGTTGACGCCAGCCTCGGCTATTATGAATATTTTCCTATACGGCATCCCTGTCTCCCTTTTCTCTTTCCCCTATTCGCACTGCTGAGATCCATATCTACCACCTCTTATAATTATAGACTCTATTCGTCAATCCCCTCATGCAGCCAGTGCCTGCCCTTGTTGTATGCCTTGCCTACCTTGTCTTCAAGCTCCGGCGATACTACACGCAACAGCTCCTTGCCCATTATACGGTACTGCTTCCCCACTTTCGCCGCCCGGATGATGCCCTTTTTGATGAGTCTCATTGTGGTGCTCGGGCTCACCTTGAGCAGTTTCTGGGCTTCCTGGGTGGTGTATACCTCGTTCGCTTTGATCTCCATGTAATCTCCCTTTTTAGGTATAATATTCCTAACAATAAATTTTATATATTATATACCTTTCCCAAAAGATGTCAATAAAAATCTCTATAATTCAACAATACACTTAAATAGTCATTAATAGTCATTTGTAGTCAATGTATGCCCGGGATATAGTATTAATATTATTAATCTTCTTATACACACACGAATTATACCGACTTCAAACCCCGGGGTTAACCCCCGGGGTTGTACAAACGGGGGTTTTGTTTAAGGGAATAAGAAAATGGGGGAATATATGCGCTAATTCAGCTTCTTCAATTGTTCCCGGATATATAACAGTTTATTCTCACTGTCCGGTATGTCCAAAAGGCCCTTTTCCAGTACATATCCCGACACCAGGAGACCGGCCAGGCGGTTCCCCTTGATATTCCAGTGCCCGTCATACCGCCAATAAAGGTCGTTTACGGGGTCCAGAAATGGTTTTGGGGTAAGATCGGCATGGTCACGGAAATACGGTAAAAGATCTATATAGTCAATATCGTTGCTGTCAAAGAACGCGTGCAGTTTCCTGTTAGGAAGTTCCAGGTCCAGGCCGCTTACCGGCATAAGAAAAGGATAGACCTGCCCTTTATAAGGTATGATAACCACCAGAAGCCGGGAACCGTTCTTTTCCGCGAGATCTCTGAACTGTTTAAGGTTGGAAAGGTTATTTTCCCACGCCTTCTCCAACCAGGGATATTTTTTGGGGGGATAAAAAGCAAGATACCTGACCTGCGCGCTTATGTCCTCTTCTTCCCGGGACTGTTCCGCTTCGGGTTTCCCGCCGGTCTTAAGCGACGAAAGAAGCCCTTTTATCCTGTCCTTGGTCATCATATAGATTATCGAATGGTTCCACAGCCAGGTCTTTATCCTGGAAACAAGGCGGTTCTCCGGCTCGGTGAAGGTCATGTACCTCTCCCAGTTGCGGAACCTTTCCTCCAGGTCCCCTTCCACCTCGCTGAACCGGCCGGTTCCCAGATCGGTCAGCTCCCTGAACTTTATCAGGTATCCGCCGGCGTATTTACGCTTGGGGGAAAGGTAGTCCTCTTCCAGGTCGTTAAAAAAATAAGCCACGATGATCAGTTTGGGTGAGACGCCCGTCTTTTCTATGACCCTCCCGGCCTTTACAAGCTCCTGCCCGGTGCTGAAACCCACGACACCGCATTTCAGCACCCTGTATCCCAGGGCCTCTTCCGCGACCGTGGCCCAGTTATCACCATAAGGGACATAACCGAACGCGAAACTGTCGCCCACAAGCAGTGCGTAGTCGGTCTCTCCCGCATAGGGCCTGTCAAAACAGCCCAACTCGTTCGACCATAACTTGTACTTAACGCGTTCTGCATACAAATTAAAGACCTTCTCCCCGAAGTTCTCCCTTATATCATAGCTTGTAACGCTGTCGGGCCTGTAATAATACCTGGGACTTTCCCTGTTCAGCAGCATTCGCCTGTAAGACGTCAACCTGAGCAGAGCCTCCGCGGCTATGATGACGATAATAACGCTAAGCGACACCATAATGAGGTCAACAGCGAACCTGCGCAGGGCTTTCATGCTCATTATTATCCTTTCGCCTGTTCTTTTCTTAATATAAAGGCGACGGCGGGAACCGCGACCTCCCTTAAGATGGGTATTTTGGTGAGAAAATGCATCCGGAAATGGGTATCTATAGTATCTACCGTTTTAAAGCCGCTGTTAGATATCATCTTCCGCATACCCCTGAAAGTCACCGGGAAGAGCTTCTTTTCCTCCCAGGAAGTGGCTTCTATCCTTTTGCCGTAGGCCGCTTCGGCAAGGCGCTTGGCAACCTTGAACGGGAAATAATGAAAGGGCTTGAGGCCGTGGCCTGCCCAGGGGTTATACCAGGGCGGTACGGTTATATAGCATAAGCCCCCGGGCTTCAGGACCCGGTACATCTCATCCAGAGCTTTTTGCTGCCATCCGGAACGTATATGCTCGAATACGCCCCTGCACAGGACCAGGTCAAAGCTGCCATCTTCAAAAGGCATGTCATGCGCCGATCCCTCGACGGTCTCCCGCCAGATCTCCTCACCGGAATACCGGCCGTATTCATACGGCGAAGGGTCGAGGTTCACGGCATCGCATTTTCTTTTCTCGGAAAGGACCCTGCAGAACTCTCCCCTGGCCCCTCCCACGTCAAGTACCCTCTTCCCTTCGACAGGCATATGTTCTTCGATCTCAGCCAGGAAGACGCCGGCGAAATATTCCCGCATTTCCTTATAGGTATCGCCCTTTAACCGGTTGAAATTGAAATACCAGAGTTTCTTATAGTGATCGAGAATGTTCATTTAAGTACACCGTTTTCCGTAAAGATGAAATGGCATATCATCTCGCTCAGACTTTAACAGGCCCTACGGGCACGAAAAAGTTAGCTCTAACAAGAGCAAACTTTTTCTCTGTTAAAGATTCGCTCGCTGATGCGCCATTCCCTCTTTTCACAAAACACTATATGCCGGGCAATCACTTTTCACCTTCGCGAAAGTCATATATGAATATTGAATAGCCAGCTTTGGCTACTGGCTTATTATCCTCTGCCCACTTCGCCCTGGAGCTGGCGTGGATGCTTATAGCATACACGTCCTTTCCCGGTTCCGTTTTCTCACGCTCGCTCAACGTATCGTATCTTATACCGTAACTTTCGGGGGAAGCCGTTCCGAAATACAGGAGTTTCACCTTTTCGATATCATTCTCTCTCATATACGCGGCCAAAGCCGGCAGGTCCTGTCCCCAGTCGATATTGGAATCCCTCAGATATTTATACCCGTTATCGGGCCCGCCTATGGTCTCGTTGAAGTAACTCAGGTAATTCGGCCATATCCATATCGCAGAGACCATGTACCATGCCATTAAAAGAATCCCAACGATCCTGTAGACCTTTTTACCGTCCCATAGATCCGCACAGCGCCCCGCCAGTATGAAACACAACGGATATACGGGCAGGATATATCTTATGCCCAGCTGCAAATTGCTGAAAGAAGCGACCAAAAATATAACGCCCGCTGTTATCAGAAGAAACCTTTCGTTCCGCCTCAAACCTTTCATTAAAGCAAGGATAAACCCGGTCAATATGAAGATCATCGACGGTATGGGGGTCTTTATGAGGAACGCGACAACGAAATACAGAGGATTACCCGAACGTAACCAATTGCCCATGAAATACACGCTGTGCCCCTGGAATCCGTGCCTCATAACGCCTAAGATACCAAGAGTATGGGCCCCCAGCGGGAACGGCGCTTTTCTCAGAAAATCGGCCAGTCCGGTCTGATATTCCTCATTCCAGAAAGGCAGGGCTTTCCCGGCGATACTGCGGGCAATGGAGAGTTTCTCCTGGATACGCATGGCATCCTTAAGGAGCGGGGCCGCTTCGAACCCGTAACATGCCCACAGGACCAAGATGGATATAACTACTATCGCGAGGAATTTCAGTATAAGCTTTACTCTTTCCCCGGAACGGGACGCCCCGGGAAGTTCGGCGAGGACCAGAAGCGCGAATATAGGATAAAGAAGCAGCGCCGCATATTTCGAGAATTGCGCAAGCCCCAGGCAAAGGCCGGCAGAGAACACATGTCCGGGAGAACCGTTCTTCAGAAAAAGCCAGAACGTATATACGGAAAGCAGGAGAAAAAACGAGAACGTCATATCTATCGTGGCAAGTCTCGTGTGCGCCAGGATATTGGGAGAGAACGCGTAAAGGAAAAGGCTCAAAAGGGCCGCTCTTTCCCCGTAAAAAGACCGGGCCATAAGGAACAGGATGAAACCGCACAGAACACCCGCCGCGATAAAGATAAGACGACTGTACAGTATCATCCTGTGCGGCTGGTCGTTGTATTTGTAAAAGAAATCCTTTCCGAATTCCGACCTGTCCTCTCTTCTCCACTGTGATCTTTCATCCGGAATATTGAGGTCCATGAAGAGCTTGAGCGGGAGAGCCGCCATGTACCTGGCGAGCGGCGGCTGCGAGGGGTCCATCTTGAGATCCCCTTTCTCTATAAGCACGTAACCCACGGGTATATGATGGGCCAGTTCGTCCGCCGTGGGGGATTTCCTGTCGGGCCAGATGCTCGTAAAGGCCTGAACGGCGAACACCGCCAGTAAGATAAGGACTGTCAGATAGGTCTTACGCGTGTCCATCGCGTCCTTTTAAACCTCCCGTTTACTTGATATCATGAAGAACCCGGCGGCGAGCGCCGCTACAAAAACCAAACAACCCATCGCGATAAGCGTGAACGAATGATCCGGCCTATAGGAAAAGACCACGGAATGTTCCCCCGGAGCTATTTTCACGGCCTGCAGTACCCGGGAAAACTTGTGTATCACAGCTTCATTACCGTCAACGTACGCTTTCCATCCCGGATAGTTCTTCTCCGAAAAGACCAGGAACCCCTCTTTCCCGTTGTTCACCAGGGCTTCAGCATACCCCGAACGGTACTTTTTCACCTCGATCTCCGCGTCCAGAGGTTCTGCTTTTTCCAGGGATCCGGAAAACGAAAACCTCGGGATGGATCCATCCAACCTGTATAAATATATATCATTTTCTTTGTTTATCAGATCCAGTGAACGGTGCTTCAACTTTTCAACGGATATAACGTACTTCACGTTCAACCATCTCAAGAGGTCTATCTTTTCGTATAATTCCTTCCCGCTGGGCGGATAGATGCCCATCGCGTCATCTATGTTACCCAGACCTTTCATCGCCATAAAATAATCCCTGTTTATAAGGGGGGTATATAACGCGGCACTGTCTATACCATATCGTGCGTTCATGCTGGGGCGCAGCCACTCCGGGGTCTCTCTGTACCTGCTGAACGGCAGGATCCTGAAAAGGGTCTTGTCATTCTCCAATACACTGAATATCCTTTTTTCTTCCGGTTCGCCGTAACTGAAACTGTCGGTATCGGGGAACATCTTCACCAGAGACCTGAAAGTAAAGAGTTCCAAACACAAAAAGAGTACGATACAGGTGCTTTTAAGATATATCAGTTGCTTTTTCCCTTTTTCGGGGCGCCTTATCCAGACGAGTCCTCCCCATGCGAAAAGGATCAGAACAAGGCTGAGACCGAGTTTCGCGTTCCTGAACGAAAGTTCTTCCCTGGCCAGATCATAGACTTCGCGGGTCTTCTCCAGGTAAGTATCAAGATCATACCTGTGGTGGGTCTCGCCGAAAACGCTGCTCTCGACATAGTCCTCGGCTTTTTCCAGTATTACGGGGCCGAAATACGTGAACGCGACCATCAGGGCCAGCGCCACTGCCACAACCAGCGGTAAGATCACCAGAAAAGTCCTGTAAATAACTGACGGGACCATCTCTTTCCATCGCAAAAAGGCCGTAAACCCTGCTCCCCCGAGAATAGAAAGCGAGAATATACTGAAATAGATGAACCTTGACGGCACGCGGAACGAATAGAACTTGAAAAAGTCCAGAAGCAGCACATAAAGAGGATTATATTTGCCCAGCGCGAAAAAGAGGGACACCCCCAGGAGAAGCACGAAAGGACGCAGTTTCACGGACTTTCCCGACAACCATATCGCAAACGATGCCAGGAAAAGCCCCGTGATACCGACATATAGTATATTGGTGCTTGAAAGAACGGCTCCCCTCGAGAACGAAAAGATCCCGGCAACGTACGGCGTGAAGCATCCAAGAAAAGTGAACGGCGAGAACGAATCCCAGAGAGCGAACCCCAGCGTCCTCGACGGCCTGTTGGAAAGCTCGGCCAGCTGGAAAGTTGATACCGTCTGCGGCAGGCTTATAAGCGCCGCGATAAAGAGAACCGTCGCCGCATCAAGAACGAAGGACAGAAAACTTTTCTTTTCCAGACGGCTCCGGTAGAAAAAATAGAGCAGATAGAACCCGAAAGCATAGAACGTCATCTGGAAAGAACCGGCCAAAAGCTGCATGCCGGCCAGCGCCCCGATAATGAGGACATAACCCCTGCTGCCCTTCTCCATGTAGAGCTCGTATAAGAGGAACACCGCCGGCAGCCAAGCCAGTGATCTCAATGCGGCGATATTGACAAAAAGCCCCGCGTAAACGCTCCCGAAACAGATCATGATGGCAGAGACCAGTCCTCCCCAGAGGTCTGCTCCGAGTTTTCTTGAAAGAAGATAAGTGAAAAATCCCGCGAGGAAAAAGTGCAGTATAAAAGAGTAATTATACGCTACCCTGAACGGCAAAAAGAAGAACATGGCCAGGTTCAGGGGATATAACATCCCGGTCTGCCCCTCCGCGAAAAGCGGAAAACCCGACTGCACGTACCTGATCCATAGCGGCAGGATGAAGTTCTTTATGCTCTGGGCATAGAACATCGACCACGGAAAGAACTGCTGAAGATAGTCACCTCGTATGAAAGTCTGCCTTAGGAGAACCACTTTCCAGAAAAGGACCACGGCCAGCAAAGAGAATATGGCTATGAAAACAGCGTGCTCTTTCCGTTTCATATCCCTCTCTTTTTCATCTTGTATATAACTATCACCGGCCCGGTCATGTGTCTGGAAAAGATCTCCCGGGACCCGACGGGCAGAAAAGTCATATCCGCCGCGTCATAACGCGGAGCTATCTTTCCGCCGTAATACGGGCTGAACCAGGCCACCGGCACGGCAGTATCATCCAGTTCATCGATGAGGTACTTCTTGCCCCCGCTGATATCATTGTAATTCACTGTTACGTATTCTATCCCCGAACCTTTAAGCGTCTTCATGTCCCCGTCTATCGACGGTACCGCTGACAGGAATTGTACCTCCCTGTCCGCGCCTGTCATGAAATACACCGAATATGTCCTCTTTTCCTCGGCGGCCTGTATCATGTACTGCAATTTTTTCTCTTTCGCGGGCTTCATGCCCTTTTCCGCGTCCGCCATCTCATATTTCCGGGTCAGCTGTTCAGGGGTCTGGGAAATCTGCGGCCTGAACGAGGTGTGGTCAACGGCTATTCTCGCGCCGGGCGGAACGTTCTCATGTATCCATCCGGCGGAAACCGCCCGTGTGTCCTCCCCGCTGAAAAGCATATCCGCCTTGACGGATTTCCCCGCCGTAGGGGCGGCCAGCGCAAAGGCAAGCGCAACTACCAGCGCCTTCCAGCCGCGGGTCCGGGCAAGCGGGAAAAGCAGGCCAAACAAGAGATATGCGCACGCGATCGCGAAAAAAGGTACAAGCGGTAGGGCATACCTCGAGAACCTCTGGCTGTGAAAAACAAGATGCATATAAAAAATGAGCGGGAACGAAATGAACACCAGCTTCCTGGAAAAACGCCACCTCATCAGGATCATCAGAAAGCCCGCCAGGCCCCACACAAGGAGCCCCGGCCCGATACCTTCGAGCAGTGAATATGACATGTGATGCGTCCACCCCATGCCCCTGGTCCTTATCCTAAACAAGGCATCATTCGAAAAAGTGGGCCAGTCGAGCGCGGCAAACGGATTAGTTATAAGAAACGCCGCAACCGCCCCCGCCGCGGCCAGCAGGAAATATTTACCGAACGGCAAACTCCCCTTCTCCCGCCTGTGTTCGCTAACGGCCGTAAAATGGGCTAAAAGACACGGGACGATAAGGATCGCCGCGTTATACTTGGTGCTCACTGCAAGACCAAGAAATACTCCCGAAAGAAGATAATTGACCGCGCGGGGCTTTTTCATAAGATCGGCCAGGAAGATGTACGTGAGCAGTACAAAGAGCACCATCATGCTGTCAACATACGCATAATGTGAATTGACGACCGGCAGGAATGCCACCGCCATGATAGCCGCGGCAAAGAGAGCTCCCCCACCCTGAAACATCTTCCTGTAAAGAACGTATACGAGCCACACAGCCAGCGTGCCCGGGACAAGGCCCAGCACGACTCTCGCTATCAAAAAGAACACCGTAGGGTCTTTGAAAAACTCAAGCGCGAAATCAGTGACCCCGGGAAAAAGGCCGGTCAGTCTTCCTATAAGAAAATAAAACCCGTAGCACAGGAAAACCAGGTATGAGCAGAGGGGCGGTATTATGAAAAAATGCGGATTAAGATCGCCCGAACCATATGCCAGAGCATGATTTATGACAATGGGTTCATCCTGGTGAAGCGCAAAAGGCAGGCCGAAACCCAGCCCCCACAAGCGCAGGCAAAGCGCGGCCAGGATAATGAGAGCGACTAGATATTTTTCTTTTTTTTCACCGATCATCCATGCAGCCTTTTTATCTTTAGAAGATCCAGGAACATATCCGTGGAACTGCCGAATATCTTAACCTTGCTGTGGGGGGAATTGTCCCAGACGATCCCCACCTCTTTGATGGCCTGCCCCTTCTTGCGGGCAAGGTAAAGCATCTCGACGTCAAAACAGAAACCGTCGAGCTTCATCATGCTGGCTATCTCCCGGGCGATATCGCCCTTGAAGAGCTTGAACCCGCACTGGGTATCTTTCAGGCCCCTGAACAGGAAAAGCTTCACGAAAAAATTGAATGTCTTCCCCATCCTTTCCCTGTACCAGGGCTGGCGCACCCTTATATCGGCCCCTTCAATGGACCGCGAACCTATGACAATGTCATGCCCTTCTTTCATGTGCGTGAACAACTTGTCCAGTTCATCTATAGGCGTCGACAGGTCGGCGTCACAAATGAGCACGTATTCTCCCCTGCTGCCGAGTATCCCGCTCCTGACGGCGAAGCCCTTGCCCCTGTTGATTTCGTTCCCGATGACCTTGAGCCTGCCTTTCTCCGCGAGCGCGCTTTTCCACGCCTGGCGGACGGTATCGTCCGTACTCCCGTCGTCCGCGACTATGACCTCGCACTCATAATCCCTGGCTTTAAGATATTCATCGATCCGGGAAAGGGTCCGGCCTATCCTTTTTTCCTCGTTATACGCCGGTATCACTATCGATAAGAACATGTTCGCCTCATTCATTATTCCTTATCCTCGCCGGAAAAGACCTCATCATATACTATATCGGCGATATGTTTCCCTATTATTACCCTGCCTTCCGGCACCTGGTGGCACGAATCCGACCATAACGAGGCCTTGCCGGGGACCTCGTCAAACACCTCGTCTATCCTGTATACGCCGATCACATTCTGTTTTTCCCCGGCTACCGTCACCATCGCCTCATATACCTTTGGATACAGGACACGGGTAGTGTTTATCCAGTCCTCCCTGAGCCCCTCGTGCTTGATCGCGGAAAGGACCTCTTCGTCTTCCCCCGCGAAAATACCGGGATCCCGGGAATAATGATAAAGAAGGTCCGGCTGGACGATGAATATAACCTTTGCGCCGCTCTTACGGGCCAGGTCCGCCATCTCCCTCAGATTGGTCGTATATATATCGGACATGTTGTCCTCTATATTTTCGTCCGGGTATATCTTTTTTATCTTCATCCCCTCGCGCCAGTTCAGCCGTATGTCAAAGGGAGAGCCCTTTTCGTAGCCGGTGTCCTCCTGCTTCCTTTCCGGCCGGTTCAATGCTACAGGAACGACCACACCTTCCGGGCCGTCATACTGCTCTTTTTTCACTTTTGCGGCTTCTTCCCTTTTTTTCCGTGCCGTCTTCATCCTCCTGCGCAAGGCCTTGACCTTACGTACGAGGATGGAGTGTTCGACCAGAAAATCCTCTATTCTTTCGCCGAGATCGGGATAATAATAGGTATTCGCTATCCGGAACTCCTCTTCATATTCTTCGGGAAGATAGCGGGAATAATACATGTCATTCCACCCGTCGTACACTATAACAAGGTCCGGTTTGAGTTTCATCCAGCGCGTCATGAACTTTTTTTCCCCGCTCGAGGTGTGTCCCCCTATGCCGCCGTTAAGGACGCGAACGCGGCCGGGTAGATCCTTTTTATTAAGTTCCTTGCCCATCTCATCCGGCCAACTGCACTCCCTGGTACCGGCGGCCCCGCTCCCTCCCAGGACCAGTATCCTGTATTCATCGCGTCTTTTGGCGGGATCGAACTTTCCTTTACCGCTGAAACCCAGTTCGTTTGCTATCTTGCTGTCCTCTTCGTAATATGGACCGGCCGACTTGGTCTCCACCAAACGCTCGATCCTGTACCTGTATCCTCCCTGTTTCACGTAAAAATACGCCCTCAGGCCGAACTCGAGGACCAGAACAATAACAAAGAGCGGCACAAGGCTGAACGCGAGATATCTTATTGTTTTTTTAAGGACCATCGTCACCTATTCCAGAGAAAAAAGGGCTTTTATCTTCCGCGAACACGCGTCACGGCTGAAAAGAACGACAAAATACATGATCATCATCGGTATGGCCAGAACGGACATCCGTTTCCAGAACGTCATTATCAGAAAATAGGACAAAAACGACACCAGAAGAAAGCCGTTTTTGAACCGTGCCAATAAAATAAGCGGCAGTACCCACAAGAGATACCACGGCTGGAACGGCGAATAATTCGTTAAAAGGAGCGCCAGTATTATCAGGCTTGAAGCGGTGAATATCGCCTGTCTATCCGTCTTTAGCCGTTTTATGAAATATGCGACCGCCGCAAGGTACAGCGCGACAAAGAGCGCTGAAAAAGCACCCGCTACCGCCTGCTTGGACACTACAACACCCGCCTTTTCGAGTAGGAATTGCACGGCGTACGGTATCGAGTCCGGCCAGAAAAGACCGCCGAGGCCCCGGTAATAGTCGATAATGGCCGTCACGGCCCCCCACCCGAAAGGAATCCAGAGTACGGCCACCAGCGCCGCCGAGATCACGCCCCCGATCACCGTCTCCCCTATACGCCTTTTCAGTGTCTTTCCTCCCGGCCCGAAAAGTATATACAAGATCACCAAGGGCGTTATCAGAAGATATACGAACTTCACCTGCACCGCGGCCGTGAAAAGCACCAGCGCGAGCACATACTTCGACCGCAAAAGCAAATATACGGAAGCCAGCATAAAGAAGACCATGGCTATCTCATTGTGCCCGTCAACGACCGTCATTATTATGATAAGCGGGTTCGTCAAAAAAGCCGCGGTAAGGATACCGGCGTTCTTAAGGTCCAGCTCGGCGCATATCCTGTAAAAGACGTAACCGCTCAGCCCCAGGAACACCAGGAGTAGAAATTTGTGCAGAAAAGCCGTGAGAAAAAGGCTGTCCCGAAAAGGAAGCGTATGTATGACGCCCGTCAGGACCCAGGCGGGGCCGTAACATTCCGGGGTGTCCTTCCAGAAAAGGAGCGGAAAGAACATGTCGTTCGCCACTTCCGTCGGAACGTGAAGATAAGGATTGATGCCGTACACGGATATCATCCTGGCGCGCAGAGAATATTCATACAGGTCGCTTGAAAGGACGGCCGGCACCGAACACAGGAAAAGGAAGACCAGGGAAGTGGCGGACCAGAAATACACCGTTGTCCCGCCGGATGCGAAAAGTTCCGTCCCGGAATCCTTACAAAAACGCAGATAAAGGAAATGCGAAAGGAATACCGCCGATAACAGGCCTATTATGTAGAAACGCACGGGCCTGGTCTGCGGGGGAAGAAAAGTGTCGCTGCCCCATTCCGCGACATACGGTATGGTGCGGATAGCCGCCAGGGACAGGAGAAAAAATATATGAGATATGATAAAAGCGGTGCGGTTCCTGGATCCCATGAAATTATCTTCTTTTTTTCGCCTTCCGGTGCTTTTTCTGCACCTTTTTCAGCTTCGCGCAGACAAAATCGATATCCTTTTCCTCCAGGGCAAGCCCGGTAGGAAGATACAGGCCTCTTTTCGATATGCGGTCGGCCACGGGATACGAGGCCTTTTTTCTAAGTATCCCCGAACTCTTTATAACGGGCTGGCTGTGCATCGGGACGAAAAAAGCCCTCGTGTCGACGCCCTCGGCCCTCAGATCTTCCATGAGGGTGTCCCTCGTCATCCCGAAACCGTCCTCCACGACCACCGAATACATCCAGTATACGTTCCAGGCCCATTTTTCTTCCGCCGGCAGCCGCAGGCCTTCGACGTCCTTCAGACGCTCATTATAAAGCCGCGCTATTCTTCTCTTCTTTTTAAGGAGGGCGCCCACCTTATCGAGCTGCGCGGCCCCTATCGCCGCCTGCATGTTCGTCATCCTGTAGTTGTAGGCCAGGTCTACGTGCAGGAACCTCTTCTTGGGTGAATGCGCCAGGTCCTTGAGAAGCCGCGCTTTTTCGGCCAGTTTTTTACTGTCGGTGACCACCATGCCGCCTTCGCCCGTGGTAATGATCTTGTTGGCATAGAAACTGAAACATCCCATATCGCCCATCGACCCGCATTTCCTGCCTTTATATTTCGCGCCGTGCGCCTCGGCGGCATCCTCAACGACAAAGAGGCGCTTCTTTCCGGCCAGAGCCAGTATCGGGTCCATGTCCACCGGGTGCCCGTAGATATGGACGGGCATTATGGCCTTTGTCCTCGGGGTGACAAGGCCTTCGACGAGCGAGGTGTCCATGTTCCAGGTCTTCTCCTCGCTGTCAACGAATACGGGTCTGGCCCCGGTATAAAGAACGGCATAAGCTGTCGCGATCATCGTGAACGTGGGCATTATCACTTCGTCGCCCTTTTTCAGGCCGAGCGAAGCCAGGGCCAGGTGTATGGCGGTGGTACCGTTCGTAGTGGAGACGGCATATTTTACCCCGCAAAAATCGGCGAAGTCCTCCTCGAACTTCCTTATATAACTCCCTTTAGAGGAGATCCACCCGGACTTCACGCAGTCCCGTATGTTCTTCAGTTCTTCAGCCCCTAGCAGCGGTTCATTCACCGGTATATACCGCATCACTTTATCCTTTATCCTTTATCCTTTATGTATTTCTTATCGTCCACACCGGCATAAGGCCCCTGCTTTATCTCCAGGATAAGGCTTTCCTCGAGCACCTCGATGCCGTGGCCGGCGTTACCCAGTATTATCGTATCTCCCGTTTTGAGCAAACGTTTCGCGATCTTGTTCCCTTTTTTGTCATAAAGGAACACGGCGATCCTGCCTTTTTTGATGTGCAGGACCTCCTGCGTAACGGTGACCTCCCTCTTGACCATCTTGTGGACGTGCGGTTTCACGACGGAACCCTTTTTATGCCTGAGGAGCCCCACCTGCTGCGAAAAGCTGGGAGGAGTGAAAAACTCTATCCCCTTGGGGTCGGCCTTCTTCCTTATCACGACCGCTATGAGCTCACCTTTTTTAGTCTTTATGTATTCGATCATTTTTTGCCGCCTTTTCTTCTTTTGCCGAACGTCATTGTTTCGAGAACCTGAGCCGCATGATCCTCGCGACATAGCCGCTGCCCAGGCGGAAAAAATCGACCAGGCCCGGCGCCGTCTTGGACTTGCCTTTTTTCCTCTCACGAAAAACATAAGGCACTTCCTTGATCCTGAACCCCGCTCTTTTGCACTTGTATATGAACTCTATGAAATAATCCCCGTAACCGCTCGAGGGAAAAGGCACCTTGTCAAAGACATTCCTTTTCAGCACTATGAAACCGCTGTCATAGTCCCTGATATCAAAACCCAGAAGAAGTCCCGCGAAAGTATTTATCACGCGGCTTGTGAGCACCCTGAAAAAACCCCTGTCGTCACCGGCCCCGCTCAAATACCGCGAGCCGATAACTATATCATATTCATTGAGACCCTCCAGCATATCCGGCAAGGCCGACGGGGGCATCCCCATATCGGCGTCCATCCACCCCACGATATCGCCTTTCGCCTCTTTCAAACCCCTGTCGATCGCGGTCGCCAGGCCCCTTTCTGAGCGTCTTATGACCTTAACGGCGGGGTCGTTACAGTCCTCCACGATCTTCCATGTCCCGTCCGGGGAATCGTCATCCACCACCAGGACCTCGAGGGGCATCATTATATGGGTTTTTAACCCCGCTATAAGGTCCACGATATTGTCTTTTTCGTTATATGTAGGCAGAACTATCGTCACCATCATCTTAAGACACAGGCAGGTTCAAACCCGCCACCTTTCCCCTTTTTCCTTGTTCCTTGTTACTTTTTACTTGTTACTTTTTCCTTTTTCCTTTACCCTTGATACTCGACACTCGATACTCGATACTTACCCATATATCCCTTTGAGATCTTTCATCCTTATCGCGAAAAGGCTTTTGAAACTCTTCAAAGCGTCCGCCAGGGGCCTGACCTTGGACGTGTCCTTATAGACCCACCTCACGGGCACCTCCCTTATACTGTACTTTCTCTTCCCGGCGATATGCAGTACCTCCGCATCAAAACTCCAGTCATCCATGGTCTGTCTGGAAAAGACCTCCCTCGCCGCTTCGCGCCTGAACACCTTGAACCCGCAGTTCACATCGCTCACCTTCACGCCCAGGAGCATCCTGGCGAGCGTTATGTACACCTTTCCCATCACCTCACGGCTCGCGGGCATGGAGACCCGCGCTCCGGGTATCCTTCTTGAGGCGATGTATATGTCAAAACCTTTTTCGAAAAGAGGCAAAAAAGAATCCATTTCCCTGATGGATGTTGAATTATCGGCATCCATGAACAGGATATAATCGCCCCTGGCCTCCATGATGGCCTTCTTGAGCACATATCCCTTGCCCCTGTTCGGCCGGCTCTCTATCACATTGAGGTTATCCAGTTTATCCCGGAACCGGCGCGCCTTCATGACCGTGTCGTCGCCCGATCCGTCGTCGATCACTATCACTTCGTATGTGAAGTCCTTACCGTCCAGGTATCCCTTTATATCACCGAGCGTGTCGGAGATGTTCATCTCCTCGTTATACGCCGGTATCACGACTGACAAGAACACTTTTTCGAACATCTTCACTTCCCTGAAATGAAGTCATTTACCGTCTTGATGACGTAATTCACATCTTCGTCCGGCAGCTCCGGATAGACCGGCAGGGAAAGTACCCTTTCCGCGGTCATCTCGGAGACCGGAAAACTGCCTATCGAATACCCCATCTCCCTGTAACATGGCTGGAGATGCAACGGTACGGGATAATAGACCCGCGCGGCCACGCCTCTGTCGTTCAGGTAACGCAAAAGCTCATCTCTCGAGTCTACGGCTATGGTGTACTGGTGGTACGTATGCGCGTTCCCTTCAGCGACCTTCGGGACCTGCACCCCCAGCGGAGAGAAGGCTTCGTCATAACGCTTCGCGTTCCGCCTCCTGCCCTCGAGCCAGGAATCCAGTTTTTTAAGTTTAACGCGGAGTATCGCGGCCTGGAGGCTGTCAAGGCGTGAATTATACCCTATGCTCTCATGGATATACTGTTCCCTGCTCCCGTGGACCCTTAGCCTTTTAACGCGATCGATCAGCGCCGGGTCGGGAGAGACCACCATGCCGCCGTCCCCGAACCCGCCCAGGTTCTTGCTCGGGAAGAAGCTCATGCAGCCCGCGACGCCGAAACTGCCGGCCTTCCTGCCGTTATGGACCGCGCCTATAGACTGCGCACAGTCCTCTATGACCTTCAATCCGTACTTTCCTGCTATTTCCATAATACTGTCCATATCGGCGCATTGCCCGTAAAGATGCACGGGTATTACCGCCTTGACCTTTTTGCGGGTTTCCGCGTCCATCTCTTCAAGGACCTTGACTATCTTGTCCGGGTCGATATTATACGTCTGGCGGTCTATATCGGCGAACACCGGCCGCGCGCCCACGACAGAGATCGATTCCGCGGTCGCGAAGAACGTGAAAGGCGTCGTTATGACCAGGTCTCCTTCACCCACGCCTATCGCCCTGAGGGCGAGTATGATGGCGTCGGTACCGGAAGCCACTCCCGCCGCGTGGGTCACGCCGGTATAATCGGCCATTTCCCTTTCCAACGCGCCTACTTCCTGTGACAGTATGAAATACTGGCTTTCCACTACGCGCATGAGCGCTTCGTCTATCTCTTTCTTAATAGCCCTGTACTGGGCGCCCAGGTCAAGTAAAGGTATCGTCATCTGTTTTCCCTCTCCTTTTGATCTTTTCATTCTGGTCATATCCTGTTACCGCTGTTTTTGAAGAACTCGTAATCATTCTTTACCATGTCGCTGACAAGTTCCGCAAAAGAGATCTTATGCTGCCACCCCAGCTCTTTTCTGGCCTTGGAAGCGTCGCCGACCAGTATATCCACTTCGGACGGCCTGTACAACTCTTCCTTGATCTCCACATAATCCTGCCAGTTCATGTCAAGTTCCGCGAAAGCGGCCTCAACGAACTCTTTTACGGAATGGGACTCTCCGGTAGCCACAACGAAATCCTCGGGGTGGGTATAATTGAGCATCGCGTGCATGGCCCTCACATACTCCTTCGCGTGGCCCCAGTCCCTTTTAGCGTCAAGATTACCAAGATAAAGTCTGTCCATATAACCCAATTTTATTTGCGCCACCGCTGAGGTTATCTTCCTCGTGACGAACTCGAACCCCCTGCGCGGGGACTCATGGTTAAACATAATGCCGCTACAGGCATACATATCATACGCCTCACGATAGTTCCTTGTCAGGTCATACCCGGCAACCTTCGAGATACCGTATATGGACCTCGGGTGGAACCTCGTCGTCTCGCACTGGGGGACCTCCTCCGCCTTGCCGAACATCTCGCTGGATCCCGCGAAATAGACCCTGCACTTCGGCCAGGCGTTCCTCAGCGAGGAAAGGACGTAATGTGTACCGTTTATATTAACGTTCAGCGTCGAGAACTCGTCCTCGAAAGAATACGTCACGAAGCTCTGCGCGGCCAGGTGATAACATTCATCGGGTTTGATGTCGCTCACCACCTTGAAAATGCTGGGGTAACTTTCGAGCGAACCACAGTGAAGTTTTATGCGGTCCATTATCTTGCGTATCCTCCACAACCTGTGCTTCTGGTCCTCGAGCGCCACTCTCCTGATGATCCCGTGCACTTCGTACCCTTGCCCGAGCAGATATTCAGCCAGGTAACTGCCGTCCTGTCCGGTAATGCCGGTTATCAGCGCCTTCTTCTGTTTAGCCATGATCACTCCTCCTTAACAAGTATCAAGTTACAAGTCACAAGTCACAAGTTGCAAGTGTTAGAAGTAATTCTCTTTCCACCAATCGATCGATCTTTTCAACCCCTCCTCCAGGCCGACCTTCGGTTCCCATCCCAGTTCCTTCTTGGCCTTAGTGATGTCAGGCCTTCTAACCCTGGGGTCATTCACCGGCAGCGCCTCGAACACGATATCGCTTTTGCATCCGGTTATCTCTTTTATCTTTTTCGCGAAATCCAGCACGCTCAACTCGGCGGGATTGCCGAGATTTACCGGTTCGTTGGTGTCGGATTCCATCAGCCTCACAAGACCCCCGATAAGGTCGGATACATAGCAGAAACTCCTTGTCTGCGACCCGTCCCCGAAGACCGTGAGCGGTTCGTTCTTGAGTGCCTGGTCTATGAAGTTAGGCACCACCCTGCCATCGTGGCTTCTCATGCGTTCACCGTAAGTATTGAATATCCTGGCTATCTTGACGTCCACACCGTGCACCCTGTGGTACGCGAGCGCTATCGCTTCGGCGAAACGTTTGGCCTCGTCATACACACCGCGCGGGCCTATGGGGTTGACGTTGCCCCAATAGGATTCCGGCTGGGGATTGACCAGCGGGTCCCCGTACACCTCCGAGGTGGACGCCAGAAGCATCCTGGCGCCGTGCGCCTTGGCCACTCCCAGCGAATTATGCGTTCCCAGCGACCCTACCTTCAGTGTCTTGATGGGGTGGTTCAGGTAATCCACCGGGCTGGCCGGGGAAGCCATGTGCACGACGTAATCGATCTTCCCCTTGACGTATATATATTTCGAAACGTCGTGTTTTATGAACTCAAAATCGGCATTTCCGCTCAAGTGGTCTATGTTCTCCAGTCTCCCCGTAATGAGATTGTCCATGCCCATCACCTGGTAGCCCTTCTCCAGAAGCTTATCCGCCAGGTGGGAGCCGAGAAACCCGGCTACTCCGGTCAAAAGTATTCTCATTTTTCTTCCTCTTCTTTCCTTAAAAGATAGATATCCCTGTATTTCCCGACCACGTTGCCGGCGAAAACGCGGCTCCCCTCGTCGGAAAAATGACATATATCCTCAAAATTCCTTTTCTTTCCTCCCATAAGCTCCTGCTGGTCCAGTAATATGAATTCTGCATCGGGGGCTATTCTTCTTATCACCTCGTTATGCTCCCGTATCCCGAGCATGACGTTCTCGGGCAGGCCCCAGATCCGGGTAAAACTCACATACGGGCTCTCCTCGTCATATTCATCCCCCTCGGGATAAAAGTAGGCGAACGTCATGACCATCAGGGGTTCTTTTCTTCGCCTGGCCGTTTCGGCTATTCTTCTGATATTGTTACCGAAACTCGCCTTCGTCTTTATCTCTTTGCCGCATTCCAGCCATTCCTGTTTCGGTGAATGCGTCGGTACATGCCTGCCCCTGTGGATGACCTCCCTGTCAAGCTGGACAAGAAGGTGCTTTACGAAATACGGCAGCACAAAAGGCTGTCCGCGCAGCCAGTCGTGGCGGAAGAAAAAATTCACTTCATCGTACCAGGAATAATGGGAATAGTCGTTCTTCCACAACTCCGCGGGCACATTGTTCGCCCTGACCTCGTTTATACCGTGATAGAACACCACGAGGTCAAAGCGTTCTCCGCCCACCCAGCGGTATTTATATAAGCTGTCAAGCGAGCTGTGCGCCGGCGCCGCCAGGTTGACTATGTTCGCCTCTTTACCGAGAACGCTCCCTGCCTCCTCCGAAAGATAAGGGGGGACCTTCCCCCACTCCTCTGTCAGCGCGGACCCTCCCAGGAGCAATATATTGACCTTATCCTCGTCATACTCGTACCCGTCCATCTTTTTCAGTTCCGGGTACCACATGTAGACCTGGTCAGCGGCCGAAGAAAAGAACGGCACTCCCCTTTCCATGGCATAGTAAGCCCTGGCCCACACTTCCAGCAACAAGATGAGAAAGATCAAATATAGAAAAACAAATAACGGTTTCCTGATACGCATCGAAAAAGAGGACCTTCCGCTTCGAACTTTTTCAGAACAGGGTATATATGAACGGGGCCACGGTCGAAGACTCGGTGAATATTATCAGGAGTCCCAGGAGTAAAAGCATTATCACGATAGGCAGCAGCCACCACCTTTTCCTGTGTTTCAAAAATTCCCAGAATTCTTTTAAAATCGCCATCTTGCCCATTACTCTCTCCTTATTCAGGTTCCAGGTTTCAGGTTTCAGGTCTCAGGCCGTCGGATAAAAACATGTTTTTCTCCTCCATCTAACATCCAACATCTAACATCCTATTCCCGTTTCCCGTCATACTAAAACTGTTTTTCCAGGCTTTCCGGGGCCGCTTTCACGACAGCCCTCTGTATCCAGTAACTTTCCTTTTCTTTCTCGATCTTCCTGTCCAGCGGCTCCTTCCCGAAAAGCCTCATTATAAGGCCTATAGGGGTGAGTAGAAGATAATACAAAAGTATGAGTATGACCCTGGTGTTGAACCATCCTATCGCGTGCGTCACCTTAGTGAAGACCCTGTAGACGGGCCTTAGCGCCACGGGATAGATAAGGGCCACAAGGATCGCCGCGGCGGCGAAACCCCAGAACCACGGCCAGGCGTTCACGTGGTGCTTCAGGTAATGTATAAGGCCGAACGCGCCCAGGATTAGCCCGAGCACTATCCCGAATTTCCTCAGTTCTTTCGTTGTTATATCACTCATATTACCCCTCGTTGGACTAGAAATATATTCTGGGGACACGTCTGATCGTCTACATTTCGTTTACACAGACGTGTCCCCAGAACCTCAGTTTTGTCATCCTACATGTCGTTTACACAGATGTGTCCCCAGAACCTCAGTTTTGTCATCCTACATGTTGTTTACACAGACGTGTCCCCAGAACCTCAGTTTTGTCATCCTACATGTCGTTTACACAGATGTGTCCCCAGAACCTCAATTTTGTCATCCTACATTTCGTTTACACAGACGTGTCCCCAGAACCTCGGTCCCCATCCCTCTAATCCAGTTCAAACTCGTCAACCTCTTCTATCCTTAGTTTTTCCGGGTCCTGCTTTTTCTTGTCTATCAGGAAAACGCCCATTACCAGGTAGTCCATGTTCGTCCTCATGAAACACCTGTAGGCGTCTTCAGGATCGCAAACTATCGGCTCCCCCCTTACATTGAAGGAGGTGTTTATCACCAGCGGGCATCCGTGGTCCTCGCAAAATTTACGTATCATATCATAGTAAAGCGGGTTATCCTCCCTCTTTACCGTCTGGACCCTCGCCGAATAATCCACATGCGTTATGGCCGGTATATCCGACCGTTTTACCCGCAGCTTCTCGAGCCCCGATAACCTGCTCTGCTCTTCCACGTTCTCCCTTTTATCCTCTTTCACGGGAGACACCAGAAGCATGTACGGGCTCTCGCAGTCTATCTTGAAATATTCCGCCGCCCGGTCCAGGAGGACGCTCGGAGCGAACGGCCTGAAAGACTCCCTGAACTTTATCTTCCTGTTGATTATCGACTGCATCTTTTCCGACCGCGGGTCCCCGATTATGCTCCTTGCGCCCAGGGCGCGGGGGCCGAACTCCATTCTTCCCTGGAACCACCCGACCACGTTCTGTTCGGCGATGAGGGTCGCGACCGTCTCCGGTATTTTTTCCCGGTCGAGCTTCTCGTACGGTATATCCTCTTCCATGAGGTATTTTTCTATCTCCACTTCGGAGAAAGAAGGCCCGAGCAGGCTGGCTTTCTGGAGGTCCCTGTCACCCCCGACCGGCCGTTCCTTACCAAGATACTCGTGCCACGCTATAAGCGCCGCCCCCAGGGCACCGCCCGCGTCGGAAGACGCCGGCTGTATCCATATCCTCCTGAAGGGACCGTCCCTCAACACCTTGCCGTTCGCCACGCAGTTCAACGCCACGCCGCCGGCCAGACACAGGTTCTCCATGCCCGTTTCTTTCTGAAGGTGCCTGGCCATGTTCATTATGGCCGTTTCGGTGACCACCTGAACGGACCTGGCCAGGTCCATGTGTTTTTGCTCAAGCTTGCTCTCGCGTCTCCTCGGGGGGGCGCCGAACAGTTTATGGAAGGCGTTATTCGTCATCGTCAGGCCCGCGCAATAGTTGAAGTACCTGAGGTCAAGCTTGAAGGAACCGTCCTTTTTCAAGTCGATCAGTTTGTCCAGTATGATATCGGCATACTTGGGCTCCCCGTACGGGGCAAGGCCCATTAATTTATACTCGCCGGAATTTACCTTGAACCCGCAGTAATAAGTAAAAGCCGAATACAGAAGACCCAGCGAGTGAGGGAAACATATCTCTTTATAAAGCTCTAATCCGTTGCCGGCGCCTTTACCGAAGCTCGCCGTCGCCCATTCGCCTACCCCGTCCACCGTAAGTATAGCGGCCTCAGTGAAAGGCGACGGATAAAAAGCGCTCGCCGCGTGGGAGTGATGGTGTTCCGGGAATATCACTTTCCCGTCGTAACCGAGCGTCTTGTGTATATGTTCCCTGATAAAAAGCTTCTGTTTTATCCAGGGAGGCATGGCCGATATGAACGACCTTATCCCCGACGGGGCGTAAGCGAGATATGTCTCCAGGAGCCGTTCGAACTTGAGGAACGGTTTATCATAGAACGCTATTATATCCACCTCATTTATCTTTATTCCGGCTTCCTTCAGGCAATACTCTATGGACCTCTCCGGGAAGGAAGGGTCGTGCTTTTTACGAGTGAACCTTTCTTCCTGGGCCGCGGCCACTATATCCCCGTCCCGGACGAGCGCCGCCGCGGCGTCATGATAAAAAGCCGATATCCCAAGTATATATGTCGCGTCTTTACCCATTTTTCAGCTCTTCCCTTTTACTTTTTTCTTGCCGACGAACCATTCCACCGTCCGCTTGAGCCCTTCATGAAAATCTACTCCGGGCTCCACTCCAAGGACACCCTTTAGAGCGCTTATATCCGCGAACGTCCTTATTACGTCTCCCTGGCGTCTCGGCTCGTGGACCGACTTTATATCTTTACCCATTATCTTCTTCAGCTCTTCGGCCACCTGGTTGACGGAAAAATCACAACCGCAGGCCACGTTGAAGACCCGACCCGAGGCCTCCGGAACACCGCAGGCGGCCAGGTTGGCATCCACCACGTTCGAAACAAAGGTAAAATCGCGCGACTGGTTGCCGTCGCCGTGTATCTGGCAGGGCTCGTCTTTCTCCAGCCGCGAGATGAACGCCGGTATTACCGCCGAATATTTCGATTCGGGGTTCTGCCTGGGGCCGAAAACGTTGAAGTACCTCAGGCTTACCGTCTCGAGGCCGAAAGTCACGCTGAACATCCGGCAGTAATGTTCCGCCGCCAGTTTACTGACCGCGTAGGGGGATATCGGATCCGGGGTGAACGTCTCCTTTTCCGGAAAGGTATCGCAATCCCCGTACACGGAACTGGACGAGGCATAGACCACCCTTTTGACCCCGGCCTCTTTCGCCCGGAGCAGAAGGTTCAACGTCCCGTACACGTTGACGTCGTTCACTTCCACCGGCTGTTCCACGCTCCTGGCGACGTTCCTCAGGGCCGCCTGATGTAGGACATAATCGATACCCTGAAGCGCGGACCTGGCATCTTCCTCGCTGCGGATATCCCCTTTACGGAAATCTATGCTGTCCCTGAACGGGGCCAGGTTATCTTCGCTGCCCGTGCAAAGATTGTCAAGGACGCGTACCTCCTCACCGCGCCCCACCAGCTGTTCCACAATGTTAGAACCTATGAACCCCGCTCCTCCGGTAACCAGATACTTTGCCATGTTTTTCCTTTCCGTAACTATAAAAACATATTCTGGGGACATGTCTGGTTGTCTACATGCCGTCTACGCAGACGTGTCCCCAGAACCTCAGTGCTGTTCACAGTTTTACGATATTGTCTCCCTCTATACCGAGCTTCCCCATCACATTTCTCGTATCCAGAACGGCTTTCGCGTTCCCGGCTATCATCTTGTAATCGACCCCGGTATGAGCGGCGACTATAACAACCGCGTCCTGTCCCTTCAGCATCAACGGCGTCAGCGGCCTGGACTTCAATTTGATACCGTAAACGTCAAGATACGGGATATAAGGATCGTGATAAGACACGTCCGCTTTTTTCTTCCTGAGCGTCTCGATGATCTCCAGCGCCGGCGACTCACGAAGATCGTTCACGTCCTTTTTATACGCTACGCCTAACAGAAGTATCTTCGCCTCTCTGAAACTTTTCTTGTCCCGTCTCAGGAGTTCACCCACCCTCTTTACCGTATGCATCGGCAGCATACGGTTTATACGCGCGGCCAGGTCGACCATCTCCGTCCTGAATCCCACCTTGCGGGCCTTCCAGGACAGGTACATCGGGTCTGCGGGTATGCAATGGCCGCCTATACCGGGGCCCGGGTAGAACGGCATGTATCCGAACGGCTTAGTCTTCGCCGCATCTATGACCTCCCAGACGTCTATGCCCAGCTTATAGCACAGCATGGCGAACTCGTTGATAAGGCCGATGTTCACTATACGGAACGTGTTCTCCAGAAGTTTGGTCACTTCGGCCGCTTCGGCGCTCGATACGCTTACCACGCGATCGATGATCTTGGAATAGATCATCCTGGAAAGTTCCGTTCCCTTCCTGGTGAGGCCGCCTACCACTTTAGGTATGTTGGTGAGGTCGTATTTCGGGTTGCCCGGATCTATCCTCTCCGGAGAGAACGCCAGGTAAAAGTCTTTATCGAGTTCAAGGCCGCTTTTGCGCAATATAGGCAATATGACGTCCCTTGTCGTGCCCGGATATGTCGTGCTCTCTATTATTATCAGCTGACCGGACCTCATACGTTCGCTGAGCGACCGGCTGGCCTTGACGATATAAGAGATATCCGGCGTCTTTACCTTCCTCAGGGGCGTCGGCACGCAGACTATTATAACGTCGGCGCCGTTCAGGACAGAACTACTCGAGGTAACATTGAACTTTTTCCCTTTGACCGCTTTGCGGATATCGGCGGAAGGGATATCCTCTATGTAAGAGATGCCTTTTTTCAGCCTCCCGATACGCCTCTTGTTCGAGTCCAGCCCGTGGACCTTATAACCTTTCCTACAGAACTCGATGGCTATCGGCAGGCCCACATAACCGAGCCCGACGACCGCGACGACCGCTTTCCCGCTCTGTATCTTCTTTTTCAGCTCTGTATATGCGCTCATCATTCTCCTATTACTATAAAAGTATATTCTGGGGACATGTCTGGTTGTCTACATGCCGTCTACGCAGACGTGTCCCCAGAACCTCCATACCAATCATTTATATATTCTCTCAGCGCATCTTCCCACGGGCGCATCTTACGTCCCACGATACCGCTGAACTTCTCAGTGCTCATCACCGAGAACTTCGGCCTCGGCGCGGGCCTGTCGAGTTCCGCCGAAGTTATCTCACTCACTTCGGCATCTACACCGGCCTCTTCCAAGGCGCGGCAGGCGAAATCATACCATGAGCATTGTCCGGAATTCGATATGTGGTAGACTTCTCCGCTGAACCCGTCCACAGCGGCAATAAGGTCCTTTAACGCTTTTGCAAGGTCCCCGGCATATGTCGGTGAACCGACCTGGTCGTTCACTACTCTCAGGGCTTCGCCGCTTTTGGCTTTGGCGATAACGGTATCCACGAAATTCCTGCCCCCCGCGCCGTACAGCCAGCTGGTCCTTACTATGGCAAAGCGGCTAAGTGCTCGCTTGACCAGCTGTTCGGCCCGCCACTTGCTCTTACCGTAAACACTCAAGGGACTTCCTTCCTCACCTTCATCGTAAGGCGTTCCCTTTTCTCCTTCGAAAACGAAGTCAGTGCTTATCAGGAGGAACGGTATATCTCTTTTGCCGGCGGATTTGACCAGATTATATGTCCCGTCCGTATTCACGGCATATGCTTTGTCCGGGTCATTTTCACAACCGTCGACATCGGTCCATGCCGCGGCGTGGATAACCAGGTCCGGCCGCGCTTCCTCGATCACCTCATCCACCCGGTCCGGATCGGTTATGTCCCCTTCATAAAACACCTGCGACCTGCGCCCTGAGACCTGAGACCTGATAATATCCAGACCGGCGACCTCATGGTCTGCCGCCAGCACCTTACACAGCTCCGTGCCCAGCATGCCGTTCGAACCTGTAATGAGTATCTTCATGTATCAATACGTGAAGCAAGGTTAAGGTCTAGGTTAAGGTCTAACCTCTGCAAATTCCTATGTCTAAACCTCAACCTGAACCTCGACCTTCTTATCACCACTCTATGATCTCCGCTTTGTCCTTCAGCGGGCCCCACCAGTCCTCGTTATTCCTGTACCAGTCGACCGTTTCCTTGAGATCGCTCGTAAAATCCGCTTCCGGAGCCCAGCCGAGCCGGGTCACCCTGGAAGAATCGAGCGCATAACGCCTGTCGTGCCCGGGCCGGTCATTGACGTATTCTATGAACTCGCCGCCTTTTCCCGTCACTGAAAGTATCTTTTCCGTAAGCTCAAGATTGGTCAGACAGTTCCCTCCGCCGATATTATATATCGCACCGGGGCGGCCGGAGTGCAGTATAAGGTCTACCGCCGCGCAATTATCCCCCACGTACAGCCAATCCCTCACGTTGCCTCCGTCACCGTATAACGGGACCTTTTTCCCGCGCATAAGGTTCGTTATGAAAAGGGGTACCACCTTTTCGGGATACTGATATGGCCCGAAATTGTTGGAGCTCCTTGCCACTATCACCGGCAAACCGTATGTGGCGTGATACGACAGCGCCAAAAGGTCTCCGGCGGCCTTCGTCGCCGAGTAAGGGCTTTTGGGCTTAAGGGGGTCTTCCTCTTTCGAAAACCCTTCCTCGACGCTCCCGTACACCTCGTCGGTCCCTATCTGGACGAATCTGGTCAATCCCGAACCTTTGGCCGCCGCTAAAAGGACCTTTACGCCGTATACGTTGGTCATCAAAAAATCGTCAGGATATTTGATGGACCTGTCCACATGCGTTTCAGCCGCGAAATTTACGACAGCGTCGACGTCGGCCACAAGGTCCCCTACCAGTTTTTCGTCGCAAATATCCCCTTTCACGAAAGAATAGCGTGCGTCATCCGCCACGTCCGAAAGGTTCTCCGGATTGCCGCAGTATGTGAGTTTATCCAGATTGACGATACGGATGTCCTTGTACCGGATAAGCAAATGCCTTATAAAGTTGGAGCCTATAAAACCGCATCCACCCGTTACCAGTAACCTCATTCTGTCCTCTGCCTTCTGTCCTCTGTCTTCTCTGCCGCGAGCCGGTTGGCCCTGAGAAGCGATTCGAAAGTCCCCGCGTCGGTCCACCATCCGTCAAGAACGGAATAGTTCAATTGTTTTTTTCCGATGTACATATTGTTGACATCGGTTATCTCAAGTTCTCCCCTGTCGGAAGGCTTTAGGCCTTTTATAAAATCGAACACCTGGCTGTCATACATATAGATACCGGTGACGATGTAGTTCGTTTTCGGCTTTCTGGGCTTTTCGACGATACGAACAATGCGATCCTTTTCGAACTCCACCACCCCGAAACGTTCGGGGTTGGCCACTTCTTTTATCAGTATCCTGGCACCCTCCGGCTGGCCGGCGAACTCTTTTACGTCATTTTTTATGTTCTTTTCAATGATATTGTCCCCCAATATCACCACTACCTTGTCCCCGTCGACGAAGTGTTCCGCCAGACCCAGCGCTTCGGCTATGCCGCCTTCGTTCTCCTGGTATGCGTAATTTATGCCTTTCAGGCCGAACTCGTGGCCGTTACCCAGAAGGCGCAGGAAGTTACCGGCGTGGGGCCCGCCGGTAACTATCATTATGTCGGTTATCCCCGCCTCTACCAGGGCTTTAAGCGGATAATAGATCATGGGCTTGTCATAAATGGGAAGAAGATGCTTGTTCGTTATCTTTGTAAGCGGGTGAAGCCGCGTGCCCAGGCCGCCGGCTAGTATCACTCCCTTCATTTTACCTCCTCAGAAACAATACAGTAAGTATCGAGTATCAAATGTCGAGTATCAAGGACGACATGGAATCGCCTCCACCCCAACCTTGATACTTGACACTCAATACTTGGTACTCTCATAACTACGTTCTCCAATCGAACGGTATGTTCTTCACGCCATCTTTTATATATTTGCTCATATGTTATTAATATGGTTGATTATTATGACAATAATTCCCTCTTGAATAACGTGTGATTATAGCATATTGTCGCCTGAGAGGCAATAGCATTGGGGCTTTGCGCCCTCTATCAGCGTCTCAGGGAACCGGGCGGGCGCTTTGTGAAGGACCTGCTCAGGCCCAGCTGCAGGTCCGGGAACGCCTTTATCGTAAAGGCCAGCCAGAACGTGAGCTCGTCCTGCAAAGGATTCGGGCCGTCTATGTCGCAGACCACCTCTACCTCCCAGCAGTGGAGGTCCCTTACGATGGAGAACTGCTGTTCCTCGATGGTGGTCTTCTGCAGATCGAACCTTTCGTACCATCCGAATTTCCATTTCGGGTTGAGCCGGCACCAGAGATCGAAGGTGAGCTGGTTCCTCGGTTCCGGCATCATTTTCTCGTATCTGTATCCCAGGGCCATATTGAACCAGTCAACGGGATGGATAGTCGCTTCGAGACTGCCCGTGGCGACGGCCTGGTTCTTGGGGGCTACTTCCATTTCAGTATCGATATACAGCCACGGATACGGCGAAAGTTCCAGGTCGAACTTGAGGTTGCGGAACTTCCCGTCTTCTTCGAACTGGTAGTTGTTCTTCTTCATGCGCCAAAGGAAATCCACGCTCGTTATGAACCTGACAAGGTCAACCACTTTGCCGCCGGAACGTTTTGTCTGCAGCTTATTCTCCAGGGCGAGGTTGACATAGTTCTCTTTCTCGAGTTTATCCAGCGCATCCATCTGTAACAGGTTGTCCTTATCCACGGTAGGCTGGTGCCTGTGAAAATACAGCACACTGGGGACGATGATATGCCGCAATTTGTTTATATCAAAACCCCACTTATCCGTATTGAAGTCGAATATGCGGGAAAGGCGCGAGAATGCTTTGATCCCGCCGCTGAACGAGGTCCGCGCCGTGATATCGTCCCCATCCCACCTCGTTCTGGAATATAACGTCTCTCTTATTTCGCCGAAAGGCGTGAGATTCACCGGACCGAGCTTGCCGACATACGAAAGCTTGTGATAAGTATCGAACCTGTTGACATCTTCGGGCGGGTCCTTCTCCCAGGCGTATTCCTTCTCGAATCTCGTCGCGGACATCTCACTGCCGTAATAGAGCGGTGTGTTCCACAGCCTCTGGTCGGGTATTTCCAGTTTCGCCTCGGGAAGACGCTGCGTGACCGTGTAAAAATCATCCAAACGCCTGTTCCCCATGATGCTGAAGATGTAATTGCGCTTCGCAGAGATGACAGAGATGTAGTTATCCGGTATGACGTTGTTTTCTTCGTACTCGTTGTAAAAATAGTCCTTGAGCACGTATTCATCGCTCATCTTGTTCATTTCAAGCATTCCCACGGTATCGGAATCGAAGTCTATCCTGTGCTTCCACTGGAACCTGTTCCTGTGCTTCGGTTTGACGTCATCGTCACGGAACGCCGTGGGCTTGTACGTTCCCCAATCGTTCTGTTGTATGAAATACGAACGGAAGATACCTTCCCCGAGGTCCGGAAGCCCGAAATCTTCCATGAAATAATAAAGGTTGGCGCCTTCGGCGAAACCTTTCTGGGTACGGTAATCGAGCAGGACGTCCACCTTCGTGTTCCCCTTGATGTAGAACCTAGAAGCGGAAAGCAGGAAGTATCCCCAGTCGCTGTTCCAGCCGGGTATGAACTGGACCTTCGCCCGGCTCTGGATGATGGGATGGTAATAATACGGGACCCACAGGACCGGCACCTTGCCCAGGTAAAAAACGGCGTTCTTCGCTATGACCTTCTCGTCGGGAAAGACCCTTATTTCCCCCGCGCTGATGCGGTAATGCGGCTTATCCAGGTCGCAGGTAGTTATAAAGCCCTTCTTCAGGAGATATTCGTTCGGCCCCACCTTGCCCGTTTCTTCCGCCTGGCCGAACCAGGGGTATGCCTTTACCTCCGCGCCGATTATTTCGCCCTCTTTCTTCCCGAAATCGTACCGTATGCGGTCGCCGGTCAGGGTGCCATCCGCCTGTTCGATGCGGACATTGCCTTCGCAGAGCGCCACTTTTCCTTTAGTGTTGACCTCTATATAATCACAGGTAAGCTTGACATCCCCGTAAGTAATGGACACATTGCCCTCGGCCTTTATCCTGCCGTCCTCTTCGAAATATTCCACTTTGTCGCCGTCGACTATGATGGGCTGTCCGGGCTTCATCTTGAAAAGATCCTCTTCCTTTACTGCAGAGGGTATCTTTTCCTCTTTCTTTTCTTCTTCTTTGGCGGGAGGTCTTTTTTCTTCAGGAGGGACCTTTTTTTCCTCGGGGACCGTTATTTCTTCCTCGACCTTTTTCGCGGGTACCGGAGGCGCTTCTTTTCCGACTTCCTCTTCGGGGACGGGTGGAACTTTCTCTTCGACCTTTCTCTCGGGCGCAGGCGGGGCTTCCTCTTCGACCTTTTTCCTGCGCGCTTCGAGTTCGGCTTTCTTCTTCGCCTTCGCTTCCAGTTTAGCCTTTTCTTTCGCGGCCTGTTCCTCTTCTTTTTTCTTCTTCAGGGCTTCACGTTCCGCGAGCTTGCGCTGCTTTGCCTCTTCCCGTTCCCTTTTCTTGGCCTCTTTCTCGAGTTTTTTACGCCTTTTTGCCTCTTCTTTTTCTTCCTTCAGGCGCTTCAGGTCCTCCTGGTGGATCTCCTCCTCCTTGCTGAGCTGTTCCAGGAAAGCGAGCGCGAGCGGATTGTCCGGGTCTATTTTAAGGGCTTTTTCGGCGTGGGCACGCGCCGATCTGAAGTTCTTCTGATAACGCAGTTTTCGCGCCTTTGTGAGGAGTTTATCGACCGTCTGGGCGCGTGAAGCATCCTTTTCTTCTTCCTGGTCTTCTTCGGAAGTAGCTGTTTTGGACGGGATAAAGGACAGGACCTCGTCCATGAACGCCAGACACTGCCGGGGGAAAACCCCCGCCTCAAGAGCGGTGATCAGTATAAAAATAAATAATATCCTGAATATCCTAATTTTAATGGGCATCCTGATTCTTCCGATGCGTTATGGGTACAAATTTGCCAACAGTATAACACAGATAAAGGGGTTACGCAACACACACCCTGTTGCGGCCCTTGCGTTTGGCCTTATAAAGGGCGGTATCCGCTTTGTCCACGAGCGTGGCCACGTTCTCACCGTCCTCGGGAAAGGTAGAGATGCCGGCGCTGACGGTCATCCTGACATTCTCATCAAAAGCTTTTATCTCTTTTGTTTCTATGGATTTTCGCAGACGTTCAGCGACCATTTTAGCGGATTTTTTGTCCGTCTCGGGAAGCACTATACAAAATTCTTCTCCGCCGTATCGCGCTATCATGTCGACTTCCCGGACCGAGCTCTTAAGCCTCTCGGCTATCTTTTTCAGCACGGCATCACCGACAAGATGGCCGTATTTGTCGTTACACTGTTTGAAATGGTCGACGTCCACCATGCCTACCGAAAAGCTTAAGGAAAGACGCCTGGCGCGGTCCACCTCTTCCTCGAGCCTCTCCATCAGATATCGCCTGAGAAACACTTCGGTAAGGCCGTCCACTATCGACAGCTTCTGGACCTGTTCATACAGATCCACCTTGCGGAATTCCAGGGCTACCTGGGGGACGAGTATCCGGAACCTGCCGTAACTGAACCTCGAAGCCCCCTCTATAGCCAGTATCGCCGACATGTTATCGCCGACAAAAAGCGGGAAAGCCATGAAGGTGTCCGCGCGGATCTTCATGTCAATGAAAGCCCTTCCCGTCTTTTCACGGTCTATGAAGAACGGCTTAAGATCTTCTTTGCGGGCGTACTCGACCACTTTCGGGTAATCCAGCAGCATCTCGCCGTCCTCATAATAGTTCTTATCGCCCACGCTCTTTGATATCCCGCGCGAAAAAGCGCCCATACTGAAAACCAGAAGATGCGCGGTCTGGAACTTGAAGTTCTCTTCCAGGAAATAGAACAACGCGTTCAAGAGGTCCTCGAATTTCAGCGCGGGCGCGAGCTGTTTGGTCACTTCGTAAAGGCGCGAGATCCGGTTAAGTTCGTTCTCTATCTGCCTGCCCCGGCGGTCTATGACCTCGAGCGACCCCACAAGATTATCATAATCCCGTTTGTCCCTTGAGATATCCGAATCGTGGTACCATGCAAAAGAATCCTGGAGCACCCTGACCACATAGCTTGCCCCGTAGGAAACCCCGAGAAGCAGCATGAGCACGGTAACGTCCAAAGCGTTCAGCGCCCCCAGGAAAAAATAGAACAAAAAGAACAGGAAATTCATCGCAAAGAGGACCGATACCATGCGCAAAGGCAGAACGTACGGGGCTACGATGAAAACGAGAGGTATCATGAAGATAACGAGGTACTCGTCTCCCTGCGGGAATTTGTAGAATATCCAGCTCAGCGCCATTAAAAACAGGTTCACTAAGAACATCGTGAATGTTTTCATTTCTTTGAACATACCTTGTTCTTCCCTTTGGCTTTTGCCTCGTAAAGGTATTTATCCGATTCCCAGATGATGTCCTTCTTAAGCCGGGCGTCGTCGGGGAATATTGCCACCCCGGCGGATACGGTCACCGAATACTTTTTCCTCCTGAGCACGACGGGGTTATCCTGGATATCCTTTCTGATATCTTCGGCCAGTTTGATCGCTTCTTTCCTGTTCAAATCGAGCGCCAGAAAGGCGAATTCTTCCCCGCCGTAACGGGCCACTATGTCGCCCGCCGACGCTTTCGCGTTCAGTATTTTCCCTATTTTCCTCAGTATTATATCGCCGGATATATGACCGTGTTTATCGTTAAATTCTTTGAAATCGTCTATATCGAGCATCAGCATGGCAAAACGGCTCTTGCTGAGAAGCGCCCTCTTGACCTCTTCTTCAAGCCGTTCCATGAAATACCTGTGCACGTAAAGTCCCGTAAGACTGTCTTTGATAGCCAGCTCTTCCGTCTGGCAGTACAACCGCGCGTTTTCCAGTGCCACCGCGGCCAGCTCCCCGATTATGTCCAGGATCCGCAGCTCGTGCTGGCTGAAAGCCGCCTCCCGGGGTGAGTCCACCCTCAGGATACCGATCACGTTGCTTTCGACCACAAGCGGCTTGCTGATAAGCGAAAGAAAATCGTCCTTCATTTCCTCATTCTCGACGGAAAACCTGAAATCCTTCCTTTTATCCTTCACCAGAAGGCTCTTCATGTTCTTCATCACCCACCTGTCAAAGATGCCGCCTTTTTTCATGACCGGGGCTTTCCTCTTCTTGTCCTTCGCGGTACACGAAAGGTTCATCTCCCGAGCCGTCCCGTCGGCCATAAAAAGAAGCACCCTGTGATCTCCCTTGAAAATGTCAAAGGTCTCTTCCGTGACTATCTTCATCACTTCTTCTCCGGACAGGGATGTGCTGAGACGGTCCGTTATCCCTTTCAGTTTAAGCAGGCTGTTTATCTTATCGCCCATCGCGATGACTTCCGCCTCCCTGCCTTTCAGGTGCTCGCGAATGAGGTTCGTGTCCTCCTGTACTTTCTCCTTCGTTACCGTGTAATCGCGGTTCGAAGTATTTATCTTCCTGAAGGCGTGATATCCCAGAAAACTGCTGAGGAAGAACGCGAGGATCAGGACGCTGTAATAGAACGGATTGAGGTCGGTAAGCGGCCTGTACAGATATATCATGGCGACGAGAAAGGTCAAAAGTCCCCCGATCACGCCGAGGGAGCTCCAGAAGAACATGATGACGAGACTCACCATGATCATGAGGCTCAGCGCGATCAGCTCAAGATGCTGGACATGGTCCCTAAGGGCTGGAACTACTCTTGTAAGACCGTATAACAGGCCCGCGAAAAGGATAAAAGAAAAAGGTATGAGGAGATTCCTCTTTAAAAAAGGGGTCATAGGAAGCCTTAGATGATCGTTTTTTCGGTGATCTTATCGAAAAAATGGATCTTACTCATATCGAGAGCGACGTCCATATCCTGGTTTATCTGAGGATTGGCCTCGCCCGAAACTCTTGCCACCAGAACGTGTTTCCCCGTGTTCAGGTGTATATAAACTTCAGACCCCAGATGTTCGACCACCTCTGTGGTCATCGTAACTATATTCTCCGGCGGGGCCTCGGAAACGAACAGCTTGTCGTAGATGTCTTCGCTTCTTACACCGAAAATGACCCGTTTGTCAACGTATTCTTCCAGGGCGTCGTACATGCCCTCGACGATCTTTACCTTGAAATTCCCTTCGTCGAAATAGAGCTTCCTCTCCTTTTTCATTATCCTGCCTTCCATAAAGTTCATGGGAGGCGCCCCGATAAAGCTTGCCACGAACTTATTGACCGGATGATTATATACGTTGGTCGGTGTATCTATCTGCTGGATGTATCCGTCTTTAAGAACGACTATCCTGTCCCCCAGGGTCATAGCTTCGGTCTGGTCATGGGTGACATATATCATGGTGGATTGCAGCCGGATATGCAGGCGATGGAGTTCCGTCCTCATCTGCACCCTGAGCTTGGCGTCAAGGTTGCTAAGCGGCTCATCGAACAGGAATACCATGGGCTTGCGTACGATAGACCTGCCGACAGCCACGCGCTGGCGTTGTCCCCCCGAAAGCTCCCTGGGCCTCCTGGTAAGCAGCTTTTCAAGGCCCAGTATGCCTGCCGCTTCTTTAACCCTTATATCGATCTCGTCTTTCGGATATTTCTTGAGCTTCAGGCCGAACGCCATGTTCTCGTAAACCGTCATATGCGGGTAAAGCGCGTAGTTTTGGAACACCATAGCGATATCCCGGTCCTTGGGAGGAACATTATTGACCCTGTTCTTGCCTATGTAGATATCGCCCTCCGAAGAATCCTCCAGACCGGCTATCAGTCTCAGGGTGGTCGATTTCCCGCAGCCCGAAGGACCTACCAGGACCACGAACTCCTTATTCTCTACCCCGAAAGTGACGTTGTTGACCGCAACGATACCTCCCGGAAAGACCTTGGATACGTTCTTTAGACTGACCTGCGCCATAACATCGCTTTAACGTTATATGTTAGTTAAATTTTATACTATAAGTCAAACCGAAAGTCAATATCATACGGGACAAACAACCCGTCGTCTGTCATCTGTCTTCTGTCTTCTGTCTTCTGTCATCTGTCCTCGATGCCGTCAGATAATCCATCATCTTGGAAAGAGTGTTCCTCAACTCGTTCCTGTGGACGATCATATCTATAAGTCCGCGCTCCAGCAGGAATTCCGAGCTCTGGAAACCGTCCGGCAGCTCCTGTTTTATCGTCTGCTGGATGACCCGTGGCCCGGTAAAACCTATAAGAGCTTTAGGCTCGGCGATTATCACATCACCCAGCGAAGCGAAGCTGGCCATCACTCCGGCCATGGTGGGGTTGGTCAGGACCGAGATAAAGAGCCCGCCCCGGGAATTCAGCCTTTCGAGAGCTGCGCTGGTCTTGGCCATCTGCATGAGGGACAGCATCCCTTCGTACATCCTGGCGCCGCCGCCCGAACCCGAGACTATCACCAGCGGTATCTGTTCTTTTTCCGCGTGCTCGATCAGCCTTGTGATCTTTTCCCCGACGACGGACCCCATAGAACCCATTATAAAACGCGAATCCGTAACGCCTATCGCGATCCGTTTCGAATCCACGGTGCCTTCTCCCACGACAGCCGCTTCCTTCAAGCCCGTGGCCTTCTGGTCCTTCTTTATCTTGCTGGGATAATCGCTCGGCCCTTTGAACTTGAGCGGATCCCTGCTTTCCAGGTCTTTATGGATCTCCCGGAACGAACCGGGATCGAGTATCTTCTCTATCCTCTCATAGGCCCCCATCCTGAAATGATAATCACATTTCGGGCAGACCTTAAGGTTATCTTTAAGGGTCTTGTTATAGAGAAGCTCACCGCAATAAGGGCACTTGGTCCAGAGACCGCCGGGTATCCCTTTCTTTTTGGACCTTGAGAAGATCGGTTTTTTTGAGAAAAAAGCCATATCAGTTCACGATCACGTTATTATCCGCTAAACCTGTTGATCACTAACCCTGAAAGAAGCTTGGGATAAAAATAAGTGGACTTCTGGGGCATCATTTCGCCTTTTTCGGCCACGCGCCTGAGCTGGTCCATGCGCGTAGAGTTCAAAAAGAAAGCGGCGGCATGACTCCCGTCCTTTACCAGGGCCTGCGCTTCTTCGGGTTCTTTCACGTAAGTTATATTCCCCTCTTCGGCCTTTACACAGAGCAGCTTCCCGAACACCGCCGCGTGCAGGACGCTTACATCCAGCAGTTTCCAGTCCTCTGATCTCTCTTCGGCGATAAGACCAAGAAGGGCTTCTTTGGATCTTGCCTTCAAAAAAAGGTATTTATCGCCGCCGAAATAACCGAAAGCGTGGCCGCTGGTCTCTTCGGCCTCGAGCCGTTCCAGAAGCTCCGCAAGGGTCCCGCATTCGGTTATGTCAAAATATCCCGCGAGCCGCTCCTTGATCTGGTCATCCCCGGACACGGGCATGTTCTTTATGGCCCTGTGGGTCGGCATGACGGTGAGGTTGTCCCGGGCCGCCATATCGGCAAAATACATCATAACATAGTCGGCACTGCCGTCATATCCTTCTTCATTTTTCAGCGCTTCGCGGTATGTCCGCGCGACCTCGTACCTGTGATGCCCATCCGCGATAAAAACCCTTTTTCCTTCCATGCCGGAGACGATGCCCCCTATCGACCCCTTATCGGTGATGCGCCAGATCGCGTGACGCCCGTCCTCCAGCTCTATATCGATGACAGGGTCGGAATCCTTTACCGCCCGCTCAAGTATCCCCGTGACTTTTCCGTCAGCGTCATCAAAAATAGTGAAGATAGGGCTCAGGTTCCCCCTGACCTGTTTTATAAGGTTCATCCTGTCTTCTTTGGG
Organism: uncultured Planctomycetia bacterium; assembly: GCA_964409365.1. Taxonomy (GTDB): domain Bacteria; phylum Omnitrophota; class Gorgyraeia; order Tantalellales; family Tantalellaceae; genus CAYPCX01. The sequence goes on along the minus strand of CAYPCX010000001.1, from coordinate 78,151 downwards.
TTTGGCGAGCGTGTGCTCATGCGGAAGCACTACACCTTCCTGCGGATCCTCTATCTTGATAAGGCCTATGAAACCGATCCTGCGAAGCATTTTGCCGCGGTACTTATATTCCTGCAGATAGACGTAAAACGTCTCCGCGGCGTCTCTTACGAGCACCTTTTTCTTTTGCCATTCGTCCAAAAAGGCCTTCGCGCGCGTATATTTATTGTTCTTTTCGTCGTCGCCCGTCCGGGAACGCCCGAGGATAAGCCGGATAACGTTGAACGCGCTCTTTTCATATAACTCATCTCGCATGCCCTCGGGAATAACATCATATGGAGGGGCCACGACAGTTGAATACCCGCCTCCGGTCTTGTCATGGCTGTACAAAAGCCCCTTGAAAGGTCTTACCGTTGCCATATTGTAAGCTCCCATATTATCATGCCGCATAATACTCCTAATATATTTGCCGCCGTGTCGGCACCCGAGACGCACCTGTCCGGGACCGCCTGCTGCGCCAGTTCAACTAAAATACCATATCCCCCGCACGATATCAATGTAAATAATGAGGTTTTGACCCTGGACCGGGCCCAGGAACGTATCCGCGCACGGTATAAACCCCTTACCACGAGAAAAGCAAGTATCATATACACCGTGAAATGGACCACTTTATCCAGGCCCTTTATGGGGACGGAAGGGCACGCTTTACCGGGTAATATCGAAAAGAAAAATATCGCCGATGCCCATAACAGGACGGGCAACCAGGTAATTAAGAACTTTTCCTGTTCTTTTCGGACTTTCATGTCACTCGCAACAAGGACAGTTATCGGCTTTCGGACAGGTGCCGGGACTTGACCCGCCGGGTTGCTTATCCTCTTTTTTAGGGCCGGGCTTCTTGTAGTCGGTCTGGTAAAACCCCTTCCCCTTAAAGATAATGCCGCCCCCGGAGCCGATCATACGTTTTACCGGCCCTTTACATCTGGAGCATTTCTTCAGAGGTTTATCGGTCATTTTCTGGAATTCTTCAAAGCGATGTCCGCACTTATCGCAACGGTACTCATATGTAGGCACTGTGGGGCTCCTTGTATCAGTTATGAGTTTTTAGTTGTTAGTTGTTAGTTGTTAGTTGTTAGTTGTTAGTTGTTAGTTGTTAGTTTTGCGTCGTTAGTTTCGCTCGCAGCGACCCATAACTCATTACTCATAACTCATTACTATTATTTAGTTCTTAGTTGTTGCACTACTAACTAACAACTCAAGCGAACGAAGTGAGCGTTCTCATAACTAAAATGTTGTTAGTTGTCGCACTAATGACTCACAACTCAAGCGAACGAAGTGAGCGTTCTCATAACTAAAATGTTGTTAGTCAAAGAATCCCTTAACCTTATCGATGAATTTCTTGCTGCCTGCCGCCTGTTTTTTTCCCTGGCTGGCTTCAAACTCTCTCAGCAATTTCTTTTGCTCCGAACTGAGGTTTTTGGGCGTTTCCACCTGTACCTTTACGTACTGGTCGCCTTTTCCGCGGCCATCCAGCCGTTTTATCCCCTTACCCCTCAGGTTGAAGACCTGGCCGCTCTGCGTGCCCGGAGAGACCGAGAGGCTCGTGCTGCCTTCTATACCGGGTACCTCTATCTCGTCCCCGAACACAAGTTGGCCGAAACTCACGGGAAGAGTATAGTATATATCGTGCCCGCGCCTGTTAAAAAGATCATGTTCCCTGACCGTGATGGAAACATACAGGTCGCCCGGAGGACCGCCGCTGAATCCCGGCTCACCTTCCCCCGAAAGACGCAGACGGTTGCCTGTATCGACCCCTGCCGGGACGTCGACACTGATCTTTTTAACGGTCTCCTCGCGGCCGGTACCACCGCATTTTTTACAGGGTTCATTTATTATCTTCCCGGCGCCGCCGCACCTGGAGCAGGTACGTGAAACACTGAAAAAACCGCTCGTCTGGCTGACCTGTCCGGTACCCCCGCATCCGGGACAGGTGGTCTTTCCCGTTCCGGGTTTAGCGCCGGACCCCTCGCAGACCGAGCAGGTCTGGTGTTTCCTGACCTTGATCTGTTTCGTCGTGCCCTTGACTGCTTCGAAAAAATCCAGTTTGAGGGAATATTCCAGGTCCCTGCCCCGCCTCGGTCCGCCTCTTCCGGACGCCCCGAACCCGAACATGTTCTCGAAGATGTCACCCAACCCGCCGCCGAACACCTCACGGAAAAGATCGAAAGGATCATGGAAACCGAAACCGCCCGCGCCGGCGCCGTACTGGAAAGCGTCTTCGCCGAATCGGTCGTATTGCGCCCTTTTTTCGGGATCGCTGAGAACCTCGTAGGCGTGGGATATCTCCTTGAACTTATCTTCCGCCTCTTTGTCCCCGGGGTTCTTGTCAGGATGGTATTTTACCGCGAGCTTCCTGTAGGCTTTCTTTATCTCCTCGTTCGAAGCATCCCTGCTTACGCCGAGCAGTTCATAGTAGTCCTTTGTCATATCTTCTTAAGGATAAAGGTTAAAGGATAAAGTGTGAAGGTAAAGGTTAAGGTTGAGATATAGGTGCTTTTCTTATGACTCATTTTTGCTTAAAACTAAACCCTCTTACTTTTTCCTTTTTCCTTTTACCTTTTACCCCTGCTTCTCCTTCTCCTCATCGACTTTGTAATCCGCGTCGACGACGTCTTCGTCGGGTTTTTTCCCTGTACCTTCCCCGGCGCCTTCGCCGCCCGCCTGCTGCTGCGCTTCCGGTCCGCCCGCGGCCTGCTGCTGGGCCTGGGCCTGCTTGTACATCTCTTCGGACAGCTTATAACTCGCCTTCTGCAGCTCTTCCTGGGCTTTTTTGATCTCATCCGCGTTATCGGATGTCATGGCCTTCCTGGCTTTCTCTATCGCCTCGGTGATCTTCTTCTTTTCGTCCTCGTTGACCTTGTCGCCGTAATCCTTGAGGGCTTTTTCCGTGGCATAGATGAACGAATCCAGCTGGTTGCGGATCTCTATAAGCTCTCTTTTTTTCTTGTCATCTTCCTCGTGCGCTTTGGCGTCATGTTTCATCTTTTCTATCTCTTCTTTCGACAGGCCGCTCGAGGATTCTATGCGGATGGACTGCTCTTTACCCGTGGCTTTATCTTTCGCCGAAACGTGCACGATGCCGTTGGCGTCTATGTCGAAGGTGACCTCGATCTGCGGCATACCCCGGGGAGCCGGCGGTATCCCTACCAGGTCGAACTTCCCGAGCGTCCGGTTATCCGAGGCCATCTCTCTCTCCCCCTGGAGGACATGTATCGAGACCGCCGTCTGGTTATCGGCCGCCGTGGAGAATATCTGGCTCTTCTTCGTGGGGATGGTGGTATTTCGTTCAATAAGTTTCGTCATGACACCCCCAAGCGTCTCTATACCGAGAGAAAGCGGCGTCACGTCCAGAAGGACGACGTCCGAGAGGCCTTCTTCACCGCTCAAGACCCCGCCCTGTATAGCGGCGCCTACGGCGACGACCTCATCCGGGTTGACCCCCTTATGCGGTTCTTTACCGAATATCTCCTTAACCACCTCCTGTACCTTGGGCATCCTTGTCTGGCCGCCAACGAGTATGATCTCGTCTATGTCGCCCGCGGAGTAACCGGAATCCTTGAGCGCCTTCTGGCAGGGCGCCTTGGTCTTCTCGACCAGCTCGTCCACGAGCTGCTCCAATTTTGACCTCGTGAGCGTCATCGTAAGATGCTTGGGGCCGGTAGCGTCCGCGGTGACAAAGGGAAGATTTATCTCGGTCTGCAGGTTGGACGAAAGTTCGCATTTCGCTTTTTCGGCGGCTTCCTTCAGCCTCTGGAGGGCCATCTTATCGTTCCTCAGGTCGATGCCGTTCTCTTTCTTGAACTCCTCGGCTATCCAGTCGATGACCTTCTGGTCGAAATTGTCGCCGCCAAGATGCGTGTCGCCGTTGGTGGATTTGACCTCGAACACGCCTTCTCCCACGTCCAGGATAGAGATGTCAAAAGTACCGCCTCCGAGATCGAATACGGCGATCTTTTCATTCTTCTTTCTCTCGAGCCCGTATGCGAGGCTCGCCGCGGTCGGTTCGTTGATTATCCTAAGCACCTTGAGCCCGGCGATCTCTCCGGCGTCTTTCGTGGCCTGACGCTGTGAGTCGTTGAAATACGCGGGAACGGTTATTACGGCTTCGGCGACCTTCTCCCCGAGATAATCCTCGGCGGTCTGTCTCATTTTTTGAAGTATCATCGCCGATATCTCCGGCGGGGTATATTTCTTGCCCTGGGCTTCGACCACCACATTGCCGCTATTATCTTCACCCACCCTGAAAGGCACAAGCTTTTCTTCCACTTCCACTTCGGAGTGTTTTCTGCCCATGAAACGCTTTATGCTGAATATCGTGTTCTCGGAATTTGTCACCGCCTGGCGTTTCGCGGGCTGGCCGACGAGTTTCTCCCCGGCCTTGGTAAAAGCGACCACGCTCGGCGTGGTCCTTGAACCCTCGGCGTTCTGTATGACCTTGGGTTCTTTCCCTTCCATCACCGCCACACATGAATTAGTGGTACCGAGATCTATGCCTATTACCTTACCCATCTTTTTACCTCCTGCTCTTAAGATTTTAACAGATCCAAACAAGTTCCGAAAAACAAAAGTCAGAAGTCAGATTATCTGTCCTCTGTCCTCTGTCCTCTGCCTTCTGATTCATTCTTTGCTACCCTGACCTGCGCGGGGCGTAAAAGCCGCTTGTTCAACATATAACCGGAACGGACCTCCTCCAGGATAAGCCCGTCCGGCTCGTCGTCCGTCTCCACGACCGACACGGCTTCGTGCACGTTCGGGTCGAACCGCTCCCCTTCGGTCTTTATCTTTTCCACGCCGTTCTCGTCGAGTATCCTGTGGAATTCCTTCTGCACCAGCCTGATGCCGTCCATGACGGCTTCTTTGTCTTCCGCTTTTTCCATGGCGCCCAGGGCCATATCGAAATTGTCCACTATGGGGAACAGCTGAAAAATGATGTCTTCGTTGGCGAACTTCATATGCTCCGTTTTTTCCTTCTCCATACGTTTGCGCGTATTCTCGAACTCAGCATGCACTTTAAGCCATTTGTCGTAATACCCGTCCCTCTCTTCCGCCTTTTTTTTCAGCTCTTCGTACTCTTTTTCCGGGACTTTTATCTCGACTTCGTGTTTTTTGTGCTTTTCCTTGCCCGTCATCTCTCTCCTCTAACTGTCTATCTCTTCAAGTTTTGTGCTTATCACACGCGCCAGGCAGCTTACCGTCCTGAGCGCGCGCTCATAATCCATCCTGGTGGGGCCTATGATACCTATGCGCCCCACCGCCCTGTCGCGCAAGGTATACCCGCAGGTGATAAGACTGCAGTCTCTCAGCATCTCGCTTGAGCATTCTTCGCCTATGTACGTCTTCAGGCCTCCGTAAGGGAGCTCCCTCCTCATAAGACGCATGAGATCCCTTCTCTCTGAAAAGATATGCAGTATGCGTTTTGTAACGTCAAGGTCGCGGAATTCCCTGTTCTCCATGAAATAGTCGAGCCCGTCCCAGCAGATCTCGTTCTCGATGTTATCCTCCATGATGGTATCGATCACCCTCAAAGCGTTCCCGGCAAGGCCGACGATCTCTTCTTCCTGCCCGACCTGCCGGGTCTTCAGCGTTTGTCTGAGGTCTTCAGAAATACGGGAAAAATTAGCGCTCTCATAATTGGAATTGATGAAATTGGCGACGCGTTCAAGTTCCGGTTTTCTCAGTTCCCTGTCGAGCCTGACGACGTAATTCTTCACGGCGTTGGTCATCGTCACCATGACGGCAAGAACGGTCTCCGCCCTGACCTTGACCAGTTCCATGTGCTTGAGATAAAAATCCTCCACGCTGGGCCACATGACGATACCGGCGTTATGCAGCTCCCTGCTTAAAAGATATGAGGTCCTCTCGATGACCTCTTTCATGGTGCGGATCCTGCGCGTATACTCCTTCGCGAGCCTCTCGGCTTCTCTTTTCTCTACCCTGATCTTGTCCACGACGGCATCCACATACTGCCTGTAACCGTTATGGGTGGGAATACGCCCCGCGGACGTGTGCGGCTGTTCTATATAACCCTGCTCCTCCAGTTCGGCCATTATATTCCTCACGGTAGCGCTGGAGATCTTCCCTCCCATCCTGCGGGCCACCAGTTTCGAACTGACGGGCGCGGCCGTAGACACGAATTCGCTCACCACATGTCCGAGAACATTGAATTTTCTTTCTTCTTTCTTCAGGATATTCATGTTTTATCGTATGAGTAAAACCGGCTTGTTTAGCACTCGTTAAGTCCGAGTGCTAAATTATACCACTCTCACCCCTGTTGTCAAGGGGTTTCAGGCGTCAGGTCCCAGGTCTCAGGTGGCAGGTCACAGGTTACAGAAAACAGAAAGACGTAGATGCTAGAGGGGTGTTAGATATTAGATGTTAGATCTTGGATATTAGATGTCTGGCTACTGGAAACTGTTTACTGGTCACTGGTTACTTTACCCTTGATACTTTTTCCTTTTTCCTTGTTACTGGTTACTGGGAACTGGTTACTGTTTCAATTTCTTAAAAATGGAGTATTTTACCTTTTTAGGGACACGGGCGCTGATGAAAAGGCCCTTGTCGCGGTACTCCTCTTTCCTCACTTTTCCGCTCTCGCGGATCAGCTTGGCAAGAGAATAGTATTTATGGGGTAAAAAAAGTTCGATATCCTCCATGTCCTTCTGGATGTAACGCACGATAAGGTCCTTGAGGTCCGTAAGCCCTTCACCTTTAAGTGCTGATATCATAACGGGATTTTCGAATTTACGTTCAAGCCTGAACCTCTCGATCTCCTCAGGCACGAGGTCCGATTTGTTCAGGACGGTGAAAATGGGCTTATCCTGTACACCGAGCTCCCCCAGCACGGTGTTCACCGCGGCCTTCTGTTCTTCTATCCGGCCGTCGCTCATGTCAGCCACGTGGAACAGGATATCCGCTCCTATAACCTCCTCCAGGGTGGCCTTGAAACTTTCTATTAAGTGATGGGGAAGTTCATGCAGGAATCCTACCGTATCCGAAAGCAGGACCGTCTGTTTGTTGGGCAGCGTCATTTTTCTGACGGTCGGGTCCAGCGTACTGAAAAGCTGGTCCCTTACCTTAACACCCGCGTCCGTCAGGGCGTTGAAGAGCGTCGATTTGCCGGAATTGGTATATCCCACAAGAGCGATGGTCAGCATGGAGAACTTCTCTCTCTGCGATCTTCTCAGTTCACGCTGGCGGGTTATGTCTTTTAGCTGCTTTTTAAGTTTATCTATGCGTTCACGTACCCGCCTCCTGTCCACTTCCAGTTTCTGCTCGCCGGGGCCCCTTGTGCCAAGGCCGCCGCCGAGCCGCGAGAGCTGTATGCCCTGCCCGCTCAACCGCGGCAGAAGATACACGAGTTGCGCAAGCTCCACCTGGACCTTCCCCTCGTTGGAAGTGGCCCTGTGCGCGAATATATCAAGTATAAGCTGCGTCCTGTCGATCGTTTTTGCCGTTATGACCTCTTCCAGGTTCTTCTGCTGGGAAGGAGAAAGATCGTCGCTGAATATGACGGCGTCCGCTCCTGCCCCCCGCACCATTTCCGCTATTTCCTCGACCTTACCCTTTCCTATCAACAGGTTGGACGTCAGGGCCTTGCGCCGGCAAACGTTCTCCCCCGCTATCTGGACGCCGCAGGATTCCGTAAGGCGCCTGAGCTCTTCCTGCCTGTCCTCGAGCTTCCAGGTCTCTTTGCCGATCTCCTCGACGGTCACGAGGATGGCTTTTTCGGGCTTCTTTGTAGTCGACTTAGTCGTTACCATAACTTTGGAGGTGACAGGTTGGCAGTAGTAGCGCAAACCATTGGCACAACGTGTCACCATTATTTTCTATATTCGACCCGCGATATCGTTAACGATCTCCGCGACATCGCGAGTAGCGTCTATCCATATGATCCGTTCGTCGCCCCTGAACCACGTAAGCTGCCGTTTCGCGTACTGCCTGGTGTTCTTCTTCAATTCTTCCGAAGCTTCTTTCATGCTTATCCGGCCGTCAAGATACGCGCTTATCTCCTTTATTCCGAGGGCCTTTCCCGCGGTCAGGCTCAAGTTCCGCTCCTTCAGCCGTTCCACTTCCTCCACGAGACCTTTCTCGAACATCCTGTCGACCGAAAGTCCTATCCGCCTGTTCAACATACCCCTTGGTATCTCCAGGCCGAAGATCCGGCAGTCATATTTTGACGAGATACCTTCGGTGGTTCTCTTTTTTTCGCATATCGTCCGGCCCGTAAGCTCGTACACTTCCAGCGCCCTTATGATCCTTTTTGTATCGTTCGGGTGAAGTTTCGCGGCCGTTTCAGGATCGATCTCCCCGAGGCGCTCGTACAGATACTCATTGCCCTTTTGTACGGCCAGTTCTCTCAGGTTCTTTCTAAGCTCTTCATCCTTCGGAGGCGAGGGAAATATACCGTCCACCAGGGACTTCATATAAAGCCCCGTACCGCCCGTGACCACGGGTATCTTCCCTTCCGCAAGAACGCATTCTATCAAAGACGCGCTTTCTTCGGCAAAACGGGCGGCGCTGTATTCTTCTTCCGGGGCGAGGACCTTTACCAGGTGATGTCTGACCCGAGCCAGCATCTCTTCGCCCGGAGCCCGCGTCAGCACATCCATGTCCCTGTAGACCTGCATGGAGTCGCAGGAGATGACTTCACCGCCGACCCTTTCCGCGAGAGCGGCCGCGACTGCACTCTTACCGGAAGAGGTCGGACCGACGATGAAGATGACAGTGTTTTTCATGGTAAATCCGTCGACAGTCCACTGTCGACAGTCGACTGTGGACTATAGACTACAAATTCGTTATGTTCGAGATTTCTTCCAAGGCCTTGTCTTTTACCCCCGGAGCACATACAAGAAAACCCTCATGCTTAAGCACTTTTTTGTTATAGCTGAGACTGTTCCCCCTGAGATCGCAGACTACCGCGCCGGCGGCTTCGGCTATCGCGTGCCCGGCGGCCGTATCCCATTCCCATGTAGGTCCGAAACGCGGGTAAAGGTCCGCTTCCCCTCCGGCGACAAGCGTGAACTTAAGAGCACTGCCCGCGTTGATCATGTCGGAGTACATGTTCTCCAGGAATATCCTGGCCTTATCCGAAAGGTGTGAACGGCTCGCCACCGCTGTCAGTTTTTCGGGAAGTCCTTTTCTGGCCTCGATACGGACTTTGTCTTCCCCTGAAACGGGCAACCGATATGAACCTTTATCTTTTTCGCCGATGAATATGTCACCTTTTACAGGTACAAGAATAACACCCAATACCGGAGTAATATCCTCGACAAGAGCGATGTTGACGGTGAACTCGCCGTTGCGGTTAATGAATTCTTTTGTCCCGTCAAGGGGGTCGACCAGCCAGAACTTATCCCAGGAGCTTCTCTGTTCATAAGGCACATCTTTGCTCTCCTCTGAGATAATGGGGATATCCGGGGTGATTTTCCCGAGTCCTTCAAGAATGATCCTGTTAGACCTCATATCGGCCTCGGTAAGCGGTGACTCATCCGGTTTATACTCGACCGAAAAGTCCGCGGCATTGTAAACCTCAAGTATCGCCTCGCCGGCCCTGCGGACGATCTTAATAAGATCGGGGATCATATCCTTCATAACAGCTCTCCTTTAAGGGTGAACGGACTGGCCCCTCTGATACGCACGCGCACAAGCCGGCCGATCAAATCTTCGTTTCCGTCAAAAACGCAGGGCGTGTTGTTCCTTGTCCGGCCCATGAGCTGCTTTCCGGACATCCTGCTCTTCCCTTCCACCAGGACTTCCTGCTCGGTGCCCATCATAGCCCTGTTCTTTTCCTGTGATATTCTCTTCTGGACCTCCAGGAGGTCATTATTGCGCGTCTTTTTAACCGTCTCGTCAACGTCATCCACCAGAGACGACGATAATGCCGGCGGACGGGGCGAATACTTGAAAATGAACGCTGAGTTATAGCCTATCTCCTCAAGGGCCCGGCGCGTGGCCTGAAAGTCCTTTTCTTTCTCGGACGGGAACCCGACAAGTATATCCGCGCTTAAACCCACACCGGGCACCAGGTCCCTTACCAGATCGATCTTCCCTTTGTAATCCGCATACGTGTACTTTCTGTTCATGAGGTCCAGTACCTTATCAGACCCCGACTGTAAAGGCAGGTGCAGGCTCTCGCACACTTTTTCCAGATCGCGCATTGCCTTAAAGAGGGTCCGGCCCGCATCCTTCGGGTGGCTGGTCGTAAAGCGTATCCGCTCTATCCCCTTCACCTTGTTCACCGCTTCCAGGAGGTCCGGGAACCTTATCTTACTGCTCAGCCCTTTGCCGTAGGAATTGACGTTCTGCCCGAGAAGGGTAACTTCTTTAAACCCTTTATCCGAAAGTTCTTTTACCTCGTCGACTATGTCCTTCCTGGGGCGCGATACCTCACGGCCCCGCACGTACGGCACTATGCAATAAGAACAGAAATTGTCGCAGCCGTACATGATATTGACATATGCCGAGAACACACCCGCGCGGTACCCGGCACTGCCCTTCTTGCGTGGGCGTCTCTTCCTGTCCACGGCAAGTATCTTCTCCTGATCGAATACCTTCGAAAGGAGATCGGGTATGTCATAAATGTTGCTCGGGCCGATAACGATGTCCACCTGCGGGTATTCCTTGAAGAGCATCTCGCCGTGCCGCTGGGCCATACAACCGAGAACGCCGATCTTAAGATCAGCATCTTTTTTCTTCCTGGAAGAAAGCTTCTGTATGTTCCCTATCACCCGGTCCTCGGCGTGCTGACGCACACTGCAGGTGTTGAAAAGGACAATATCGGCCTTCTCCGGATCAACCGCTATCTCGTACCCCTTCTCCATCAGCATTCCGGCGATGAGCTCGGAATCCCTTTCGTTCATCTGGCATCCCAGGGTCCGAATGTAAACTTTTTTATTGTTTTCTTTCATTTTTCTGCCACAACAAGCATTTCAAAATCGTCGGTGGTTAGCTTGTCCTTCCTTGAAAAAGCGCCTAGTTTTGCGCCAAAGATATCAATTTTCTTGAATCCAAGACTTTTGAGAAGCCAGGTTATCTCACTGGGCACATAATAGCGTTCATTACACTTGAGTTCTTTTTTATTGCCCGAATCATCTTCAATAACCGTTGTGTTATGATCACGGAAAGTCATCAGATCAAAGGAGCAGTCCTTACACTGGGACTGGCCTTCTTTTTGCTGTGACTCATAGAATTCCTTAACCGAATGGAAAAGCGGGAATAATCCGTTTAATGTGGTGAAAATAAGCTTGCTTTTACTCTTGAGCGCTTTTGTCGCGTTCTTGAGTATCTCAAAATTCATTTCGTCCGTTTCCATGAGCGAGAAACCGCCTTCACATAGCATAATCGCCAGATCAAATTCGCTTTTAAATGAAAGATTTCTCGCATCATGTTTTTGGAAATCAATTTCTACCCCCTGCTCTTTGGCCTTTTCTTTTGCCCTTTTAAGCAATGGCTCAGACAAATCTATGCCGACCACATCATACCCTCTTTTTGTCAACTCGATAGCATGCCTGCCTGTACCGCAACCGATATCTATAATCTTTAAGGATTTATCATGATTTATCTCCTGCTCGATAAAATCACATTCCCCTGCAGTGCCCTGAACAAAACACTCTTTGTCGTATTTATAAGCGTAATTCTCATACAATTCCTCATACCATTGCTTCATTTCAATGCTCCCTTAACGACAATCTTAATTCGATCGTCAATTTCTCCATTTTATCAAATCTGAATTTTTCTACTTACGTACGGTTCCCTACTCACTGATTTCTGCAATACCTCTTTAATCAAACGCTTACGTGTAATTATATATGTCCCTAAGAGTCTGTAAAATCGGTCTGTAAACTTTACACCAACGGTCAACCGAAAGTTTTGAGAAAGATCCGTTTACTCACGGCAAGGAACCTCCACACTCAAAACTTTTGGTTGGTCCTAAGCGAGCGCCGAGAGCAAAGCTCGAGAAACGAGCGAGGGGGCATCCGAACGTACGTATGTACACTTTTTTCATATATTCTTTATGTCAATAAGTTATAATTTCTAATTTAAATTCTCAAAACAATACAACCGAACGTCATAAATATTACTGATTCCATCTTTTGCGCTCGCTCAACAGAATAATATCCTTTAACTGATTCTTATCTTTAGCGTTAAGCCATATTTTCTCAAAATGCGGATTTTGTACTATATAGGCTATAGCGGAAAGCGCCTTTAGATGAAATGCCCTTTCATCTTTGCTCCCGAATAACACAAAAACGGCTCTTACTCTATCATTTTCACTTGAAAACTTAATTCCCTCTCTGGATCTAGCTATCACCAATTTAAATTTGTTCGAACCCGGTATTATTATGTGCGGTATGGCCACAAATGGCGTAATTGCAGTAGAGCCCTCTTTTTCTCTTTCCTCAAAAAGTTCGATTATCTCTTTTTTCTCAAGACCTATTTCACCTGCAACCTTTTCCGCAACAATATCCAGAAAAATATCCAATTTGATTATCTCTTCAATATCTAAAACCGTTGAATTTTCGACAAGTCCGTGGAACCTATCTATGGTCATTTCATCCCTGGATATAATAACCTTTTTAAGTTCTTCCTCGAGAGTATTGTCAGTGATCTTTCTGTTAATAACTCTTTCTATAACATGAAGGAGCGCATACTCGATTTTATGTCTTTTTCTTCCGTATAAAAAATACACCAGAAACGCAAGAAACAACAGCCCCAAACTTATCTCAACAGCTACAATCCCCATATCGATAATGAGAAAAGTAAAAAATATTATACCCGTTATATTGATCCAGGGATACAAAGGAACCTTAAATACTGGTTTGTAATTCTGCACCTTCCCTTCCCTAAGAACGATGACTGCTATATTGGTAAGAACATATAGAGTCAAAATAACTACTGAGCCGAGTTTGACAAGATCGGTCAGATCCAACAGCAGGCAAATAAATATAAAAATGCCTGTTAGAGATATTGCTATTGCTGGTGACTTTTTCCTTTTAGTAAGCCTGCTTATTGCTGATGGCAAAAGATTATCTTCACTCAAGGCCAAAGGATACCTCGACGCTGATATAATACCGGCATTAGCGGTCGTTATAAAAGCCAATAGAGCGCCTATTGAGACCAGGATGTATCCTGCCTTACCTAATAAGATCCTCCCCGCATCCGCTATGGGAGTAAGTGAACCCACTAAACGATCTCCCGGAAGCATTCCCACTACGACTATCAATATCGCAGTGTAGACTATCGTAACGGCAAGCACTGAAAGGATCATCCCCCTGGGGATATTCCTGGCCGGGTCTTTTACTTCTCCGGAAATACTAGCGATATTCAGAAGCCCTCCGAACGAGATAAATACAAAACCGGAAGTAACCAAAACTTTATTAAGCCCGTTCGGCAATAAAGGGATAAAATTGCTTTCGGTCAATCTTCCGGATCCTCCGATGATCAGAAAAAGCATTATGGCAAAAAGACCCAGGACGAGAATTACTTCAAACTTTGCAGCCTCTTTCACTCCCCAAATATTCAGAATTATGAAACACAGGCAAATAAAAAAAGAAGACAGTAAAACAGGAAAACCAAATGTTAAATACAATATCTCTGCTATACCGAAAACGGCAAAAGCTGCTTTCAGGCAAAGAGCTGTCCAGCTTAAAAAAGAGGAAACCGTCCCAACCAAAGGTCCAAGACTTCTGGTAATAAAAAAATAGTCCCCTCCGGCCTTTGGCATGGCGGTGGCAAGTTCGATTATGCTCAAAGTTCCCATAAGAGCCAGTATTCCGGCAATAAAATAAGAAATAAAGACCAAAGGACCCGCTTCTCTATATGCCAGGCCGGGCAATATGAAGATCCCCGAGCTTATCATGGCTCCCGAAGCCAGGCAGAAAATATCGAGTAAGTTTAGCTCTCTTTTAAGTTCAGTATTCATATCCCCTTATATTTATTTAAGCATTTTCATTATTTTGATTATCATCTCGCGCTACTGTAACCAACGGTCAACCGAAAGTTTTGAGAAAGATCCGTTTACTCACGGCAAGGAACCCCCACACTCAAAACTTTTGGTTGATCCTAAGCGAGCGCCGAGAGCAAAGCTCGAGAAACGAGCGAGGGGGCATCCGAAGGTTTTGATGAAAAGACGCTTTCCGGTATTGTCAGAAGTTCCTTTGTTTCCTTGACTTGCCACTTTATTTTCGCCTCTTTTTATGAATTGTCATTTTGGAGAACGCGCTAATTATATCATAATCAGCCCGAAAGAAGAGAAAAACCTGTTAAGGGAAGGATCATAAGTTATTATTTCAGAGCATCGTCGCCAATTTTACCATCAGGCTCTTTTCCATGTAGTCAAGATCGAAAGGTTTTACAATATAATCCGCCGCGCCCAATCCAATTGTCTCCTTTGCGACTTCTTCATCCATGACTGCTGTGGCCATGATGACACCTACATCCTTGTCGATTTCACGTATCTTCTTTATGGCCTCCACCCCGCCCATTCCCGGCATCCTTATGTCCAGAAGTATGACTTTCGGTTTCTCGGTCTTCAGTTTTTCCAGGGCCTTCTGGCCTGAGTCAGCCGTTACCACCTCATACCCCTTTCTGCTGAGAAACTTCTCCAACATATCGCGGATCACCTTCTCGTCATCGACCACTAAAATCTTCGCTTTCATCATCCCCCTTTTTGATCTTTATTCCAATAAAAAAATATCTCCCGCGATATATGATCTATCCGTAGAGCCTTTCTTTGATCCGTCCAACAAGTTCATAAAGATCTACGGGTTTCTGAAATACGTCTTCCGGGTCAACGCCCAGTGTTTCCAGGTCTTCCATATACTTTGCCCTGTCTATTGAACCTGTCAGAAAAAAAGCGGGCAGAGAGGGTTTTATCTTCCTGATCGCTTTCATGCAATCTAAGCCGTTCATCCCGGGCATTTTGACGTCAAGCACGGCCAGATCGACTTTTTCTCCGGATGCGACTATATCAACAGCCTTTCTGCCCGTCGATGCGGCTATTACGTCAAAGCCGTTCCTTTCCAGGAACTGTTTCACGATCTTCAATATCTCCGTCTCATCCTCTACCAGTAATATCCTGTGCATGATAATTATCCTCGCATAGGGAACGTGATAATGGCGGTCGTGCCTTGCGCGGGTTTGCTCTCATATCTCAATTCGCCGCCATGATCCTTGATGAGGCCGTAACATACCGAAAGCCCCAGACCCGTTCCGTCTTTTTTTGTGGTGTAAAAGGGGTCAAATATGTTCTTCATGACTTCCTCGGACATTCCGCTTCCGGTATCCTTGAAAGTTATCTTCGCCTTATCGCCTTCTTTTGAAGTGGCTACCGTAATATTTCCGCCATATTCCATCGCCTCCGAAGCGTTCTTTATGATATTGAAGAAAACCTCTTCTACCTGGTTAACATCCACCTCGACCTTGAGCTCCTCAGGAGAATATTTTCGTAATATTTTTACATCCACAAGTAAATACTGATGTTCCACGAGTTTTATGACCTCTTCCGCTATGTCCTTGAGGTCCTTCTCCTGGGTCTTCCCCTTGCTTGGCCTTGAGAACTCGAGGAGTCTCTTGATTATGTCCCGCGCCCGGTAGCATTGGCTTTCTATGATCTTCAGGTTTTCTTCCAGTTCCTTGTTGGGTATTTCATCCATGAGAGAAAGCTGGGCCCTACCGGATATCGCCTGGAGGGGGTTATTTACCTCGTGAGCCATTTCGGAAACAAGTCGCCCGATAGAAACAAGTTTCTCCGACTGGACAAGCACATCCTGTGTCAACTTCAGTTCCGCAAGCTTCTCTTCCAAGCGCTTTCTTACATCATTGTTGTCTTCCAGCATGCTTTTCAGTATTTCGCGCCCCTTTATCTCTTTTTTCAACGCCTCGTCGAGTTCCTCCTTGGACTTCTGCAGGTCCTCGAGCAGATGCAACGTGGCATCCTGGGCCCTCTGCAGATCAAGGGTCCTTTCTGCAACCCTTTTCTCCAGTGTCTCGTTCAGTTCTTCCAATTCTTTTTCTCTGTCCTTTATCTTTAAAACCATGACCTTGAACGAATCCGCGAGCTGTTCGATCTCGTCGCCCGTCCTTATGTCTATCGGGTAATCCAGATCCCCCTTGCCGATATGTTCGACGGCTTCATGTAGCTTTTTTACAGGCTTTACCAGGATACCGCCAAAAATAAAACCAAAAGGGATCAAAATGAGCAACACTAACCCCATGGTCAAACCCATCTGGATAAAGAGCGCCCTGAGCGGGTAAAAGACTTCGCGGCAATCCTCATCGACAAAAATCCTCCAGATCATTCCCTCTTCAGATAAAAGCGGGTGATCGACGACCGAAAACCCAACGAACATGTTTTCCCCCGCATGGGTATGGGGGCTTTTTACGATCCCCCATTTTTTCGGATCATTCACCAGGCTATCGAGCTCCTTATCGCCGCAGAATTTCACGCTTAAAGGCTTTAGTCCCTTATGATATATGATTAAACCATCCGCATCGACCAGAACGGCGTGGCCGGTCTTCCCGATTTCGAAACTCCCGATAGGCTTGAACAGTACGCCGGCAGCCAGTACTGCCTTCATCACGCCTATCACCCTGCCATCTTTATCCTTAACCGGAACGGCCACAGTCATCCCGACCATGTCGGAAGATTCATCATATTCGATATCTCCGATATAAACGTCGCCTCTACCGTCGTTATAAGTTTCCTGCCACCACTTTTCATCGGCCTGATAAAAATCGGTAGTCTTGGATGATGCGGCGGCCAAGCCTCCAAATCTATTTGTAATGAATATCTCGGCTATAACCTTACCCTTCGTCGCGTATTCTCCCAGTCTCTCGGCACTTTCGCCGCTTAAATATTCCATCACGATAGGGCTGTCGGCCTCCGCCCGTGACCACTTTTCATCCATGTCCAGAAAGTGCTCTTGTATAGCGTCAGCGTCTTTACCTTCATACTTTGACGCGCTTTCCATTATGGCTTTCCCATGCACGGGGTTCGACGCATGTACGACTACACTTTTTACCGCATCGTCGAGAATAAATGATGTGGAAACTGCCAGATTACTTGCCATTCTCACATGATTCGCCCCGATGGTATCCCGCAGGAGCCTGAAACCGAGATAATATCCAAGGCCTACCCCTGACAACACCAGTATCAACCCCATCAAGCATAAAACCAGTGTGATCTTTTTGCCTATTCCTGTTTTCATCATCAGGTTTTCTTTCCCCGTTCCGCTTCCAGCTTTTTTATCCGTTCCTCCAGCTGCTTCATCTTGAGCTCCCTGTCAACGGCGGCTTTATGAAAAACCTCCAATTGGTGAAACCGTTTCTTCAGCTCTTCTTCCGCCTTCTTGTTTTCCGTGATATCCCTGGATATCTCCAGCACCGCCTGCGGTTTTCCTTCTTCATCTCTTAACGCCACGTTAGCCGTACAATGAAAATATATTATCTTGCCGTCTTTATCTGTCACCTGGGTGTCGTGTTCATGGATTTTCCCGTCCTGGAACGTCTTGAGCGTAAGGCACGGATACGGCTCGCACGGTTCTTTTCTTCCATGGTACACGGTATAGCATTTTTTGCCGATTATATCCTCGCCGAAAATCCTCTTGGCGACGTCATTGGCCCAGACGATGTTCAGGTCTTTGTCCATCATGCTCATGTGATCGGGGACGGACTGCAGTATGGCACTGACCTTTTCTTCGTTCTTTTTCAGCTCTAGCTCCGCCTTCTCGCGTTCGGTTATATCTCGCCCTGATGCCTGAAAACCAATATAGTTCCCTTGTTCATCAAAAAAAGGCGTACCGTACCACTCAACTACTTTAAATCCGCTTTTAGTTCTCTGCCTGTTCGTTAATCCTCTTTCCGTGCGTTTTTCCATGATCGCTTTCTCAATTACAGCCAATGTCCTTTTTTTATCATCAGGATGTATGTAGTCGGCAAAAGATGTCCCGATCATATCTTCTTCTGTATAGCCCCAAAATCTATAGGCATAATCATTCAGAAATATCCACTTTCCGTCTCTATCCGTTCTTCCTATGATATCCTGCGCAAGGTTAGCTATGTCCCTGTACTCATCCCTGGCTCTTTTTGTCTCCTCCTCTATCTTCTTGCGCCCGGTGATGTCCCGGACACTGCACTGGATGACCTTTGCCCTGTCGATCAGGTAGATGTCCGCGCTTATCTCGCGCCCTTCGCTGGTCCTGACGGGCGTGTCGACGTAAAATATGAATCCATTTTTCTCCAACAAGGGCGCTGCCTCCCGGAACGCCGCTTCGTCTTCCACCATGCCGATATCCCAGATCTTTCTCTCCGAGAAGCTCTCATGGGAATAGCCGAGTAATTCCTGGGCCGCCTCGTTCGAGCTGAGTATCCGTCCGTCGACCTTGTCCACCAGGAGCATCCCGTCATGCGCCGTCTCGAAGGCCCCGCGATAACGCTCTTCGGAGGTCTCCAGCATGTCCTCCAGGCGCCTGCGCTCGGTGATGTCCTCGATCGCCAGCAGGATCATCCTGGGCTTTTGCGGCGGCCTTGGTATGCGCCGGGCGTTCAGGAGCATGATCCGCCTGCCGATATCCGGAAAATCATGCCTGACCTCGAAATCGTCGAATGACGCGTGTTTGGGGATTATCTCCTCCAAGAGGCGCCGCAGTTCGGGTATGTCCCACTGGCGGTTGCCGATATCATAGATAAGCTCCTTTTCGGTCCGGCCGGGCTTTACCTTGAAGACATCGTAGAAGGACCTGTTGGCTGACATCACCCTCAAGTCGCCGTCCAGGATAACCAGCGGCTCGCGGACCGTATCGACGACCGTCCCGGCCAGGTCGCCGGATACACTGATCCCCGGATCGTCCTGCCCGGCTCCGGGACCTTTGTTATTGTTCTTTTCCATCATTCCCTTCTCCTATTCTTAGATCCCTACTCTCCCAATTTCCGTTTCAACTCCTCGATTTCTTTCTTAAGCTCCAGTACACGTTCCTCCCTGCCCATGGCGGACTCGTAGAACACTTCGAGATCGTGCAGGTGTTTTTCCCTTTCTTCCTGCATTTTTTGCACCCCTTTCTCTATTTCTATGGCTGAAAGCGCGTACGACAGGTCTCTCACCAGTTCCCGGAAGATGCCCTGTTCTTCCTCGCTGGGCGTCACTTCTTTCGGGATCGAAACCGTTATCGTCCCGAATGTCCTCCCGTCATCGGCTATGGGCGCACAAAAAGCTGTCATTCTCGCGTCTTTCCTGGACATGGGACATCCCGGACAGGTCTCCAGAGATTTTTCTATCTCGACGAGGCCTTTTTTTTCCAAGGCCATCTCCTGGCATTTCAGGCGCCCGCCTTCCTCGAGCGTTCTTTTGACCCCGGGAAAATCCTTTTCCACCTCTTCTCCGGCGAATGACATCAAGCCGCCGTTTTCGCCAAAAAGGGCTATCCAGACGTTCTTGTATCCCCCGGTTTTCCTGAGGTGTTTCGAAACATCGGTTATGAGCTTTGCCGGGTCTCTTTCCCTCGTTATGAGCTGGTTGACGCCGCGTATAGCCTTGAGGACCCTGTTGAGGTGGCGTATCTGGTCTTCCGACTTCTTCCGTTCGGTCACATCGGTCACAAAGGCCACGTTAAGGTATTTTCCTTCAAGTTCCACTTTCACGGTATTTACATCCGCATAAAAGACGCTTCTGTCCTTGCGCAGGAAAGGCAGGTCTACAGCCAGCGTTTTCTCACCCATTGCCTGGGCTTCGAACTCGGATATCACGTGCTCCAGAGCTTCCTTCGGGTGGATATCCGGCACGCTGAGTTTTTTCATCTCTTCTTCCGTATAGCCCAGCATAACACACATCGCGGGGTTCGCGAACATCAGCCTTTTGGTCTCTATATCGCCGCCCATGATACCCTCCGCGGCCTTTTCGAAAAGGACCGAGTACCTCCTCTCGGCCTCTTTGCTCTTGCGGCGGTGCTCGGCGTCCTGCACTTCGCGCTCGATGGCCGGGACGAGACGTCCCATATTATCTTTCGCGAAAAAATCATCGGCCCCGCTCTTCATGACCTCCGTCGCCATATCTTCTCCTACCGCGCCGGATATGACGATGAACGGGATGTCCAGGTCTTTTTTTTGCATGAGTTCCAGCGCCGCGGGCGCGCTGAAAACGAGCATCTTGTAGTCCGAAAGAATGGCATCCCACTTCTCGCTGCGCAGGGCTTTCTCCATGTCTTTTGCCGTATCGACACGCCTGAAAAAGACCTCGTATCCGTTCTTTTCCAGCTCTCTCACGTTCAGTAAAGCGTCGTTTTCCGAGTCCTCGACGATCAGCACGCGCAAATGTTTACCCATTAAGACCTCCGTCCATTTAGCTATAACATACAGGATGACTTAAAACTATCCGCTCTTTTCCCCTCAATCCTCCAGTATGGGCGGTTCGTTCAAGAAAAGCCAGTATAGCTCCATTTTTTACCGTATTGACGAAAGCATCGAATTCGACCGGCTTGCGGACATAGCTGTTACAGCCTACTTTATAGCCTGTCACCGGGTCCTGTTCCTCCTTATTTTATCCAGGAGAAACCCGAACCCCTTATCCTGCTCCATTATGTTTTCTTGCATATCCTGCTTCATTAAATAAAAAAGACAACTCCTCTCCGTTAAAGAAGTTGCCTTCATATCATACCCCAGTCATACAAAAACCTGCACCATATCTCCCCTCCCCATCTGAGACATGATATCAGTTTAGCACTTGAAGAATATGTGTCAATAATAATTTTTGCAATTCAGCGATCCGAGGATCATCTTATCTTTCCCTCATTATCCTAAGCTTGATTCGGTTTACGTAACAACCATAATATCATCCCGCGCCAGTGCCTGTCCTCCGCAGCCATGCCACGGCGCACGAACCGGAAGGCGGAGGAGGGTAACCAACGGTCAGCCGAAGATCCGGATAAAAACTTTTTTTGCAACTTGTGCCCCTGATCACATTTTACCGGAAGCGTCCTGCGCCGCCAGGACTATCGGGTACATGGTGGGCGCGCTCGTTAAATAAGGATGCGTGGCCATTTGCAGCGTCTCAAGTTCGGTAACTGATATCCTCTGCTGGATAGCAAGACCTATAACGTTTATGGTCTCTCCGGCCGAAATACCGCCGGCCGCCTGGCCGCCCATAAGTATCCCCGACTGCTTGGAAAAGATCAATTTAACCTTGACCTTGTTTACACCCGGGAGATTTTTGGGATGCTTGTCGACACCTTCGGTGCTTCCCGTTATTATCTCAAACCCCTCTTTTTTCGCGCTGTTTTCGGTAAGGCCGGCCGATCCCATGGCCAAACCATCAACATAAGTGGAATATATGGCGATCGTGCCCTTGTTCTCCCTTATGACCTTAAGCTGATACAGATTTGCCCCGGCTATCCTTGCCTCCGCGGTCGCGGTAGACGCAAGCATAACAGGCGCGTCCTTGCGAGTGTAAAAATCTCTCTTTCCGGCGCAATCACCCACGGCGAAAATATCGGGATCGACCGTCCGCATGTACTCGTCCACCCATATACCTTTCCCTTTGCCAAGATCCAGTCCCGCCTCCCTGGCTAGATCCGTGTTGGGTTCGGCGCCGATCCCCAGGACAACGCTGTCGACTGCTATCTCTTCAGCATTCTCAAAACGAGCCGCTTCTACCCTTTCTTTTCCCAGAAATTCAACAACGCACTTATTCAGCAAAATATTGACGCCTTTTGATCTCAATTTTTCTTCGACCAAATCGGAAAATTCTTTATCAAACGAGTGCGCCAAAAGGTGGGGCAATAATTCCACCAAATGGACCTTCATCCCCGTTATTTTTGAGATCTCGTCCGCGAATTCCACTCCTATAAAACCGCCCCCGAGTATCAGCACGTTCTTGCCTTTTTTGATCTCTTCTATGGACGGTTTCAGGTAACTCATATCCTTGTAAGCGGAGAAGATCCCTTTTTTGTCTATTCCCGGTATCCCCGGCACAATGGGATGAGATCCTGAGGCAAGGACTATCTTTTCATAAGAATATTCGATTCCCGACCCTCCTTCGACCTTTTTCCGCGCCCTGTCTATCCTGACCACCTCGTCCAGTATAACTTCGATCCCGAGTTTTTCCAGAGGTGCCGTACCCAGTTTATTGTCCTCGGGGTCCTGTAAACTTGAAAACATATAGGGTATTCCGCAAGGTATAACCCCGTTCTCTATGTTCTTTAAAACCACGATCTTTTTATCGGGATAATATTTTCGCGCCGTTACAGCGCTGACCATCCCCGCAGGCCCCGCACCCACTATCAGAATATCCGTTTTTTTATCCACTTATACCTCCCCATTTCATTTTTATATCCAGCACAGGGCTGCCGTTAACAGCGTCCAACCCCTCCACATAAAGCTTTGACCCATCCACCCCGACCAGGCGGACATCCTGTATCGCTATCCTGGACAACCTGTAAGGGGTCCTTGAAGCAAAGACACCTACTTTTTTGCCGTCCAAGCCCCTCCTGAACACGGAACGCACTTTATCGGCCTCATGCAGATAATAAACAATGGTTAAATACCTCTCATCCTCCACCTTGAACATGAACGGTTTTTGAGAGTCTAAAAGTTCGATGCAGGATACGCCCCTTTCTCCTGCGGTCCCGAATCCGGATGCCGCCCGTTTAAGGTTATTATGGACCGTACCTATCGGGTAGATCTTGAACGGCTTTGATCTGCCGTAAATGCAGGTCAGGCACACCGGCTTGTTGTCGATAATACATACCTTATCCTCTATGACCTTTCTCCGGCAACGTGAACATTGATAATGCTGTTTTGTCGTCATCACTTTCTTGCTCATTTTTTAATCAGAACTAACAACATTTTAAATTTTTCTGTTGCCTGTATGGAATGAGGTTCATTAGCAGGCATTATTATCATTTCTCCTGCTTTTACCACAAATGGCTTACCTGTTATTCTGACCTCTGCCTCGCCATCAAGCACGTTAACCAAAGCATTAAAAGGAGCCGTGTGCTCACTCAATCCCTGCCCTTTATCAAAAGCGAAGAGCGTCACTGTTCCTGACTCCTTTTTTATTATCTCTTTGCTTACAATAGATCCGTCTTGGTATCCAACCATTTCCTTGAGCGCTAAGACCTGCATATCCGGTATCCTTTATTTTTCCTCGTATTCTTCAACTACTTTAGTATATTTCTCGTGGATCATATTTTTATCAAATTCCCACATCTCTTTTAACATGGTGTCTTTTTCTTCATCTGTAAAATAATCCATGCAAGGGATAAAAAAGTGTTCATCCTCCTTTTCGATATGGATCGGATAGAACTTGACCAGTGCCTCCATATTCTTTACGATGTCCTCTAATGCCTCTTTATCGCCTTGGACATAATTTTCTTTTGCTTCAATGAGCTTTTTTACATTATTCCTGCCCATTTCATGCTCTTCTATAAGCTCTTTCACGATCCTCTTATGCTCATCGGACAACTTCTTCTTCGCGAGGTCCCTGAATAAAATATCCTCCTCTTTCCCGTGATGACATCTATCGGCATACGTCCTTATGAAATCCACGACAATATCAACAAATAACGGGTCGATATCTTGCTCTTTTCTTGTATTTTCCAGTTCGGTCTTCATTATCCTTATCATGCGTTCTATAAGCCTGTGTTCTTTCATCAACGGACCGGCCGGCATCATATTAAACCTCCTGAATTTTTCTCAACAACTCTGAAATCATCTCGCGCCAGTGACACCAATGTTCGCTCGAAAGTCCTTACAAAAACGTTTTTCATGGATCTTTATTCATCCCTGTTTATCACCCGGATCATCTCGAGAAGCCTGCCGTAATCGCGCAGGTTGAAGTTCATTACGAGCCTGGGCAGGTCGGGATATTCTCCTTTTTGGACCTCTTCCTTTGTCGGAGAAGAAAGCTCGATCCGGCCGCTCGTCAAAATATCCTTAAATTCTGTATTTATAGAATTTAATGTTCTCTCCGAGATATTCCTGTTCAGCCTCAATACGGTCAGGCCCGAGACATACCTTATCGAGTGGTATATCTTATAGAAATCCTCTATATATTCAACCGCTTCGTCGACGCTCTTTACGATGCGAAACAGGTTGAAATCTTCTTTTTTAATAAATCCGTTCTTGGCCAACTGGCTACTCACAAAACGCTTCCACGCGGTCCAGTATGTCGAACCTTCCGGCTCCATTAAAACTATGGGCCGGGGCCTGGATTTCCCGGTCTGGATCAGGGTGAGCATTTCGAAGCCTTCATCATGCGTGCCGAATCCCCCCGGAAAAAGGGCGGTCGCGTCGGTCTCTTTAATAAAGATCAGCTTTCTGGTGAAAAAATATTTAAAATTGATAATTTTATCTTTTTCGTCTATATATGGATTGGATTCCTGTTCGAAAGGAAGCCGGATATTCAACGCGAACTCTTTCCCGGGTTCGGCTCCTTTATTGCCGGCCTCCATGACACCGGAACCGCCCCCGGTCACGATCATGTAACCCTTCTCCGTCAGTTTCCTCGTGAATTCCTCGGCCATTTTGTATTCGGCCGATCCCTTTTTCGACCTCGCCGACCCGAAGACCACCACCTTTTTGATGGTCCTATACGGAGAAAATATCTTGAAAGAATACCTCAGTTCCTTCAATGTGTTGTTCGCAAGCTTGAGATCCCCTTTATCGCTGGACTCCAGACCCAGCTTGATGACAGTCGTGAGGATTTCACGCAAAAGGCTTTCGGTCCCGGCGGAACCTGATCTTTTGGCAAGCTCGTCTATCAGGCTATCTACGGTCTTATCACCGACCTCGTATTCCTTGGACGGTTTCTTCACCATTTCACACTTCCGTTTCTGACAGTAAAACAGCTTTCCAGTCTTTATCCACCCACACGCCGTGGACATCGACCCCTAAATTCCATGTCTTTATGTTCTTCACGGCCTGGCTGATCTGCCTGCGGTGTTCTTCTTCAGTGGCCGGGTTCGCGGCGCAATCATGGTGTCCCGCTATGATAATATTCTTCGACCCGTGTTTTTCAACAGAGATCGATACGCGTTTTTTTACCGAGGTGATGATATCGAAGGCTTTATTCTCGCTTAAGGTCTTATCCGGGCCGGGTTCGGTTATCATATCGACATGATCGACCCCGAATTTTTCTATTACGAACTCCATTACGGGTCTTTGAACCCGCCCATCGATACAATTTATAGCCGTGCCAAACCTTTTTCCCATGTCATTTTCCTGTTACGAGTTTTTCTTTCTGCTCGCGGGTAAAGCCTTTTATCTCCCCTTCGGCGCGCAGGGCAGAGCCGAGTGTCCTGTATTTTTTAGAATAGACCAGTTTCACGGGCGCCCTTCCCCTCAGATATTTCGCACCCTTTCCCTTATTGTGCAGTCTAACCCTCTTTTTCAGGTCGTTCGTGTAACCTGTATAATATGTCCCTT
This sequence comes from uncultured Planctomycetia bacterium, assembly GCA_964409365.1. Classification (GTDB taxonomy): domain Bacteria; phylum Omnitrophota; class Gorgyraeia; order Tantalellales; family Tantalellaceae; genus CAYPCX01. The sequence continues at coordinate 52,702 of CAYPCX010000001.1, read as the reverse complement.
TGGCACACTCTACAATATACACATAATGACCGGCCATGTAAACTCTCTCTATTCTGTCTTATATACCGTCATGATCTTCACCCCGCCGGGCTTGATCGTATAATATTCCTCGTACGGATACTCTTCCCTGTGCCACCTGTGATTGGTCAAAAAGTATTTTGCCCCGCTTGCCCTTTCCATATACTGCAATCTTTTCCGTTCATCCGAATGCAGGATGTCGGCATTATACACGCCGGGCGGATTCGCAACACAGATCTTTATTGCCTCATCCTTATCGTTCTTTAAGATATATTCCAGGCCTTTTCTGTAAGAGAGGCCCCAGTAATCCAGGTCAAGATCCTTAAATGCACTTTCCTTATCCAAATCCATCAACCCGTTAAAATAGACGTTCTGGTAAGGATGGTATTGTATCATGGATACGGCCGTCACAGCCAGGCCGGATGCTACGGCCAGGATAACAGCCGCCCTTGCGATCCTGCCCCCCAGGCCCCTAATGCCGGTCCCGGCATACTCAAAAACGGCCTTAAGACCGGCCAAGGCGATCATAAGGAACGCGGGATATATAAAGAACATCTGGCGCCATCCGTCATACAGGACCGACCTTAACACTATCACCATCACGATAGGGACAAAGAACCACAAAACACATATGAGGTCGAGTTTATTCCCGGTATAGTACTGTCTCGGGGTCCTGAAAAAAGACCTGCCCGTCGCGAAACATCCCGCGATGAAACACGCGATGTACACTACGGGCGTAGTAATACCCATCCATACGGGAACATAATGCCAGGGAAGTTCCGTGGCTTTCAGGTACTGGCCCAGGTACAGGACCGTGCCCGGCCAGGGATAGCGGCTCATATGGCTTATCGTCCCTAAAAAGTTCCGGACCGGATCCCTCCAGAGGAAAGGCCAGAAAAGCACGGTAAACCCCGTAAGACATACCGCGTACACCAAAAAGCTCAAGACCGTATCTCTGGCCTTCAGATCCCCTTTCCCGGCGACCGCCGCGTCGAGGACCAGGAAAAGCACCGTCAATACCGGGACCATGATCCCGGCGACACGGATATCTATCAGGTACGCGCAGGCCAGCGCGTGGCAGACCGCCGCGGAAAAGCTTTTCTTCCGCAAAAACCTGATAAGCGTGTACACGCTTATGATGAACACCGCCAGGAACGCTATATCCTTCGAGTTATAGAACGAATGCGCGAATATCCTCGGGCTTAGCACCAGGAAAAGGCTTCCCAGAAGTCCCATCTTCCAGCTCCGGAACCTGTCCCGGCAAAGCTTATAAAAGAAAATGACGCCCAGGAAGAACAAAAGAAAAGTGATAAAATGCCTCGCGAGGTAGACAAGCCGGGGGTCTCTTGTCAGGTTGAACGCTTTTTCGACCGCATACAACGGCAGTTCGAACGCCGTTCCGTGGAACCTGTCGCTGAAGGAAAAAAGCGCCTCCTCGCCGCGGAAAACATATTCATACGTCACTACACCGGCGATCCTGGTGATAGGATCGTCCCATGATATGCCGTAGTCACCGACCGCGCATACCCCGATGAACAGATATGCCGTAAAAAAAATCGCTACAATTATCTTGTGGTTCATCTTCACTTGGTCTGTATCGTCAGAAGGAAGATGTCATCGCCCTGCTGGCCGTTCTCGAATGCGTCCACGTCGCCTGCCAGCCGGCTGTTGAACTCCGTGACGTCCAGGTCCTTATTATCCTTGGCGAACCTTTCAAGCCGCTTTTGGCCGAAAAGTTCCTGGTCCTTGTTCTTGGCCTCGATCAGGCCGTCAGTGAAAAGTATGATCCTGTCCCCCGGCTCGAACTCCATGGTGTTGTGATATACGGCCTGGTCGTCCATCCCTATCCCCATGAGAAAGGTCTGCGACCTCATCAGCACCACTTCGTTGTCGCGTGACTGCAGCAGTATCTGCGGGGGATGGCCGTAATTGGAATAATCCAGTTTCTTTCCGGAAAAATCCAGCATACCGCAGAACGCGGTAAGAAAGATGCCCATTTGGCCGAAATCCCTGTCTATGAACTCGTCCAGGGCTTTCAGTATCTCGCCGGGCGAAAGGTCCTCCCTGATCAGGCGCTCCACCTCGCTGTGCACCCTGTTCACCAAAAGAGCCGCCGAGACGCCGTGCCCCGTTATGTCAGTAAGGACGAACACGAGCTTATCCCCGCCTTTGAACGAGAATTTCGCGTAATCCCCTCCCATGTAGAGCATCGGCTTGTAAGTGACGGCGATATCCGCCAGTTCGTTCTTTATCGAATGCGGGATAAGGCTCGTGTGGATCTTCTTGGCCAGTTCCAGCTCTTTCGCCATTATGGCGCTTTTTTCCTGCAGTTCTCTATGGGAAACGAAATCCTTTTTTCTGAGTATCTCCTGTGTCCTTTTCACGACGGCGATCACGAAAACGGCTTCGACCAGTATGCCGATGTTTATCCCGAATATCTCCCAGGTTATATACGTTCCCGCTAAGGGATATATCCACGCGAAATTGGCTATGGCAAAAAGCCCCAGCGCGGTCGCTTCTATCCAGCTGAACGGCATTAAAAGGACCGGCGTGAATACGGCCAAAAGGATCAGCGCTACTCCCAGGTGGGGTATTAGCGTAGGGTGCGCCGTCGCGGCAAGAACGGATATCATTATAAGGACCAGGCTGAACACTATCGCTCTCGTTTTCTGGGAACGAAGCGATTTTCTCGCGAACCTCCCCGTAAAAAGCAGCGCCAGTGAAAAAAGTATACCTATGACGATCCCCGGCAGGTCCTTAATGCTCAATATCCCCTTGAAGATCGTCATCGCGAGCACAAGCTCAAACAAAAACGCTATTATGACCACGTAACAGAAAAGATTTATACGGACGCGGAAAAGCCGGGCAAGCTCGGTCCGGTATTCTCTTTGGAATCTTTCCGGTATGACAATTCTTTTCATGTCTTCTCCATCGTTCTTATCTCCACTTTCGGGGAACCGGGGCCTCTCTCTAAACCTTTGTAGCGCAGCCACTTATATTCCGGAGCGGTAGAATGCCACACATAGGCTTTCGGCAGCACGAACTTTACGATGCCAAAAAGGCCCAGGTCCGGGTCCAGGCACAGCCTGAAGGTCTCTTTTTGTCGGCCGTTTATCTCTATTTTCCCGGTGTCTATCACCCTGAGGTCCACTTTATAATGCGCGGGTTCATTGCTGAAAAGGTCTATCCTGGCATCTCTCTTGCCGCGTTCAAGGAATTTCCGGATATAAAGCCCCAAAAGAAGCCTGTTCACCGGGTCATTCTTGAAACGGAACGTCTTTTGCTTCTTTGTACCTTTGGCAAGATCTTCCGCGATAATAACGGCCTTCCCGTCCTCAAGGTCGAATCTCTGGGTCTGTACGGCCAAGGCATTCCCGTCTTTGTCAAAGATACGTCTCACGCATACAAGCGGCCTCACCCCGGACGCATCGCTCTCGAACTCCATTTCAGACTTCCACCTGATCCTCCCGTCAAAACCGGTGTAGATCCCCTCTCCCTTTTCCGTGAGAAGATAGACACCTTCCCTGCCACTCTTTTTTATGTCTACCTCGGCTTGCCATCTTTCACCGCCTTTAAGATCAAAACAGGTATACCTTGTCTTGTAGATATCTTCATCCGCGTGAACAAGCGAACAACAGGAAATGAAAATAGGTAATATTAGAACTTTCACTAAGGATCTTTTCATGCGAGTAAGGAAAGGTGTTTTTCAATTATCCGTCTTTTTGACCATCGCAGAGACAGCAAAATCCTTTCCGACCACCCGGTAAAGCTGTCTTGAGGTCCTTGATGACAATATCTTGAAATCCCTGTTCAAGAGGAACATCTTCTCCTCTTCGGAGACCGTGATACTGTAAACACCTTTTATCTGCTTTTCTCTCAAATGTTCCAGGTACGCATCGAGAAGCCGTGAACCTATGCCCATCTTACGGTAGTTTTTAGCGATATATACGCGGAAATACGCGGGGTAATCTTCCATGTAAGGGACGTTGAACTCTCCCTTTATCAGGCCTATACAGCTGTGAAAAAGGAGTTTCGCCGTTTTCGGCTTAAAGATGATACCCCGGATCAGGACCTTGCGGAGGACCCCGGGTATTATGCTCGTGCGACCTATTTCCCTGCACTTTCGCGAATCGGGACACCCCGCCAGGTACCCCACAATCCTGCCGCTGTCCTCGGCCACGAACATCGATCCCGGCTCGTGATCCGTGTAGTATAAAGTCATTATGTCCGCAAGTATCTCCTTGTCGTCGAAAAAAGCCTCGACGGGTTCTCCCAGGAAAACACTCTCATAACATATCTCCCTGACCTTGGGACGGTCTTCTTCCCTGTATTTCCGTATTATCACGTTATCCATGGTCATTTTTTCGGTTTATTCCTTTTCTCTGGACGCTTTCTTCACCCTGTACATATCGGCATCCGCTATCTCGAAAAGCTGTTTCGCGCTTCCCATGTCCTCGCTGTAGGCGGCGACACCTATGCTTATCGAGACGTCAAGTTTGTCGTTCTTATCGCCGAATATATACACCTCGCTGTTGATCTTGTCCGAGACCCTTCCCATGGCCTTCTTCGCCTGCTCCCTGTCGCTCCCCGGCAGGATTATCGCGAATTCATCCCCCCCATACCTGGTAACTATATCCGACTTTCTTAACGTATCGGTCATCACCGAAGAGAGTTTCCTTAGGACGAAATCCCCTACCGTGTGGCTGTATGTATCGTTTATCTCCTTGAAATTGTCTATATCGACTATGACAAGAGAGAACATCTGCTGGTACCTTTTAGCTATATTGAAAAAAAGCTCGAACTGCTTGTCGAAATAATGCCTGTTATACAGCCCTGTAAGAGCGTCCGTCATGGAGATGCGCTCATAGAAACCCCTCCTGGTGAGGGCTCCCCTGACACGCGCCAGGAGCTCGTCAAGCTCGAAAGGCTTTGTGATATAATCGTCTATACCGAGGTTGAACCCTTCGACCTTGTCGGCTGTTGCGCCTTTGCCTGTGAGGAAAACAACAGGTATACTGGCCGTAGAGGTGTCCTCGTTCAGCTTCGTTTTTACTTCCTTGCCGTCCATCCCGGGCATCACAATATCCAGGACTATAAGATCCGGGCTTTCGACTTTGGCCATGACAAGACATTCTTCGCCGTTGGAAGCCGTGATCACGCTGTATCCTTCTCTTGTCAATATTTCGTTCAGCGTGGAAAGCACCGCCGGATCGTCGTCGGTGACAAGTATCCTTCTTATTATTTCGCCTTTTCCTTCTCTCGCCATGCTCTCTCCTGTTATTCTGCCTTCTCCTCCATGCGCTCCCTGGTCCTGCCGGCTGTATAAAGCCCCACAAGCCGCGCTACGAGAATGGCTATGTACATCTGCCCGACCACCGCCTGCAGCGCGGCAAGGTTCTTGGCGAATTTATCCGCGGGTATGATATCACCGTAACCGAGCGTGGTCATCGTCACGAAACTGAAATAAAAAAGGCTTATATCCTTTTCCGGCCCCGTAAAATAAAAAGCCGCGCCGTCAATATGGTCCACCGCTATGTAAAGAAGCGCGAAAAGCATGCCGATCAGAAAATATATACTTATCGCCCCCTTGATGGTATCGCCCGTCACTTTCCGCTCGGTGAACAGCTTTTTTATTATCAGGACAATGGCCAGGGCCAAAAATGCCGAATAGACCGCAGTACTTACGACATAAAAAGACTCATCAAGAATGGGATGGGTATCGAACGTGCCGATGACATCTACCAGGAATGCCGCGGCGGCAATGCTCATCGACCAGCGCAAGGCCCTCCTGGTCAGGGATAAAGCCCTTAAAGTGACGAGTATCATGCCCAGGAACACAAAAGAAACGATCGGCAGGCCTACGTCCCTTTCCGGAAGGAACGGGGCAATGAGAAAAAGTATAATAATCACCGCCAGAAGATGACTGAACTTATTTTTAATGAAATTCGAGATCAGTTTCTCTCTCATATCGCGAAATCCTTTTCTTCGTAATTTATCTTGAAGAACATCGAATACAGCATCGGCACGAAACCGAGCGTAAGGACCGTCGAAAAGATCAGCCCCGCCATTATCGTTACCGCCATGGGCGCCCAGAATTCGCCGCCGCCGAGAGCGAGGGGTATAAGCCCGCCCACGGTGGTTACGGACGTCAATACTATCGGCCTTGTGCGCGAAAGGGCCGCCAGTATGACAGACCTCTGCGGCGTGTTCCCTTCCTGTATATTCAGCTCGATGCGGTCGATGAGGACTATGGCGTTATTTATCACTATGCCGGCCAAACTTATGTAACCCAAAAGCGCCATGAACCCGAACGGAAGGTCCGTGACAAGAAGCCCGACGGTAACGCCTATTATGGCCATGGGTATGGTCAATATGATGATCGTCATGCGCCTCAGGGAGTTGAACTGGACTATCATAAGCATGACTATTATGAAAACAGCGATGGGGAACTGCTCGGCTATCGAGTTCTGCGCCTTGTCGCTTTCTTCTTTCTCGCCGCCGAACTTGTACTTGTACCCGGGAGGCCATTTGCGGGATATCTTTTTCATCTTTGGCTCCAACACTTTCAGTACATCCGTGGCCACGTAACCCGGTTCCACCTGGCTTAAGACCTTCATGGTCCTCCACCTGTTCCTCCTGTAGATCTGCGAGTTCTCCCACTCGATCCTGTCTTCGGCTATCTGCGACAGGGGGATCGACTGTTCGTTCACCGAAGAGTACACGTTAAGGCTCTCGACCTTCCCTACGTCCTTGCGCGAAGCGCCTTCCGCCCTGAGGGTCACCGGGATGTTCTTGTCCTCTTCCCTGTACAGCGTGGCTTCCTGCTCGTCAAGGAGCATCTTGAGGGAATCAGCGACATCACGGCTCGAAAGGCCCACCCTCTTGGCCTTCGCCTGGTTTATGTCTACCACTATCTTTTTTGTCTTAGTGCCCCAGTCATCCCTGATGTTATAGGCTCCCGCTATATCACCCAGTTCTTTTTTTACCTGGTCCGCGAGGGTATAGAGAGTGTCAATATCGTCGCCGGATATCCTTACCTCTATGGGTTCATCGACAGGCACGCCGCTGTCCAGGGGCTTCACCTTGGGCCTGGCGTACGGCACGTTCTCTGAAAGGAATTCGCGTGTCCTTATGATCAGCGGTTCTACGTCATAGAACGACCCGCAGTTGACCAGGACAAAGGCATAATTCTCTCTCGATTGTTTCGGACCGTAGGAAAGATAAAAACGCGGGCCTCCTTCCCCGATATAAGAAGTATAACTTGTTATCTCCTCTTGTTCCGAGAGGAACTTTTCGAATTTTTTAAGTTCGCGCGAGGTGGTATATATACTCGTACCTTCAGGCAGTTCGAAATCCACCATGTACTGCGGCCTGTCGGAAGGCGGGAAAAATATCTTTTTCACGAAACCGAAGGCCCAGAGGGATATTATAAAGACCACCAGAAGCCCCAGGAGACATCTTTTCCTGTGAGTAAGGACGTACGTCAGGAAATCCAGATATTTTTTGTAGAACGGTGACCCGTGCTCTTTTTCGGGCTTTTTTTCCGCAGCGTCTTTGCTTTTTTTGTCAAAGATGTATTTCTTAACAAGGAACGGCAGGATAACCACCAGAAGCAGAATAGGCAGTTTCGCAAAAAAGATGCACACGACATAAAGAAGGCTTATCATGCCCAAACGAAAGTTGCGGTTCGAAAAAATAGCTTTTTCGGGGCGGTCGAACCTCAGGAAATGGAAGCAGAGAAGCGGTATCATGGTAAGGCCCAGGAACCATGAGCACAAAAGCGAGATCGAAACCACCTGGAAAAGCGAAAGACAGTACTCTCCCACTCTCGCCTTGGCCAACGCTATGGGAAGAAAAGCGGCGCAGGTAGTAAGCGTAGATGTAAGAAGCGGAACAAGAAGCTCTTTACCTGTCTTGACACACGCTTCCAGTCGATTCACCCCCTTGCTCAAAAGCACCATTATGTTCTCACTCATCACTATACCGCAATCTACCATAAGTCCCAACGCGATTATTAAGCTGGCGATGGAGACTCTTTGCAGTTCGATATTGAAGAAAGACATGAAAACGAACGTTGCCAGTATGCTCATGGGTATCAGGGTGGCCACTATCGCGCCGGTCCTGAGCCCCAGCGACAGTATCATCACGATGCTGACTATAAGTATTGCCTGGAGAAGGTTCAGCATGAAATCGTTGGTCGCTTTTATGACCTTCGTAGGCTGGAATTCCACAAAATCGATATTCATGCCCACGGGAAGTTTTGGCTCATACTTGCCGAGAAAATTATTGACCGTATCACCCAACTCGACGATATTGCCGCCCTTGGCCATGCTAACAGCCACCACGATACACCTCACACCGTCCTGTCTCGTCATAACACGGGGTGGATCGATATACTCCCTTTTGATCTGGGCCATATCCTTGAGATATACGACTTCGATATCGCCGGGTTTCGATACGACCGTCATACGGATATCGTCCACGTTCTCGTAGTTCCCGCTGGGCTCTATGATTATCTTCTCGGGCCCCACGAACACCTGTCCGCCGGGGAGGACTATATTCTCATCGGCCAAAAGCTGCATAAGCTCCGTCGGGCTCATGCCGAACGCCCCGAGCCGCGCGTTCGAGACCTCTATGAAAACGCGCTCTTCCTGTACACCGTACAGCTCCACCTTGGACACACCCGGGAGCAGGTTTATCTCCTTTTTCAGGTCGTCGGTGACATCCTCTATCTCCCTGTAAGTGAAACCTTCCCCTGTCACTGCCAGCACTATCCCGAAAACGTCGCCGAAATCGTCCCACACAAAAGGTTTGGTCGTTCCTTCCGGAAGTTCTCCTTCGGCATTTTCCACCTTGTTCCTGAGCCGCTGCCATATCGGCGGTAGATCCTTGTACTGATCTTTTATCTCCACGGTGATTATCGAGACCCCTGTCCTGTTCTCGGACTGCACATAATCAAGCTCCGGCAGTTCCTGGATCTTCTTTTCGATCTTATCAGAGATCAAAAGCTCCACGTCCACGGGTGACATGCCGGGATTATATGTCATGACAAGGGCCGTGGGAATGCTTATCTCGGGATCCTCATCCCGCGGGAAATTGGTATATGCCTGTATCCCCCCAAGTATGATCAGGAAAAGCAGCACGAACGTCACCCTGTCGTTCTTTATAAATACGTTAGTTATGTTCATGTCTATTTCAAAAGCTTTACTTTCTGGCCGTCGCGGAGATAATGAGCCCCGGCAGTGGCGATGATCTCGCCGGGCTCAAGACCGGACACTATTTCGGTGCCCTCCTGCGTAACGCCGGCGACCCGAACCTCTCTCTTCGTTACCGTGCCGCTCTCACCGTTATACACCCAAACAAAACGCTTCCCCGACGGGTCTTCCAGCACGGCCTGCGTCGGGACCTTTATGGTCTTTGAGGCGTCTTTCGGCGGCCGGAAAGTGAACTCGACGTCGGCTACCATGCCGGCGCGCAGTTCGTCATGCTGCCCGACGATCTCCACCGTCACCGGGAAAGTCGCCGTTTTTTCGTCCACTCTCACGCCCACTTCTGTCACCACGGCCCGGTATTCTTTGTCTTTCACCGACCCGAAACGCGCCACCGTCTCCTCGCCCTTGCTGACCCTGCCTATCAGGTTCTCAGGCAGGCCCACCTTGACCTCGAGCTCTTTACCCGTCTCGAGCTCGCATATGGTCTGCCCGACCGAAACGTTCTCATGTACTTCCACGGGTTTGCTGACTATCAGGCCGTCACTGGGCGCTTTGAGAACGGTATATGAGAGCTCCTGTTCGGCAAGCTCCAGCTGGGACTTCGCCACGTCGTAATTGGCCTGGGCCTGGTCCAGCTCCTGTTTGGTCGCGCTTTCCTCCTCATACAGCAAGCGGTATCTCTTGAGATCGGCCTCGGCGTTAACATATGTAGCCCGCATTTCGTTGACCTTTGTCTGAAAATCCGTCTGGTCAAGCCGGGCGAGCATTTCGTCCTTTTTGACGGCCTGGCCCACTTTTATGGGCAGCTCTTGTATCATACCGCTCACCCGGAAAGATATCTGTGACTCGGTAATGTTCTTCGACACACCGTTATAGACCTTTTTGCGGACGGTATCACCTTTTTCCACCGTCATGTATTTTATGGGCCTGGCCGGTTCTTCGAACTTTTTCTTTCTTCCGCACCCGGTGATCGACATGGTCAATATGAGAACTGCCGCTATGATGAATTTCATGAATCACTCCTTTTATCTTGTCTCTATGCCTTCCGCGACCAGATATTCCTTAAGCTCTTCCAGCCATTTTTTCTGTTCTTCTTCGGAAGCAAGTGAATAGTATTTCGAGACCGCCCTGTCGAAATTATAAACGTCGGCCAGAAGATCATAAACGGCTATTACGGCGTCCCCCTCGCGGGCGAACTTGTCCTTCTGCGCGTCTATGAGGTCCGTTATCGAAGCCGTGCCTTTCGCGTATTTTGTCTGTACTATACCGTAATTTTCCGATGCGTTCTCCATCGCTGTCCTTGAAAGATCTATGTTCGGATAAGAATGCCCCATCCTGTAAGTCGTCCTTCTCACATCGAGCTCGACCTGGTTCTGTTGCAGCTGTTTTTTAAAGGTGAGCCGGTCCAGTTCCGACTTTTGCTTCTCGTAGTCGAAGGCCCTGGAGCCGCCCTCGAATATCGGGTAAGAGAGCTTCATCTGCACGTACCAGTCATCGTGGTCGTTCTCGGGGATGGGCCCGTAATGTTTTTTCCCGAGCCTATGGTCTATATACCCGTCAAGGCCCGCTTCCGGAAGAAAGAATTTCCTCATCGCCGTGTCCTTGACGAGCTTCTGCTGCCGGATGGCTATATCGAGCGCCCTTAGCTCCGGTGAGTTCTCGAAGGCCTTCTGGACCATGTAATCCAGGAATACAAGGAGCGTCTCCCTGTTCTTGACGAAGCGGTCAAGGTACCCGGCACCAAGATAATATCCCAGGGTCTCCAGCCCCACGTCCTGTTCCGTGAAGGGTGTTTCCTGCGGACGGTTCATGAGCTCGTTGAGCGTGATCCTGGCCTGCTGGACGTTCGAGTGCGCCTTTAACACATCAGATTGGGACTGGGCTACTTCCGACCCCCATCGCAGCTGCTCTTCCCTTCCTGCCACGCCTATATCATATCTTTTCTTCGCCATACTGAGGTGGTGCCTGTTCGCCTCGAGATTCTCGGTCTCCACTTTGAGAAGGGCCTTTGTCCTGAGGTACTCCAGATATGCCAACGTCGTCTCGTCCGTTATGTCAAGCGTGGATGATTCCTTCTGCAGTTTTGTTATATCAACCTCCCGCTTGCTGTTTATTATCTCGGTAAAAACGGGATCGCTGAATATGAGCTGGCTTAAGGAGAACCTGTTCTTAAGATACCGTTTGGGGGTGAGTCCCAGGGAAAGCTTGGCTGTCTCGGTATCATATATATCATAAAGAAGCGAGTATTTTACCGTCGGTAGGTACTGTGACCACTGGATATAATGCTCCTGCCTGGCCTGCTCTATCTCCTCGTCCCTGATCCTGAAAAGAAGGTAGTTGCTGGTGGCTTCATCGACCGCTTCATAGATAGAGAGCTCCTCTCCCCAGCCCTCATGCGCATAAAGGATCTCGGCACTAAGTAAAACGTCGAAAGGCAGGGATATGTCTATTTCCCTGGCAGTGCGCGCATTGACGATGAACCTGTTCTCGATCACGAACATGACATTTATATCCCCGGCGTTCTCTCCCTTAAGGACCCTGTCGGTGTTTATAGCTACACGTCTGGCGAATTTTGTGAGTATTTTCGGCATGAGGCCCGCCAGCACGCCCTTCTCTACATCGACATACCCCATGGCGGAAAAAGTGGGTATCTTCCTTTCGTTCAGCGCGTCAATAAGATTATCGTAATCTTCTTCCGGCAAAAAAGAGGACGGCACAAGATACACCGCTTCGATCTCCATGTCCTCTATTGCCGCGAGCGCACCGGACAGGTTCTCCCTGTACCCGATGAATTCTATCTCGAAATCATGGGCTTTGATCTCCCGGACTATCTTTTTGGCCTCGGCCAGGAAGACACTGTCTATGAATATATGCACTTTTTGGAAGGGTTTTATTCTCCTGAACGCGTCTATCTGGTCCCTGACAAGATGCGGGGTCGCCAGGTAAGTGAAATTACTCTTCCCCGAGGTCTCATCTTTATAAGGCACGCTCATTATCTGGATATCGAAGAAGTCCGCTATGATAACGGGCTTGGGAAGTTCCATCCTGGAGGCTATTATGCCCGTAAAATAACCGGCGCCGATAATGACATCCACATCATCGTCCGCAAGAAGGGCCTCAAGTTTTTGTTTAATGATATCGGGGTCCCAGTCACCATGCTCCGTGCCCATGAAACGTACCGGGGCCTTACCCCCGCGCAGCCCCACCAGCTCCTTTTTTATAAGATCTATGCTTTCTTCATAGAAACGGTCGGGTCCGTCGTAGAGGAACACGATACCCGGAGGGCCTTTCTTTTCAAGCGTCTCCCGGGAATCGTTGTCCTGTGAATGGGAAATTTCATGGAAAGGAAAGATAAGGATAGCCAGAAGGAAAAGCGGCGCTAAATACTTTCCCGTTCTCATGGAACGCATAAAATATCTCAATTCTTTTCCGGTCTTATTTTGCTCCGGCCACCTTTTCGGCGACCTGTTCTTTTTTACAGGTTTTCCCGGCACCGGGACATTCGCCGTTCCAGCAATAAAGGCACAATTTTTCCCGGGGAAGGCCCACGGCGTCCACCATATCCTCGATCGTCTGGTATCGTAACGTAGTGACATCTAGATCTTCGGTTATCCAATCCACCATCTTCTTGTACTTTTCGGACGTGTGGTCTATATACTCGGAAACGTCCTCAAGGTCATGCCCTTCCAGCGCCTTTATCGCCTTGCGGGCGGCAAGCTCGTGTATGCTCCTGGTGGACAGGCAGAACTTGCACGGGAACATGAGCGGCGGACAGGCGGGCCTGACGTGTATCTCTTTCGCGCCGCGATCCCACAGCTTTTTCACCGTGAAGTTCTTCAGCTGGGTACCCCTTACGATAGAGTCCTCGCAAACGACTATCCTGTTGTCCCTTATTATATCCTCGATGGGTATGAGCTTCATCGTGGCTATCAGGTCGCGTGTCTTTTGCGACGGCGGTGTGTAACTTCTCCCGTAACCGGGCGTATATTTCACCAGTGGGCGCCTGAAAGGCTTACCCGACTCCATGGCATAACCGAGCCCGTGCGCGAGCCCCGAATCCGGCACTCCGGAAACCACATCGACCTCTATATCCTTGTCACGCCTGGCCAGGTAACGGCCGCTCCTCTCTCTCACCGTCTCTACGTTAATACCCTCATAGCTGGACGCCGGGAAACCGGTATATATCCATAAAAAAGCGCATATCTGGTTTTTCTCCTTACCCGGCACTCTCTGAGCCATTCCCTGTTCATTAAGAAGCACTATCTCGCCCGGGTCCAGGTATTTGACCGCCTCGAACCGGTTATTCGGAAAGGCGCTCGTTTCGGAGGCGACGGCCCAAGCGTCATCGCGCTTGCCGATAACAAGAGGCGTATAACCGAGGCGGTCCCTGGCGGCGTAGACCCCGTCCTCGTTCAGTATCAGAAGCGAGCAGGACCCTTCTATCTCGTTGAACATATATTCAATACCGTCAACGAGGTCCTTACCCCGGCTTATCAATTTAGCTATGAGTTCCGTCGTGTTGACCCTGCCGCCGCCCATCTCGCTGAAGGACACACCCTCCTCCATAAGCCCCTTCGCCAGTTCATCCGTGTTCTCGATAAGACCGCTGGTGACTATACAGAACGGCCCGAACTTCGAATTGAGGTACATGGGCTGTTCGTTGCTGTCGCTTATGACCCCTATACCTTTTTTGCCGACCATTTTCTGGCAGTCCTCATAGAACTTTGACTTGAACTGGCTCTGGCTGATATTATGGATCTGGCGCTGGAAGGTCTCGCCAAGCACGGCCATTCCGCCGTATTCGGTGCCGAGATGCGAATGATAATCTATCCCGTAAAGAAGTACCTCTGAACAATTACCGCTGGAAATAGCTCCGAATACCCCGCTCATTTTCCGCCTCCGCTTTTGTGGATACAAGTATCGATAAGGGAATGATTATAATTTAGGTTGGTATTGTAACATAAGAAAGTGGGATTGACAACATGGCTCGTACAGATTATCGCTTGCGGGGGCGGGCGGGAGAGATCTTCTTCTCGTCACGGTACTTGGCAACAGTGTCCTTGAACCTAACCGGTTTCAACCGCAAGTTCGGGTTATACTTGCGTCCGATCTTCACACATGGCTTCCCGCTAACCTTGACGATATCGGCCGTGAAGTCCACCTTCTCCCTGAGAAGCGCCGACCCCACGCCAACGGCGTCGAACGGCACTTTAAGGCGTATGAACTTCTTTATCTTCTCTTCATTGAAACCGCTCGAGACCACTATCCGCACATGGCCGAAACCGCGCTTGTCAAGGGCCTTCCTGGCCTTGAACACGAGTTCCGGGCAAACGCCGTAGGAATCCTTCCCCCTGCCTCTAACGGAGATATCTCTCACGTCCTCGGCGGTATCAAAGCGCACGCCCCACAACCGCTCACCGAGGGCTTCGGCTACTTCCAGAGAAGTGCCTATACAATCGTTCTGGAAATCCACAAGGACGACGCGCTGTATGTCTGCCGGCATGTACTTGTCGAACGCCTTCGCGGCTTTGACCGTATCCCCTTTATAGGCGGCTATAAGGCCGTGCGGGACCGTACCCAGCCCCTGCTCGCCCCACCACAGGCCCTGGGCATCTGTCGAAACGCCGAGAGCTCCCGATATGAAAGCGGCATAGCCGTCGGTCGCCTGGACCCTGTAATGGTCGAACCTGGCGGGAAAGAAAAGCACCTTTTTGTCGCGGGCGGCCTTTACCACCTTTTTAACGGCGGTAGCCACGGCCGTGGGCCTGGCTATCACGCCCAGGTATACCGTTTCAAGATGGGCGAAAGTGCTGTAATCCCCTTCTATGGTCATCACCGTATCGCCGGCCTTGACCTCGTCACCGTCAAAAAGGGCCTTTATTTTCAGTTCCTCGGGCCTATCAGCGCACAATTTGAGTATGGCTATCGCCTCGTCAATACCGCACACCACGGCGTTCTTCCTGCAGAATACCTGCATAAGAACACGGGTGTGGTTATTGTCCTTTTCCAGTATTTTTTTGGTCCGGACGAAATATTTATCGCTGTACCAACCGCTTTTTATCTTCTTGACGGGTATATCGAAAACCGAGGGTTTCAGCCTCTTCCCGTATTGCCACCTCGCCAAAGTATGCCCTCCTTAAAGTGTCAGAGCGTCATCGTTCGCCGCGCTCACTAGTGTCAGAGTGTCAAAACCAGACACCTGACTCACCGTCCCGTATTCCTCGGCTCAAGTTCCCTTGTCATAAAACTCTCGCTTTGAACGTCTTTTCCATCCTCTTCAGGGCCGGCTCGTGGGCCTGTGGATCAAAATCCGCCACGCCATCCCTGTAGACCACGGTATTATATCCCCTCACCCTCAACCCGCCGACCACTTCCATGATACATATGGAAGTGCACACACCGGTGACCATCACTTCTTCCGGACCCAGCTCTTTCAGAACTTTGCCAAGATCGGTACCGTAAAAAGGCCTCAGGGTCTTCTTCTCGATAATGATGTCGGATGCTTCCGGCTCGAGCTCGTCTATGATCCTGGAGCCTTCCGACCCTTTAACGGCATGGGCTTCATACATGTTGAATTCCTTGTCGTCGGGATCGTGCGCGTCACAGATATAAATAACCCTGCAATCCGGCGAGGTCCGGCACTCGCCTATCTTGCTCTTGATAAAAGGTATGATATCCCTGCCCTTATCACCGCAATAAAGCGTACCGCCTTTTTCCATGAAATCTTTAAGCATGTCCACGATGATCAAGACCTTCATCGGCGGCCCTCCGGTTTTCCTTCCTCACCTTGTTCTTCATGCCATGAAAGAAATTATAACCAATAAGCAACAGCAAAGCAAACGTGCAGGCATATCCGATCCAGCCGGGCAAAAATTCAGCGTGCTTCAGCGCTTGATCGAACCCTTTTATATGCAGGAGATGCCATACCTTGTCCAGCAGCATTCCCAGGGCGAGGCTGCTTACGGCTATGGAAAAAAGATATATCGCGACCGCCTTTTTCCCTATCTCTT
The DNA here is from genome assembly GCA_964409365.1 of uncultured Planctomycetia bacterium. Lineage (GTDB taxonomy): Bacteria > Omnitrophota > Gorgyraeia > Tantalellales > Tantalellaceae > CAYPCX01. Next base: position 36,462 of record CAYPCX010000001.1, on the reverse strand, counting down.
TGGCTATTACGGTAATCCCGATGGCGTTGGTCGCCGGGCCCGCCATGAGGAACACGAATGCGGCTCCCGGGTTCATGCCTTTGAGCATGAGAGCCGCCGCTATGGGTATCGAACCGGTCGCGCACACGTACATCGGGATACCGATCACGAGCATTACGAACATGGCTTTCCAGCCGGACCCGAGATACGTGTGGATGAACTTATCCGGCATAAAAAAGGAGATCACTCCCCCTATCAGGATGCCCAGGAGGAGCCATTTCCCTATGTCGCTCAGGAGTTCGCCAAATGCGTAACGGAAAACCTCTTTTATCTTATATGGAACGGAATGCCTGTGCTGTTCATTCTCCCCGCAAAGCCTGCAGCTCTTCTCTTCTTTCGCGGGAGCTTCCCGCTCTCCCCTGACAAGGATATTGGTAAGCACTCCGGAAAATACCCCGGCCATAAAAGAAGCTATCACCCTGTATACCGCGAATAGCCCACCCAGGAGGGAATAGGTCGCAAGAATGGAATCTACACCGGTCGTGGGAGTAGAGATAAGGAACGATACGATGGACCCTTTACTCGCCCCCTCCCTGCGAAGAGAAGAAGCGGCGGGTATGACGCCGCAGGAGCAAAGCGGCAAGGGGATGCCGAAAAGTGACGCTTTTACGACGGAAAGGAAGTTGCTCTTGCCCAGATGTCTCGCGATGGTCGCGGTATCGATGAAAACGTGAAGAAGCCCCGCGAAAAGGAACCCGAAAAGAAGATACGGGGACATTTTGTTCATCAGGAAAAATGATTCTTTTACTATGCCGAGAATAACATCCATATGGCATTATCCAGCTCTTTTAACGACCGGTTGTCCGCGCCAGGATCCTGCCCAGCTCGGAAGCACTCTCGAGCGTTTCGGGACGTTCCAACACTTCCGCTTTTTTATCAACGCCGGCACAGAACAGCTCTCCTTCGTAATCGGCGTTAATAACGGCGAAAAAATGTTTGATGATAGACCTGGCGTTCTCGAAAAAATCCTCCCTGTCCGAACCCGCCACGCAGATAAAAGCGCCTTTTCTCCTGGCCGGGAACACTTCCCTGCCATGGACGTTCTTTGCCACCCATAAACACTGGGCCCTGTCTATCATGATCTTTGTCTGGGTGGAGACGCTCCCGAAGAAGACCGGCGACGCGATGATGAGGACGTCGCATCCTGCGATCTTCCGCAATACGGCATTCGCGTCGTCATTAACCACCGATAGTCCTTCGTCCGTGATATTACCATATTCTTTCTCGCGGACGGGCGAGATATCCATTTCATCAAGAACAAGTTTTTCCGTGTCGGCGCCGGCCGAGGCGGCACCTTCCAGGGCTTTATCCAGAAGCGTGTCGGAATTGCCGCCTTTTCTCGGACTGCCGCATATCCCCAGCACCTTCAAAGTTCGCTCCCCTTTTTAGTATTGAGTATTGGGTATTGAGTAACCAGTTTCCAGTAACCAGAGAACAGTAACAAGGAAAAAGGAAAAAGTAACAAGTGTTGAGTTGTGAGTTGTTGGTTATGAGTTGTACGACTAAAAACCAAGAACTAAAAACTAACAACTAATATCTAACATCCTCTTGGCACCTACGTCCCTCTGTCTTCTGTCTTCTGTCTTCTGTCTTCTGTCTTCTGTCTTCTGTCTTCTGTCTTCTGTGCTCTGACACCTAAACGCCCGAGTGCCGCACCGTCCCCAAGGCCCTGGGCACCAGGATATCGGCTTCACGGACCTTCTGCTCACCGCCTTCTTTATACTTTATGTCCAGCAGTTCTATGAACTCGGTGGTATAATCCTTCAGTATGCCCTCGTATTCCTTCTTTTTCCCTTCCCTGACGACCGCCATGATGACCCTCTTTCCGAGATATCTTTCCAGTATCGGTTCATAAGCGGACCCGACCGCTGAAAAGGCCTGCTGCTGCATCTGGGCGATATACTTGTCCTGCCCCTGGAGCAGTTTACCGACGGACCCCGCTGACTTCATCTTTCCCATGAAAAGGTTGAACACTTCGAGGATAGAATCCCGGACGGTGCCGAAGACATTGCGGACCCTGCGCGTAAGGCGCGAATGCCACGCCGGGTTCGTCGTCTTTTCGAGGCTTTTCGCGCGGAGCTCCGCCTTGGCTGGGTCCAGTTCGTCAAGATAGCAGACAATGTGTCTCAGATCGCCGTATTCGTTCTTGTAAAGGATATAACTGGTCTCGGCATGTCCATCCTTTTCGTCAAAATACGGCTTGTCGTAGATGAGTTCCAGGCCGGAATTTTCAACGCGGAGCTTCCCCCATACCGTTTTTCCGTCGGCCCTTTCAAGGGTAACTCTGAAACCGGAAAAATCGTCCAGGCATCTGTCTTTCGTCCGGCCTTTTATGAAAGCGCCGACTACGGTGCAGACAATAATGAAAATTATGGTTATGGCGAATGTATCAGGCATATCTATCAGATGTCAGAAGACAGATGTCAGAAGACAGACGTCAGATAACAGTACCCGACGGTATGACCGAATTCTTGTATATGATGACGATACCGTCCCTGATATAATAATTGGGGCCGTCGAAATCCCCAACACCTTTAGAGTTGACTATCTTGACATTGTCCCCTATTCTCACGTTCTTGTCCAGTATGGCCTTGCGTATAACACAGTTCTTGCCCACCCCCAGCTGCGGCACTCCCGCCGTGGCATCTCCCTCGAGCTGGTCGACCGTCTCGTAATAATCACACCCCATCGCCACGGTATCCTCAAGCGTCGTGCCGCTGTCTATCCTCATCCTGAGGCCCACGATGGAATGTACTATCCTGGCGGAAAGGATTATCGCCCCTTCGGCTATGATGCTTTTATCTATGCAGCTATTCTCGAACTTTGCCGGGGAGAGATACCGGGGCCGCGTAAAGAACTGCCATTTTTCGTCGAACATATTTATGGGCGGGAACGAATCCGTAAGGGCAAGGTTCTCCTCGTAAAAGGTCTTTATCGTCCCTATGTCCCTCCAGTACCCTTCAAAACAGAACGCATAAGCGGGTTTGGAATCTATGGCGTCCGGGATGATCTCCTTGCCGAAATCCACCTTCTTGTCCCTGGTCAGGAGTTCTATAAGGGCTTTCTTGTTGAAAAGATAGATACCCATGGACCCGAGATAACGCTTCCCTTCCCTGGTCTTGACGGCCATGTCGTTGATGGCCTTGAGGTTTTCGGGTTTTTCGACGAATTTTGTGATCTTTGAGCTTTTATCCATCCCCATTACGCCGAACCCGTGCGCTTCTTCGGCAGGCACCGGGTTGCACGCGACCGTGACATCGGCTCCCTTATCAAGATGGTAATGGTACATGTCCATCAGGTTCATCTTGTAAAGCTGGTCGCCGGAAAGGACGAAAATGTGCTTGATGGTCGGATCGTTAAAATGCTTAAGGCAGCGTCTTACCGCGTCGGCCGTGCCCTGGAACCAGTCCGTATCCTCCATGGACTGCTCGGCGGTCATTATCTCTATAAAGCCTTTGGTAAAAGGGTCCATCTTGTAAGTGCGGCTGATGTGCTTGTTCAGCGATTCCGAAAGGAACTGGGTAAGTATGTATATGCGGTTGAATCCGGAATGCAGGCAGTTGCTGATAGGCACGTCTATCAACCGGTATTTGCCGAAAAGAGGTACCGCCGGTTTGCACCTTTCCTTGGTAAGAGGGAAAAGCCTTGTCCCCCTTCCTCCGCCCAGAATGACACAAAGTACTTCTTTCATTATACCTCACTTAATAAAATGGGGGCAGTATGCCCCCATGGAGAATCTGCCGTCGGACTCGTTTATCTTACTTCTGTCCGCGCATTACGGCTTTCTCGGCCTCGTACCAGTCGGACCAGTCATCGCCGTGCCTGCCGCCGCGCTTTTCATAGATCTCGTAAGCTTTTTTCGCTATGAGCTCCTGGATCTGGTCGGAGCTCAGTTTCTTTCTGGTCTTTTTAGCGGCCGGACTCTTGTCCTTTGACGCGGCTTTTTTGGTTATTTTTCTCACAACTGCCATCATCTCTTACACTCCTCCTTTTTTAGACTTCAGCGTAAACACGGTAATCAATATTCCTGAACAGATTGTATTTGCCCTCGGCGACCGACAGCATTTCACCGTCGATCCTGCCGCTTCTCAGCTGGTCATGCAGCATGAGAAACCTTATTATGTGCTCCCTTGTCCTTTTCACGGCGTAATCGGTGAACGTGCCCGTCTTCATTATAAAGGCCCAATCGCTGGACTGTGCCAGAAGGAGCTCCCTCGCCATCTGGTTGAGGGCCCTCCTTTCAAGATCGCTGGGATCCGTATGATCTCTTGCAGCTTTTTCCATGAGCTCCGACATTTTGTGAAGATGCCTGTATATCCAATCATTCGAACCGTCAAGCCAGACCTCGCTGTAACCTTTCCATCCCCAGCTGGAGGCGGCCGGGGTCATCACGGGGAACCTGTCATACATGGAAAGGTACTCGCTGGGAGTTATGGTCTTTATTATGTCCTGGTCGTAATGCATCTTCTTCAGCAGGAATTCCAGCCACTCCGGCCCCTCGAACCACCAGTGGCCGAAAAGCTCGGCATCGTAAGGGGCAACTATAACGGGTGCGCGGGTATCCATCATGCCGCAAAGATGCTCCACCTGCTTTTCCCTGTTGAACATGAAATTCCCTGCGTGGGATGCCGCCGTCTCGAGAGCGGCGGGCCGGTCATAGACATCTTTGTGTTCCGACCGGCCGGTTATCTTGTGGTACTTTATCCCTGTGTTGATACGGGTCCCGCAGCCGTTTATGTAGGGTTTTACGTAATCATATTCCAGGTCGAAGCCGATGTCCCGGTAATACTCCCTGTAATTGTAGTCGCCGGGGTATCCTTCCTTGGCGCTCCACACCGCTTTTGAGCTCTCGATATCCCTGCCGAAAACAGCGACCCCCGACTTGCACAGGTACGGGCTGTGCACCCCGTACCTCGGCCTGGGGGAGCCGAACATGACCCCGTGGCTTTCCACGAAAAAATACCTTATGCCGTGCTTCTTCAATATCTCGTCATGGCCCGGGTGGTACCCGCATTCGGGAAGCCATATTCCTTTAGGTATGGAACCGAACGCGTCCTTGTAAACGTCGACCGCCACCTTGACCTGAGCGTTCACGGCGGACCTGTAAAGGTCCATGAGAGGCAGATACCCGTGCGTGGCGCAGCAGGTGATGACCTCCACCTTGCCCATGTCCTGGAACTTCCTGAAAGCCCCGACCAGGTCTTTCCCGTACCTGTCGCAGAAAACGTGGCGGGCGCGGGTGAACCTGTCGCGGTACATCCTGGAAAGCCGGTTTATCCTTTCGTCGTGTTTGGTCCTTTCGATCTCCAGATCGGCGAGTGTGATGAGCTTATCCAGGTGCTTGATATAGCGCGAGGCCAGCAGGTCGTCCCTCAGCATGGATATGAGCGTGGGACTTAACGAGACGGTTACGCGAAAATCCACGCCGGAACCCAGAAGCCGGTCAAAGACCTCTATGAGGGGGATATAAGTATCGGTGACGGCCTCGAAAAGCCAGTTCTCCTCCAGGAAGGTATCGTGTTCCGGATGCCTTATGAACGGTAGGTGGGAATGGAGCACTAAAGACAGATATCCTTTTGCCATGTTCACCTTTTATGCGTGAAAAGTTCTCCGCTGCCGAACATGCCCGAGGATATCCCTCCGGAAAAGAACCAGCCCCTGAGATGGCGGTTCAGTATCTCCTTCATCTCCATGGAGCTTTTCCCCACATCGAAAGCGAACATTTTATAGTAGAGGTCTTCGGGGCACATCCACTCTTCGTCGTATTCCCCGGACATGCCGTAAACGGGACTCTTGACAACGTTGGACCTGGCGAGCGTGTAAAACCTGCCGGAAGACGACAATATCCCTATATCGGCCATCCATTCTCTACCGGGCCGGCCGGCATGTATATACCAGTTGTTGGCCCAGTCCCTCAGTTCGAAGTCGAAGAGGACTTCGTACTCTGCATCCGAAGCGCAGCCGGTCACATCGTACACGCGGAGGAGGCTTTTGTCCGGTGTCTCGCCGTTCTCGTTTATCTTCCGCTTTACTTCATCTTCGACTTTTTTTGCTACTTCCCAGTAAGAAAAAAGCGTCCAGGGGTCTCGCGCCATCAATACTATCCTGTTATCACCATAACCGTGCGGGATGTCGCGGATCGTTGAATGATCGGCTGAAGCATGCGGTTTTTCCATCCAGGCCTCTTTCAGTTGAAAAAAATATGTCAAGGGCGTGCGCCTATTAAACTTATCGCGTATTAGATTTTAACTCTCCGGGCTTTAACCGTCAATATAAATCTTATATACTAATGGGGTAAAATATTAACCCCGAGATCGAACCCGTCCCTGGCTCCCGGGCCAAGCCGGATCCCGAGGTGCGGAAAGATGGACGATCCCTGGTAATTCAACTCATATGCCTTCTCCGACTGGGAGACCGTCCTTACCGGAAAATGCCATAACCGGCACCTCCGGCTGGGTTTAAGTTCAAAAGAGAGTTCACCCTGGGCGTCCCGGATAACCACCTTGCCGACATCGTTATACGCGACACGGGCGGTAAGACGGCTGCCTTCTTCCCTGTCATCTACGCAAAGGGTGTACCTTTCTGAATCGGAATCCGGCATCGTGATGTTGAACTCCGGCCCGAACACGAGGTCGAGTTCTTTTTCACTTTTATTGAAAATGACGTATTTCACAAGGAATGAAGAACCCGCCACCGGGAGGGTCACTTCCTTTACGAGCTCTACGGGGTAGGGTCCCACCAGTCCTTCTCTGTTCAGGGTCAATATTTTGCCTTTCCTGGATTTTTTCACCTCAAACGCATAATTCCCCCGGACAAAATCTCCCGCCTCGTTATGATCACACCGCGAAAAGGTTTCGATCGTGGCGCCCGCGTCCAGGAAATGATCGATAAGACCGTAACGCCCGTACCTGTCATAGACGAGGTTTTCCTTCAGTGTCTCGTCAAACACCTGTATATCGTCATGTATCGTCCTGACCCCGCCGGCCGAGCCTTCTACTTGGCCGGCCTTTCCGAGTATTTTCTTGTGGTAGGGCTCCTCCCTCCGGGCAAGGGTATTGATAAAGTTATGGCAGGCCTTTTTTGAATCGAGTTCCTTCAGCGCGCCTCCCTCCGCCGGAGCCAGATAAAGGGCCAGTTCCCTGTTCTCCATTATCACTTCGTCGTGCCCGTCGGCATCAAGATCAAGCACGGTCGTCCTGCAAAACCGGCGTCCCCCGTAAAGAAGACCGTCCATCGCCGCCTCGCTCTTTATCAGGTGGCGGTAGATCGCCCTCCTCAGGTGAAAGAGGTACAGCCCCCCGAAGATACCGTGCCAGTAGGCGCAGTTGCACTGCCCGCGGAAGAGATCTTTTTCCGCCTCGGCAAGCCGTGGGCCTTTTTTCTTTTTTTTGCGCAGCGCTTCCATCTTTCTGCTGACATGGATCATCTTCTTATTCATGTGGTTGGATTCAGGATACCTGGCGAAAAAATTACGCCAGAAACCGCCTGACCATTCAAGCATCTCTTCATAGGAAGTAGTGGGAAGGTACACGCGCCCGAGCGGATCGTTCTCTTCCAGGCATTCCGAAAGCGTCAGCGTGCTCAGCCACCCGCGGTTGGCCATGATCTCGTCAAAGAACTTCTCGAGCCACTTCTCCTGGAAGACCCACTTGTGGGTGCCCGGCCACTCGCCGAACTTCTCGCCGTCATCGCCGTATATAAAGGTCGCTCCTCCTTTCTCATGAAAAGTACGGCGCATGTAATCCATGCTCTCGGCCGGCATTTTGAAGGGAATATAATATCTTAGGACCTTGTCGGACGGGAAAACAGCGATGGGTTTCGCGTTATCCTCGGTAATATAATAACCGTACGTCGCGTCTTTGGTAATACCGGAACAAAGAAAATGGGTGTCATCCAGTATGATGTATTTTATGCCCGCATCATGAAGGACCGAAGGCAATTGCGGTTCCCACACCCTTTCCGCGATCCAGGCCCCTTTCGGTCCATACCCGAAGTTCTCCTTCACATATCTCGTCAGCATGGATATCTGCGAGATCCTGTCCTCCGGAGGGATCGAAGGGAGTATCGGCTCATAGAACCCCCCGCTCATGATCTCCACCTGGCCGCTCCCGGCCATCGAGCGTATGGCCGCGATCAGCTCGGGTCTTTTTCTCTCCACCCATTCCAGCAGACAACCGGTAAAGTGGAAGGTCATCTTTATGTCGGGGTATTCCTTAAGCGTCCCGAGAAAAGGGATATAGCACTTGTCGCAGGCCCGTTCGATGATATGGTCGAAGTTGCCTACCGGCTGGTGAAAATGCAGCGCTATCGCCAGGTCAGCTTTCACTTGTTCTCTCTTCCATTATTTTTTTGTATAGTTGGAGGTATTGTTTGGCTGAACGCGCCCACGAAAAATCATATCCCATGGCCTGGACCATGAGCTTTCTCCAAAGGCCTTTGTCGCCATAGACGTCAACGGCCCTTTTAATGGCCTTTAAAAGGGCTTCCCCTTCCGCGGGACCGAACTTGAAACCGTTACCATGGTCCCGGTCCTCGTCAAAGTCGATTATCACGTCGTCCAGTCCGCCGGTCGCTCTTACCACGGGTATTGTACCGTATTTTATGCTGTACATGTGGTTGAGCCCGCAGGGCTCATAACGCGACGGCATCACGAAAATATCGCACCCCGCCTCTATCTTATGCGCGAGCTCGTCGTTGAAATCACTGCAGGCATACACGTTCTGAGGATACTTCCTGGCCAGGCCGTGAAAAAGGTTGTTATAGTACCGGCTGCCCCTGCCCAGGACCACCATTCCCGCGCCCGTTTGCACTATTTTTTCCACGATGCCGGCTAAAAGGTCCATGCCCTTTTGCTCCGCCAGGCGCGTCACACAGCCCAGAAGCGGCTTGTCAAGCGGGACTTTCAGCTGGACATGATCGAGAAGGTCTCTCTTGCAATCTAGCTTTTTATCGACGCTTCCCGCGTCGTAATTGTCGCTGATGAACCGGTCGGCTTTCGGGCTCCAGACCGAATAATCGACGCCGTTAGGTATCCCGTAAAGCACGTCTTTTCTGGTCCTCAAAAGTCCGTCCAGGCCGCAGCCGTATTCCGGGGTCATTATCTCCTCCGCGTACTTGTGGCTCACCGTGCTCACGGCATCGGAATAAAGTATCCCGGATTTCATGAAATTGACCTTTCCGTAGAACTCCAGGTCGTTCATGTTAAAGAGCCTTTCGGGAATGCCCAGCTTCTTCATTATTTTCTTACTGAAGACCCCCTGGTAGGCCATGTTGTGGATGGTGAAAAGCGTGCCCGCGTCCCTGAAAAGATCGTCCTCTCTCAAACCGAACATGAGATAGAACGGTATGAGCGCCGTTTGCCAGTCGTTGCAGTGTATGACATCAGGTTTGAAGTTGACGGCCTTGAGCGCGGCGAGAACGGCTCTTGCGAAAAAGCCGAACCGGAGGCCGTTGTCCCTGTAGTCCCCCTTACTCGAACCGTATAATCCCCTGCGGGCGAAATATTTCCTGTTAGCTATGAAATATGTGATCACCCCGCCGCTCTTGCGGGAATAAAGGTCGAACCCGGGCATGCGGCCCATGATCTCGCCTTTTATCCTCCGCGTTTCTCTTTCTATGCCGAATCTACCCTTCGCTACGCACCTGTAGAACGGCGTCATGACCCTTACTTCACAGCCCAGCGAAGCCAGTTCCCCGGGTAAACTGGCGGAAACATCCGCCAGGCCTCCCGTCTTTGAGAACGGGAACACCTCCGAGGAAACGAAAAGTACCTTCGGGTAACGCGCCATCTCCATCGGTCCCGCGGCTTCCGGCAACTTCCGGGCCGTCGGCCCGGCGATTATGGGTTTTTCAAGATAATGCGGCACTTTCCTCCCCATGATCCTGTAGACGTTCGCCAGATGCAGCCTAAAAAGGTCGTCAAAAACGAAATTGAGTTCGCTGCCGAAGTCGTCATACCACCAGAACCAGTCGCTGCCTTCCGCTATATAAAGCTCTTCAAGGGCTTTTCCGTCGGGGCGGCCGGAACCCAGAAGTTCCTTCCTGGTCTTCTCCAGATACTCCCAGGCCTTGTTCTTCTGGGGAGAACCTATCCACTTTCGGAAATTCCTGTCTATCCAGGAACCGGCATAGAGCTTGTCGATCTTTTTCCGTTCGCCGTGTGAAGCCAGATAACCCCCGACCGTAACGGTCTTGATATCTTTTTCCGAAGAAAGCCGGCCGTACACTTCCGAGAGGAACTTTTTCCCGCCGTCCGGGTAATAAGGCCACGGGTTCTCCCCGTCAAGTATCACCGCCGCGACATGTTCCCCTTCACGCGTCTCCATGACCCGCGCGATGCCCCTGATATCTTCGAGCATCTCTCCGGAAGCTTTTTCCGCGGCGAGGCTCGCGTACCTGAAACTTATGGCGTTGGATATATTGATGTCCCTGAAGACCATGTCCAGCTTCCTGCCGTTCTCTTCCACGGTGAACGCCTTGTAGATCAGCTCGTCGCGCGGGACACCCTCGCCTTTGAAAGATTCCTGTAATATACCCTCGTCCGTGGCTATCCACTTTATCCCGTTCTCCGCCATGACGGGTATGATATCCTGGCTCACGCTTCCCTCGGATGGCCACATGCCGGCCGGTTTCCTGCCGAACACCTCTTCGCACAGTTCAACGGCCCTCGAAACCTGTATTTCCAGGTCCTGGCGGAAATCGAACCCTTCCTTCGATCTGCCGCGGCACAGAAGCGGCATGATGGGATGGTAGAACGGCGATGTCGATATCTCTATCCTGCCTTCGTCCTGCAGCCGCTTATATAGCGGTATAATGGAACCTACCACCTCTTTCTGCCGGCCGAGAAGCGCCTTTTTCTCATCTTCCCTGTAGCCGTGTCCTTTATGCATGAGTTCTTTTACAAGGCCGTCTTTCTTCCTCAAGGTAAAACCGCACCAGATCAGGTTAAAAAAGACCTGCAGGTCCCTGAAATCATTGTTGCTGAAATTCTTTATCTTTTTTCTGAGCGCGGCCTCTTTCAGGTCCTCCCCTCTCCTCAAGAAGAGGTCCTTGTACCTTTTCAGCGGGAAATCCCCCCTGCTCATATCGCATGAGAAGAAGTTCTTCAGAAGGAAGCACTTATCTTCTTCGGTAAGTTCACGCGCGGCCTTCTCCGAGAGATCAAGATAAACATCATCTATTCTTTCTTCCGACGACATGTCCCGGAGCTGCCATATGAGAGAAGGCGTAAGGTTGAAGGTCGCTTTTATATCCGGGAACTCCTCCAATATGGAGGGCATATCGAGATATGAATATGTGGAGTGCAGACGTATCCAGGGAAGATGATACCTGCCCGTCACAAGGTCCTTGTACATGGGCTGGTGCATGTGCCAGAGGAACGCCACCGAAAATGTTTTCTCCATAGGGCAATATATTACTTTTAATTATATATATTAGTCAAGATAATTCAGGTGTCGGGTGTCAGGTCACAGGCCGGGCAAAATAAGGGCCAGCTTCCTGTTTTCTTCTGCCTTACAAGGGTATAAGCAACTTTTCTCGTTCAGAGCGATTTTCTTTACGCTGAATTTTCGAACTGATTTTGGCGCCGGCAGAACTCGGCCTTAACAGGATGACGGCGCCCTGCACCTTTTCGGTGCAGGATTCCCAAAACAGTTATAAAATTCAGCTGAAAATCACATTCACTCGAAAGCTGCTTACACCCTTATCAGTCAAGATAAAAACTATAGTAGACAGCGAAAACGTCTTTCGTCTCAAGAGGGATAAGCCATGTTCCGAATGAGCGTTCCGGGATTTTAGCGTTTTTATAACTTTTTAAAGGAAAAAGCGTAAAAGCTGTTTGAGCCAGCATTAATTTTTGCAAAATTAGTGCTGGGGAGTTCTTTTACGCCCTTTGAAACAGTTAGAAAAACGCATTAACCCTGTTAGAGAGTACTCTCTAACAGGGTTAAAAAATCCCGGGCGAATGAGGAATGTGGATTATCCCTTATGAGGAGAAATCCGAGAGCTGTCCCGGTGTCAGGTCGTGGAATACAGCAGTTTTAGCGCTTCGCGGCCGCGTCGCCTTTGAGAACTTATCCAGTCAATAAGGTCGGACAAGAAGGTCCTGTGCTTGCGTTCGTACAGTTCGAGCCCCTTATTCTTAAGCATGGTGATGTCTTTCCAGAGATCATCGGATTTAAGAAGGGAGAACACTATCCTGGGCTTAAGTGAAGGGTCTATCCCGACGAAGGTCCGGCGCGCTTCCCTGGTATATCCCGTCTTGCCCCAGGGAGCGTCGTCGCTCCAGAAGAGGGATTTATTATGCGTCTTCAGGTGTATTTTCCTGCCATCCGATCCGTATATGTCCGCTTCCTTCTGCGCCATAAGTTCAAGAATGATCTCGTAACGCCTGGCGTAACGCATCATTTTGGCCAGGTCGCGCGCGGTCGTGTATTGCGAGTCCTTTTTCCCGGTCGGGAGCCCCGAAGGAGTGGCAAAATATGTGTCATCCATGCCCAGTTTCCTGGCCCTGGTGTTCATGAGGCGGACGAATTTCTCCTCGCTGCCCGCTACCCCTTCGGCTATGGCCAGAGCGGCGTCGTTGGCGGATTTGATGAGTATGGCGGCAAGAAGGTCCTTCAAGCGATATTTGACCCCCGGCTCGAGCCCGGCTACCGTCGGTTCCACTTTACTCACTTTTTTGCCCGCTTTGATATACTTGTTAAGCGACATCTTCTCTATGGCTACAATAGCCGTCATCACTTTTGTCGTCGAAGCGGGCGGGTATCTTTTACCGGGATCCTTCTCGTACAGCACTTCCCCGTTCTTCGCCTCGGCGATCACCGCGGCCTTGGCGTCCACCTGCACCACGATAGGTTCTTCCCGGACTGTACAGCCGGCAATAAACGTAAGCAACAAAAATATAAGACAATACCCGTACTTCCTCATATCGACCTGTGGCGGCGCATCCTTCCTTTCGAGGGATTAAAATACCCGTGCATCATACCCGGATACTCATCTTTGACCATACCTATAAGGGTATCTATCCCCATCATCTCCTCTCTTTTAACGAAAACCCGCAGTCTCCTGAAATACCTGAGCGGGTCGTAATTAAGGTTGCGCCATTGTATCATATCCGCTCCTCTTTTATCAAGAAAACGGCGCAGGGCGTTCACTTCCGGCCGTGAATCGTTGAACCCGGGCATCACCAGATAGTTGATCGAGACGAACCCTCCCCTCTTCCCGGCCTCTCGTATGGACGAAAGGACGTCACTGAACGCGTAACCTCTGGGGATATAATAAGCATCGTAATACGGCCGGCGAAAACTGTTCATGCTGACGCGGATAGAATCCAGCCCTTCGTCAAAAAGCCGGTTTATAACGTCCGGCTTGCTGGCGTTCGTGTTGAGATTGATCATGCCTTTGGCGGTCTTTTTCCTTATAAGTTTTACCGAGTCCACCAGCACGTTCCCCACCATCAACGGCTCGCCCTCACACCCCTGGCCGAAACTTACCACGGGATCTTTCACTTTTTCGATATGGAAAAGCGCGATCTCCGCGACCTCTTCCGGGGTAGGCACGAAAAGTATCCTGGGCTGGGTAACGGAACAGTCCCTCCCTTTTTGGTATGATATGCACCCGATGCACCTGGCGTTACAGGTCGGCGAGGTCGGCAGGGGACATTCATATCTCTTGAGGAAGAAATTCCTTGCCGCGGGACAGCCGTAGACAAGCGCGCACCTCTCAAGGTGCCTGACCAGGCGGTTCTTAGGGAATATCTTACGAAAGGCCTTTACATTCCTGCGGATAAGACCTAAGTCCATACCGCCGAGCTCCTGGCGTTTTTCCCTGTCCACGCGGACACCGGCCGCGTAGAACTCCCCTTTATAGAAAGCGACGGCGGCATAACTGAAAAGCGGGAGTATCTTCGTTCCCGCGCGTTCGCGGTAAGAAGCGTTATAAGTCACCGTGTACCCGGGGGCAAGAAAAGCCGACACCGCGTAACACGGCCGGTCCCTGCCGGAAACGGGAGCTTTTTCCAGCTCCACGAACCGGCCTGCCCCGGGATCATACCCGACCGGCCTCCTGTGCGGCAGCATGAACAATTCGCTGTCGGGATGGAGCTTCACGAGGTCTTCGCGGCCGAGACGGAAATATTCCCCTCCCTTCATCCCCGTGGCTTCCAGATGCGGGACATCGAAGATCTCACCCTTTTTATCCGCTATTAACAACTTCGGAACATTTCTTGACATGTCAAATCCATCTTTAATCATGGGTATATGGACTCTTTGAGCAGTACTGTGTAAAAGGAAAGAGTGTTCCGTGCGAGTTTTTTTGCTGTTGATACTGCGGCTAAGCAAAAACTGTCCGAGCCCGGGATACTCTTTCCTTTTCCGGTGCGGTACTAAAACAGCTCATATATCCTTATGAAAGTTCAATGCCGACGGGGCAATGATCGGAACCCATGACTTCCGGCATAATAAAGGCGCTTTTGACGCGGGGAAGTATTTTTCCAGTCACGAAAAAATAATCTATCCTCCAGCCCACGTTCCTCTCGCGGGCCCTTGTCTTGAAGTCCCAGTAAGAATAATGGCCGCTTTCGGCGTTGAAGTGCCTGAAGGTGTCGACGTAGCCGTGGTCCACGAACTTGTCCATCCATGCCCTTTCTTCCGGGAGGAACCCCGAGAACATCTCGTTCGCTTCCGGACGGGCAAGGTCAATCGCCTTATGGGCCGTGTTGAGATCGCCGCAGATCACGATGCTCCTGTTCTTTACGCCGTCGGCAAACTCGAGAAAGGCGTCATAGAACTCCATTTTATATTCCAGGCGGTCCGGCCCCATCCGCCCGTTGGGGAAATACACGTTCATCAGGATAAAGTCCTTGTAGTCAAGGATTAGCGCCCTCCCCTCGGTATCGAAACCTTTGGGCGGAAAATCTTTTTCTACCGAAACGGGCTTTTTTTTCGAAAATACGGCCACACCCGCGTACCCTTTACGTTCGGGATTGTTCCAGTAGGTCATGTACCCTTTGGGGGATGCCAGGCCTTTCTCCAGCTGTTCAGGGTAGGCCTTTGTCTCCTGCAGACAAAGGATATCGGGAGATTCTTTCTTCAGCTGGTCCAAAAAGCCTTTTTCCGCGACCGACCGTATACCGTTAACGTTCCAGGAAAGTATTCTAATACTCATTAGCACGTACCCATATGGGGTTTGGACTGTGTCGAGCGGGGCTATGAAAAAGGAAAGAGTGTCACGTGCGAGTTTTTTTGCTGTTGCTTCTGCGGCAAAGCAAAAACTGTCCGAGCACGGGATACCTTTCCTTTTTCGTAGCGCTTCTAAATAGTCCAGACGTCATTTCGGTGCCTGTCTGATATGTTCGACCGCTTTCACGAATTGCGCAACGAGGTTACCGATCGAGGAAAAGTCTTTCTTCTCGAGCCATTCTTTCTTGAACACGCTCGCGCCGAAAGCCACGGCATCCGCTCCGCAGGAAAAATACTCCTCCACGTTATCCGGGCGCACGCCTCCCACGGCCATCAGCTTTATCTTGTCGAAAGGCCCCTTCAGCTCTTTGATATACTTCGGCCCGAAAAGGCCGCAAGGAAAGACCTTCACCATAGTGGCGCCCGCGTCCCAGGCATCCAGCACCTCACTGGGCGTAAGGGCCCCGGGAAAGACCGGTATGCCCCTTTCCACGCAGGAAACCGCGACCTCCCTGTCCGGGACAGGCGTGACTATGAACGTGGCGCCCGCCGCCAATGCCTCATCGAGGTCCTTCTTTGAA
This sequence comes from uncultured Planctomycetia bacterium, assembly GCA_964409365.1. Taxonomy (GTDB): domain Bacteria; phylum Omnitrophota; class Gorgyraeia; order Tantalellales; family Tantalellaceae; genus CAYPCX01. The sequence goes on along the minus strand of CAYPCX010000001.1, from coordinate 20,663 downwards.
AGCACGGTACCCGCGCCCACGGCAATGCGCCCGCCGGCAACATCGCGCGCCTTCGAGATCATACGGGCCGCTTCGGGAGTGTTCATCGTTATCTCTATGGTGCCGAGCCCCGCGCCGATGACGGCCTCTATAAGCTCTTCCGTGTCGTCCAGGGACACCCCGCGCACTATCCCCATCAGCGGAAGTTCTTTGAAAAGTTCCGTGTCCATATTATTCAAGTTCGGAGGCGGATAAACTCTCGAAGAACTGCTTGTAATCGTCCTTCTTATCCGTCTTTCTCAGGGCCATGGCCGACCTGGGATGTTCATTGAACATGCCGGTAATGGCATAAGGTATGAGATAGCCCCATTCTATTTTCTCTCTCAGCGGCAGGAATTCTTTCTGGATCACATCGAGTATGGGCCTCAAGTCGAACTTCGGGTTCTTCAGGAACCCTATCAGAAGCTCCAGGGGGCAGTTACCGGCGGCCCTGCCTATACCGTAGATGGTCCCGTCCACGAAATTGCACCCGTCTATGATACCCTGGATGGTGTTGGCATAACCGAGCTGCTGGTTGTTATGGGCGTGCATGCCGACCTCTTTTGTTTTGAGGAATTTTTTGTACTTCTGGACCAGGTATTGTACGTTCTCGGAATATAATGACCCGAAACTGTCCACTATGTACACCACGTGGGCCTTGCTCTCCCTTTCAAGCTGGTCCAGGGCCTCGTCAAGCTCGTTATCCAGCGCCTTTGATATGGCCATGATGTTCACGGAGCCTTCGTACCCCTTATCCACCGCGTCGTTCACCAGGTCTATCGCCTTATCCACATCCTTTACGTAAGTCGCTACGCGGACCATGTCCACGACACTGTCCTTGCACGGCAGTATCTCGTCTTTCTCCACGCGCCCGACGTCCACCATCATGGAAAGTTTCGTGTTCGACTCTATACCATCTATCGCGCGCTTGATCTCGTCCTCATCACAGAACTTCCATTTACCGAACTTATCGGGCGACATTATGTGCTTGGAGCACCTGTACCCTATCTCCATGTAGTCCACACCGGCCTTGGAGATGGCCCTGTAGACCGCCTTCACGAAGTGGTCGTCGAAATAATGGTCGTTAATGAGACCCCCGTCCCTGACCGTGCAGTCAAGGACCTTTATGGCTTCCCTGTACATTTGTTCCCTCCTTAGATCTCAGCGTGAAGTAACCAGATACCAGAAGTCAGAAAACAGAGCACAGAAAACAGAAGTATATTATATGTCATGCGCTATCTGTCGTCTGTTCTCTGGTTACTGGTTACTGGTTACTGGTTACTGGTTACTGGTTACTGGTTACTGGTTACTTCCAACGCTTTACCCTTGGCACCATTAAATGCCCGCGCCGGTACGTTTGCGCTGCCTTCTTGACTTGTTGACCCAGACGTGGGCCTTGCGGTTCATCCTTTCGCATTCCGCCACTTCATGCGAGGTATCTATACCGAGCTTTTCGCCCTCTTCCCGGTACATAAAGGACGCTTTCGCGTAATAATCCTCGGCATGCTCGAACATCTTCTGGGCAAGTCCCGGCCTGCGCCTGAACTCTATATTCCCTTTTTCCATGAAGTGCTCGCCTCTTTCGAAGCTTTCTTTGGCCGGGTTCAGCCTCGGATCCGAGGACAGCGTGACCGCTTTTCCTTCGTCCGTGCCAAACGCTGCCGGATCCGCAAAAGAAAACATAACGGAAGCGGCGACCAGCAGGACCACGAACCTGTATATTACCTTCATGTTACCCCCTTTTCAATACCTCGTTGATCACCTTGAGAAGTTCCACAAGACGTACCGGCTTATAAAGTAGGTGTTTGTATTTGGGTTTTTTGGCCTGTTCGAACTGCGAAAGATTTATGGACCCGGTAAGCACGATGACCGGGATGCTCTTTCTGACCTTCTTCATCTCTTTGATGAAATTTGCCCCTCCCATGCCGGGCATCTTTTCATCAAGTATTATAAGATCGGGGGCGTCCCTCTTCAGAAGGTCGAGCCCTTCCCTGCCGTCGTACGCCTTGCTGACCTCGAACTTCTCATAAATGAGGAACTTCTCGAGTATCTCCACGATACGCCGCTCGTCGTCAATTATCAATATTTTATTGTGCATATCGTCCCGTACGCTGATCGGCGTTATATGGGCAGTAAAATCGACGCCTTGGTGCCTTTCGCGACCTCGCTGTCATAAAGAAGCTGCCCCCCGTGCTCCTGTATGATAGTGTGGCAGACCGCGAGCCCCAGCCCCGTGCCTTTCTGTTTCGTCGTGAAGAACGGTTCGAATATCCTTTCCAGTATCTGCTCCGACATGCCTTCCCCTGTATCTTCTATATCGATCTTTATGAAGTTCTTCTCGCGCCTGGCGGTTACTTTTATGACGCCGCCGTCAGGCATAGCGTCGGCAGAGTTGCGTATGATGTTCATGAAGACTTCCTGAAGCTGTTTTTCGTTGCCGATGACCCGGGGCAGACTGGGGTGAATATCTTTCTCGAGCTCTATGCTGGACATGCGGAAGTGATGCTGGAGTATATCCACGATAAGACCAAGGGCCTTATGCATGTCCACGGGCTCTTTCTTCACTTTCCCTATCCGGGAATATTTCAGGAGACGCTGTATGATCTCTTTGGCGAGATAACACTGTTCCAGGATGATATTGAGGGTATCCCTTATTTTTTCATCTTCTACCCCCTCTATAAGGGCGAATTCCGCCCTGCCCGAGATGATCATGAGAGGATTATTCACCTCGTGCGCCATGTCCGAAAGGAGCCGGCCGAGCTGCGCCAGCCGCTGGGCCTCGGTTATTTTTTTGCGTTCGGTAACATCCTGTATCTGAAGCATATACCCGATGACCTTCTTTTCCCTGAAAAGAGGCGAGACCGTAAAAAGCATATGCGCTGCCCCTTTGCGGCTTGTGGCCAGACCGGCTTTTTCAAAGTTGAACTCTATTTCACGCTGTATGACCTCTCCGGACCTGAGCTCTTTTTCCCGTTTACCCGGAAGCCTGAGGGCCTTGAACAGGTTCTGCATCTTGATGTCGCCGAACGAGGCGAGCCCGAAGATCTCCAGGTAAGAGTTGTTCACTATCAGGAGTTCGCCGGCCGGGTCATAGATGGCAACGCCGATCGGGGACTGCTCGAAAAGGTCTCGGAAGCGCCTCATGGATTCCACAAGGGCGTCTTCCGTCTGGAGGACCTCCTGCTCTTTGACCATGAGAGACCTGATCAGGTTCTCCGTATCCAGCAGGGCCTTTTTACCGCTCTTAACCTTAGCCTTAACCTTAGCCTTAGCTTTAGCTTTCGTTCTTTTTTTCCCGACAGTTTTCTTTTTCTTCATATCTCTCACGTCCCCGGAAAAGTCCATGAAAAAAAGAAACAGGGAAACCCTCAAGCAGTTTCCGGAGTTTCCCTGTCAAACATTCGCTTCGGTATCAGCGGCCGACTTGCCCTTCATTCAGGCCTTCGCGGTACCCCTCGGTGTAACCTTTCTTGTAGCCGTTCCTGTAGCCGTCTTCGTAGCCGTCAGAATATGCGCCTCTCGGGCTCATCGAATCCACTTGCTGGGTGCTCTGGACCTGTTCTCCGCTCATCGAATCAAGAAGCGCGCCACCGACTATGTTGACGCCGGCACCCGCAAGAGCGCCTTTCCAGAGATCACCGCCTTTGGCTCCGGACGCAGCGCCGCCTACAGCCCCGGCTCCCGCGCCCAGAAGGCCCTGACGGAGAAGATCGGAAGAAGAATTCCTGGCGGCAAAGCTCTCACTGAGAGGACAGACGACCATGACCGCTATGATGATAACACATACAAGCATCCTCATATTCATATCTTCCCTCCTTCAATATTGGCAGTACATTTAACAGGTATTATAATAACATATTACCCAAAATGTGACAAATTTTTTCAGGTTACGCCGGCCAGCGCGCTTCCCTGGCAGGTGCCCCTTTTGCTGAATTCATCCTCGATCGCGCCTATTACCTTCATTTTATCGTTCATCCAGCCGGGAGCGACCAGATAATCCTCTTTCGCGTCCGAGACAAGCCTGAGGACGATCCTGTCCGGACGAGTATACTCCAGAAAATCGCACGCCGCCCCTACGTACTCTTCCCGCTCCATGAGCTCCACTTCACCTCGTCTGTACGCCTCTTCGAGCTTGGTATCCTTGAGAACATGCAGGAGGTGGAGCTTCACCCCGCTAACGGGTAAACCGGAAACCTCCTTCGCCGTGGCGATCATGTCCTCTCTCGACTCCCCCGGCAATCCGAGGATAACATGCGCCCCGACCTTTATGCCTCTTTCGGCCGTTCTCTTTATAGCTTCCGCCGTTACAGAGAAAGTATGCCCGCGATTTATCCCCCGGAGCGTCCTGTCATGCGCGCTCTGCAGGCCGTACTCTATCCAGACCTCGTAAAGACCGATATAACCCGCGATAAGGTCCAGCACTTCATCGCCCGCGCAATCCGGCCTCGTCGAGATGAAAAGCCCTACTATTTCGGGATAGTTCTTTATCACGTCGTACGCGGCTTTCAGATCCCGGACATCAGCGTACGTATTGGTAGCATTCTGGAAATACGCTATGAACTTTCTAACGCCGTATTTTTCGGCGGCCCTTTTCATGGAACTTACTATCTGTTCATCAAGAGATATTTTTTTTCCGGCGAACCGCGAAAAACCGTACTCATTGCAGAAAACACATCCTTCCGTGCCGAGCTTTCCGTCCCTGTTGGGGCACGTAAAACCGGCGTTCAGGCTTAGCCGTCTCACCTTTTCGCCGAATTTTTCACGAAGATACTTGTTGAACGGATAATAATACATAGTAGTTATAGTCACAAGTAACAAGTAACAAGTAACAAGTAACAAGTAACAAGTAACAAGTAACAAGTAACAAGGAACAAGGAACAAGGAAAAAGGATAAAGGATAAAGCAACAAGTGAAAAAGCATAGCGCAAAGGGCATAGCGTACAGCGTAAAACTGTAACGCTTTGCTCTATGCGCTTAGCTCTTTGCAATCAAAGATCTAACATCCAACATTTAACATCCAATATCAAAACTCCTACTCCGAAGCCCTACTTCCTCAATCTCACCATCAGGATCGACACGGCGGCCGGGGTCACACCCGATATGCGGGAGGCCTGTCCCAGTGAACGGGGCCGCAAACAAGCGAGCTTCTCCTTTATCTCGTTCGAAAGTCCCGGGACACCCGAATAATCGAGATCATCGGGCAGGCGGATCTTCTCCAGATCGGAAAACCTTTCGACCCTGGCGAGCTCCCTTTCCACATAACCGGAATATTTAACGTCTACTTCCAGCTGCACTTTCGCATAATACGGAAGAGCGGACAAACCCTTATCAAGCCCGAGCACCTCATCATAGGTGATCCCCGGCCTTTTTAAAAGTTCTTCCAGCGTCGTCTTCCTTGAGACAGGCGTCTCGCCTTTAGCTTCCAGCAGGATATCGGCTTCGCCTCCCGGCGACACAGATGAGGTTTTCAATTTCTTTTTTTGTTCATCTACATCGGCCTGCTTCTTTTTCGCTCTTTCAAGCTCCTCCCGCCGGAGGAGTCCCAGCTCGTACCCTATCCCGGAAAGCCGAGTATCCGCGTTGTCCTCGCGTATGAGTATCCTGTGTTCCACGCGCGAGGTGAACATCCTGTAAGGTTCGCTTGTCCCCTTCATTACCAGATCGTCTATAAGGACGCCTATATAAGCCCGGGACCGGTCCAGTATTACGGCATCCTTTCCTTTAGCCCTCATAGCCGCGTTTATCCCGGCCATGAGGCCCAGTGCCGCCGCTTCTTCATAACCGGTAGTGCCGTTGATCTGCCCCGCCATGAAAAGGCCGGTCACTCTTTTTGTCTCCAGAGTCGGTCCAAGTTCGGTGGGATCGACAAAATCATACTCGATCCCGTACGCGGGCTTGTTTATCTTTGCGTTCTCGAGACCCCTGATGCTGCGGATCATTCTTTCCTGCACATCTACCGGCAGGCTTGTGGAGATACCGTTAGGATAATATTCGTCCGTATCCAGGCCCTCCGGCTCAAGAAACACTATATGCGAATCCCTGTCGGGGAACCTTACCACCTTGTCCTCTATCGACGGACAGTAACGCACTCCTGTCGACTTTATCTTCCCGGTATACAGCGGGGACCTGTCCAAACCTTCCCTGATGATGGAATGCGTAGTTTCATTCGTCCTCGTTATATAACACGGCTTCTGCGGCAGCGTGATCTCCGTCGTGGAGAACGAAAGCGGTATCACTGTCCCGTCCCCGTCCTGGCGTTCCAGGACCGAAAAGTCTATCGTCCTGCCGTCAAGGCGAGCGGGAGTCCCCGTCTTCAGGGTGTTCACGCGGAACCCCATTGAAGACAGTGCTTCTGAAAGCCCCGTCGAAGCTTCCTCGCCCATCCTCCCTCCCCGGGAATGCTCGAGGCCTATATGTATCGTGCCGTTCATAAAGGTTCCCGGGGTCAATATGACATTCGGGGCGTTGAACACCTGCCCACTCCCGGTCCTTACGCCCTGACAGACACCATGTTCGACCAGGACTTCCTTCCCCTCGTCCTCGACGATATCCAGGTTTTCCTGACACGCAAGGCATTCCCTCATATAGTCGTTGTACAGTTTACGGTCGACCTGCACCCGGGAAGACCTGGCAGCGTATCCTTTGGAGGAATTCAGCATGCGGAACTGTATACAGCTGGCATCGGCCGCCTTGGCTATCTCGCCGCCCAGGGCATCGACCTCTTTGACCAGCTGTCCCTTACCGACACCGCCGATGGAAGGATTGCACGAGGTATACCCTATTTTGTCTTTCCTGAGCGTTACGAGGAGCGTCGCAGCACCCATACGCGCGCACGCGAGCGCCGCCTCGCACCCCGCATGCCCCCCGCCGACTACTATTACTGAGTATTTGCGTGCCATGGTTTAAGGATAAAAGATAAAGTAACAAGTAAAAAGGAAAAAGGAAAAAGTAAAAAATTAAAGTTCAAAATTCAACATCCAAACCATCATCCTGTTTATATGCGGTTTTTGGGATTTCGATAAACCCAAAATCCGCCCCTCCTGCCCTGTTACCGATCGTAGTATATATCAAAGCTTAAAAAGGGATGGTGAGGTATTCCGCGCGCAGTTTTTTTGCTGTTGGAAATGCGGCATTGCAAAAACTGTCTGAGCACGGAATACCTCGCTATCCCCTCATAAATTTCGTGTGTACTCACCACCAGCGTCCTCTGTTTTGATATGTCTCTATAAAAGTCGCTATGCTGCGGTCGTACGTCTTCTCCACGTCGTTCGGGAAAAAGCACGCCGGGAACTCGCCTAACTTCAGGTGATACTGGATGCAGTCGCAGCATACGCCTTTCTTCGAGCAATCGTACGTACAATTACAGAACTTCATGTTCCGATCTTTCTTACACTCCATACATCCTCCTTGAAAATCCGATTCAAAAGATGAACGTTAATATAAGGGTGGCAGGATGTCCCGCGCGAGTTTTTTTGCTGTTACAACTGTGGCATTGCAAAAACTGTTCGAGCGCGGGATATCCTGTCAAGCTCCTTCTAATATTCAGATTTATCAAAAAATGAACATAAATATAAGGGTGGCAGGTGTCCCGCGCGAGTTTTTTTGCTGTCGCAACTGTGGCATTGCAAAAACTGTTCGAGCGCGGGATATCCTGTCACTCTTATGTTAATACTCGGCTTTATCGTTATGCACTATCATGGCAGTGGTCGACTGTTCGGGGACCATTTGAAATGCTTCGGTAAGATGAATTCCCAGACGTCTTTCAACATCCAACAGGCGAAACAGCTTTACCTGGTCTTCCAGGTCCTTCCATAACGGATACCCGGGGCTGTATCTCTTTCCCTGTGCCTTTTTCAGCTTAAGCTCTTCGCGTATCTTCCCGTGAACGTATTCGGCCAGGGCTTCGGCGAGATGTACGCTGAGCCCGTGAAGGAAGAACGCGCGGGTGAACTCTTTTTCTTCGTTCAGCCCGCCTATAGCATCGTTTATCTTATCCCCCACGGTCACTGCCTGGAAAGCCACGACGTCTCTTGGAGCAAAATAATCCGTAAGCGCAAGGGCTTTTTCGTCTTTCGAGCGCTCTAGATGAAATGTCTCCAAGACCTTGCCGGATTCATCCACAACGCCCATCTCTTCGTCTTTAACCCGGCAGCTGAAATACCCGTAAACGGCCTTGAGGTCCAGCCATCCCTTGCGCAGGGATTCCTCTTTCAGTTCCGCGAGAAGCGGCCGGAATTCTTTTTCGATCACGCGGCGTTTCTCTTTGCCGTCCTTGAGCTTCGCGCCCCATGACGACTCGAAAAGCGCTCTTTCGTCAAGCAGGTCGAAGACCTCATCCGCGGGTATACTCGAAAGGGGCCGCACCCCATAGAACGGCGCGGCCGGCACTTCAGCGGGAGCCTTCCCGGAAGGTCTTTTCATCCCGGCCGGCGCCTTTTCATGTCCGGCTATTTCCTTCTCTGTATGCCTGAAATAGGCATCCATCGCCTCTTTTCTTTTCCCGGAATCCATAAGCGCCTGCATTATCTTCAGCCCCGTAAAAGCGTCCCTGGCGTAGAATACCCCTCCCCTGTAAACACTCTCATCATCAAGTGCCGAAGCTTCTTTAGCGAAACGTTCGTTCACGGGCGCCCCGCCGAGGATGAGAGGATACTCGAGCCCCGCGTCGTGCATCGACTGCACGCACGTCTTCATGTGGCGCGCGGTGGAAACAAGGAGCGCGCTGAGGCCCACGGCGTCCACTTTGTTCTTCCCGGCTTCTTCCACTATCCTGTCCACCGGGACCTGTTTGCCCAGGTCTATGACGGTGAAACCGTTGTTCTCAAGCACCATCTTCACCAGGTTCTTGCCTATATCATGCACGTCTCCGAATACCGTGGCCAGGAGCACTTTTCCGCGCTTTTGCACGGTCTCTTTCGGGATAAAGTCCTCGAGGTGTTCTATGGCCTTGCGCATCACCTCAGCCGACTGCAGAACGTACGGAAGGACCGTCTCGCCGCTATCCAGTCTCTCACCCACTTCTTTCATGGCGTCCATGAGTACGCCGTTTATTATCTCTTCGGGAGGTATCCTCTTCAAAGCCTCGTCCACGAGCGGGATGATACCGGTCTTATCCCTGTCGAACACGCACCTTTTCAATCTTTCTTCGACCCTCATGGCCGGCTTCTTCCCGGGTCCCGCCACTGCCGGTCCGGCGGGCTTTTTAGCGGCGAAATGCTCTACCAGACGATGCAGCGCCTCCTCATCTCTGTTGAAGATAAGGTCTTCCGCCATTTTCCTGTCTTTCGCCGGGATCTTGCCGTATTCGACGTATTCCGCCGGATTGACGATAGCCATATCCAGACCCGCTTTGACGGCATGGTGAAGGAATACCATGTTGATCACCCTGCGCGCTTCCTTCCGGAGACCGAAAGATATGTTGCTCACGCCCAGGACCGTGAGGATCCCGGGGTGCTTCTCTTTTAATCTCTTTATGGCTTCAAAGATGTTCACGGCAGAATCCCGGTACTCTTTTTCTCCCGTACCGAGGGTGAAAGTCAGCATGTCGAAAAGCAGCCTGTGCGGTTCCAGGGAATATTCTTTCACGGCCATGTCGTACAGCCGGCCAGCTATCTCCAGTTTACGCTCAACATCTCTGGCCATTCCCTTTTCGTCTATCACGAGATTAACGACAAAGGAAGCGTGCTCTTTTGCCAGCGAGAATATCTTCCGCGCTTTTTCGCCTCCGTCCTCGAGATTCGCTGAATTGATGAAAGCGGTCCCGGGGTAGTTACGGAGCGCTTCTTCTATCACCGCGGTATCCGTCGAATCCACCATGAGGGGGACCTGAACGCTTTCGGCAAGACGCCTGGTGAGCAAACAGGCGTCCCTTTTTTCAGTGTGTCTTTCCGTGAGGACGCAAGAGACGTCTATGATCTCGGACCCGGCCCTTTGCTGCTCCTTACCCAGCTCGATAATACCGTCGTAATCCTCGTTTACCAGCAGCTCCTTCATCTTCCTCGAGCCTTGGGTATTGATACGTTCGCCGACCTTCACCGGGCGCTCGATGCTGTCCAGGTCGAACCCCTGGTAAAAAGAAGCGAAAAGACGGCCGGGGGCGGGTTCCCGTTTTTTCACGCTTTTGATCGCCTCACGTATGTGCTTTATGTGCTCGGGATTGGTGCCGCAGCAGCCCCCTATAACGTCCAGCTGGTACTTTTTTACGAAACGCGCCATTATATCCGCCATCTGGCCGGGCTTCATAGGATATTCTGCTTTCCCGTCCACCTCGACGGGCAGACCCGCGTTCGGAACGCATGACACATGAACGGGACAGTGGTCTTTCAGGTAACGCAAAACCCCTTCCATCTCCACCGGACCCGTACTGCAGTTCAGACCTACTACGTCGACCCCGAGATATCCCATCACTGCGGCCACCGCTGACATCTCCGTACCCAGCAGCATGCGCCCGTTATTCGCGAGCGTGCATTGAGCCATGAGCACAAGGTCCTTCTTTTTCCGTTCCATGGCCTCTTTCGCGCCGCTTACGGCGGCCTTCATCTCTAGGAGGTCCTGGCCGGTCTCTACCAGTAACGCGTCCGCGCCGCCGTCGATAATACCAAGAGCCTGATCGCGGAATATCGCCTTAAGCTCGTCATAAGCGATATTTCCCAGCACCGGATCCAGGGACGAGGGAAGTTTTCCCGTGGGCCCCATAGTACCTATCACATATCTCGGCCTTGAAGACGTCGAAAAATCATCGGCCACGTTCCTGGCCAGTCTGGTCGCCGTAAGGTTCACGTCGTACACGTCCCCGGCTAAACCATACTCGGCGAGCTTCACGGCATTCGCCCCGAAAGTATTCGTCTCCACTGCGTCGCTTCCGGCCTCGAGATAATCGCCGTGGACCTTGCCTATAAGATCGGCCCGGGTAAAAGCAAGATATTCCATGCAACCGGGTTTATCTCGGAAATCAGCGTCGGCCAGGCCGAACGACTGGATGTAAGTGCCGAATGCCCCGTCCAGAAGCACCAGATCCGTCTTGAGTTTCTCTCGTAATGAATTATTCATAATAATATATTCTGGGGACATGTCTGCTCGTCTACATGCCTCCTACACAGACGTGTCCCCAGAACCTCCATTCCCTGTTTTACCGCACCTTCTCCACTTCGTTCGCTTTCACCCAACCCGTCTTACCGTCCGACCGCTCTACCTTGCGCCAATCGTCTTTTTTAGCGACTACCAGCACGATCATCCCCTCGTCCAGATTGAAGAACTTCGTTGCCGTCTCGAACGGTCCGAATTTCGCGTCCACGCTCGGCACGACGACAACGGCCATCTTGCGTTCTACGTTTATTTTCCGGAAGGCCACGGCGGAATTCAAAAGTACCATAACGGCCGCCAGCACCGCGACCGAGGTCAGGAAACGCCTCTTGCCCGCGAACACCACGGACATAAACAAAAGGACCACTATAAAAAGATACATACCCGAAGACAACCACAAAAGCTCGTTGACAGTAAGGTTTCCCGCATACATCCTTAAAGGTCGCCATTTCCATATACCTTTCGCGCGCAGCTGCCCGCCTTTTACCTTCGCCCGGGCGAATCTCAGGTTCGCGTTAAGATCGGCATCGCGCGGCATTAACCGTTTAGCGCGCTTATAATTCAGTATGGCTTCCCCCAGCTTCCCGTCCTTGAAGTACGCGTTACCCAGATTGAAATAAAGCGGTCCGCTTTCATAGCCTTCAGCCAGTACCTTGCCGTATTCTTCCGCGGCTTTGTCATATTCGCCTTTTTCGTAGTAGTCGTTACCTCTTCCGAAAAGCCGCTCGGGACTTACTTTCGCTTCGCGGTCTTCACCCGCTCCGTGACAGGTACACGCCGCAAAAAGAAATAACCCCGTGATCACGCATATTCGCAGTATTGTTTTCCGTCCTATCATCTGTCTTCTATCCTCTGTCCTCTGTCCTCTGTCTTCTGACACCAGCAACCAGTTTCCAGTAACCCGTGAAAAAAGCATAGCGCAAAGGGCATAGCGTACAGCGTAAAACTGTAATTCTTTGCTCTATGCACTTAGCTCTTTGCAATCAAAGATCCAACATTGTAACCTGTCCCCGACACTTTTTCCTTGTCCCTTGCTACTTTATCCTTTATCCTTTTTCCTTGTTACTCTGACACTTCCCTCTGTCTTTTGAAACCTACAACCTGATCCTCTCCAGATAAACTATTACTTTTTTCACTTCTTCAAGGACTTTCGCGGTGTCCCCCTCGCCGGGTATAAAAGACGCGTAACGCGCCACCTCGCATTTGGAAAAAACATCGCGAAGCATATCCATCATGTCTTCGTCACAACCCGCCGGGCGGAGCTTTTCATCCACTATTTGGCTTGTCACGCTCCCCTTGGGAAGACCGAACCTCCCTCCCAGGTAATCCTGGAGCGTTTTGAAGATAGTATCGTAAAAAGCCGTCTCATCGCCTTTGGCGAGATACGCCCCTGCCCTTGCAATACCTTTTCGGGCCTTCCGGGGGGCTTTCAGAAAACGCGCGTAACTTTCGTCGGTACGTATCCTTTGCTTTTCCCTGTACTGGACAAAAAAGACCGCGAATATCACCAGCGGCAGGACCTGCCCGCCCCAGAAAACGGGATTACTGTAAAGGCAGGAATCCTTACGGTCCAGCCGGCCGATATTCTCTTTTATATGGATTATGTCCTCTCCGAACTTCTCCTCGGGATAGAATACCTTCTCCGTTCCCGGCATGGCCACCATCTTCACCGCCGCTTCCGTCTCGGGTCCTTTTACGACCTCTATCTTGAACGGGCCTTTACGCAGCGTTTCGTACTTCTTCGTGTGCGGGTTGAAAAAGCTCAATGATACCTCCGGCACTTCCTTGATATCAGCCGTTTTCGGTATCAGGACCTGCTCGTATGTCTTCTGGTAACCTTTCTTGGACACCTGTGGTTCATATGTCTTGAATCCATCGAGCGAGCCGAAAGTCGGAGCGGTCACCGTATCCAGGTTCCCCCTTCCGCCGATGGTCATCCGCACGGTTATCGGATCACCTACCTTGACATTTTTTGGCTCCACATCCACGTCCAGCGTGAAATCGCCTACGCCGCCCTGGTAATCAGCCGGTTTTCCTTTTTTCGGAACGGGCAATATCACAACGGGTATCTCTTCGGACAGCAGCTCGATCGGGTAGGATTTATAGTTGAACCTGCTTGAGAAAAAATCGTCATCGAATATGCTTATACCGAAACGCGCTGAACGTCTCGCGGACCCGCTTCGTATCATAAGCGTGCATTTCATCCTGGCCGGCCCCAGGACATAATCGCCTTCTTTTATGCCGAAAATGTCCTGCCTGAAGACCAGGACGTCATACCTGGTCCCTCGGAACATCTCCCAGCTTCTTTGAGGCTCACCAAAGCCCCCGGCCGAGAACCCTTCATGCGGGATGACCGGATATTCTATGTTTTTGAGCCCCATCTGGTTGACGTATAACTTCAACGTAAGCGAAATGACCTCATTTATGTACACCTCGCGTTTGTCGACTTCCATCACCAGGAATACCCTGTCGCTCACGTAAGGCTCCGCCGGCGGTTCATTCCCCCCGGAAGAAGACGTGATGGAAGGGCCGGGAGAAGTCGCTCCGCTCCCCCTGGAAGAACCGGGCGTCTGGTTGACCGCCAGATCCACGGTATCAGCCTTGTACATCTCACCATTATGATCGGCGAAAAAAGGACCTATGGTGAACTCTCCCGATTTTGTCGGGAATATCAGGTACGTATGTGTCACTGACTTTGAGACCTTGCCGTTTATGACCGTGATCTTGGTCGAAGGTCCGACATATTTTATTTTCAGGCCGTCCATCGGGGGGACTTCCGGCGCTTTCACATCCTGCGCTCCATGAAAGGTCAGATAAAGATACAGGGGATTGCCCACGGACACATGGCTCATCTCGAGTTCCGCCTCAAGCCGATCCTGGCAGAACGCATACCCCCCAAAAAGAAGGAATATGGCAAGAAATATGGCCGGTATTTTTGTCATTTGAATTTTGTTATTTGTCATTACCCGCTACCAATCCCTGACCACAGGAGGACGCTGGCCTCTCCTGGCCTTTTTCTGTTCCGCCCTCATGCGGTTCTCTTCTTCCTGCTGGCTCCTTAAAAGCATCTCGGCCTCTTCCTCGGTCATCTGCCCTTCTATCGGCTGCATGTCCATCTGCTGTTCAGACTCCGGGGCCTGTTCATCGAATTCTTCCGGTTGCGGCTGCTGCTCTTGTTCCCGCTGCTCTTGTTCCCGCTGCTCCTGTTCCCGCTGCTCCTGTTCCTGCTGCTTTTGTCTGTGCTGCTCTTCTCTTTCTTTGCGTTCTTTTTGCTCCTGTTGCCTACGCTGCCTTTCCTGCTCCTTACGGGATTGTTCTTGCTGCTGTTGCTGTTGCTGCTGTTGTTCCTGCTGCTGCTTTTCCTTCTCCTGGTCTTTCTGCTCTTGGTCCTTTTGGTCCTGCTGGTCTTTCTGATCCTTTTGGTCTTTTTGATCCTCTTGGTCTTTTTGGTCCTCTTGATCCTTTTGATCCTGCTGGTCTTTCTGATCCCTTTGATCTTTTTGGTCCTCTTGGTCTTTTTGATCCTGCTGGTCTTTCTGATCCTTTTGATCTTTTTGGTCCTCTTGGTCTTTTTGGTCCTTTTGGTCCTGCTGGTCTTTCTGATCCTTTTGATCTTTTTGGTCCTCTTGATCCTTTTGGTCCTGCTGGTCTTTTTGATCCTCTTGGTCTTTTTGATCTTTTTGCTGCTGCTGTTGCTGCTGTTGTTGTTGCTGTTGCTGTTGCTGTTGCTGTTGCTGCTGCCCTTGGCTTTCAATATCCTTTATTTTTTTCAGTGTATATTCATAATTGAATTTCGCGTCAAAGTCGTCCGGAGCGATCTCCATAACGCGTTTGTAATACTGCGTAGCATTTTTATAGCTTTTAAGGGCGGCCTGCATGTCTTTTCTTTCCGCCTCTTCCGCCATGCGGTATATGCTGTTCCCTATATTATACACCGTCCTGTCTTCCAGGTCCTCTTCGCCTGAAGCGAGCGAGCTCGTAAAAGACTCCTTGGCACCGGTGTAATTACCTTTACTGTAAAGCGTCACGGCGCGGTTATATTGTATCACAGGATCATCGGGTTTTTTCTCAAGGGCCCGGTCATATTCTTCAAGGGCTTTTTCATATTCCATTTCTTTATACAGCTTGTCACCCTTCCTTGCCAGGCTTCTGGCGGACGCCGCATATGCTTGGCCGGCGCTAAACACGCATACCACTGCAACAACCACTACTATAAGTTCTTTTCCGTTCTTCATACCACCCGATACTTTTTCCTTTTTCCTTTTTCCTTGATACTTGCTACAATGACGCTCCTCTCCTCCTGTCCCCTATCAAAGGTTCGAGAAAAAGCAGGAAGATAGCTATGCCCAGGGGGATCTGGAATCTCTCATGGTACCTTTTTTCCATCCTGGCCTCGAACTCCTGCTTCTGCAGTTTAGACAATCTTTCTTTGTAAATAAGGTCCAGGCCGAATTCGGCGCCGGTCGCGCGGACATACATGCCTCCCGTCTCAAGAGCTATCCTCTGCAAGCGTTCCTCATCGAGCTTCGTTTTCACCACGTTACCTTCGGCGTCCTTTAGAAATTCAAATTTGCCGGACTTGCCGAAACTGGGTATAAGTTCGCCTTCTTTTGTGCCTATGCCGACACAGAATATCGTTACCCCGTTCGCTTTCGCCCTCTCGACGGCTTTTTCCACTCCGCCTTCAAGGTCTTCGCCGTCGGTGATAATAATAAGTATCTTCTCCTGGTCTTTCGTCTGCGACTCCTCAAAACTGTTGATGGCCGTGTATATCGCCTTCGAAAGAGACGTTCCCCCTACGGGTATCGTGTCCACGTCCACGTCGTCAAGCGTGAGCAGGAACCCGTCATAATCCACCGTGAGCGGACATTGCAGGAACGCCGTGCCGGAAAAAACAATAAGACCCATCCTGTCGCCCTTAAGCTCTTTTATAAGGTCCTTGATCCCGAGCTTGGCCCTGTCGAGCCGGCTGGGAAGCACGTCTTCCGCCAGCATACTGTTGGACGTATCGAGGGCGATAAGTATGTCGATGCCGCGCCTTTTCACTTCCTGCCACTGGAACCCCCATTGAGGACGCACGAGGGCCGTCACCAGGAACAGGACGGCAAAGACCATCATGATGTTCCTGAGCTTTCTTTTGCCCGTGTCATAAGAAGCGGCTATCTCAGGCAGTATATTATCACCGGCAAACCGCCTGAGAGCTTTTTCCCGGGCCCGTCCCGCCAGCACGTAGAATATAATGAGCGCCAGCACGGTCCAGAACCATACCATCATATACGGAGCGCCGAACCTCATCTACGGTATCCTCCTAAAGACCGTGTTCGACAGGACTATTTCACCAAACAGTATCAAAAGACCCGGTATCAACAGATATCCGAAAAGCTCCCTGTATGTGTTGTATCCCGTCTCTTCCATTGGTGTCTTCTCAAGCTTGTCTATTTCGGTAAATATATCCCACAGTGATTCGGTATCCGTCGCCCTGAAATACATCCCGTCCGTTGTCTTCGCGATGTTTTTCAGCAGAGCATCGTCTATCTCTATCTTCACCGGCCTCAGGACCGTATTGCCGAACATGTCCTTGACCGGATACGGCGCGAGCCCTTTTGTCCCGGCGCCTATCGTGTATATCCTTACCCCCAGGGCCCTGGCGGCTTCGGCCGCCGCCATCGGCGAGATCCTGCCGGCGTTGTTCCGGCCGTCGGTAAGCAGTATTATGATCTTTTCCTTCGTTTCGCTGTCCTTTAACCGGTTAAGCGAAGCGCTTATCGCGGATCCGATGGCCGTACCGTCCTTTATCAGCCCTATCCTGACCCTTTCCAGGTTCTTTTCCAGCCAGTCATGATCAAGCGTTAACGGGCACACTGTATAGGCGAGCGCCGAGAACGCCACCAGGCCTATCCTGTCATTGGGCCTTTTGTCGATAAAGACCTCGACGACGTTCTTTACCACGTCAAGGCGGTTGAACCTTTTGCCTCCCATTTCGAAATCCATGGCAAGCATGCTGCTCGAGGTGTCCACCGCGAGCACTATGTCGATACCCTCCACGTGGATCCGCGTTTCTTCCAGGACCGCCTGCGGCCTGGACACGGCTAAAATAAAAAACAGCAGCGCCGCCGCGCGCATGTATGACATGTTGTGCACCAGCGTCACGCGCCATGAAGGTTTCATGTCGCTCACGAGATCCTTGTTGGAGAAACGGAACGTGCCCTGGAAACGCCTC
Organism: uncultured Planctomycetia bacterium; assembly: GCA_964409365.1. Taxonomy (GTDB): domain Bacteria; phylum Omnitrophota; class Gorgyraeia; order Tantalellales; family Tantalellaceae; genus CAYPCX01. The sequence goes on along the minus strand of CAYPCX010000001.1, from coordinate 3,343 downwards.
TCGAACTTCTCTACCAGATATACCAGAAGAGGTATAAGCACTGCCAGAAACAGTACCCAGGGGTTCGCCAGGCGTATCATCCTTCGCTCTCCATGTCTTTTGCTTCCTCTACATACTTCGTCTGGTCGACGAGGTCCTCCGCCGCACGGAAGCTATCTAGCATCTCGAGCGGTGTGGGCCCGTATTTGGCGAACTTGACCATGTCACAATGGGACAGGAAATTCTTCAAAAGTTTCTTGTGTTCTTCCGTCAATTCGGGCGCTTCCTTTATCGTCTCCATGAACTCCTCCGTGGTCATCTCGGGGACCCGGTAAGAGAACCTGTTCTCCAGATAACGGCGGACGATATCCGAAAGCCTCACGTAATATTCGTTTATCCTGCCCTTGTGAGGCAGGTCCTCCTTCTTAAGCCGCTTCAGCTGTTCATAAGCTATCTCATGCGCGGATTTGACCCTCATGGCTTCCAGGCGTTCCCACGCTGTCTTTCTGCGCCGGAAAAAATAGAACACAAGAACGGCTATCACAAAAACGGCCAGGAAGGTAAAGATCACCCCGGGCAGGATAGACCCTATGGCGACCAGCCCCTTGACCCCTACTATATCGTCATCCTCGTCCGTTAGAAGGCTCAGGATCTCTACGGGCACCTGCGGGCTTTGGGTAATGCGCCAATCGCTTTCCCCTTTCCTGCGGTACTTCACCTCGACCGGCGGGATGACATGCGTACCCGTAGTATAGATGCTCATCACGTACACCCGGCCGGCGGACCTCCCGCGTTTTCTCAGGGGATACGATTCCACGAAACTGAATTCACCCGGTTTCTCGGGGGCTTCCGGGAAATCCAATTCGTATCCGGACACACCCTCCGCGATGACGTTAAGCTTAATCCTGTCGCCTACATAGACCTCTTTGTTTTCTATGCCGGCGGTGATATCCATCTGGCGTTCTTCCGCGGCTTGTGCGAACGAGACCGCCAGCAACAGGATCACAACCGGAAAAAGATACCGCAATTTTGAATTTTTCATTTCCAATTTTAAATTTTCGACCGTCACCGTCTTAACCGCCTCTCCCTCATCCTGAAGAACCGTATAAGGGGTTCCACATACGACTGGTCGGTCCTGATATCGATATTGTCCACACTGATCGAACGGAAAAGCTCCTTCCGCTCTTGCATTATCTTACGCGCACGCTCCTCGTAGGTTTTCCTTACCTGAACGTCCGAGGAATCTATCACGTAAGGTTCCCCCGTTTCGGCGTCATGCAGCTTTATGATGCCCGCGTCGGGAAGCTCGATCTCGGATGGATCCGTGATAGTTACCGCTATGACATCATGGCGCTTATTCGTTATTGAAAGTTTTTTCTTGAACTCGGGCGCGAAAAAATCCGATATCACGAACGTGATCGTCCTCCTGGTCGTGACCCGGTTAAGATGCTCCAGAACGGTATTTATGTCGGTCCCCGTCCCCTGCGGCCTGTTGTAAAGGGCTTCCCGGATGACCCTCAGGACGTGCCGTATACCCTTCCTGGGAGGTATGAGCTTCTCCACCCTGTCCGTGAACGTCAGCATCCCTACCTTGTCGTGGTTCTGGATGGCCGAGAACGCTATCACCGAACAGAGCTCCGCCGCGAGTTCGCTCTTAACGCGACCGGTAGTGCCGAAACGCTGGGACATGGACACGTCCAGAAGTATCATGATGGTGAGTTCCCGCTCCTCCACGAACACCTTGACGTACGGGTGCCCCATGCGGGCGGTAACGTTCCAATCGATGGACCGTATCTCGTCTCCCGGGGTGTACTCGCGGACCTCGTCGAATTCCATGCCGAGCCCCTTGAAGACGCTCTGGTACTGGCCCGCAAAGACATCGGTAACCTTCCGCGAGGTCGTTATCTGTATCCTGCGAATCTTCCGTATTATTTCTTTTGGAATCATGGCATAAAAATATATATTCTGGGGACATGTTCCCTCGTCTACATGTCGTTACGGGAACGTGTCCCCAGAACCTCAGTTACGGAACCTCCACCTCCTCGAAAACCCTCCGTATGATGTCTTCGGACGTCTTGTCTTCCGCTTCCGCCTCATAGCTCGGTATGACCCTGTGCCTGAGTATGTCGGGACCTATCGACTTGATGTCCTGCGGCGTTACGTACCCGCGCCTCTGGATGAACGCGTAGGCCTTGGCCGCCAGGACCAGGTATATGCTGGCACGGGGGGACGCGCCGTACTCTATGAGCCCCTCCAGGTCGTCAAGTCCGTAATCTTTCGGTTTGCGCGTGGCGAAAACGATATCGATGATGTATTTCTCTATTTTCTCGTCGATGTATATCTCGTCTATGACCTTGCGGACCTCGAGTATCCTTTTGGGCGATACCACCGGGGACACCTCGATGACCTTGTTGGTGTAGGCCATCCTCTTGAGTATATTATGTTCCTCTTCCCTGTTGGGGTACCCGATGTTGATCTTGAGCATGAAGCGGTCCACCTGGGCTTCAGGCAGGGGATACGTGCCTTCCTGCTCTATCGGGTTCTGCGTGGCCAGCACCAGGAACGGTTCGTCCAGTTTGAAGGTGTTCTCCCCGATGGTCACCTGCCGTTCCTGCATGGCCTCCAGAAGAGCGCTCTGTACCTTTGCCGGGGCCCTGTTTATCTCGTCGGCAAGGATTATGTTGGCGAAGACCGGCCCTTTTTTCGTAGTAAAAGCGCCATCCTTCGGATTATACACGAGCGTCCCTATAAGATCGGCCGGCAAGAGGTCCGGCGTGAACTGAAGTCTCTGGAATTTCGTGTTTATCGCCGAAGAAAGCACCCTGACGGACATCGTCTTCGCCAGGCCCGGCACACCTTCGATCAGCATGTGCCCATTGGCCAACAGGCCCACCAGAAGGCGCTCGATAAGGTAGTCCTGGCCTACGATGACCTTCCTGATCTCTCCCATGAGCTCTTCGACGAACACGCTTTCTTTCGCTATCTTTTCATTGATGGCTGTGATTCCCTGTCCCATTTTAAACCTCCCGTTTTTTAGGGTCTAGCTGTAGCCTAATATCTAAATACTATACAATACGGGGATTTTCTTTTCAAGATAAACCAAATTCAGGTCTCAGGTTCCAAGTCTCAAGTTTCAGGTGCCAGGTGTCAGAAGACAGAGAACAGAGGACAGAAGCCAGAAAACAGAAGACAGAGGAAAGTGTCAGGGCGCTGTAGGTGCCAAGGGGATATCAGATGTTGGATGTTAGATCTTTGATCGCAAAGAGCTAAGCGCATAGAGCAAAGCGTTACAGTTTTACGCTGTACGCTATGCCCTTTGCGCTATGCTTTTTCACTTGTTGCTTTATCCTTGCGACTTGCGACT